>CACYXE010000012.1 GCA_902778275.1 Oscillospiraceae bacterium
ACGCCCCGGCCAGGGACAGGTTCTATACCCTGAGCGAGGCGGAACAGCAGCGCATCATTGTTCAGGCGCGTTCTGTGCGGGACGCAAATGAAATGCGTTTTCTTGTGAACAGCATCCGCGCTTGATCTCACCCCGCAGGGCGGTCATCTGACCGCTCTGCATTTTATTAACTGTAGACGGCAACGCGCGAAAAGCTCTCGCCCGTGGGCGATCCCTTTATTCCCCGCGAAACAGCGTCAGGCTGTGATCCTCCCCACAAAGGCCGAGGAACACCTCCTCCGCGCTTTTGTAGCCCCGCTCCTCCAGACGCTTCTGCAGCCAACGGGTATCCAGGCCCATCCGTTTGAGGTTCTCGTCCAGAATACGGCCGTCCATGATGACCTCGGCCAGAATGGCTTCCTGCGGCGGAGACAGATTCAGATCGGCGGGGTTTGCCGGACGTCTGGTGCTGACGGGCAGGACAGACAGCTTGCCGTCGTATTCGTAGGCCGCGGTCTGAATGTCGCACAAATTAAAATATCCGGCCTGTCGACACATCAGCATGAACTCGCTCAGATCCAGCTTTGCCTTGGCAATGGCGATGACTTTACATTTTTCGCTTATATGGGCATACACCTCCTGAAAATAAAATCCGCCTTATCCTTTACAAATAAAGCGGAGCGAGGTTAGATAATAACTATTGAAAGGTTCGTTCAAAGCTGCTACACTACTGTCGTGAGTAAAAACAGATTTCTCCCGTGTTGCGGGGTTCTGGATAGGCACCTGTATGTGAGAAAAGGCAGAGTTGAACGGGCTTATTTTTTTACTTATTTTTAGCCTTTAGAGATCGGTACATACAGGTAAAGGGCGATATTAAGTGGTACTTAAAAGTTCTCGAAAACGTATAAATCGGTACAAATCGATGCACTTTTATACGGATTAATAGATGGGCCTCCGAATTCGAGTCTTGTATCGTCCACCATAGAATCCACACTTATAAGTGTGGATTCTTTTTTTATGCGCAGAAAAGGCTTCCGACTTCATTAGAGTTTGCAGGTAACCCTCCAGACGATCAGCGCGATTCCTCTTCATCTCTTTAGTCACGTGACCATAAACGTCCAAGGTAAAGGCTGCTGTTTCTGCCTTTGTATCATGACAAAAGCGATGCTTGCCGGCAGCGGCGAGTCCAACGATCCCCTGTCAGGGCTTTCTCAGCAGCCGGTAGACGCCTTTCTTTTCGTGTACGAGGACGCCCTCCTCGCAGAAAACCTTCAGTATCCGCAGCAGCTGACGATTGCTGACGTTCAGGTTCTTGGCCCGCTGGCCCAGATCGGAGATGGTATCGCCGACCTCAAAGCGGCGGAGAGCGCGGGCCACGCGCTCCTTCAGAGGCATGGGCTGGGTGTTGGCCACGGCATCGTTGAGTTTGGCGGCCAGACTGAGACAGACATAGCGAAGAAAGACCGGGTCCAGCAGCAGCGTCTGCTGATACTGATCCAGATAGAGCGCCAGGGTATAGACGTCCGTTCTGGCCTCCACAAAGAAGGGGACGAACTTGGCGTCCAGCAGCTCCACATCGCCCAGAAAGCCCACGTCGTTGAAGGAGGCCTTGATCATGAAGGTGGATTCCTCATCCGGCATATCGTAGAGCAGCAGGTCGCCGTCTACCACAAACTGCAGATAGCGGCTGGGGGAGAAGGGGTTGGTCAGCAGTTCCCCCCGGCAGGTAGTGGAGCAGCAAAAAGCTTGGGACGCAAGTGCTGAAATGCTGCAGGATCTGCCGCTCCTGCAGATAGCGATCCCGCAGTCTGGGATTGTTGACGGTTTCCATGGCTTCACCGCTCCTTTCCATGAGCAAGTTGAACAAATATCTGCGGGCACAACCTGATAAAACTTTGACAATTTGTGAAACGTGCACAAAACAAAAAACGGAGATTTATTCCCAGAAAGTGACACATGTCACTACGGAGCTTTCAAGACTTTTATATACTATAAACAGAAAAAAGGCAAGACTTTTCTAAAAACCATACAAGGAGAAAGCCATGGAAGAACGAGTTCTCGGCTACGGCGTCATCGGAACCGGCGTCTACTGCGACCACTATTTCGGCACCCTTGGGCCGGTGTTCAAAAACCTGCGGCCTGTGGGATGCGCGGATCTGAACGTGGAGGCCGCCAAGGCCGCCGCAGCGCGCTGGAATGTCCCGAAGGTCTACACCACGGAGGAAATGCTGGCGGATCCCGAGGTGGATATCGTCATCATCCTCACCAACCCCGCTTCCCACTACAGCCTCACTATGGCTGCGCTGAAGGCCGGCAAGCATGTCTACTGCGAAAAGCCCCTGGCCGACAGCCTGGAGCAGGCCAATGAAATCGTGGAATTTGCAGCTTCAAAGGGCCTCTTTGTCGGCGCTGCGCCCGACACTTTCCTGACCCCGGAGTTCCAGACCGTGCGGAAGCTGCTGGACGAGGGCGCCATCGGCAAGGTCATCAGCGTCACTGCCAACTACGTCGGCCCCGGCGCGGATCTCTGGCACCCCAATGCGGGCTACCTGTACAAGAAGGGCGTCGGCCCGGCGCTGGATATGGGCCCCTACTTCCTGACCACCCTGGTTACCCTGCTCGGTCCCATCGACAGCCTCTTCTGCTATGCCAACCGCGGTTGGGACGTGCGGAAGATCTGGGACAAGGACGTGGACGTGGAGGTCAACACCAACTACTGCGCTGTCCTGAAATTCAAGAGCGGCGCGGTCGGCAACCTGAACCTGACCTATGACGAATGGAAATCCAGTCTGCCCGGCATGGAACTCTACGGCACCGAGGGCGTGCTCTTCGCACCCGATCCCAACGCCATGATGGGCCCCATCAAGCTCCTGAAGGCCGAGGATTTCAAGAACCTGGTCAACTCCAAGGGCGACAACGTGGGCGCCCGGCTCGGCGCCATCTACGGCCCGGAGAGCATGGGCCTGTTTACCGAGATCGAGACCCTGGCCCCGCGGGTGGGCAACCAGCGCGGCGCAGGCGTGGCCGATATGGCGCAGGCCATTGTCGAAGGGAGAAAGCCCCGGGTCAGCGCAGAGCTCTGCCGTCACGTCACCGAGGGCATCAACGCCTTTGACGTGAGCGTCCAGACGGGCGCGCCCTACAAGATGACCACCAGCTTTGAAATGCCGGAAGCCCTGATGAGGTGAGTGCCATGGAACTGCTGGAATTACACAACATCACCAAACGCTACCCGGGCGTGACCGCCCTGGACAATGTCTCCATCAGCTTTCGCGAGGGCGAGGTCCACGCGCTGGTCGGGGAGAACGGCGCCGGCAAGTCCACCTTCATCAAGACCATCTCCGGCGCGGTGCAGCCCAATGAGGGCGAGATCGTCTTTGACGGCGTCACCTACGACCATCTGACGCCCCAGAAGTCCCTGGAGCTGGGCATCTCCGTGGTGTACCAGGAGATGATCCAGTTTGAGGCCATGTCCGTGGCAGACAACCTGTTCATGAGCGACGGCAGCGACGGCGGCCTCTTTGTCAACGATGGGGAGCGGAATAAAAAGGCAGCCGAGCTGCTGGAAAAGTTCCAGTGCCACATCTCGCCCAAGACCTGGATCCGCGAGCTGTCCATGGCCAACCGGCAGATCGTTGAGATCTGCAAGGCGATCCTGCGCAAGGCCCGGGTCCTGATCCTGGACGAGCCCACCGCCTCCATCACCGTGGAGGAACAGCGGCGCCTCTTCGACGTGATCAAGGACCTGAAGAAGCAGGGTGTCACGATCATCTACATCTCCCACCGGCTGGACGAGCTGTTTGAGATCTGCGACCGGGTGTCCATCCTGCGGGATGGGCAGTATATCAAGACCATCGACATTCAGGACACCGACAAGCAGGGCCTCATCAAGCTGATGGTGGGACGCGAGCTGTCCGAGAACTACCCGGTGAAGGACAATCTCCCCGAGGAAGAGGTCGTGCTGAAGATCGAGAACCTCTGCGGCAACGGCGTGAAGAACATCAGCTTTGAGCTGCACAAGGGCGAGATCCTGGGCTTTGCGGGCCTGGTCGGTGCAGGCCGCACCGAGACGATGATGTTGCTCTACGGGGCGGCACCCATCGAGAGCGGCATCGTGAGCATGAACGGCGAGACCCTGAGCATCCGCCGCCCGGCCGACGCCATGAAGGCCGGCATCGGGCTGATCCCCGAGGACCGCAAATGGCAGGGCTGCTTCCTGGACAAGCCCATCTACTGGAACATCTCCATCTCCAACATCAAGACCCTGTGCGACGGGCCCTTCATCAACTCGAAGAAAGAGGCCGCCCAAGCCGATCTCTACGGCGAGCGCATGCGCATCAAGGCGCCGGACTTCCGGGTCAATGCGGGCGCGCTCTCCGGCGGCAACCAGCAGAAGGTGGTCATCGCCAAATCCATGGCCAGCCTTCCGGACATCCTGATCTTCGACGAACCCACCCGCGGCATCGACATCGGCGCCAGATACGAGATCTACCAGCTGATGATCGACCTGACAAAAGAAGGCAAATCTATCTTGATGGTCTCCTCCGACATGGAAGAGTTGCTCGGCATGTCCGAGCGGATCGTGGTCCTCCATGAGGGAGAGCAGACCGGAACCATCGAAAAACCCGATTTCTCCCAGGAGCGCGTGCTGGAGCTCGCCTCCGGGATTGCATAAGGAGAGTGCGTCATGGAACAGAAAACCAAAAAGTCCTTCGGGCAGATCGTGTCCAATTTCTCAATGCCGATCCTGCTGGGTCTGCTGGTGCTGATCTTCAGTATCCTGTCGGACAAGTTCTTCACCCCGCTGAACCTCACCAATATCCTGGTACAGAACGTCCACATCGCCATCTGCGCCACGGGCGTGTTCATGATCATGGTCTCCGGCGGCTGCGACCTGTCTATCGGCTATCAGATGTCCGTGGCGGCCGTGCTGGTGGCAAAGCTCCTCTCCAACGGTGTGATGGGTGTGGTCCCGGCCATTCTGCTGGGCATCCTGATCTGCGTGGCGCTGGGCTGCTTCAACGGTGTCATGTCCATCGCCCTCAACAGCCAGCCCATGATCGTCACCCTGGGCACCATGGCCATCTTCCAAGGCATCTCCTTCCTGATCTCCGGCTCCAAGACCTACCATAACCTGCCCCGCAGCTTCATGTTCCTGGGCCAGGGCAAGGTCTTCGGCGTGATCCCCCTCAATGCGCTGATCGCGCTGATAATCATCGTGATCGTCGGTATTATCCTCAGCCGCACCCACATCGGTCGCAAGATCTACGCCGTGGGCGACAACCCCGAGGCCGCCAAACTGGCCGGCCTGAACGTGGCCAAGATCAAGATCCTGGTCTTCACCTGCGCCGGCATCCTGGTGGGCATCTCCGCCATCCTGCTGGCCGCCCGCTCCGGCTCGGCTGACTCCAACACGGGCACCGGCATCGAATTCACCGGCATCATCGCCTGCGTCCTCTCGGGCGTGGCCCTGAAGGGCGGCGAGGGCACCCTCTGGAAGGCCATCGTGGCCGTGTTCATCCTGGGCGTCCTGTCCAACGGCATGCAGCTGATCAACCTGGGCACCTATCCCCAGTACATCGCCAAGGGCATCATCATGCTGGCGTCTCTGTACCTGTCCAACAAAACCGCCAAGGCGGCCTGATCTCCGTCGACATTTATGGAAGCCCATAAATGAACATATAAGCCAAAACAATATTTAAAAAAATGGAGGAAAACAACATGAAAAAGATCCTTGCCCTGATCCTCGCGTTCGTGATGGTCTTCGCTCTGGCCGCCTGCGGCCAGCAGGCCGCCGCCCCCGCCGCCGACAAGCCCGCGGCCGAGCCCGCCGATGAAGGTGGAAAGCCCTCTGTCGGCTTCGTGACCTTCGGTCTCGGCGGCGACTTCTTCCAGGCTCTGGCCGACACCTTCGTCTCCACTATGGAAGACGCCGGCTGGGAAGCCAGCTATGTTGACGGCGAGTTCAACCCCACCTCCCAGATCGCCGCCATGGAGAACTACATTGCCCAGGGAGTGGATGAGATCATCGTCTGGTCCGTGGCTCCCGAGGCCATGGGCGCCGTCATCGACCAGGCCATGGCCGCCGGCATCAAGGTCGTCGCCTTCGTCGCTCCCACCGAGAAGGCCGACGCCACCATGCTGGCTGAGGACGCCAAGCTGGCCGACGCGCTGAACCTGCTGGCCGCCAAGTGGATCGACGAGACCTATGCCGACGCCGACGACCACTCCGTCCCCGTAGCCGTCTTCTCCTGCCGCACCGCCCAGACCGGTGTGACCCAGGCCGACGAGCTGATCAAGATCGCGGAGTATTCCAAGAAGGCCGGCGAAGTCAAGGAGATCGAGCTCCAGGATGAGAACTCCGACACCGGCATGGCCGCCGCCGAGAACCTCTTCACCACGAACCCCGAGATCAAGGTCTTCCTGTCCGCCCATAACGGCCTGGCCCTCGGCATCAACAACTACTACACCGGCATCGGCTCCCCCGTCACCGACTACACCGGCATGGGCATCTTCTGCGTCAACGGCAATGAGACCCACGGCCAGCTGATCAAGGAGGAAGGTCCCTTCCGCGGCATGGTGCTGACCGGCGGCGTGCAGGATACCGCCAATGAGATGCGCGACGTGATCGTCGGCCTGTATGACGGCACCGTCGCCAGCGGCACCGTCACCAACGCCACGACCGTGTTCGTCAATGAGGACACCGCCGACGAGTACCTGAGCAGCGGCAAGACCTCCATCACTGAGGCCGACTTCCAGTAATCCCCGTCCATGCTCTTACGGACAGGCGCGCTCCGCGCCTGTCCTGATTTAAAAAATTGCCCACAGGGAGAATATGTGCATGTATAGATTCGACAAACAAGGCCCCAAGAGAGGCGTTGCGCTCTACAGCTATTCCGCCGAGTTCGGCTTTGAAAAGACGCTGGAGGACTGCTTCGAGGAATTGAAGGACATGGGCGCCCACGGCATCGAGATCCTGGCCAACACCCATATCGAGAACTATCCCTATCCCACCGACGCCTGGGTGGACAAGTGGTTCGCCCTCTGCGAGAAGTACCAGGTGGAGCCGGTGGAGTACGGCCACTGGATCGACTGCCGCGTGCTGCAGGACCGCATGCTCACCACCGAGGAGGCCGTCGAGCGGCTGGAGCAGGATCTGCGGCTAGCTCACCGTCTGGGCTTCCGCATTCTCCGCACCAAGATGAGCGTCATCAATGACGCCCTGGATCCGGTGGAGAACTGGCGTGACATCATCCGCGGCGCGCTGCCCCTGGCCGAAAAGCTGGGGCTGACCATGTGCCCCGAGATCCATATCCCCACGAATCTCAAGAGCCAGATGATCCGGGACTACGTGGATTTCATCAACGAGACCGGCACCAAGTGCTTCGGTCTGAACATTGACTTCTCCGTCTTCCGCCACAAATTCGACGAGGGCGAGTTCGTCGACCCGCACTTTGTCCCCAACGAGCCGGAGGACATCATCCCCCTGCTGCCCTATATCTACTGCTGCCACGCCAAGTTCGTCCACATGAACGACGATTTTGAGGAGACCACCATCCCCTACAGGGAAGTGCTCACCATCCTCAAGGAGCAGGGCTGGAACGGCTACCTGCTCAGCGAGTACGAGGGCGCGGATAAATACGACCAGGGTTATGAGGTGGGCCAGACGCTGCGCCGGCACCACATCATGATGAAGAACATTCTGGGTTATTAAGGAGGCTGCACAATGGATAAACAGGTCATTCAATCGGTCGGCTTCCGCAACATTGAGGAAAACGGCGAGATCACCGGCTTCCAGCTGAAGATCCGCCTGCCCTATTACCGCGGCGTGTATCTCAGCCAGATCCGGCCCGGACACCTGATCGTGGACGGGGAGAGCTTCGGCGAAAACGAGATCCAGTGGCGTGTCAACGGCGAGGACTTCAGCTATGCCGAAATGCGCGCCGACTGTGGGCGCCACTGGCACCCGCTCGAGCCCGCGACCCTGATCGTCAAAAAGCCCGGCGGCCTCAAGCAGGGCTTTCACGAGATCACCTACGGCTTCTGCTGCACCCATTCCTACATGCCCCCCTTCATGGAGGCGCTGGAGGACCCGGACAAGCCCGCGGTCATATATTTCCGTGAGTTCGGTGAAAACCAGCATCACCGCCGTCTTTTGATCGTATAAGGAGGAGACCACCATGCTGAAAATCGGTATTTTGGGCTGCGGCAAAATTGCCCAGGTCCGTCACATCCCCGAGTACAACGACAATCCCAACTGCCGGCTCGTCGGCTACTTCAACCCCACCAAGTCCCGCGCCGAGGACATGGCGAAAAAGTATGGCGGCAAGGCCTATGACACGGCGGAAGAGCTGCTGGCCGATCCCGAGATCGACGCGGTGTCCGTCTGCGCGGCCAACAACGCCCACGCGGAGCTGACCATCAAGGCCCTGAAGGCCGGCAAGCACGTCCTCTGCGAGAAGCCCATGGCCATCTCCCTGGCCGACTGCGAGGAGATGGTGAGGGTCGCCAAGGAGAAGGGCAAGCTTCTGATGATCGGCCAGAACCAGCGCCTGACCGCAGCGCACGAGCTGGCCAGAAAGATAATCGCCGACGGCGAGATCGGCCGGGTCATCACCTTCCGCACCACCTTTGGCCACGGCGGCCCCGAGACCTGGAGCATCACGCCGGGCAAGGACACCTGGTTCTTCGACAAGACAAAGGCCGCCATGGGTGCAATGGCCGACCTGGGCATCCACAAGACCGACCTGATCCAGTTCCTGTTGGGCTGCAGCGTGGTGCGCACCACCGCCAAGCTCACTACTCTGGACAAGCGGGGCGCCAACGATGAGCTCATCGGCGTGGACGACAACGCCATCTGTATCTATGAGATGGCCAACGGCGTCATCGGCACCATGACCGCCAGCTGGACCTACTATGCCGCCGAAGACAACTCCACCGTTCTCTACGGCACCGAGGGCGAGATGCGCATCTACGATGACCCGGCCCACTCCATCGTGCTGAAGAAGAAGGGCCAGGAGCCCAGGTACTTCGACATCGAGCAGATCCAGACCAACGACAACCAGACCAAGTCCGGCATCATCGACCTGTGGGTCGACTGCCTGATGAAGGGCGTGGAATCCCCCATTTCCGGCGAGAGCGTCCTGAGCGCCATGCGCGCGGTCTTCGCCTCCATGGAGAGCAGCGAGACTGGACGGGCCGTGGACATTCCGGAAAACCGTTAAGGAGGAACAGACATGATTCATTTTGGATTGCTGACCGCTATCCTGGACGGATGGAGCTTTGAGGAAGCCGTCGACACCGCCGCGGAAATGGGCTTTGAGTGCCTGGAGGTGGCCTGCTGGCCCGCCGGCAAGGCCGAGCGCCGCTACGCCGGCGTGAGCCATATCGACGCCGAGCGCGTACTGGAGGACGACGCCTACGCCGCCTATGTGAAGAAGTACATCGCCGACAAGGGCATGCACATCTCCTCTCTGGCCTACTACCCCAACACCATGGACCCGGATCTGGCCAAGCGCGAGGCGGCTATCGAGCACCTGAAAGCTCTGATCAAGGCCTCTGCCAAGCTGGGCGTGAACCTGGTCACCACCTTCATCGGCCGCGACCAGCACAAGACGGTGGAGGAGAACCTGGCTCTGTTCCAGGAGATCTGGCCCCCCATCATCAAGCTGGCGGAGGACGAGGGCGTGAAGATCGGCATTGAGAACTGCCCCATGCTCTTCGGCGCCGACCAGTGGCCCGGCGGACAGAACCTCATGTGCACGCCGGTGCTGTTCCGCAAGCTCTTCGAGCTCTGCCCCAGCCCCAACTTCGGCCTGAACTTCGACCCCAGCCACTATGTCTGGCAGGGACTGGACTACCTCCAGACCATCTACGAGTTCAAGGACAAGCTCTTCCACATCCACTTCAAGGACATCAAGCTCTACCCCGAAAAGCTCAAAGCCTGCGGTGTGCTGGCCTACCCGCTGGACTACATGAGCCCCAAGATCCCGGGTCTCGGCGACGTGGACTGGAGCGCCTTCGTCTCCGCCCTCAACGACATCCGCTACAACGGCGATGCCGTCATCGAGGTGGAGGACAAGGCCTTCGAGTCCTGCCGCGAGGACGTGCTCAAATCCATCCGGCTGTCGAAGCGCTATCTGGACAACTTCATTCTGTAAAGCCCTGCGCCGCGTCCGGCGCAAAAAGAACACGCTCCCGATCATTTAGGATCGGGAGCGTGTTTCCTTCTATGACTGATAAATAATAGTTGGTGAAAGCGAAGCTCAGGACAACCCGTCTTTTTGACGATCCTTTTGAAGCAACTGTAGACAGTGCGATGCTCCAGCATAAGAACCACACTGAAAAGTGTGGTTCTTTCTTTTTTTACATTTTTTGCGCTTTTACCCGCTCAGAAGTTCAGATCCATAGTTGGCTGGTTGCTTCTCAGCTATAGATATGACGTTTACGCTTCCCGATGTTTTACCGTATCGGCGGGCGTTTTTTGCTTTTCAGGATGGCGGGAGAAGGATGCCTGACGTGTGGGCGGTTTAACCTTGGGCGATCCGGGCAGCGAAAGCCCTGGCGCGTTGTGCTTTGTCTTCGTCCATAAAGACCGTATTGTAACCCAGGTCCCGTTCCGTATGCATCCCGCCATATTCCAAGGCGCAGTGTCTGCAGTACATCTTCATCCCTTCTTCAAAGACATATGCCCCCTTCTCCGGGCGATAGCCGCAGGTGCTGAGGATGTACATTTTCTTACCTGCCCAGAGCGCGGGGCCTTTTTCCTTGCCATAGTACATACACATGCAGTAAATCAGGCGGTCGAGTACGTTTTTCATAGGCCCCGGACAATACCAGCCATAGATGGGCGTCGCCAGCACCATGGCGTCTGAGCGGAGCAAAGACTCATAGATGGGGCGGAGGTCGTCATCAAAGGCACAACTGTAGTGCTCCCAGTCCTGCTGACAGGTACGGCAGGCCATACAGCCGTGTACATCCAGGTCATAGATCCAGAAGAACTCATACCCAACACCCTGCCGGTCCAGTTCCTCCATAAAAGGCTTAAGCAAAGCCTGTGTATTTCCGTTTTTTCGGGGGCTGCCCATAAGAATAGTAAGCTTCACGGCGAGACTCCTTTCCAGAGCCTTGATGCTCTTTCTTACAACAGATACTGGTTTTCCAAACGCGTCGTGCAGAGTTTTTCCAGGCTGCGGACATGGGACAGCAGTTCTTCATTGTCAAAGTACTTGGCATGCGTGGGACAAGACCTTACACAAGCGTGGCATTTAATGCACACCCCAGTGACAAGGCTTGGGTCCTCCCGGCTGATGCTGCCCAGGGGACAGACACCGGCGCAGATCCCGCAGCGGTCGCACTTTTCCGGATTGGTCAGAGGTTTGGCCTTGAGGAAATTCGCGGGGCTGCCGTCCTCCTTGCGAGGCCGGTAATATGGCGCAAGAGGCGTTTCCCGGTCAAATTCCAGCGGGGCAGGGGAAGCGAGGCGCATTTTTTCCGCCGTCTTGCGGGCAAAGGTTCTCAACTCATCCAAGTCCCGGGAATCCGGTCGTCCCGCCGCCATAATATCGGACATGGAGTGCCTGGACAGGCAGGAGACAGCGGCGATGGGGATGAAACCGTTGCGATCTGCCAATAACGCCAATTCCCGCATGGCGTCTTCATTGCAGCGGCCGCCGTACACACTTGCGATTACAATGGGGGTCCTCCCGGAGCCCAGGATTTTTTCCTCCAGCTCTGGAAGCAGTTTGTTCGGAACCCGACCGGCATAGGTGGGACAAGCGAGTACGACCAGACTGTCTTCGGAAAAACGATAGCATTCCACGCGCCCTTCCGGAAGCGTGATGTCGATCTCTTCCAGCGGCAGTGAGAGCGAATCTGCCAGCTGGGCAGCCAGCAGGTTCGCGATACGCCGGCACCCGCCGGTGGGGCTGAAGTATAGAGAATAAACCTTTTTCATAGCGGACTCCTTTGTGCTGCGCTGTTTGGCTTCGGCCGACCGGCGCAGTTCTTTTTTCGGGGGTTCATAAAGGCGGATTTACCGTCTGTTCGATGCTGGAGATCAGCGCCCGGACTTTTTCTGACATAAACGAGTTCTTCCTGTAAACGATGCACAGGCCCCAGTGAAAACTCGGATCAAAGGGGCGCAGGACCAGATTGTCCTTGTCATAGTAGCGGACGCAAGGGGATGGCAAAACGCAGACCTCATTGCTCAAATGACTTAGCTTCAAAAGAAAGTCACAGGTAGGACTTGTCACGTCGATCTGAGGAGTGAGGTTTTTCGCCTGAAACTTTATGATCAACTCTTCATATACGGCAAAATCCACGGGAAAGGTGTTGAAAGGATAGGGGGCCAGATCCTCCAGCTTGATGCTCTGTTGAGCAGCCAGAGGATGGTCCGGATTCATGGCGCACACCACCTGGTCCTGAATGATGACGATCTCACTCAAACCGTTGGACATCACGGGATGCATGCTGATGGCCACATCCAGTACACCGTCCAGTACCATGCCCTCCAACTTCCTGGCGCCAAACTCATGGACCTCCACCGCGGTATCCGGGAAATGCCGACGATACTTCATAATGATCTCCGGGAAATCCAGAGCGGAGATCACCGGCGGAACGCCGAGGAGTACCCGATCGCTCTTCATCGCTTTCAGGTCCTGAAGGCGCCGCTCCAATTCGTCGAACTCCTGAAGAATCTTTTGCCCATGATCGATCACGAGAGTCCCTGCTGCCGTGAGCGTCATGACACTGCCGTCTCTGTAGAACAGAGGGGTTTCCAACTGATCTTCTACTTTTTTGAGCATCTTGCTCAGCGCCGGTTGTGTAACAAACAGGTTGGCAGCGGCTTTGGTCATATTTCGCGCGTTTGCGATCCCAATGATATATCGAAGTTCACGAATGTCCATGGTCTCCCCCTATTCGCGTGAACAGGACTTGCTGACGATGCTATCGTCTAAATATTAACATATTCTTTAGAGAAAATGAACTCCCATTTTTTGCTAGAGTATTACTTTTTGTTATAGAACAATAACCGCCTCTTCTGCTGTATATGAGGAGTTTTGTAAAGATTTCTTGGATTTTTCCGCATTTATAAACCGTTTATAATAAAGAATCGCTCGCTTTCATGTTTTTGTAGAATTCAACTACGGTTTATATACAGGGAAGTCATAACCAAAACGCCGCTCCACAATAAAACTTAACAATTAGACAGAATTCGTGGTTTTGTATATCCTGAATACAGTGATTGTCAAATGTCAAACAATGCCGCAAATCTGATATGGAACAGGAGGGATAGAAGCAATGATTCCTCGCACACGGGGCAAGAAGCTTGGCAGCCCTACTGTGCGTACTCCCGCAGCACTTGCGGGATGACCGCCGGACAGGCGGCCGCCCGACTCCCGCTCGGGGCAGATCCTGTCGCAGGATCTCCTCGGGAGCAACAAAGAGATTTATAAAGGAGAAACAATATGATTTGGTTATTGATCTCGATCATTCTGCTGATCGTCTTGATCTTTCTGCGTCTGGACATTCTGCTTGTCGCCCCGATCGTCTCTGTCTTTCTCTGCATCGTCAGTGGACTGAGTGTACCGGACACGCTGGCCAACGGCTTTATGCCGGCCTTTGCCGCTTTTGCGCAGAACAACTTCCTGATCTTCATGACGAGCGCCATGTTCGCACGTGCGATGCAGGATACCGGCATGGCCGCCTCCATTGCTCACGGCATTTCCAGCAAGATCGGTTATAAGTATGCGATCCCGGCCATCTTCTTCATCACCGGCTTACTGACCTACGGCGGCGTCTCTCTGTTCGTCGTTGTCTTCGTTGTGTACCCCATCGCCCTGCAGATGTTCAAGGAGGCCAATCTCTCCCGGGTCATCATCCCCGGCCTGATCGCCGCTGGCGCTTTCACCTGGGCGCCCTTCTGCCTTCCCGGCTCTCCCCAGGCCGGCCCCATCGTCGCCACCCAGAACCTGGGCACCGACCTGATGGTGCTGCCCGGCGTCGGTATCATCTGCGCCATTTTCCTGATCATCATGCAGCTTTTCTATATGCGTCATCTGCGCATCACCTGCGAGAAGAAGAACCTGACCTTTGAGGGTGATGAGAAGACCGATGAGCTGATTGCGCACCTGGCCACTCTGAAGCTGCCCAACTTCTGGCTCTCCCTGGTTCCCATGGTGGTGGTGCTGGTCACCCTCAACGCCATCAAGCTCCCCGTTTACTACTGCATGATTCTGGGCGTTATCTGCTGCCTGGCCTTTGCCTGGAAGAACGTCCCCAATAAGCTCAAGATGCTTAACGCCGGCGCCCAGAGTGCGATTTTCGCGCTGATCAACACCTGCGCGGCCAACGGCTTCGGCGGCGTCGCCAAGCTGACCCCGGGCTTCACCCAGCTGGTCGATGTGTTCACCAACCCCAATCTCATGTCCCCGCTGGTCGGCCTCGGCATCGCTACCACGCTGATTGCCGGCGCCTGCGGTTCCGGTACCGGCGGTATCACTGTTGCGCTGACCACCATGGCTCCCGTGTATCTGAATATGGGCGTCAACGCCGGTATGATGCACAAGGTCGCCACGCTGGCCTGCTGCGGTCTTGACTCGCTGCCCCACAACGGCGCAGTCGTCACTCTGCTCAACTACTGCGGCATCTCCCACAAGGACGGCTATCTGCACATTGGTGTTATGACTGTTTTGATGCCTCTGATTACATTGGCATTCCTGATTATTATCATGTCTCTTGGCATTGTATTCTGACCGCGGTTTTCTTTGAATCGCGGTCTGGATACAGGTTCCATATCTTGAGGTTATGCGGCACGGAATTATTGTCATTTCTCTAAAGAAGCAAGCAAGTTTATACTTGTTTACAGCAAGCCATATCTGACCATCCAAAAAAATAAAATCGAAAAGGAGAATGAAAAAATGCTTATTCAATTCACTGAAGAGCAGAAAATGATCCGCGACATGGTGAGAGAGTTTACCAAGAACGAAGTAGAACCCCGCGACTATTACATGGATCAGAACGATGCGTTCGACCGTGAGCTGTTTGCCAAGTTCAATGAACTGGGCCTGGGCGGCGTCCTGGTTCCCGAGGAGTACGGCGGCATGGGCGCTGACTATGTGACCAGCACCATCATCGTCCATGAGTTGGCCAAGGGCAGCGCCGGCTTTGCTCTGGCTATGGAGATCAGCCACGTTGCTGCTGAGATGATCACAAACTGGGGCACCGAGGAACAGAAGAAGACCTATCTGACCCGCGTTGCCAACGGCGATCTGTTTGCCTTCGGTCTGACCGAGGCCAACGCCGGTTCTGATGCTGCTGGCATCCGCTCCCTTGCCGTGAAGAATCCCGATGGCAGCTGGACCCTCAACGGCGGCAAGTCCTGGATCACCAACTCCGGCGAAGCCGATGTGTACCTGATCCTGGCCAAGACCGATCCCGATGCCGGTGCCAAGGGCATCTCTGCGTTCATCATTCCCAAGGAGACCCCGGGCCTCGTCATTGCCAAGCATGAGAAGAAGATGGGCATGCGTGCCTCCAGCACCTGCGCCCTGTCCTTCGACAACATCCATCTGCCTCCCGAGGCTCTGCTCGGACCCGAGGGCGTCGGCTTCAAGATTGCCATGTCCGTTCTGGACGGCGGCCGTATCAGCTGCGCTGCCATCGCCACCGCTCTGTCCCAGCATGCCATGGAGATCGCCAAGAACTATGCCAATGAGCGCTACACCTTCGGCAAGCCCATTGCCAAGCACCAGGGCGTCATGTTCAAGTTCGGCGATATGTCCGCTCTGATCCAGGCCATGGAACTGATGACCTACGAGTCCGCTTTCCAGAAGGCTTCCGGTCAGCGCGCTACCCTGATCGCTGCGCAGGCCAAGCTGTTCTGCGCTATCAACTGCACCCAGATCTGCCTGGAGTGCCTGCAGGTCCTCGGCGGCAACGGCTACAGCCAGGACTTCCATGTGGAGCGTCTGGTTCGCGACGCGAAGCTGCTTGAGATCGGTGAAGGCACCAACGAGGTCCTGCGCATGGTCATCGGCGGCACCGTTCTGGGTTCTGGGCATTAATCAGCATAACAGAAAGGCTACGTAAGCATGAAGATATTGGTATTCGTTAAGCAGGTACCGGATACGACGGATGTAAAGCTGGATCCCAAGACCGGTAACCTGAACAGAGAGGGCGTCGTCAGCATGATGAACCCTCTGGACGCCAACGGCATTGAGGCTGCTCTCCAACTGAAGGAGAAGTATGGCGCTACCGTCGATGTGGTCTCCATGGGTCCGCCCCAGGCTATGGACGTGCTGAAGAAGGCGCTGGCTATGGGCTGCGACGAGGCGTTCCTGCTCAGCGACCGTGTATTCGGCGGTGCTGACACGCTGGCCACTGGCTACACCCTGGCAAAGGCCGCGGAGAAGATCGGAGATTATGATCTGCTGATCTTCGGCCGCCATGCCTCCGACGGTGAGACCGCGCAGACCGGCCCTGTGACCGCCGCATTCCTGGGCGTTCCCCAGATCTCTCTGGCCAAGTCCTTGGACGTACAGGACGGTTGGGCTGTATGCACCCGCGACACCGAGGACGCCACCGAGACTGTGCGTGCCAAGCTGCCTGCTCTGGTCACCGTATGCGCGGAAATCAACACCCCGCGTTATGCCAGCGGCAAGGGCATCATTCAGGCCATGAAGAAGCCCCGCACCACTTGGAACCATGAGGATCTGGGAGCCGACCCTGCAAAGTGCGGCATACCTGGTTCCCCCTCTGAGACCAAGCGCCTGTTCGAGCCCAAGCACGAGAAGGTCGATACCGTGATCTTCAAAGGCGAGCCGGAAGAGATCGCCAAGCAGTTTGTGGATATGCTGGAAGCCCAGCACCTGCTTTGAGAGGAGGGAGCATCCATGACAAAGAATGAAGCAAATGGAATTTGGGTGTTCGCCGAGCAGAGAAACGGTGTGCTGGATAAAACACCCCTGGAGCTGATTGCCAAGGCTCTGGAACTGAAAGAGACCATCGGCGAAGAAGTGACTGCCGTCCTGATGGGACAGGATGTGGCCGGTTTGGCCGACTCCCTGATCGCCTACGGCGCAGATAAAGTCATCGTTGCCGAGCATGCCAACCTGAAGGTCTACAGCGCCCGCCCCTATCAGAAGGTGGCCGTGGAGCTTGTGAACAAGTACAAGCCCTCCATCTTCATTTTCCCCGCCACCGCGCAGGGCAGAGACCTGGCTCCCCGGGTGATGTGCACCCTGGGCACCGGCCTGACCGCCGACGCCGTGGATCTGGGCTTTGACGATGAAGGCGCCTTCGTTCAGACTACGCCCGCTTTCGGCGGCAGCCTGTTGGCCCATATCGCCATCCCCGAGCTTCGTCCCCAGATGGTCACGGTCCGTGCCCATGTGTTTGACGCCCGCGAGCCCGACTTCTCCCGCAAGGGTGAGGTGATCGTGGAGACCGTGGAAGTGGATGCGGATCCCGATTACGAGGTCCTGAGCGTCGAGCCCATCGTCAAAAACGGCGTTGCTATCCATGAGGCAGAGGTGCTGGTGGCCGGCGGCCGCGGCATTAAGAACGAAGAGGACCTGGCTCAGCTGCGCGAACTCGCCAGCCTGATCGGCGGTGAACTGGCCTGCTCCAGACCTCTGGTGGATGACGGATGGCTGGATCACTCCCTGCAGATCGGTCAGAGCGGCACGACAGTCAAGCCCAAGTTCATTCTGAACATCGGCATTTCCGGCTCTGTGCAGTACATGGTCGGTATGCAGAAGGCTCAGACTATCGCCACCATCAACACCTATGACAGGGCTGAGCTGTTCGACATCACCCAGTATGGTGTGGTTGCCGATTATGCGAAGATCGTTCCTGCCATCATCGACGAGATCAAAGCAAGAAAATAATCATTAAGAAGAGGTGGATCACTTGTTTAAGACTATCAACGTAGACGAGGCTGTATCCCTCATTAAAGACGGATCCACAGTGGGTATTTCCGGTTTCATGGGCTCCTGCTGCCCCGAGTATATGCTAAAGGGCATCGAAGAGAGCTTCCTGAAGAGCGGACATCCCTGTGACATCACCATGACCCACTCTCCCGGTGTGGGCGACGCCAAGGACAGAGGCATGAACCACATGGCGCATGTGGGCCTGCTCAAGCGGGTCATCGCCAGCCATTACAATCTGGCGCCCATGCTGCAGGCGAAGGTCGACGCCGGTGAGATCGAGGCCTATCTGCTCCCGCAGGGCACCATCTGCCAGCTCTATCGTGAGATCGGCGCCGGCCGCCCCGGTGTCATCACCAAGACCGGTCTCGGCACCTTTGTCGATCCCCGTCTGGAAGGCGGCAAGTGCAATGCATTGGCCACTAAGGACCTGGTGGAAGTCGTTGAACTGGGCGGCGAGGAGTACCTGTGGTACAAGTCCTTCCCCATCGACGTGGCCGTGATCCGCGGTACCTCCATTGATGAGCATGGCAACATCTCCCTGGAGAAAGAGACCACCATTGTCGACCAGCTGGCTCTTGCTACCGCTGCCAAGCACTGCGGCGGCATCGTGATCGCTCAGGTGGAGCGCGTGGTCGCCAGCGGCGCCATCAATCCCCGCGACGTGGTCGTCCCGGGCATCCTGGTGGATTATGCCGTTCTCTCTCCCGCAGAGTGCCATTACCAGAACTTCGGCAACCAGCCCTACGACGCGGCCCTGGCGCATGAGTTCCGCATCCCTGTGGACAGCCTGCCCGTTCTGCCCATGTCTGACCGTAAGGTCATCGCCCGCAGAGCGGCCATGGAGCTGCCCAAGAACGCGGTCATTAACCTGGGCATTGGCATGCCGGAAGGCGTCTCCAGTGTGGCAGTTGAGGAAGGCTTTGCCGACCAGCTGACCATGACGGTTGAGGCTGGTCAGATCGGCGGCGTGCCCGCGGCCGGTGCTGCTTTCGGCGGTGCCTACAACCCCGAGTTCGTCAACGACATGATCCGTCACTTTGACTTCTACGATGGCGGCGGCCTGGATGTTTGCTTCTTGGGCGCGGCCGAAGTGGACCAGATGGGCAACTGCAACGTCAGTAAGTTTACCCGCACTGTCGGCCCCGGCGGCTTCATCAATATCGCTTCCAATACCCCCAAGTGCGTGTTCTGCGGTACCTTGACAGCCGGTGGCCTGAAGACGGAAGTCAAGGACGGCAAACTTGTCATCCTCCAGGAAGGCAAGAGCAAAAAGTACATGAAGCAGGTCAAGCAGGTGACCTTCAGCGGCGCCAACGCCGTGAAGTCCGGCCAGACGGTCCTGTTTGTTACCGAGCGCGCCGTGTTCGAACTGGACAAGGATGGCATCATCCTGACCGAGATCGCCCCCGGCATCGACCTGCAGACTCAGGTGCTCGACATGATCGACTTCGACGTGAGAGTTTCTCCCGATCTGAAGCTGATGGATGCGCGTATCTTCGCGGAAGAGCCTATGGGCCTGGAACTCAAGTAAGCGTCCCAAAACATTACATTTATAATTACAGGAGGAAAAACCAATGGCTAACGAATGCAAAAGATTTACCGGCGATCAGCTGAAAGTCGGCATGACCGCAGAACGCTCCAAGACCATTACCAAGCAGGACATCGAGTATTTCGGCGCGGTTTCCACCGATACCAACCCCATGCACTTCGATGAGGACTATGCTTCCAAGACCCAGTTCGGCCGCTGCATCGCCCATGGCGTCATCTCTCTGAGCCTCTGCGGTTCCGTTCTCGGCATGGAGCTGCCCGGTCTGGGCACCGTCCACATGGGCCAGGAAGTCACCTTCAAAAAGCCCGTTTATCCCGGCGACACCATCACCGCGCACTGCGAGATCATTGACATCGTCTACAAAGAAAAGAAGGACTTCTACATTGTTAAGGTCAAGCAGTGGGTCACCAACCAGAACGGCGACGTGGTCACTGAAGGCATTGCCACCTGCATGCCGCCGAAAGACTGATCTGTATTTCTTCAAGCAAATCAGTTAACGGCATTACGAAATCCATAACGGAGCACGACCTCCAAAAAACTCTCTTATGATGGTCAAAGAGAGTATAGTGCTCCCGGCCGCCAGAATGCCATGGCATTTTGGCGGCCGTCTTTATTATAATCATCGGACAGCAAAGGTATTTTAGAATCATTCGCCCGATGCTCAATGCAAGAAAAGCCTGGCAATAAGCTGATTGACTATTCGCCGTCATAGAATCATTTTCATGAGCGCAAAGCGGTAAGAAAAAGTGGTGAGAAGAAAAGAATGGCCGAGAAAAGAATAGCTTCTGATAACGGAATCCGCAGGCTGCCCCGCTATCTCCGCATCCTCGAACAAATGGATGAGCAGGGCGTGGAACGGATATCCTCTGCAGAACTGGGAAGAATGATCGGCTTCTCCGCCTCCCAGATCCGCACGGATTTCAACAACTTCGGCAGCTTCGGCCAGCAGGGCTACGGCTATGAGGTGAGCTCCCTCTGCAGGGAAATCCGCCAGGTCCTCGGCATGGATAGGGGCTTTCGGGCGATCTTGGTCGGCGTGGGCAATCTGGGCCGGGCGCTGATCTGTAATTTCGATTTCTGTAAGCTGGGCCTGCATCTGATTGCTGCCGTTGATGTGGATCCGGCGTTACTGGGAAAGGAAATCCACGGTCTGCCGGTTCTGTCGGTAGACGCCGCTGTGGAACTGATTGAGAAAGAACGGATTGATCTGGCCATTCTCACTGTTCCCAAGATTGTCGCGCGACAGGCGGCCGATCGGTTGGCTGCGGCCGGGATCCGAGCGATCTGGAATTTTACCAACACTGAGGTGGCGGATTCCGCCAGCGGGCTGCTGGTGGAAGACATGAATTTCGACGACAGTCTTCTGACGCTGATGCACTATATGAAAAACTGCAAGGAAACAGAGACTCGGCCGAAGGAAATGGAGGGCGCTCACCAGCGGAAAGCTGACGCAGACGCAAGAAAAAAGCATGAAAAAGAATGTGAAAATTTCAGATAATACGATCCGCAGACTTCCCAAATATCTGCGAAAACTCAGCAATCTCCAAAGCGATGGTGTACAGCGGATCTCTTCCTTTGAGCTCGGAAACAGTCTGGGCAATACACCCTCTCAGATCCGTCAGGATTTCAGCCACTTCGGCAATTTCGGTCAGCAAGGCTATGGGTATCATGTGGAAAATCTCCAGGAAAGCATCCGGGAGATTTTGGGGCTGGATCAGCAGATGTCCGCAATCCTCTTGGGCGTGGGCAACATAGGCCAGGCGTTGATGAAGAACTTCGATTTTACCTTATGCGGAGTACAGCTTCAGGCGGCTTTTGACATCGATCCCGGGAAGATTGGAAACACGGTCAATGGTTTGGTAGTCCGGGATCAGGCCGAATTGGCTGCATACCTGAAAAACGCAAAGCCGGATCTTGCGATCCTGTGTGTACCAAGTGACGTCGCCGTCGAGCTCGCCGGGAAACTGATCGCCCTGGGAATTGAGGCCATCTGGAATTTCACGAATACGGAGATCACAGCCGGCGACAGTGAAGTGTTGGTGGAAAACCTGCATTTTACGGACAGTTTGCTGACCCTGCGCTATTACATTGCAAAACGCAATGAAGATCGCGTGAAGAAGGAAGAGAAGTACCTGCGATCCACCGGCAGCAGGCCAAAAAGACCACAGCTTTTTTGAGATGGCAATACGCGCATGACAGACAGAAAGACATTTCATCATTCCCAAAAAGGAGAGAATACGATGGATAATAATTTTAAAATTCCGTATGAACTGGGCTTTACCACGCATTTTGAAAAAACAGTCAGCGAATCCGACGTCTACATGTTTGCCGGCATATCCGGAGATATGAACCGTGTACACTTGAACGATCAGTACATGAAGGGCACTGCGATCGGGGAGCGGGTCGCTCACGGTATGCTGACCTTCTCCATTGCCAGCGCGGCCGAGACCAAACTGCTGGACGCCAAGTTCCAGGAGATGGAGGACGCGGGCATCAGCTATCTTTCGGCGGGTTATGAGCATGTTCGTTTCATAAAGCCAGTGTTCTTCGGCGACACGCTGAACGTCAGCTATGAGTTGACGGATATCAACGAGGAGACAAAGAAGACTATCGGCAGACTCACCGTCGTCAACCAGAACGGTGTGGTGGTCATGGTCGCCGACCATATCCTGAAATTCTTCCCCAAGCAGTAATACTCGTAAGAAAGTAAGAAACACGGAAGACGGGTCCGTCTTCCGTGTTTCTTTGCGTTGTTGGGCACCGTGGCACAGACAGCAGATCCTTATTCATGAAGGATGTATGCTTTGCCCTTATCCACGATCTCCAGCAGGCAGAGGGCTGCCTGCGCGTCGAACTGCGTGCGATGGCTTTCTTGATCTCGGCGCGGACCACATCCTGAGGGAGATATCGCCGGCAGCTCCCATTGGAAGTCATGGCATCATAAGCTCGCACTTGGCGAGGAGGGACCAAAATCACCTTGACTTCATTAACGCTAAAAAAATCAAGTCTTAACAGCCCCATATTGATATGTTTTTTCTGCAATGTTATAATGCTTTTACAGCCTGTGTGTGGGTTTTCGTGGTTGGATAATACGAACTGAGAAACTCAGCGCTACCAGTGGCTTTCAGCGCAGCAGACGATTGGCGCAGCTGGCAGCGCATTCGCTTGACTTGCGGGAAATCACAAGTTCGAGTCTTGTATCGTCCACCAAAGAACTGCATCGAAAGGTGCAGTTCTTTTTGTATTTCGGCAGATTTCCGTGGAAATAGAAAAACGCAGGGAGGAAAAAACGATGTGGAAGAGATATTTGGTTGAGTTCGGGACCGGAGCGGACCTCCACGGCATGGACGTGATGGAGGCGGCGACCCGGGCTGTGAAGGACGCGGTGTCTCATTGCTGCATGTGCGGCCTTGTGGACACGCTGGGGGTAAAGGATCTGAAGTCCGATATGCGGGTGAGTATGAAGGTCGCGGCTCCATACCCGGAAAAGGTCGACGGAAAAGCGCTGAAAAAGCTCCTGATCGCGGATGACGTGGATGTTGAAATCGTGGAGGGCGGCATGCTTTTGAACGGCCTGCATGTGGATGCCTTCGGCGCGGGCGACCAGATCGTGATCGTGAACGTGGGCCTGACGGTGTATGTGAGGATTTGAGCGGAACATTCCGGGATGCCCGCTCGTCAGAGGAACAGGAGGTGACCGGGATGGAAAAATTCATACCCTACGACAAGCTCTCCAAAAAGAAAAAGCGGGAGCTTGCCGCACAGCGGCGGGGCAGTTGGGGCATGAGCCCGGTGACACGGAAACCGACGAATCCCAAAGCCTATGACCGCAGAAAAGCGCGTCAGACGGATGACCCGTCTGACGCGCTTTGTTTTTTGGGGGGCGCAGTATACGCTTGCCCCTCTTGCCCAAACATGCTATAGTAAGAGCCGTTATCAGGAGAAGGAGACGAGAAGAACATGAAGCTGCTGCTGATCCGCCACGGCGATCCGGATTATATCCATGACGATCTGACCCCTGCGGGCCGCCGGGAGGCGGCGCTGCTGGCGGAGCGGATCGCCCCCATGGAGGTGGAGCAATACTTCGTGTCCCCCCTGGGCCGCGCGAGGGCCACCGCGGCGCCTACCCTGCAGAAAGCGGAGCGAACGGCGGTGGAATGCGCATGGCTGCAGGAATTCTCCATCCCGGTGGCGCGGCCGGATTTGGACGGGCTGAGCAAGGTGCCCTGGGACTGGCTGCCCCAGGACTGGCTGCAGGATCCGCGGCTGTTCTCCCCGGAGCGATGGAGGGAAAATGAGATCCTCCGGGCCGCCGGCGTGGGGGAGGCCTACGACGCCGTCATCGCCGCCTTCGACAAGCTGCTGGCGGAGCACGGCTATGAGCGGGACGGCCTGTACTATCGGGTGCGGCGGCCCAACACAAAGACCCTGGTGTTCTTCACCCATTTCGGACTCAGCTGTGTGCTGCTGAGCCACTTGATGCAGACCTCTCCCATGGTGCTCTGGCAGGGCCTGGTCATGGCGCCGTCATCCGTAACGACCATCCATACAGAAGAGCGCCGGCCCGGGATCGCGGCCTTTCGCACGGCCGCGCTGGGAGACGTGTCCCACCTGTATGCGAAGGGCGTCGAGCCGGCCTTCGCGGCGCGCTTTTGCGAGGTCTACGGAAACGGCCAGCGGATCGACTGAGATCCGGGACTTCTCAGGGGCGCTGCCGGAAGCATATTGACTCTATCGGTGCAAAGTGATAAAGTGTTAAACAAGCTCCCGGGTGCGGGAGGCGACTACCCATATAGGAGTGATCCCTGTGAAAACACTGTTCGACAAGAAAAACCTTTTCCTGCGCGTTGCGGTCGGCTTCGCCCTGGGCGTGATCCTGGGTTTCGCGGCGCCGGGTTTCTCCATTGCCACCAAGGTCGTAGGCGACATCTATCTGAACCTCATCAAAATGATGATCATCCCGGTGGTGGTCTGCGCGGTATTCTGCGGCATCGCCAACATTCGTGACGGCGCGCTTCTGCGGAAGATCGGTGTGCGCACCGTGCTGCTGTACGTGCTGATGTTCGTGGTGAGCGCCGCGGTCTCGCTGGCGATCGCCTATACGATCCGACCGGGCTTCGGTACGGTTTTTGAGAATGCGCCTGTCTATGAGGGCAGCATCACCAACCCCACGATCTCCAGCTTCCTGACCACCATCGTCCCCACCAACATCATCCAGGCGGCGGCCAACGGCAGTACGCTCCCGGTCATCCTCTTTACCATCGTCTTTGCGGTGGCCATCGTCTCCGTGGGGGAAAAGGGCAAGGCGGTGCTGGATTTCATGAACAGCCTGTCCGAGGCCATGTTCAAGATGCTGGCCTACTTTATGGAGCTGTCGCCCCTGGGCGTCATGAGCCTGATGGCCTATTCCGTGGCACAGTACGGCGCGGGCATCTTCGGCGCGCTGGCCAAGTACATTTTTTGCTGCTGGCTTTGCTGCGTGGTGGTCTTCTTTATCGTCATGGTCCTGCCCACCTGCCTGTATACAAAGGTGCCTGTGGGCAAGTACCTGAAGGCCTGCGGCAAGATCGCCCTGGTGACGCTCTCTACCACCTCTTCGGCGGCGACGCTGCCCACCACGATCAACGTCTCCATGGAGGATCTGGGCGCGCCGGAGGGCGTGAGCAAGTTCACGCTGCCTCTGGGCTGCACCATCAATATGTGCGGCGGCGCCTGCAGCTTCTGCTGCCTGGCGGTCTTCGTGTCTGATTTCTACGGCATCGGGCTGAGCTTCGGCACCATCGTTTTCCTGGTCTTCATTGCCACGCTCATCAACATGGCGGCCCCCGGCATCCCCGGCGGCGGTGTGGTCCTGGGCGCCAGCTTCCTGTCCATCCTGGGCCTGCCCATCGACCTGATGGGCCCCATCAGCGGCTTCTACCGCTTGCTGGATATGGCTTTCACCACCATCAACGTGGAGGGCGACGTGGCGGCCAACCTGATCATCTCCAAGAGCATCGGCGAGTATGATGCGGCAAAGGCGGCCTGATTCAAAACAACAAGGCAAGGACCGGCAGCCTGTTGGCTGCCGGTTTTTCAAATTACCCCTTGCCATCGGGGGAAAGGGAGATTAAACTCGAGGCAGGACATATGTTTGAAAAAAGCTCCGGTCCGGAAACGGACCGGATATCAGAAGGGGAAAGCCATGAAAAAACTGGCGCTTATCTTTCCGGGGATCGGCTATACTGTGGAAAAGCCGCTGCTGCAGGGCAGCATTCGGATCGTGGAGCGGCTGGGCTATGAGGTCCGGCCCATCCTGTATTCCGGCTTCCCGAGGAAGGTACGGGGTGACCGGGACAAAATGAAGCGCTCCTATGAGCTGGCCCTGGCGCAGGCACGGGAGCTGATCGGCGGCATGGATCTGAGGGCCTGTGACGAACTGCTGCTGATCGGCAAGAGCATCGGAACCGTTGTGGCAGCCTGTATCGCGGCGGAAAACCCGATCGGGGGCCGCGTCCGCTTCCTGCTCTACACGCCCCTGGAGGAGACCTTTGCCTTCCCGCTGGGGGAAGCTCTTGTGTTCACCGGGACCGCCGATCCCTGGGTGGGCGCGGAGGAGAGCCGCATCCCGGCCCTGTGCCGGGAACGGGGCTTCCCCTGCTTTCTGACGCCGGGCGGGAACCACTCCCTGGAGACCGGCGACGCGCAGACAGACCGGCGGGATCTGGAGCGGATCATGCTCCAGACGGAGCTGTTCCTTCGGGGGCAGGTCAGACCGCTCCGGCTGTTCGGCGCGCCGGAGGCGGACATGGTGCTGATCCAGGTGGCGGATGAAAGGGAGCTTGCCCGAATGGAGCAGGAGTACAGAGAGATCGTCGATCGCGTACAGAGCGAGGATTTCCTGCTGCTGGCGGTGCAGACAGCGGACTGGAATCGGGAGCTCTCCCCCTGGGAATCGCCGCCGGTATTCGGCGGGGAAGCCTTCGGCGGCGGCGGGGCGGAGACCCTGGCCTGGCTGCAGGACCGGCTGCTCCCTGCGCTGACAGCGGAGCGGGAGCGCTTCTTCTATCTGGGCGGCTATTCTCTGGCCGGGCTTTTCGCCCTGTGGGCGGGCTATCAGAGCAATCGCTTCGCAGGCGTCGCCGCGGTCTCGCCCTCGGTCTGGTTTCCGAAGTTCAAGAGCTTTGCTTTGGCGCAGGCTTTCCGGTCCGGGCTTGTGTATCTCAGTCTGGGCGACCGGGAAGAGCGGACCCGCAACCCCGCCATGGCCCAGGTGGGAGATGCGATCCGGGAGATCCGGGATCATCTGCAGGAGGAGAGGATCCCCTGTGTGCTGGAATGGAATGAGGGGAATCATTTTCGAGACCCGGAAAAGCGGACGGCCGCGGGCTTTGCCTGGATTCTGGAGCAGAAACGGGAGCAGAGAGCGCGGATCGCCCGGTACGAGGAACTGCTGGAGGATGTCGAGCGACTGCTGCGCGTATCTGATCTAACGGAAACAGAACTGCTTGTGCTGCGGGAAAAGACGGCGCAGTTGGCCGCCTATTACGAGAGCGTCCTCTGGTGGCAGGATTATTACGACGACGATTCCGGCTTTCTGCCCCGGGGCTTAAAGCGCGGCGTCCTCTCGGAGGATGGCATCTATAATGTCCTGGAGCGATACAAGGAACGGCTGGAAGAGATCGAAGAATGAAAACAGGAAAGCGCCTGTCTGTTGACAGGCGCTTTCTTATTCTGTTTGGAGATCACAGACTGATGTCCGGTGTGTTGTCCCGCTGATAGGAGTGCCAATTGCCATTCTCGATCAGTTCTTCCCGAGCCAGCACAGCCAGCAGCGCGTCTGTCTGCCCATGCAGTTCCAGCTGCTCATACATCTTGCGGTAGAAGCGTTCCATCTTCCTGTGGTCAGACAGCTGCCGGGGCAGAGACAGACGGCCGTAATAGTTGGAGATAAACAGCGTGATGGCGGAGATGCTTCCCAGCAGGAGCTTCAACAGCGTCCGGTAGATCTCCACATCGGACACGAAGAGCCTGGACGGAAAGAACAGGCCGCCGCACAGCAGCTCATAGACTACGGCGGCGAGATAGAGCGCAATGCTTAGTCCCAGGGCAGTCTGCACGACCCGCTCGCTGACCCGATAATCCTGGAGCGCCCGGCCACAGGCCCACTGGTGATATTTCCGCTGCCCCTCCGCCCAGCATTCCCGAATGTCATGGGGCTTCGTCGGGGTCGGGCCGATAACCAGCACGCAGAGGGCGTCCATGATCCAGGCGGTCTCCTCCTGCTGGGTCCAGGACAGAAGATCCGCGGCCTGGATGCCGCTGCCTGCGTAACGGAGGTAGGCCTGCACCCGCAGAGACTCCGCCAGGGCCCGGCACTCCAGATACAGCCGATGGCAGTCGGAGCGGACCGCGAAGCGGCGGCAGCCCCAGGCGGCCAGCAGGATGGCGCCGCAGAGCAGGATCATCCAATGGGCCTCGGCCTCGTCATATAGCAGGAAGGCCATGGTCAGGAGCATGCTGGCGATGGCCAGCCCGGCCAGTACCCGCCGGTATTTCTTTGCGGCAGCGCCGCTGATGGCACTGGCCGCCCGATAGATCTGTTCCATACGGACAAGCAGGGGGTCGTCCGCGTGATCGGCCGGCAGGAGATCGGCGTCCTGCGTCTGCTGCTCTGCGGCCAGCGCGTTGAAGCTGTCTGTCCGGGCGAGGATCTCATGCAGTTTCTCCCAGTTCCCAAGGGCATGCACAGTCCCCGCAGCCTCCTTCGTGTGTTCCCCGCGGGGCGTGAACACATGGAGCACCGCCTCGTTGCTGTCGGAGCGCAGGGAGACGCCGCGAGCGGGGAAATAGCTCCCCCGCAGGGCAAAGTCCACTGTCTCCGCCGTGCCGCAGGCTGCCGCTGTGCCCGGGCCGCCGTCCCACAGGGCCAGGAGCACGTGGCAGTGGGCGGCCACATAGATCCCCGCCTGGCGGTACTGGAAGTCCCGGTTTATCCCTTCCTCCGGCACGGCCTCCGTGGCGGGCGCTACGAACACCTGCTCCGCCCGGGCGCAGTGATGATGAAGGCGCGACTTGCCGGCCTCACTGAAGTCCGGATCGTAGCTCTCCAATTCCATGGGCAGCGCCGCAATCAGCGAGATGCCCAGTTCCTCCGCCGCATCCGCGCACAGCAGGTCCCCGCCTTCGGCCAGGCTGCTGAGCATCAGCAGCGGGGAGTTGGGGCAAAGCGCCTCAAGCTTTGCCAATTCGGTTTTAATCGCCGTGAACAGCGCCTCCCGATCCTCCGGGCGTATGGCCCGGTGGCCAGTGACGCCGATCACAATGGGAATGTTGTTTTCTGCATGCATGTTCTCATCCCTGCATTTCATTTTTAAGTGGGTTTCTGCTTGCCCGGATGCTTGCTTCAGCCTTCAAGCCGCAGCTCGAAACCATAGCTTACGCCGTTCAGACTGTCGATGGCCTCCCGCATGTTGGGATTGACGGAGACGCGTTCCAGGTTTTCCAGGGGAGCCAGACAACGCAGATCCGTAATCTCCTGCATCCAGCCCAGCCAGAGATTGCGCAGCTCCGGATGATCCGCGGCAAAGGCCGCCAAGTCCTCATTGCTGCGGAAATCCCCCGCGCCGCCAAAGCTTTCGATCTCGGAATTGGCCAGTGCCGGTTGCCAGGCGGCGGGGTCTTCGCCGTCAAAGGCCAGATTGCTGTAGTGCGGGACGTTGCCCAGGGCTGCGAACGCAGCTTCATCGAGATTGAGCCCGTTGAGGCTCAGGTTCAGACCGCCGTGTTCGCTGGCCCAGGAAAAATCACAGCTCGCCAGCGGCGAGAAGTCCTCGACCTGGGTACCGGAGAAGTCGATCCAGTTCAATTCCGAGAGATTCTGTATGCCCTGGATCGAGGAGATCTGAGAACCCTCCAGACAGACGCCGTGCAGGCCCTGCAGGGAGAAGAGGGCGGAGGCGTCGCGCAGTGCCGGGCAGAACTGGGCGGTGAAGTCTTCCAGCTGGGACAGATTCTGAATTCCGTCCAGGGTCTCCAGCGGCTGTGCCCAGAGCTCGAGCTCCTTAAGCCCGCTCAGCTCGGAGAACAGGCTCAGATCTGTGATGGTTCCGGCGCCTACCGGCGTCAGTTCCTCCGTGCTCCGATCGCGCAGATACAGCGTCGGGGCATTGTTGCTCATGTGTTCCCAGTCCTCGTAGATCTCATACTGGTCGCGGTCGACCAGCTGATCGCCCACCACACAGACACGTTCCACGCGCTTCAGCAGGGCCTTGGGAAGGGTGCCGAGCTCATCCAGACTCAGCAGCTCCACCCGGCGGTTGTCGGCCTCCCAACCCCTGTCGGGGTAGGCGACCTCATAGTCGCGGAAGTTTCCGTCTTCCACCAGTTCCTCCGCCTGCTCGGCCACCTGGGGCGGCACCTGCAGGTGGTTGCCGTGCAGTCGCCGCAGCGGCGTCAGATCGTAGAGCTCGTCCAGGCCCACCAGCTCCAGGTTGTATCTCTGGCTGCTGTCCAGGCTGTCCAGACAGCTGAGGTCCCGCAGCTCGGGGATGCTTTCCAGACGGAGCACATTGGTGCGCAGGCGGCTCAGATCCGGCACATAGTACGCGCCGATCAGCTTCAGGTTTTCCAGATAGGCCCCGTCCAGAGCGGCGTAGTCGGTCAGACGCGGGCAGCCTATGATCTGGAGTTCCAGCTGGGCGCGATCCCCGAACAGGGTGGGGATAGCTTCCAGGCCGTTCAGAGAACTGAGATACTGGCAGCCCTCCAGTTCCAGGCAACGAAGAGAATAGGGGGGGAGACCGCTCAGATTTCTGAGATCTCCGTAGCAGATGGACAGTTTGGTAACGCCGTCCGGCAGCAGGCTCAGGTCGATACCGCTGCAGTCGTAGAGCATCAGACTGTCAATGGTGCAGTTTTCCAAATAGGGTATCACAGCGGCAAAATTGCCGTTGGAGGGATTGACATGCAGATAAGAATAGTGATCGATGGCGGCCAGTCCGGAATAGTCCTGAACGCCTCCGGCAAAGCCGAAACAAAAGTTTTTCCGGCCGGCGAAGCTCTCCAGGAAGTTCATATCCCGCAGGTCGCAGGCGTAAAGGCCGATATCCCGCAGCTTCGGGAGCCCCGAGAGGAAAGAGGCATCCTGTAGCGCCTCGGGATTGGCGTCCCCCTGGATATGGAGTTCCTCAAGCGCTTCACAGCCCGCGATCGGCGTATAGTCTGTGACCCGGCCGCAGTATTCAAGATCCAGGTCCCGCAGCCTTTTCAGGGTACCTATCGCTGAAACGTCCCGAAGCGTGTCGCAGAACCGGACCGAAAGATGCTGGATCGGCAGGTCCTCCAGACCTGAGAGGCTCGTCATGCCAAGTCCATCTATCCGCAGCTCCTGCAGATCGGTTTTTCCCTGCAGGAAGGACAAATCCCGTACGGGCAAACCGGACAGGATGACCGTCCGTAGCTTGCTGCAGCCGGCCAGGCCGGAGAGATCCGCCCCGTCAAAGCCGTCGGGAGAATAGCCGCAGTCCAGATGAAGTTCATTCAGGTTCGGCGGGGAAAAGGCGGAGAGATCCGCGCTCTTGTTGCTGTGCAAACCGAAGATCGCACACCTCAAATACTCGTTGCTTCCCAGAGGGGAGAAGTCGAGACTGCCGGCACACTCGATCTGCGCCTTAGCAACATGAGAGTTTCCAAGCCATTCCAGATCCGCCACCTGGCTGTCGTACAACCACACCACGTCCAGGTTCTTCAGCTCGCTCAGATCCGGCGCCTGGGTGATCTCTGCCTCGCAGATGTGCAGCTCCTCCAGATTCGGCATCAGGGCCAGAAAGCGCAGGTCATAAGGGGTCATGCTCACCAGGTTGCCGTCCTCGTGCCAGTACCAGTTGCGGTTTTGCGCCTGGATCTCCTCGCTGGCCAATTCATACAGCATGTCCGGCCACTGGTTGCTGTCCTCCCGGTGCAGTCGGGTCTCCTCCGTATAATAGCTGAAGTGCTCGCCCACGATGGCGACGCAGCGGATCTGAGCCAGATCCTCCTCGGTCAGGCCTGCCGGAAGGACGATGGGCTCGCCGCCCATGACCGGCGCGGCCTCTCTGCCGCCGGCGCGGCTGCCCCGCCAGATCAGCAGACCCACCACCGCCAGCAGCAGCACGCCCGCCACGCTGAGGATCAGCGGCAGGCGGCTTTTCTTTTGTGGCAGGGCGGCGATGATCCGCTCCGCCAGCAGCGCCGGGTCCCGCTGGGCCGCGGGGATGATGTTGCGGGCGTACAGGGCGTTTTTGATGGCGTCGGGCATGTCCGCCCCGTCCAGCTGCAGGGGCAGCACGTTTTCCGCGCCGCTGCTGAGCAGGCCCAGCAGCTCCTCCACGGCAGTCTCGTCGGCATAGAAGCGCTCTGAAAGGCCTACCAGCACGACTTCGCCCGCCCCGGGACGGCCCGAAGCCTCCGCCATCCGCAGGCCCTTGGCCCGCAGGGCTTCCAGGACCGGCGCCAACAGCGCCTGGTCCGCTTCCGTATACAGTGCGCACAGCTTATTCTTGCTCATGACATGGCCCTCCCTGTGAAATGTCTCAGTTCTCTCTCGCCAGGACTACGACAAAGGATGCGCTGTCGTTCCAGCGCAGCGGAAGCATCTCCCGGCTGACCGTCACGGTCTTCAATCCGGGCAGGGCTTCCAGGGGTCTCAAATCCTGCACCTGCGTATGCTCCAGATGCAGGACCTCCAGACTGGGCAGCTCCTGCAAAACGCTCAAATTTTCCACGCTGCTGCCCGCGAGACTCAGCTCCCGCAACAGCGTGTGTCCGCGCAGCGCGGAGAGGTCTTTCAGCGGCTGACAGATCAGGGCCAGCCGTTCCAGACCCACCGCGCTCTCCAGCAGGCTCAGGTCCGAGACCTGACCCTGGATGACCGGCGCGCCGTTGACCCGGCAGACGCCGTCGGCGTCAAAGGTCACGGCGTCCAGCCCATCCGTGACCATGTTCCCGCAGAAGTACAGCTCTGGGACCTCCGCCAGCTGCCAGCGGTAAAGCTCGCCGTCGGCCCGCCCCAGCGCCTTGCGGATGGCCCGCTCCTGCTGGCTGTCGGGGAAGTTGACGGCGAAGAAGCGCTCCGCCCCGCCCAGTTCCACCGTCGGCGCCGAGGTGGGGATCGGAGTCGGCTCCGCGGCCCCGATCGGAAGCTCCGGCTGCGGCAGCGGATTCCAGCGGCCGCCGGCCAGCGCGCCCAGCACGCCCGCCGCTGCCAGGAAGAACAGCAGAGAAGCGGCAAAGCCCAGAGCCCGCCAGGAAATCTTTTCCGTCCATTTGTGGTGAAAACGGCGAGAGAGAAAGCCGGAGTGCAGGATCGCCTCCGCCCGCTCTGCCGGCGTATCCAGCAGGGGGATCTGGGGTTTGCCGTCCAACAGTTCACGCCATTCCTCCCGGAGGGGCACGTCCTCCAGACGGATCACCAGGATAGGCTTGTTCCGGCGCGCAGCGGTGCGTATCTCGCTGAAGCAGTTGGGCGACTCCATTGCCCGGTCAGACAGGAAGAACAGCACCCGCTCGCAGTTTTGCATATGCTGGGCGATGTTGGAGGGCCAGTCGCTGCCGGCGGGGATGCCCTCGTCATACCACAGCCGCCAGCCCTTATCATGCAGGATGCGGATGGTGTCCACCACCGCGTCGGACTGCTTGTGGGCGTAGCTGACGAAGAAGAAGGGGCGGGCGCCCTCGTAGGGCTTGAAGAAGCTGCTCATGCGCCCTCACCCCCGCTCAGTTCGATGGTATAGTCCCCATCGGGCAGGGACGCCGCCTCCTGCAGCGCCTGCTGGGGCAGGCGGATCCGCTCCAGCGCGGGCAGTTGGGACAGCTCTTCCCAGTTCTCCGGCAGGGCGTCCAGCTCCAAAACACGGAGCGTCTCCGCCAGTTCTTCGGTGATGGCACCGTCTGAGGCCTCCCGCAGGGCGGAACGGATCACCGGATCGCTGAACTGCAGCTCGTCCTGGGGGACGGGCCGGAACCAGCCCAGATAGCGAAAGCCCAGGAAGGAGACCAAAAGCAGCACGGCCGCCAGCAGAGAGAAGACGCCGGTCAGCTTTCCGAATAAGTCATTGTCCCGGATCTGTATGGGCTCTCCCAGGATCTCCTGGGAGAAGCCGTCCGCGTGGATCACGGCATTTTCCATGGCCCCGGCGGTTCCAAGCTTGTACAGGGGGATGTGGGGGATGTCCTCCCGCAGACCCATGGAAAGCCGCCGGTCCTGTTCGTCGGGGTCCAGGCACAGGAGCTTCCGGTCAAATTTCTGGTTGACCAGGATGTTGCTCTTGATGTCTTTGTCGGCACAGGCCGCGTCCGTCAGATAGATCAGCGTCAGCTCCGCGCCGCCGGAGCGGGTCTGACGGCGCAGCAGCTCCGAGGCGCTGCCCGCCGGGCCGCTGCTGTACCAGACCCGGCAGCCGCGCTCCAGCAGCGGGCGCAGGATCTTCCAGGCCCCGGCGCTGTCCGCCTGGGCAAAGGCAAAATACAGATAGGGCTCCTCCCCTTCGTAGGGGGGATAGCGTTTTATCCAGTCTTTCATGCTGATGCTTCCCGTTTACAGATGGTAGATCCGCAGCCCGTCATACTTTTTCAGCAGCTGCAGCATACTGGTGAAGGGCTTCCAGTCCTTGCCCAGATCCTCTTCCGACAGGGTGAGGTAGTGGGCATGGATGTCTTCGGCGCTGAGCTCTCCGTCCATGGCCAGCGCATGACAGCGCAGCTGCTCCCGCAGGGCGGTGCGCGCCTCCGGCGTATCCTCGGCCAGCGGCAGGACGGAATAGGCGCTGCCGCAGCGCCAGCCCATGGCCTGGTGCTCCCGGACCCAGCGCTCATGCTCCATGGGAGCAATCACCGCCATCTGCTCCGGGGTGAAGGCGGTGACCATGGGGAAGTCCACGGGCCGGTCCGTATAAAAGCAGTCCAGGGCATTCAGGTAGCGGCTGAAACTCTTGGCGCGATTGATGCCGGACAGCTGGTATTCCAGGGACAGCCCCGCGAACTTTTCCTCCAGCGCTTTAACGGTGGTTTCCGCCGGCATGTTTCGGCCATGCAGGGCCACGGCGAAATCGTACAGGTGCAGGAAATTGCTGCCGGACAGATAAATGTGCTTGCTCCTGCGGTCCGCCTGGCGGATCCCCGGCTCGATATGCAGGGGACAGCTGCGGGTGTCGACGATCTTTTCGATATCGGCGGTAAAGCGCTGCTCCTTTTCGGCCATGTCGCTGAAGGCCTTGAGCCGCGGGGGATCGCCTTCCTCGCCGCCCTCTTCCCAGGCCCGGTACTGTACCTGGAATTTCCGGATCTTTTCCCGTTCCTCCTGGTCGTAGTAATAAATGGCGGTCAGCTTGCCGCCGCTGAAATCGAAGTCCGCCGCCATGGGGTGCAGCTCTGTGCGGGAGTTTCGTCCATAGGCGATCCGGTCCCAGCACTGCAGCTCATCGCAGAGCATCAGCAGCCAGGCCAGCGGATGGAGCGCCGCGCGCAGAGGAGCCTTCCGCTTTTCCGCGTCCTTGTAAAAGGCAATGGAGAACTTGAACAGGCTGTTGTGCAACAGGATCGCCGACAGGGCGTCCACGTGCATGCGATTCAGGTTTTCGGCGCCCAGCTCCTCCACCAACTCCTGGTAGAGACGGGAGGCGCTGAAAAAGGCGTGGTCCATATAATATCCGAAGCGGTCCGGCGCCACCGGCTTCCAGTCGATCACGGAGCGCAGATAGGTCTCCGAGAAACCGTAGGCCTCGCCCAGCTTATCGGCGATGTCTCGGGCCAGCAGCTCGACGACGGTCTCAAAGTGCTGACCGTACAGGGTCTCAAGATGGACCTTGCCTATCTCGTCCAGGGCGGTCAAGGGCTCCACATCGTGGTAGGCCAGATACAGGCTGCCCTTGCCGCGCTCCTGGTTGTCCACCTCAAAATAGCTCATCAACTGTTCAAAGGGCAGTTCAAAGGGGTAGCCGATGTCGTGAAACAGGGCGGTCAGGCCCCAATATTCCAAAAAGAGATTGGCGGCCTCGCAGGCCTCCTGAGATCGCTCCTCCCCGGCGGGCAGCCGGTAAAAGCGGCGGAAGGTTTCCCGGTAGTCAGCGTTGGTCTCATAGATGGCCAGGCCCAGGGCGAATACGTAGACCGAGTGAGAATAGTGGTCCCGGTGCTTCATAAGCAGGGAGCTGCCATTGGCCTCATACTCCGACAGGAGCTCTACCATCCGCTTGGATCTGCCGTAGCGACCCAGGAACATTTCCAGATAGCAGTAATAGACCGTGTAGGCGTCCTCCGCCACGCCGGAGTCGATAAAAGTCTCCAGCGCTTTTTCCAGACAGAGCCGGTTCAGGTCCATCTCCATGTTGTAGGGGATCTGCCCCGGAGCGAGACTCTTCCCCCGGTATTTGCCTGTGCTCTGCTCCTCAGCCTGGATCTGTGCGCTGAAAAGCAGCCCTTCGCAGCGTTCATGGAGAAAGCGCAGCGCGGCGGATTTCAGGTCGTTTGGGTTCTGCTCGCTTTGATACAGCGGCGGCTGCATGGGCCCCAGATCCGCACCGAACCGCTTTTCGTTTTCCCTGCGCATGCTTTCGATCGCCGTATAGGCCATTCGCCTCACACCCCCTCAAAGCTTTCTATTCAAACAGTATACAATAGTTAACAAATCTTGGCAACATCCTTTGCAACAAAGCCCTTTCCTCTGTGAAAAGCGCAGCCCCGGAGATCTTGAATGCCCCCGGGACTGCGTGATTCCCTTGATTTTTTGGCAGACATATGATAGCATGAATTCCCGGAGAGGATATGATCCCTCCCTGCGCTGAACATGGACTTGAATCAAATATAAGAACAGGAGAATATGAAGATGAAGAAAACGCTTTGCCTTTTGATGGCGCTTGTGATGCTGCTGGCCCTGTGCGCCTGCGGCAGCAAGACCGAGACCCCTGCGCCGGCCCAGCCTGCGGAGGTGACGCCTCTGACCGGGCTGCATCACGCGGAGATCACCATAAAGGATTACGGCACCATCAAGGTGGAACTGGACGGGGATGTGGCGCCCATCTCGGTGGCAAACTTTGTGAACCTGGCCAAGGCCGGCTTTTATGACGGCCTGACCTTCCACCGGATCATCGATGGTTTCATGATCCAGGGCGGCGACCCGCTGGGTACCGGCTTCGGCGGTTCGGACACCACGATCAAGGGTGAGTTTGCCGAGAACGGCGTGGAGAATTCCATCAGCCATGTAAAGGGCGTGATCTCCATGGCCCGCGGGGACGAGCTTGACAGCGCCAGTTCCCAGTTCTTTATCACCGTGGCGGATTCCACCTTCCTGGATGGGCACTACGCCGCCTTTGGCCACGTGACCGAGGGGATGGAGGTCGCAGATCAGATCGCGAAGGACGCCAAGCCCACAGACAACAACGGCACCATCCCCGCGGATGCCCAGCCTGTGATCGAGAGCATCGTTATCGTCGACTGAGGCCGAGGCCTGAAACGCCGACAGCCGCCGGAAGCTATCGCTTCCGGCGGCTGTTTTTATGTTTCCTTGGGCAGAGCAGAGAACGGCAGCCGCGTATGCGGCTGCCGTAACGGTTTTATTCGTTTGTTTACCGGTAGCGATTGGCCCGGCGTACTGCCTGGACGATCAGAATGATGATGCTCAGCAGCAGCAGCGCCGCCAATCCGATGAGGATGAAGCGGAAGATTCGGGCGTCGCTCTGGGCAATGGCCTCCTCATCGACGGGGAGTTCCCGCACGGCCCGGTATCCGCAGACGGTGCACACGCCTTCTTCCTCGCCGGGGGCGTCGCGATCGGCCTCCCGGGTCACGGTCCACACCATGGCGTGGAGGGCCTGTCCGTCGATCGCATCACAGCCCTCATCCTCACAGGCGTGCCAGTGGGTTTGCCCGTCGTAGCTCCAGGTCTCGGAGAAGTGGTGCACGACCTCCTCCACGGCGGTCGGGTCCTCTCCGGGGGCGGTTTCCGCTCCGGCGTCTGCCTCCGTGCCGGCTGCGGCTGCCGTCCCTTCGGCGGTCGCGGCTTCCGTTCCCTCCGCCGGGGCCGCCTCGGTCCCGGGCTCTGCGGGCGCTTCCGTCGGCGCCGGGGTCGGGGATGGCGGATTGTCCGAGGTCACGGTGAGGGTGGTGCTGTTGGTGTTGGTGAAGTTGAGCTTGTCTACGCTCCATTCGGTGCAGTAGATCTTCCAGCCGTTCATTTCATAGGGAATATTGTAGAGCTTGATCTTGGAGGTGCCGTCGCCTTCCTGGGTCACATTGGGGAAATAGTCGGTCAGCTTGCTGGCGGGCACGGTCTTTCCGTCGGGTGATTCCAGGATCCACTCATAGCTGCCCACATACATGCCGGACACCACAAAGGAACACCATCCGCCTTCCTTGACGGTCTCCGGGCCGGGGTGCTTCACCGGAATGGGGGCCCAGACAGTGGCGTTGTATGTGCGGGAGAGGGTCAACTGACTGCCGTCCTCACTGCGCTCAGTGGTGATGCCGGCATTGCTGTTGTTGATATAGCCCTTGGCGTCCGCCGCGAACACATAGCCCTTGTCCGCTTCCAGACGGATCACCAGGGTGTAGCTGCCCTTCTTGTAGGTGCCGGTCTCCGCCTTGCCGGCGCTGTCCAGCCAGGTGGCGCTGACCAGGTGATACCCGGTACCGGACGCGCGGGACGCGTTCTGCGACACTTCCATCATGACCACCGGGTCGCCGTATTCCAGGGTAGTGGTGGCGTTTTTGATCTCGGTCGCGGCGTGGGCGTTCACCGGCGCAAGACTCAGCAGGGACAGGCACACGCACAGGGTCAGCAACAGCGTGAGAGCACGCTTGCTTCGAATACGCATATCAGACCTCACCTCCGAAAGGATGGGGAAAATATTATGTCTACCTTATTATATGCGCTTTCGCTCCCGCGGTCAAGAAAAATGTTTCCCGTTTTGCACGGCAAGGCTTTCCACTTGGCCCGACATCTGGTATAATCATCAAAAGAACACTACAAGATCGGGAGCAGGATGAACGTGATTCGGTACGATGCGGGAAAATGCGATATAGCGGTGATCGGCGCCGGCCACGCCGGGATCGAGGCGGCCCTGGCCGCCGCACGCCTGGGGATGGACACGGTCTGCTTTACGGTGAATCTGGACAGCGTGGGCAACATGCCCTGCAACCCGGCCATCGGAGGCACCGGCAAGGGCCACCTGGTACGGGAGCTGGACGCCCTGGGCGGCGAAATGGCCAAGGCGGCGGACAAGGCCTGCATCCAGTATCGGATGCTGAACCGGGGTAAGGGCCCGGCGGTGCATTCCCTGCGGGCCCAGGCGGACCGGCGGCGCTACCAGGAGGTCATGAAACAGACTCTGGAGCGGCAGGAGGGCCTGCGCATCAAGCAGGCCGAGGTAGTGGATATCGGCGTGGAGGACGGACAGATCTGTTCGGTCACCACCCATACCGGGGCCACTTATGCCTGCCGGGCGGTGATCATCGCCTCCGGCACCTATCTGGACGGCCGCACCATCGTGGGCGAGGTGCTGCGCTCCTCCGGCCCGGATGGGCTGGCGGCGGCAGTGCCCCTGGCGGCGCGGCTGCGCCAGCTTGGGCTGAGCATGCGCCGTTTCAAGACCGGGACGCCGCCCCGTGTCAACGCCAGGACCGTGGACTTTTCCAAAATGGAGCTGCAGCCGGGAGACGAGGAGCCGGAGGGCTTTTCCTTCTCCACTGCGGAGCCGCCGGAAAATCGGGCGGTCTGTTATCTGACCTATACCAACGAGCGGACCCATGCGATCATCCGTGCCCACCTGGATCGCAGTCCCATCTACGCCGGGGTCATCGAGGGGGTCGGTCCCCGCTACTGCCCCAGCATCGAGACCAAGGTGATGACCTTTTCGGACAAGGCCCGGCACCAGCTGTTCGTGGAGCCCATGGGACTGAACACCGAGGAGTTGTATATTCAGGGCTTTTCCTCCTCCATGCCGGAGGAGGTGCAGGTGGAGATGCTGCACACCATCCCGGGTCTGGAGCATGCGGAGATGACCCGCTGCGCTTACGCCATCGAATACGACTGCGTGGATCCCACGGAGCTGCTGCCCACGCTGGAGTGCAAGCAGATCGCCGGGCTCTACGGCGCCGGGCAGTTCAACGGCTCCTCCGGCTATGAGGAGGCCGCCGTCCAGGGCTATGTGGCCGGCGTGAATGCGGCGCTGAAGCTGAGAGGGGAGCCGCCGCTGATCCTGCGGCGCAGCGACGGCTACATCGGCACCCTGATCGACGATCTGGTGACCAAGGGCACCAACGAGCCCTACCGGATGATGACCTCCCGCAGCGAGTACCGGCTGCTGCACCGGCAGGACAATGCGGACGAGCGGCTCAGCGCCATCGGCTTGCGGGTGGGCCTGGTGAGCCCGGAGCGGCACCGGGCCGTGCTGGACAAGTACGCCGCCGTGGAAGCGGAGCTGCACCGCCTGGAGAGCTGCCACGTGCCGCCCACAGAGGCGCTCAACGCCATGCTGGCGGAGCGGGGTACCGCACCGGTAAGCACCGGCGTTTCCCTGGCAGATCTGGTGCGGCGGCCCCAGGTGGGCTACGAGGACACCGCCCGCTTCGACCCGGACCGGCCTGCTCTGGACCGGATGGTGGCCCGACAGGTGGAGATCCGCCTCAAGTACGAGGGCTATATCAAGCGGCAGCTGAAGCAGGTGGAGGAATTCTCCCGTATGGAGGAGCGTCCCCTGCCCGCGGACCTGGACTATGACCGGGTGACCGGCCTGCGGCTGGAGGCCCGGGAAAAGCTGAAGAAGATCCGCCCGGCCAGCTTCGGCCAGGCCAGCCGCATTTCCGGCGTGTCCCCGGCGGATATCTCGGTGCTGATGATCTACATGGAGACGCAGACATGAAGGCGGTCGTGGGTTTTTCCGGCGGCGTGGATTCCGCCGTGTCCGCCGCTCTGCTGCGCTCCCGGGGCCTGGAGGTCCACGGCCTGTATCTGGATAACGCCGGGGAGGACGCCCGGCAGGACGCCGTGCGGACGGCAGAAATCATGGGCATCCCGCTGACGGTACGGGACGTGAAGGCGGAGCTGGAGGAAAAGGTCTGCGCCCCCTTTGCGGCGGCTTATCTGAGAGGGGAGACGCCCAACCCCTGCATCCTCTGCAACCCCGCCATGAAATTCAAAAATCTGCTGGCGGTGGCGGACGCCCTGGGCGCGGAATTCATCGCCACCGGGCATTACGCCCGCAGCGAGAATGGCGAGCTGTACAAGGGCCGCCCCAGCAACGACCAGAGCTATATGCTCTGCCGTTTGCAGAGGGAGCAGGTCAAACGCCTGCTGCTGCCCCTGGGGGAGTACGAGAAAAAACAGGTCCGCGCTCTGGCGGAGGATTTGGCCCTGCCGGTGGCCCACAAGCCGGACAGCATGGAGATCTGCTTCATCCCGGACAAGGACTATATCGCCTGGCTGGGCCGCCGGGGCGAGCTGCCGCCGGAGGGCGAGCTGCTGTTCCACGGTCAGGTCATCGGGCGGCACGCGGGCATCTTCCGCTATACCGTGGGGCAGCGCTGGCCGGGACTTTTGGAGGGACGCAAGATCTACGTCTCCCGCATTGACGCTGCGGCGAACACCGTGGAGCTGGCTCTGTGGGAGGAGCTGTTCAAGACTGAGGTCACGGCCAGGGACTTCAACTGGCTGATCGACCCGCCCGCGGAGCCCATCCGGGCCAGCGTCCGGGTGCGGCACACCAAGTGGGAAAACCCGCCCTGCACCGCGTGGGTACAGGACGGGCTGGTACAGATCCGCTGCGACGAGCCGGTGCGGGCCCCCGCCGCGGGACAATCGGCTGTGCTCTATGACGGGGACCGCCTGCTGGGCGGCGGCTTCATTGTGCAGGCTTAATACGAAAATCCAGGGGAGATCAGACAAATTTTGCGGCCGGAAATTGCGTCAGGGTTTATTTTGCAAGGATAAGTTCTTCCTTTGCAAAATAAACCCTGACGGCGGCTTGTTTGCGGCAAAGTGATGCGGGAGGAACAGCATTCAAAACCGGACCGAAGAGATCCTGCTGCACGAGCCGGCATGCTGCCGAGAGGGCGGCAGCTTGCGCAAGGAGCTCACTTCCTCGCCACGACGATCGGTTGATAGAAGCCTGTTTCCTCCGGGGCTTTCCACGCGACCTCACGGCAGCCCTTGTCCCGGAGCAGCCGCGTCAGTTCTTCCCGGCGGGTCGCTCTGTATTCGCAGACAAACTTGCTGATGCGAAGCGTTTCCTCATCCTCAATGATATACTGGGTCAGCCGATAGTTTTCATCCTGCCAATCCCAGGTCTGGAAGGAAACCCGCTGCCCTTTTTCCGTCTTGTGGATATAGGGCGGCGAATAGGGAGGCTTGCTCGCCAGAAGGCTGTCATAATCCCGGATGCTGGCAACAAAGATGCCGTCCGCCTTCAACCGGCCGACGATACTTTTGACCGCTGTGCTCAACGCCTGGCCGGTGAGCATATGGGGCAGGGCGTTGTCCATGGCAATCACAATGTCAAATCGCTCCGTGAACGTATCTGACAAGGAGCAGAAGTCGGCTCGCGCAAAGCAGATCTGCAGGCCGTTTTTCGCTGCCCGCTGTCTCGCCTCGGCCAATTCTCCTTCGCTGATATCCGAGGCCGTGACTTCATATCCGAGCGCCGCCAGGCCGAGGGCCTGCGTTCCGATCCCGCAGGCGCAGTCCAGAACGCGGGCTGTGCGGGCATAACCGCATTCCCGGAAGAGCCTGTCCAGGATCTCCGCCTGCTCCCGTGTCGTCGCCTGCCAATCCTGGAAGAGCTTATCGTATTGCGCTGCCATACTGTCATAAAAAGTCTGCGTGATATTCATCTTCTCATGTCACCTCAGCATTTGAAAATGGGGAATCGTTTTATGCCCTGTTACTATCTTTCTGTTATCCGGATCCGCGTATGCGCGCCCGCGTCTCCATAAGCTGTTGCCGCGCTATACGGTTTGACGGCTCCTTTTCAGCTTCCTGTTCTTCCAAAATGCTTCTATAAGGATTATACTCCTGTCGGAGCGTCTTGTCACGGGCGCGGAAGGCATATATGGCAAAAAAGAACTTAAGTTTTCTTAACCGCGCTTGCATAGGCAAGGGCACAGTGATATAATTCAAAACCGCTGCGGGGCTTCAAATATGCCGAGAAACCCGGCAGCCATTGACAGAAAAACTCTCATGCCGGCGTTTTTGCGCACTGCGGCAAGATTAGAACTTTGGAGGACAATATGAAAAAGACCGTGTTTACGATCGCCGTTATCATGGCGCTCTTGCTTTCCCTGGCCGCCTGCGGGACCGTCCCGCCAGCTGGAAGCAAAACACCTGCTGCCGAGTCGCAGGACGCGGAGGCCGTCGAGACTCCGGAAGAGAACGACGAGCAAGCAGCGCCTCCCCAAACGGATGACCAGCAGGCAGAAGCTTCTGAGAGCTCCGAGCCGGCGATTGAAACCGGCAGGCAGGACGGCGAACGCTTCGAAACGGTCATCATGCTGGAAGGCATGGAGGAGACCGTCCAATACGAGCACGTTGTGAACAAGACTGCCGGATTCGAGATGGACTATGACTATGAGTCCTTTGTGCGGAAAAGCGAAGGGGACCGTGAGCTGTTTATCTCCGTCTGGGACGATCCCGCCGCTCCCGAGAACTACCTGGAAGTGAGATACGACACAGGCAGCGCCGAGCTGGTCGCTGACGCCATCAGCGCGATCCTTTCCCAGGAATTTGACCTCATTCGGGAGACGCGCGAGCTTGCCAGCGCGGGCAGCTGCATCTACATCGAAGCCTCCGAGCTCAAGGGCACCGGCAGAATGGCGGATGAGCTGCAGGCGGTATATATCATCCCCGCAGGCAACGGCTGTGTTGTTGCCACGGCGCACTTCTCCATTGAGGCCGCCGAAGGCTTTGGAAGACGCTTCCACTATATGCTGCACACCCTGTCGGTCATCGAAAAGGACGGACCTCGCGAGCTTACGGACGAAGAGGCGCTGTCTGCGGTCAAGAATTATTGCTTCAGCAGCGATCCGGACTTGGAGAGCATCGTTGACTCCGAAGATTATACGGTTTATTGGGAGATCGTTTCCAGTGACGAAAGCGAGATCGTAGTCCTGTACCGCTCCTATACGGGTGCGCAGATCCGGTACTACATCGATCGGGTCATGGGTTCCGCCTATGTCACGGAATTCGTCCCCGGAATTATGGAAGAGGAACAACCGACATCAGAACGTTTCTTCGCATGGGATCACCTGGACTGACCGGTCTGTTCTCAGGCAAAGCCAGACTGCGAGCTTTTCGCAAAAAAGAGGCTCCGGTTTTGACGCCGGCATGCACTGCGTGCGCCTAAACAAAATCAACCGGAGGAAACCATGAAAAAGAAACTGATCACACTTGTTCTTTCCCTCGCGCTTGTCCTTTCCCTGACCGCCTGCGGAACCGGGCCGTCTGCCGAAAACAAAACGCCTGCCGCCGAACCGCAGGTCACAGAGGCGGTCGAGATGCCCCAGGAGGATGGGCAGAACCCGATCATGAATTTTGTCGGCGTCTACAGCACCGAATACAACACGGAGGCGCTGGTCGAGGCCGAGGGCGCGGATGGCGCGAAGATCACCGTCACCTGGGCGGGCAGCCCCTGGTTCCATACGCAAACGGTCATGAGCGGCCCCTTCGACCCCGAGACCCTCACGATGACCTTTGCCGACGCGGTCCTGACGGAGTACACCTACGCCAGCGACGGCAGTGTGGCGGAAGAGAAAGCCAGTGATACCGATGGCAAAGGCCATGCGGTTTTCGACCCGGAGAACAACAGCTTGACCATTACGGAGGAGTTTGAATCCGGCAACATTGAGACCGTATATGCCTGGGGATCGTCGCCGGACATGAAATATGTAAGCGATCCGGACCACTATGCCCCCGTTACGGCCATGGACAAGTTCCAGGTCGAGACCGTGGTCGCTTTCAATGTCCGTACCGCTTATCTGGAGCAGAACTGGTATGCGCTGGCTGACATGATCCGCTATCCCATCACCATCAACGGAACAGAGCTTGTCGATGCCGATGCTTTCCTGGGCTATATGATGGATAAGACCGTGGCCGAAAGCGACCGCGACGCCATGCTGGAAGAGGATTTTCTGGGCATGTTCGTCAATGGCCAGGGGATCTGCATGGGCAGCGGGCAGATCTGGCTCAATGACCCCAACTATATGACGGACGAGGAGCCCACGCTGCAGATCATCGCCATCAGCGGGATCGTTGACAGATAACAAGCAAAAAGAAAAAGAAGCATCCCCGCTTTTGGAAGCCTGGTATCCAGGGATCCGAAAGCGGGGATTTGCTGCTCTTTCTACGCCTCTTCAAGTGAAAACATGATGGCCCATCCGAATGAAGGCTCAGCCGCTTTTCTTATATCAGATAATAGCGCGGATGCTCGCCGCTGTCGTCCCGGCGGACGTGCCCCTGCAGGATCAGATGGTCCAGATGGGACAGGGTCTCGCCCAGGGCGAAGTACTGCTGCCCCGGCGGGAAATCCTCCCAGCTGCGGGCGTGGATGCGCCAGCGCATCTTTCCAGCCAGGTCGTAGGCGGTGAGTCCCGGCTCCTCGGCCAGGACCTCCATGGTGTTCTGCAGCCGCCGCGCGTGATGCTCCAGCAGCTGCTCCACCCGCTCGTTGACGGAGATCTCCGGCTGCCTGCGGTGTCCGGGCAGGGCGCGCTGAATGTCAAAGCGGCCCAGGGCGCGCAGGCTGTTCAGATAGTCCCCCAGGGGATCGGCCACATCGATCCAGAAGGTGATGTTGGGGGAGATATCAAAAAGCACATGATCCCCCAGGAGCATGGTTTTGCTCTCCGGGTCGTAGAGGCACATGTGCCCCGGGGTGTGGCCCGGCGTCAGCACGCATTCCAGCCCCCGCCCGGCACAGGAGAAGCGGTCGCCGTCGGTAAACTGCACGGCGTCGAAATCTCCGGAGGTGACGGACACCTCACTGTTGGTCCGGCGCATCCGGTCCATGTGGTCCCAGGGCATCCCCTCGTCGATGGCGTGCTGCCCGGAGCGGGTCCAGCGGACCTGACTGGGCCGGGATATGATGGCATAATCCGCCGCGCCCATGAGGATGCGGCAGCCCTTGTCCTGCAGATAGCGGGCGTTGCCCGCGTGATCCGAGTGCAGGTGGGTCAGGAACACGTCGGTGTCCTCGGGCTTTAATCCCAGCCGGGCCATGCCCTCGTCCAGGGCCGCGGTGCACTCCGGCAGGAAGAAGCCGGTGTCAACCAGCAGGTTCCGCTGGCTGCCCTGGCCCTTGAGCACATAGCAGTTGAGCCATTTCAGCGGGTTGCGGGGCAGGGGGATGGGGAAGCTATACAGGTCTTCGCCCAGTCGGGTGATCTCCATCATGAGGGTTCAGGTCCGATCCAGCCAGCGGCAGGCGGCCAGAGCAGCCACCGCGCCGTCGGCCGCGGCGGTGGTCAGCTGGCGGACCTCCTTGGCCCGGCAGTCTCCGGCCACAAAGAGGCCGGGTGTGGCGGTGAGGCAGTCCTCCCCGGAGGCGGCGTAGCCCGCGCCGTCCAGCACGAGAAATTCCGCAAAGGCGCCGTTGTCCGGCTGGTGGCCCACCGCCACAAAGAGGCCGTCTATCTTGAGCTCCCGGCTCTGCCCTTCCTGCTCCACGGTGACGGCGCTGAGGGCGTCCTCACCCAGCAGCTCTGTGATCCGGGCATTCAGCACGAACTCCACATTTTTCTTTTCCCGCAGGGCGTCCACCAGTTTGGCCTCGCCCCGGAAGCTGTCACGCCGGTGGATCAGATAGACCTTGCTGCAGCTCTCGCTGAGCAGCAGCGCGTCCTGCAGGGCGCTGTTGCCGCCGCCGCTGACGGCCACAGGCTTGCCCTTGTAAAAGGCGCCGTCGCACACGGCGCAGTAGCACACGCCGCTGCCCACCAGCTCCTCCTCCCGGGAAAGCCCCAGCATGCGGGGCCTGGCGCCGGTGGCCAGGATAACGCTGCGGCCCTGGAAGGAGCCGCCGAACTCGGTCTCGGCGGTGAAGCCGCCGTCCTCCCGACGCAGGGCGGTGACCGCGTCCAGCTCCACCTCGGCGCCCTGCTCCATGGCCTGCTCCAGCAGCTTGTCGCCCAGCTCATTGCCGCTGATGGACAGGAAGCCCGGGAAATTCTCCACCTTGGGGGACCAGGTGATCTGCCCGCCGAAAGCGCTCTTTTCGATGACCAGCACGGACTTGCCAGCCCGTCTGGCGTAGGTGGCGGCAGTGAGCCCGGCCGGGCCGCCGCCGATGATGAGGATATCGTACATGGCTGTTTCTCCTTGATAGACGGCAAGCCCGACCTTGTCGGGCTTGCCGTTTGTTATGCTTGCTTTTGGATCTCAGGCCTTGCCGGTCACATAGGCCTTGATGGCGCCAGCGCCGGCGATCTTCTCAAAGCCGTCGCCCTTGGGGACGATCAGGGTGGGGGCCTGCTTGACACCGTACTTGCCGGCCAGGTCCGCGTTCTCGTCGGCCATCAGCTTTTCATACTGGAAGCCAGCCTTGTCCATGTAGGAGCAGGCGATGCGGCAGTTGGGGCAGGTGGGCGTGGCGAAGAGGATGGCGCCCTTCAGGGCCTCCTCAGCGGCCTTCACCATGGGGGCGGGCTCTTTGGCACCGGGCCGGGGGATCTCCACCGGGCCCTGGTGGCTCAGCTTGGAGCGGGCCACGTTGTACTCCTTGCGCTCCCTGAACTCCTGGGCCTTGCCGTCATTCCAGTTCTGCACCGGGCGATAGTAGCCGGTGATGCGGCTGTAGACCTCGGCGCTCTTGCCGCAGTGGGGGCACACAAACTGCTCGCCGGTCAGGTAACCGTGGGTGTGGCAGACCGAGTAGGTGGGGGATATGGTGTAGTAGGGCAGCCGGTAGTTCTCCGCGATCTTCCGCACCAGATTGGCGGCCGCTTCCCAGTCGGGCAGCTTTTCGCCCAGGAAAGCGTGGAACACGGTGCCGGAGGTGTAACGGGTCTGCAGATCGTCCTGGATGTCCAGGGCGGTGAACACGTCGTCGGTGTAGCTCACCGGCAGGTGAGAGCTGTTGGTGTAGTAGGGGGTGCCGCCGGGCTCTGCCGCGGTGATGATGTCGGGGAAGTCCTCGGTGTCATGCTTGGCAAAGCGGTAGGCGGTGGACTCGGCCGGGGTGGCCTCCAGGTTGTACAGGTCGCCGTACTGCTCCTGGTAGTCGCTCAGCCGCTCGCGCATGTGGTCCAGCACCTGCTTGGTGAACGCCTGGCACTTGGGATCGGTCATGTCGGCGCGGATCCACTTGGCGTTGAGGCCCGCCTCGTTCATGCCCACCAGGCCGATGGTGGAGAAGTGGTTGCTGAAGCCGCCCAGGTAATGCTTGGTGTAGGGATAGAGACCCGCGTCCAGCAGCTTGGTGATGACGTCGCGCTTGATCTTCAGGGAGCGGGCGGCCAGGTCCATCAGCTTGTCGAGCCTTGCGTAGAAGTCCGCCTCATCCTTGGACTGGTAGGCCAGGCGCGGCATGTTCAGGGTGACCACGCCGATGGAGCCGGTGCTCTCGCCGGAGCCGAAGTAGCCGCCGGACTTCTTGCGCAGCTCGCGCAGGTCCAGACGCAGGCGGCAGCACATGGAGCGCACGTCGGAGGGCTCCATATCGGAGTTGATGTAGTTGGAGAAGTAGGGAGTGCCGTACTTGGCGGTCATCTCAAAGAGCATCTTGTTGTTCTCGGTGGGAGACCAGTCAAAGTCACGGGTGATGGAGTAGGTGGGGATGGGATACTGGAAGCCGCGGCCGTCCGCGTCGCCCTCGATCATCACGTCGATGAAGGCCTTGTTGACCATGTCCATCTCCGCCTTGCAGTCGCCGTAGGTGAAGTCCATCTCCTTGCCGCCCACGATGGCGGGCAGGTCCTTCAGGTCGGCGGGCACGGTCCAGTCCAGGGTGATGTTGGAAAACGGTGCCTGGGTGCCCCAGCGGGACGGGGTGTTCACGCCGAAGACGAAGGACTGGATGCACTGCTTGACTTCCTTGTAGCTGAGATTGTCCACCTTGACGAAGGGGGCCAGATAGGTGTCAAAGGAGGAGAAGGCCTGGGCGCCGGCCCATTCGTTCTGCATGATGCCCAGGAAGTTCACCATCTGGTTGCAGAGGGTGGACAGGTGTCCGGCGGGGGAGGAATTGATCTTCCCGGGGATGCCCAGACCCTGCTGGATCAGCTGCTTCAGGCTCCAGCCGGCACAGTAGCCGGTGAGCATGGACAGGTCGTGCAGGTGGATGTCGCAGTTGCGGTGGGCGTCGCCGATCTCCTGGTCATAGACCTCGCTGAGCCAGTAGTTGGCGGTGATGGCGCCGGAGTTGGACAGGATCAGACCGCCCACGGAATAGGTGACGGTGGAATTCTCCTTGACGCGCCAGTCCTCAACGTTCAGGTACTTGTTGACGGTCTCCTTGTAGTCCAGATAGGTGGACTTCATGTTGCGCAGCTTCTCCCGCTGCTTGCGGTACAGGATATAGGCCTTGGCCACCTGCTCGTAGCCGCCCCGGGACAGGACCGCTTCCACGCTGTCCTGAATGTCCTCCACAGTCACCAGCCCGGCCTTGATTTTCGGCAGGAAGTCCGCCGAGACCTTCAGGGCCAGAAAGTCGATGACGCTGTCATTGTATTCCGTGTCGGTGGCGTCAAAAGCCTTTTTGATGGCGTCAGCGATCTTGTTGATGTTGAAGTCTACGACTTTGCCGTCGCGCTTAACTACCTGATACATATCTTTGTCCTCCAGTGTTTCTCTCTTTATTCCACGCCTCGCAGCTCTACCGTGGGCACATAGGGCGCCACCGCCGCTTTCAGCGCATGCATTTCTTCGCTGTTGAAGGCCCCAAGGCCCTCGATGTTCAGAATATCTCCCGAATCCTTGAATTGCTGCAGGTAATATTCCTTCGCACCCGCGATCCATTTGGCCGCCTCCGCCAGGCTCTCCACCGTGTGCAGGCCCCTGACCACCGTGGTGCGGAATTCATAGTCCACCCGGCCCTCCAGCAAATAGTCCTTGCTGCGCCGGAAAGGGGTCAGATCCAGCCCCGGCACGCCCGTGGTCTTCCCGTACAGCTCCGGGGCGTTCTTGATGTCCATGGCCACCCGGTCCACAAGCCCGGCTTCCACCAGCTCCTTCAGCCTGTCCGGGAAGGAACCGTTGGTGTCCAGCTTGATCTTGTAGCCCAGGGCGCGGATCTTTTCCAGGAAGGAGGCCATGTCCTTCTGCAGCAGCGGCTCGCCGCCGGTGATGGCCACGCCGTCCAGGATGCCCTGTCGTTTTCGCAGGAAGGCGAGCACCGTCTCCTCCCCGTTGGGGTCGCCCTCGATCCGCTCGGGCAGAACCAGGGGCGCGTTGTGACAGAAGGGGCAGCGGAGATTGCAGCCGCCGGTGAACACCGTACAGGCCACCTTGCCGGGATAGTCCAGAAGCGTCAGCTTTTGCAGTCCGGATATGAGCATGGCCGCGCCCCCTTTTCGCAAGATCTTGTTCCGTGCTCTGCCATCATAGCCCCAGATATGGGGAATGTCAAGAGGGAAATCACAAAATATAGAAAGTTTAACCGGCCTGTAACCGGTTTGACCACAAAATATAGTGTCCGATAAAAATTTGTTTCCGACTGATTCCGCCGTGTTTCCCCGCTTTTTTCATCATATTTTTTGGTTATGAGAAATCCTAATCGTAATTGTATGGTAGGGCGCTTGCCGGGATCGGGGACCGGTGCTATAATAAATTCCGTGTTGGTTTACATATTATCGGACGGGGGGACCGGCTATGTGCGGTATCGTTGGATTTGTGGGAACGGAGCAGGCGGCGCCCATTCTGCTGGATGGGCTGGAGCGGTTGGAATACCGGGGCTATGACTCGGCGGGTATCGCGGTGCTGTCGGAGAAAAACGGCCTGCAGGTGCGCAAGTCCAAGGGCCGCCTTAAGGTGCTCAAGGCTTTGGTGGACGGGGGCCGGACCATGGACGGCGTGCTGGGCGTGGGCCACACCCGCTGGGCCACCCACGGGGAGCCCAACGACATCAACTCTCACCCCCATCTGAGCCAGGACAGCCACATCGCGGTGGTGCACAACGGCATCATCGAAAACTATATGGAGATCAAGGAGTTCCTGCTGTCGCAGGGCGTGGAATTCCGCTCGGAGACCGACACCGAGGTGGTGGCCCAGCTGCTGGCCTATTACTACCGGCTCAGCGGGGATCTGATGGGCTCGGTGTACCGGGTGCTCCACCGGATCGAGGGCGCCTATGCCCTGGGCATCCTGTGCAGCGACCTGCCGGACGCCTTCATCGCCGCCCGCAAGGACGCGCCGCTGCTGCTGGGCTACGGCGAGGGCTGCAACTTCATCGCCTCCGACGTGACGGCGGTCATCAAGCATACCCGGGACGTGTCCTACATGGAGGACGGCGAGGTGGCGGTGGTCCGGGCCGACGGCATCCAGGTCTATAACGCCATGGGCCAGCCGGTGGAAAAGACCCACAGCTTCATCGACTGGGACGTGAGCGCCGCGGAGAAGGGCGGCTATGAGCACTTCATGTTCAAGGAGATCATGGAGCAGCCCGAGGCGGTGCGCAAGACGATCTCTCCCCGGATCAAAGAGGGGCGCATCTGCTTTGAGGAGCTGAAGATGACGCCGGAAGAGATCCGCGAGATCGGGAAGATCTTCATCGTTGCCTGCGGCTCCTCCTACCACGTGGGCATGGTGGGCAAGTACAACCTGGAGCGGCTGCTGCGCCGCCCGGTGGATATCATGCTGGCCTCGGAATTCCGCTATGCGGACCCGCTGGTGGACGAGGACACCCTGGTGATCGTCATCAGTCAGTCCGGCGAGACCCTGGACTCCATGGCCGCCCTGCGGGAGGCCCGGAAGCTGGGCGCCAGGATCCTGTCCATCGTCAACGTGGTGGGCAGTTCCATTGCCCGGGAGTCGGACGACGTGCTGTACACCTGGGCCGGGCCCGAGATCGCCGTGGCCACCACCAAAGCCTACAGCACCCAGCTGATCGTGCTGGATATGCTGGGCATGTACTTTGCCGAGGTGCTTGGCACCATCGACCGGGGCAATTACGACGCGATCGTCTCCGAGCTGCAGGCCCTGCCCTACAAGATGGAGGAGGTATTGGAGAACAAGGAGACCATCCAATATCTGGCCTCCCGCTACTTCAACCACGACTCCGTGTTCTATATCGGCCGTAACCTGGACTTCGCCCTGGGGCTGGAGAGCAGCCTGAAGCTGAAGGAGATCTCCTACGTCCACTCGGAGGCCTATGCCTCCGGCGAGCTGAAGCACGGCACCATCTCCCTGATCGAGGACGGGACCCTGGTGGTGGCCCTGGGCACCTATGTGCCCCTGTTCGACAAGGCCATGTCCAACATCGTGGAGGTCAAGGCCCGGGGCGCGGACATCGTGGCTCTGACCACCGACAGCAAAAAGGAGGAAATGAGGAAGACGGTGGAGAACGTGCTCACTGTGCCGGACACCCATATCATCCTGGAGCCCTCCCTGGGCATCATCCCCATGCAGCTGTTCGCCTACTATGTGGCCCTGCAGCGGGGCTGCGACATCGACAAGCCCCGGAACCTGGCCAAGTCCGTCACCGTGGAGTGATCGTAAAAATAAGAAAGACCTTGGAGCTTTTGCTCCAAGGTCTTTCTTTTCTTTGAAAGGATCAGGCTGCGCTCTTCTTGCCGTCGATCTTGCCGATGACGAAGATGGCGCAGACGGTGAGCACCGCGCCGATGATCAGGGTGATCACAGCGTTCTGGATGAAGCCCGCGAAGATGTAGGTCACGAAGCTGACACCCGCCACGGTCATGGCGTAGGGCAGCTGGGTGGACACGTGCTGCACATGGTTCATCTGCGCGCCGGCAGAGGCCATGATGGTGGTATCGGAGATGGGGGAGCAGTGGTCGCCGCAGACAGCGCCGGCCAGGCACGCGGAGATGCCGATGATAAGCAGGGGGCTGTCAGCCGGGAAGATGGCCACAACGATGGGGATCAGGATGCCGAAGGTGCCCCAGGAGGTACCGGTGGCAAAGGCCAGCACCACAGCCACGATGAAGATGACGGCGGGCAGCATGCTGAACAGACTGGCCGCGGCGCCTTCCATCATGCCGTGCACGAAGTCGGCGGCGCCCAGCGCGGAGGTCATGGTCTTCAGGGAGGTGGCCAGAACCAGGATCAGGATGGGGGGAACCATGGCAACGAAGCCCTGGGGGATGCACTCCGCCATTTCCTTGAACTTCAGGGTGCGGCGGCAGAGGAAGTAGATGAAGGAGAAGACCAGCGCGATCAGACCGCCCCAGGGGAGAGCGATGTAGGCGTCGGTGTTGCCGAAGGCGGCGATCAGGTCGCCGGCACAGTCGGTGCCGCCCCAGGCGTCCACACCGTAGTAGCCGCCCACGTAGAGCATACCGAAGAACACGGCCACGACCAGGACCACGACGGGCAGCACCAGGTCGATGATCCTGCCGCGGGGGTTGCCCGCCTCGGTGTCGTCGCCCGGGTTGGCGCCCAGGTCACCGTTGAGCAGGGCGTTGGCCTCGGCCAGCTTCATGGGGCCGTAGTCCACCTTCATGACGACCAAGGCGATAATGAACACCAGGGTCAGCAGGGAGTACAGGTTGTAGGGGATGGCGCGGATGAACAGCTGGATACCGGTGATGCCGGTGCCCAGATCGTCAGCCACGCTGGAGACGGCGGCCGCCCAGGAGGAGATCGGGGCGATCATGCAGATGGGGGCGGCGGTGGCGTCGATGAGGAAAGCCAACTTCGCCCGGGAGATCTTGTGCCGGTCGGTGACGGGGCGCATGACCGAACCCACGGTCAGGCAGTTGAAATAGTCGTCGATGAAGATCAGCACGCCCAGGATGAAGGTGGCGATCTGCGCGCCTACACGGGTCTTGATATGGGTCTCGGCCCAGCGGCCGAAGGCCGCGCTGCCGCCGGACTTGTTGACCATGGCCACCAGGATGCCCAGAATGACCAGGAAGCACAGGTTGCCGGCCAGATCTGCAACGGACACGGACAGACCGTCCACAACGATCATGTCCAGAGTGCCGATCAGGTTGAAGCCTGTGGCGAAGAGAGCGCCGATCAGAACACCGGCGAACAGGGAGGTGTAGACCTCCTTGGTGATGAGCGCCAGCACGATGGCCAGCAGCGGGGGAACCAGAGCCCAAAAAGTACCGTACATAATGGACTACCTCCAGATAAAAAGATTGTGAACAGCGCAATCACTGTCCACAACACAAAATAAAAGCGATGCTACGACAGCTCTCCGCATTTCTGCGACAGTCCGGCGGATCTTCTCCGACGGCCCAGGCACACCCGGCCGGGAACCGGATGCCCTTCGGCGATGACCCCTTTCACTGCCGCCCGCGTTCCCGCGCGTACGGCGGCGGCTACTGATGGACACCGCGCCTCTATCATGCTCTGTTCAATTTGGGTCTATTATATCCTTTACCCGGGAAAAGTCAACAGAAAAAATGACGGATTTGGAAGAATGCCGGGGTTTTACGCATTTGATACAGGAACCTCCCGGCAAACCCGCCGTTTTTTGTGCGGAATTGCTGCAATAAAAAGCGCGGACCGAACGATGCCGGTCCGCTAAACAGGGTTGTGGGATAAAGATATGAGCCGGGTTTCTCTCCCGAGAAACCAATTGGATAAGCTGTGACTATAAGATAACGCGCCGGCGGCCATTTGTAAAGAGCGAAGGAACACTAGTTTTGTCGAAGGGCAAAATTTATTTTTGCGCCGCATGTATAGTTTTCCCCTGCCGGGCAAAAACTATGGCTGACAATTCCTGCGCGGCCGCTTGCGGCTGTGCAAAAAACACGAGAGGAGAATCGCTTGTGATCATGGATCGTATCGCTCTGGTGCTGGCCATTATCGGCGGGCTGAACTGGGGCTGTGTCGGACTGTTTCGCTTTGACGTGGTCGCCTGGCTGTTCGGCGGGCAGACCGCCACCGTCAGCCGTGTGATCTACACGCTGGTGGGCCTCGCGGCGATCTGGTGCATCTCGCTGCTGTTTCGCAGCGACGCCGTCACCGACGAGGGATAAAGGAAAGGGAGAGAAGCTTTGGCTTCTCTCCCTTTTTGCCGGTCACGGATCACAGCACGCCCAGGAAGCAGTCCTGGCTGCTCAGCTCCGAAAACAGGATGCCGCCGTCATGGCCCAGGTCATAGACCCGGATGACACCCTCCAGACTCTCGTCCCCGGTCAGCTCTCTGTAGCGGTCGGGGAACTGATCAAATTTGGCCTCGTCAAAAACGCAGTCCCGCTCCTCCGGGTACACGGCGGCATAGTGGATGCCCGCCTCCACCAGGTCCTGGAAGAAGTGGCTGCCGTAGGACAGTTCCGGCCGCAGCCCGTGGGAGGCGTAGGCCAGTTCGCACATGCACACATAGTAGTTGATCTCCGCGAAGCTGACGGGCACGCCCAGACTGGGCGTGGTGGTGCCCCAGCGGCCGGGCCCCAGCAGGATGGCGCCCTGATCCCGCAGCAGCCGGTTGAGCTCGCCCACCTTGCGGGCCACGGTGTACTTGCGCTGCTCCGGCAGATCCAGATAGGGCTCCACCTTCACGAACACCACATAGCGCACCGGCACGGCGGCGTTGCCGCCCATGAAGTTGCCGTGGATGCGGAAGAGGAAATCCCGCACCTTGGGCATGACCCCCGCCTGGCCCAGACCCTGGGTCTGGATGGTGCGGCACTGGAGGAGGTTTACCCGGTAATCTCCGTCGGGGCTGAAGTTGCAGGCGTATTCCACGTCCACCGGATACTTATATTTCTCTGCCACGGTGGCCATGATGTCGGTCATCACCTTGGCGAAATCCGTCCTGCGCAGGAGCTTGGAAAAGCTGAGGATATCCGGAACCGGTTCCCGGATGCCCAGCTCCCGGAAATAGGCGGCGGTGTAGCTGTCCGGCTCCATGAAGAGTCCCGCGTCGGTGTGCAGATCCCTCTTGGACAGGGACACCGCCGGGACGGTTTCAAAGCGGTTGGTCTTCAGGTTGATCACGTCCACGTTGTGCTGAGAGTACTTGTACTCGTCTCCGTGGGCCACCATAGGCGGCGCCGTGGGGGCGTTGAGCTGGATGAAGCGGGCGTAGTCGTCCGCCTCCCGGTCCACGGCCCGGGTGCCCATGCCGAAGACCAGACGCAGCATACCCTTATTGTCCGCCCCGGCATCGGGGCCGTTCACATAGAGATTCCGGGAGTGGCCCACGCCGGCCACATGGGGGTAGTAGTAATCCCCGTGACAGTCGCCGCTGACGCGCATCACCAGCAGGGCCATCTGCTCGTCCCGGTCCAGCAGGTGCCGGTCGGCCCGGTAGCGGATGGCCTCGGGACTTTCGGTGCTGGCGTAGACCCTGCGCACCGCGTCCTCAAAGGCCTGGTAGCGCTCCTCCAGAGAGCCCTGGTTGGGGCAGAACACGCTCTCGTATTTTCCGGCGAAGGCGTTGCCGATGCCGTCCTCCAGCAGGGAACTGGAGCGGACGATGATGGGAGACTGGCCGAAGTATTCCAGCATGGAGATGAACTGATCCTTGATGCTGGGCATGAAGCTGCCGCTGAGCAGGCGCTCGCGCAGCTCCGGTGCCAGGCGGATATAGTCCTCCGGCTCGATCATCTTGGTGCGCAGCTCCCAGATGTTGCTCTGCACCGCGTAGGTGTAGAACACGTCCGCACCGATAAAGTAGGAGTCGTGGGGCTCGATGCGCCGGGCGTACAGCTCCGGGTCCGTGTCCCGGATGATGTTGCGGGCCAGCAGCATACCCACGGCCTTGCCGCCGATGCAGCCGGTGCCGATCTCCCGCTTTTTGATCTCCATCAGGTCCTGCACGGAGAAGTACCGGCGGCACAGCTCCAGACGTTCCGGCTCGTTGCCCAGCAGGCAGCGCATGATGTTCTCCTTCAGCGCCGCGCCGTCCGGATCCGTGGGCTCCTCGTGCCCGGCCTGGACCGAGTCGAACATGCTGTCCCAGCAGTCCCGGCGCTCGCCGGTCTGGGTGAAAATGTCGAAGATGGAGTAGGTGTCCGAGCTGGAGGTGATGATGCGCCAGCTGCCGCCGGTGATCTTCAGGGGGAAGTACATGGTCTCGGTATGGCGGCCCTGGGCCTTTACCGGGTGGATGTAGGTGCTGCCGCCCAGGGTGCGGATGTTCAGCAGCACGGAGGTGGCCCGCCGGATGCGGGAGATGGTCTCGTAAATGTGCCGCTCGTATTTCAGCGCCACATAGCAGATGGCCCGGCGCTCCTGGATGAAGTCCGCCGTCAGACAGAAGAAGTTGCAGACCATCAGGTCGGAAAACCAGTACTTCTGCAGCTCGGACAGGCAGTCGAACAGAAAGAAGGTGTCCTCCGGCTCGCCGCTGATGATCCGATGGACCTGCACGGCAAAGGTCTCAAAGCCCACGGAGGGATCCAGGGTGACCATCTTGATGTTCACGCCGCGCTTTTCCAGGGTCTCCGTGGGGATCAGCTCTTCATGGTCGCCGAAGCGCAGATAGACCATGCGCCGCCCGGTGAGGGCCTCATCCACCACGAACTGGGTAGCCACGTATACATAGTCGCCGATGTTCTCGATCTGCCAGGTGACGGTGTCGCCCCGGCGCAAATCGTCCAGGGTCTTGTCCAGACCCTCAATGCCGGTGCTGATGCGGATCTCGTCTCCCATAGGAACGCCTCCTTTTTAATTGATGATCAGATAGGCAAAAAACGCCAGCTGCAGCAGGCTCAGCAGGGGCAAGCCCAGCCGGAAGCTCCGGTGCTTCGTCTTGTGGCGAAGCAGCAGCATCCCCAGCCAGCCGCCCAGGGCGCCGCCCAGTGCGGCCATGAGGAAGAGCCGCGCCTCCGGCGTCCGGCGGAGCTTGCGCCGGGCCCGGTGCTTGTCCCCGGCCATGGCGGCAAAGAGCACCGCACTCATCAGCAGCAGCCAGGCGGCCAGCAGCAGGGCGGGCGGTCGTGCCCTCGTGCTTGACAAGATACCCCCGGGAGGTCTCCTCCACCACCTTGACCCGATCGCCCGCTTTCAAAGGCAGGACGTAGTCTGTGGAATCGTTGCAGTCGGTGAATTCACTGTCGGAGAACAGGTACCTGGTCAGGATATCCATCTCATAGCCGGTGCGCACGTGGCGGCAGCGGGAGAACTCCTCGCCCCGGCGCAGCACCTGGACCCGGCTGTCGCCCCAGCGGATGTAATAGGAGCGGGGGCCGGCATGCTGCTCCTGGAGGACTGTGCGCACCGGGAAGGGGTCGTAGGCCACGAACTGGAACTGCTCGCTGTTCTTGTCGGGGATGATCAGGCAGTTGAGCTGCCCGTCGTCCTTGAGCACGCAGCCACCGTCGATGCTGATGAGCTTGCGCCCCCGGTCGATGATGGGATTGGCGCAGACCTTGCCCTGCCCGTAAAGCACCACCGGGTAGTGGCCCACGATCAGCCAGCGGTCAAAGCGCCAGCCCAGGTCCCGGAACCGATCCCAGCGGTACAGCTCTACGTCCTTATGCTGCCGCAGGGGGATATCCGGGCGCATGCCCGCGTGGGCGAAGACAAAGTTTTCCGTTTCTATGGCATGGGGCAGATCGGCCAAAAAGGCCCACTCCTCCGGGTAGGCCCGGAAGAGCTCCTGCTTGACGTCGGTGAAGCTCTCCAGCTCGAAGGGGTCGATCCCGGCTCCATTGCACATATCCCAGATCAGGCCGCATTTGCGCCAGAGTACGTAGCGCAGCACGAACTCGTCCCGGCTCTCGTCCCAGTCGGGTCGGAACAGGTTGGACCAGTTGTCGCAGTTGCCGCAGACCGCGTGAGTGTTGCCCTGCCTGCACAGCTCCATGACGATGTGCAGCATCCGCAGGCTCTCTTTGCCCTTTTCCAGAAAGTCCCCGTCGATGATCAGCTCGTCCCTGGGGGAGAAGCCCGCCATGCGCAGCACGCCCTCAAAGTAGGGGACGTTGCCGTGAATGTCAGACACCACCAGGATCCGCCGCCCCGGCTCCAGGCGCAGGGCCCGGATCTTCGCAGGATGATCAGCCACGGCCCGGTCCCTCCAGAGATTTTTCCATCAGCAGGAGCTTTCCCAGGCTGCCGTTTTCATAGCTCAGCTGCCGGAAGCCCTCCTTCCGATAGAAGGCCAGAGCGGAAGCGTTCTCCTCCGCCGCATGCAGGCGCAGAGATCTGCGGCCCAGGCGCCGGAAGTGGAAGATGGCCCGGGCAAGGGCCTGGGGGCCGTAGCCCTGATAGCGGTATTCCGGGCACAGGTACAGCAGGCTTACCCAGCCGTAGCCGGCATGGCCGCCCCGCAGGGTGTCCAGATCCACCAGGCCCACCGGCGCTTCCCCCAGGTAGAGGCGAAGCACCGCCTGGCTGTCTGCCTCCAGATGCCGCTTGGCGGCCTCAAAGTAGCTGTTCGGCGCAAAGCCCGTCAGATCGCCGTGGGCGCTGCGCCAGGCGTCGGCATAGCAGTCTATGTAATAGTCCCGATCCTTCCCCGGGTCCAGAGGCTCGTCCCGCAGGTCCCCATGCTTGTTCCAGACAGATTCGCCCAGGGCGTCCAGGTGGGCGTGGTCGTCTATGGATTCCAGCGTGAAGCGGCCGTCCTCCCAGCGCAGGCGGGTGATGGAGCCGTTGCGCACGATGGGCAGTTCGGGATCCCGCAGGGGGATGCCGGTGATCCGGGACAGGAGGCAGCGGATGGTGACTCCGTGGCTGACCACGGCCACGGTCTGGCCCGGGTGGCTCCGGGCAATGTCCTCCAGAGCGGCCAGGGCCCGCCGCCCCACCTGGGCGTAGGTCTCGCCGCCTTCAATGGAAAATTTGTCCTGGTCGTGCATGAAGGCGTAGGCCAGCTCCGGCTCGTCATGGATCACGTTCCCGAAAAACAAGGTCTCCCAGCGGCCCACATGGATCTCCCGCAGCTGGTCCGTGGTGCGCAGGGGTAGATCGTGATAGCGGGTCACGGCGGAAGCGGTCATCCGTGTGCGGTACAGGTCGCTGGCGTAGACCGCGTCAATCTTCTCACCGCGCAGCCGCTTAGCCAAGGCGTCGATCTGCTGCAGACCCAGGTCCGTCACGTTTCCGTCCCAGTGGCCCTGCATCATCCGATACCGATTGCCCTCGGCCTGTACGTGCCGAATGAGATAAATTTCCGTCATAAGTCCGCCTCCGAATCTTGACCATACGCCGCGAATACAGTATAATATATAAGCAAAAATGTATCTTGCGCAAAATGTTGAGATCGGATTCATTATATCCTCAAATGCGGCAAGTTACAAGTCTTTCGTGGCAGGCGGAAGCGGGAGGAACGCGATGATCCGTGCGGCGGCGCTGGCCTCGGGCGATGGGGCTTTGCTCCAGGCGATTCTGGATTCCATGTATTTCAATGAGATACCCGACTTCGAGCTGGTGGCGGTGATCTGCCCCCAGCGGGATTGTTATGCCATGAAGCGCGCCCTCAACGCCGGGGTCCCCGCCTATGTGGTGGACCCGGAGCTGTTTCCCACCATGACCAGCCACAGCATGGCGGTGGCCAACAAGCTCAAGGACATGGACATCGACCTGGTGATCCTGGCGGGCTATGACCTGACCCTGGGCGTGATCCCTTACCAGTTCCGCAACCGCATCATCGGCACCTATCCCGCCCTGTACCCCGCCTTTGAGGACATGGAGGGGGACCTGTGCCGGGCCGTGCTGGAGCGGGGCATCAAGGTCACCGGCGCCACGGCCTACTTTGCCGATGGGGACGGCCGCGTGGGCGGCATCATCTCCCAGAAGGCCCTGGAGGTCCTGCCGGAGGACGATCCGGAGAGCCTGCGCCAGCGGGTACTGGAGGAGTGCGAGTGGAAGCTGCTCAGCGAAGCGGTGGCCCTCTACTGCGGCGGCAAGCTGACGGTCCACGGCAGCCGGGTCCTGGTCCGGGCCTAAGACAAGAGATAGGAAAAAACATGGGCGTGCCCGAGCGGGCACGCCTTTTTTCTGCGTTATTATTCCTGCGTTTCCATCACCGCGTCGTGGATCAGGACCAGCGCCTCTTCCAGTTGCGCGTGGGCGACCTTTAACGACACGCAGCCGGCTTCCGCGCCCCCCGGCAGAGCCGGGACGCCGCTGCGCTCCAACAGATACCGGAGCAGAGGCTGGGCCTCCGGGCTCACGGCCTTTCCCACCAAGGTCACGGTGCTCTGTTCCCGATCCCGGGTGACCCCGGCAAAGTCCGGCCTGCGCTCCGCCGGGAGCGCGGCGACTTTTGTGCCCGGCGCCGCCCGGAAGGCGGGCAGCAGCCAGAGCTCCACCTGGTTCACCATGGCCAGGCGCACCGACTCCGGGTGCAGCACCTGTGAGCCGGCGCGGGCCAGGGCCAGCATATCGCGAAAGTCGATCTCCGGCAGTCGCCTTGCCCGGGGGACCAGGCGGGGGTCGGCCGTGTAAATGCCGTCAACGTCTGTGTAGATCTCGCAGCGCCCGGCGCCCAGACCCGCGGCCAGAGCCGCCGCCGTGGTGTCCGAGCCGCCCCGGCCCAGGGTGGTGATATCCCCCCTGGGGGACAGGCCCTGGAAACCGGCTACCACCGGGATCACCCCGGCATCCAGCGCGCTATGCAGCCGCTCCGGCACCAGGAGCCGGAGCCGGGCGGCGCCGTGCTCCCCGTCGGTGCAGACGCCCGCCTGCCAGCCGGTATAGGAGCGGGCCGGGGCGCCCAGGCTCTCCAGCATCATCGCCATCAGGGCGGCGGACCGCTGTTCCCCGGTGGAGAGCAGCGCGTCCAGTTCTCTTTGGTTCGGCTTTGGCGCGATCTGCCGCGCCATGTCCAGCAGCTCATCGGTGGAATCGCCTGCGGCGGAGACCACTGCGACGACGCTGTGCCCCCTGCGCCGGGCCTCCAGGACAATGGAGGCGGCCCGGCGCAGCTTTTCCAGATCGGCGAGGGAGCTGCCGCCGAATTTTTGCACGATCGTCATGCTTGCTCCTCCCATTCGGCGCGGCGCACCGCCGCGCCCGGTGCCGCGAAAAACGCGGCTACTATATTATAGGAAGATGGCAAGTCTCCGGTGAATAAAAACGGGGGCTTTTGGCAAAAAATCTGATAGTACATGGGAGAGGGGAGGCGGCCGCACTGCAGCAGCGAGCGATACAATGTCTGACAGTCCTGCTGTACGGCGGCGCGGCGGTGGGCGCAGCCTGGCTGACGGCCCGATTCCTGCTGCCCTGGGCGGCGCCTTTCCTGGTGGCGCTGGCCCTGGCGGCGCTGCTGGAAGGGCCGGTGTGCTTTCTCATCCGGCATGGCTGGCCCCGCAGCGCCGCGGCCGGGCTGCTGAGCATCCTGCTGCTGGGGCTGCTGTTGTGGGCGGCGGGCGCCCTGGCTGGGCGGGGCATCGCCGCGGTGACGGGCTTTGCCCGTCAGACCCCGGCCCTGATGAACAGCCTCGGCCAGGGACTGGAGCGGATGGAGCAGCGCATGCTCACCGTCATTGACCAGTCCCCGGAGGGCGTGTCGGACTATCTGCGTACCGCCATGGAGGCGGTGGGCGACGCCATCTATGACCTGCCGGCGCTGCTGTCCCAGTGGGCGCTGGATCTGCTGGGCCGGGCGGCCCAGAGCAGCGGCGACGTGCTGCTGTTCGCGGTGACCGCGGGGATCGGCACCTACTTCCTCTCGGCCTCTTTTCCCCGGACGCTGGCCTTCCTCCGGGCCCAACTGCCGGACAGCTGGGTACAGCGCGCGGCGGAGATGGGCCCGGATCTGAAGGGCAGCTTCGGGGCGCTGCTGCGCGCCCAGCTGATCCTGATGACCATGACCTTTTTTGAACTGCTGCTGGCCTTCCTGCTGCTGCGCATCCCCCGGGCGGCAGGCATCGCGGCGCTTACCGCCCTGGTGGACGCCCTGCCGGTGTTCGGCACCGGGACCGTGCTGCTGCCCTGGGCGGCCTGCTGCCTGCTGCTGGAGGATCTGGGCCGGGGCCTGGGACTGCTCATCTGCTGGGCCATGGTGAATCTGGTGCGCACCAGCGCCCAGGCCAAGCTCCTGGGGGACCAGATCGGTCTGGACCCGCTGGCCTCCCTGATCGCCATCTACGTGGGCTGGCGGGTGTGGAGCGTGTGGGGAATGCTGCTGTTCCCGGTGCTGCTGGTGACCCTGCGCCAGCTCAACGACAAGGGCGTGCTGCACCTGTGGAAAAGCGCATAATGATACGAAAACCGAATAGAAATCAGACAATCTTTGCGGCTGGATTTGCGCCAACCTTCGTTGCTTCCCTTGCAAATATATCTCCATTATTCACTGCGGAAAGCGCCTCGTCTGACACAAATCCATCTCGCAAATCTTTGTCTTCATCTTATTTGGTTTTCGTATAAGACGCCGGCGGAGCCATGACAGCTCCGCCGGCGTCTGTATGCGGGATTCACTTGAGCATCTTGTACAGCAGCTGATACAACTGCGCGGCTTCCTCCGGGGCAAGGCCCGTGCACTGGGCCATCTTGTAGGGGACCGCCAGGGCCTGCTCCTTCAGCGCCTCGCCCTCCCGGGTCAGGCTGACGATCAGGCTGCGCTCATCCTCCGCGGACCGCTGCCGGTGGATCAGCCCCTTGGCCTCCATCTTCTTGAGCAGGGGGGTCAGGGTGCCGGAATCCAGAAACAGGGCGTTGCCCAGCTCCTTGACGGTGACGGCCTTTTTCTCCCACAGCACCATCATGGCGATGTACTGGGTGTAGGTCAGGTCGATCTCGTCCAGATAGGGCTTGTACTGCTTGATGATCTCCCGGGAGCAGGCATAAAGCGGGAAACACAGCTGGTTTTCCAGCTTCAGCGCATCATATTTTGTCGCGTCTTCTATCTTGTCCATAACCGGTATCTCCATCCGGGTCCATCTCAGGCGACAGGGGCCTGGATGGCATCTGTGATTGCTTCGAATACATCGCCGGCATATTCGTAATAGACTGCCGGATGGTAGCGGTCATCCATGACTTCCAGGATACGGGGCATGTCGCCGCCGGTCATCAGACCGACGCCCACGCAGACAGCGCCCAAAAGGATCGCCACCAGGACGATCACCAAAATGACTCTCCAACCTTTTTTCATGCCGCAACCTCCTTATAGCACCATTTGGCGCCCAGAGATACGACCCCGCGGATCAGGCCCACGATCGCGCCGCCGATGAACCAGATAAAGATCCACAGGAACAGCAGGCCCAAAGCCAGAATGATCAGCGCGGCGCCCAGGACAATCAGGATATCCGCCAACACGGGGAAGCCGCTGAACGCCGTGACGAAGAAGGCCGCACCAGCGGCGATGGCGCTGACAGCCAGAGCCAGGAAGAACAGTGTGGGGATCAAAAGAACGCAGATCAGGGCCAGCGTAATGGGGATCGCCAGGATGATATACAGGATCAACAGCAGGGGCCTTGCCTTGCGCACAGTCGCTGTGGGGACAGACTGCACGAAGGCATCTTCTTCCTCGTCTGCCTCGTCGTTCAGCTCGAACGTCTTGTCCGAAAGGGCTTCCTCCTCATCCAAAGCATCTTCTTCCTCCGCTTCCGGGGAGAGGGGATCGTCCTCAATGGAAAAGTCCGCCAGGAAGTCATCCAGCGCGTCCTTGTCCACGGGAGCTTCCTCCGCCTCGCCCTCGTCGTCATCCGGGACGAACAGGGGCGCCGCGGCTGCCGCGGCTGCCGGGATCGCAGCTGCCGCAGCTTCGGGAGCGCCTGCAGCTTCCACATCGTCCTCGGGCGCTTCCGCGTCCGCAGACGCTTCCGGCTCCGGGACAGAGGCTTCGGCCTCTTCGGTCACGGCCGGTTCTTCCGGCTTGACGGCTTCTTCGCCGTTCACGCCCAGGCCATCCTCTGCTTCTACAGGGGCCTCTTCGGCGTCCTCGTCGGGCTGCGCGTCCGCGTCCTCTTCCAGGAACGCGTCTTCTTCAAACAGGGAGAACTGATCCTCCATGGGCGCGGAACCGACAGACCGGTCGGGCACCGCTTCCTCGTAGACCTTATGGATCGCCAGGATAAAGTCCGGCGTGGTCTCATCCTCGACACGCTCCCCGGTCTCCTCGCGGCTCTGCGCCTCCACCTGGAGCTTGCGCATCTTGGCGTTGTAGGCGCGGGCTACGATCACGGCCTGACGGGTGGGAGAGACCAGCGCCTGCAGCAGCGCCTGCTCATCCTCCGTGTCTTCAAACATCTTGACGTACATGGCAAGAGCGGTCTGCCGGTCCTCTTCATACATGAAGGTCAGCAGCTTGCCAAGCTCCGCAAGAAATTTCTGCTTGTTAATAGTGTTCACCTCCGATTGTAAAAGGTACAATCATCGACATTATAGCGGCTGCGGGGCCACAGGTCAAGAAAAATCGTTGCATTTTGTAGCTTTTGGCAGGTGCCAAGTATTGACAAGGCCAGATGGGGACGGTAGAATATTAGACCGTGAGCCGCGCGGGATGCGCGGCCATATACTACGGCGGGGCAAGGGCCCTGGCGATATGAGAGGTATTGAAAATGGCAAAAGACAAAAAGGTAGAACAGATCACCGATATGGAGGTGGACTTCGCCCAGTGGTTCACAGACGTGTGCACCAAGGCGGAGCTGGTGGATTATTCCGGCGTGAAGGGCTGCTTCATCCTGCGCCCCTACGGCTACGCCATCTGGGAGAACATCCAGCAGGTGCTGGACGGCATGTTCAAGCGTGACGGCCACGAGAACGTGTCCATGCCCATGCTGATCCCCGAGAGCCTCCTGCAGAAGGAAAAGGATCATGTGGAGGGCTTTGCCCCCGAGTGCGCCTGGGTCACCGTGGGCGGCAGCGAGGAGCTGCCCGAGCGGCTGTGCATCCGTCCCACCTCCGAGACGCTTTTCTGCGACCACTGGAGCCACGTGGTCCACTCCTGGCGGGATCTGCCCATGCTGTATAACCAGTGGTGCTCCGTGCTCCGCTGGGAGAAGACCACCCGCCCCTTCCTGCGGGGCCGTGAGTTTTTGTGGCAGGAGGGCCATACCCTCCACGCCACCGAGGAGGAGGCCCGCAAGGAGACCCTGCAGCAGCTGGAGGTCTACGCGGACCTGTGCGAGAACTATCTGGCCATGCCGGTCATCCGGGGCAACAAGACCGAGAAGGAAAAGTTCGCCGGCGCGGTGAACACCTACACCATCGAGTGCATGATGCATGACCACAAGGCCCTGCAGTCCGGCACCAGCCACTTCTTCGGCGACGGCTTTGCCCGGCAGTTCGACATCACCTTCACCGACAAGGACAACAAGCAGAAGTATCCCTTCCAGACCTCCTGGGGCCTGTCCACCCGCACTATCGGCGGCATCATCATGACCCACGGCGACAACAACGGCCTGGTCCTGCCCCCGCGCATTGCGCCGGTGCAGGTGGTGGTGGTCCCGGTGGCCCAGCACAAGGAGGGCGTCATCGAGAAGGCAACGGCCCTGTATGAGGCCATCAAGGCCGCGGGTATCCGCTGCCGGATCGACGTGAGCGACAACAGCCTGGGCTGGAAGTGCGCCCAGTACGAGATGAAGGGCGTGCCCCTGCGCGTGGAGCTGGGGCCCAAGGACATCGAAAAGGGCGTGTGCATGGCAGTGCGCCGCGACAACGGCGAGAAGATACCCGTGGCGCTGGACCAGGCGGTGGAGCTTCTGCCCGGCCTGCTGGACCAGGTGCAGCAGGGCCTCTTCGACAAGGCCAAGAAAAACCTGGACGAGCACATCTTCGCCGCCTCCTCCATCGAAGAGGCCAAAAAGCTGCAGGCCGAGCACGGCGGCTTTATCAAGACCATGTGGTGCGGTGAGCTGGATTGCGAGCTGGCCATGAAGGAGCAGGCGGGCATGTCCTCCCGCTGCATCCCCTTCGAGCAGGAGAAGCTGGGAGAGACCTGTGCCTGCTGCGGAAAGCCCGCCAAGCACATGATCTACTGGGGCATTGCGTACTGATATGCGCCCCTGCAGAGCTGTCATCTTTGATCTGGACGGCGTGCTCCTGGATTCGGAGCGGGTGGCCATGGGCCGCTGGAAGCAGGTGGGCGAGACTCTGGGCCTGGACGGCATCGAGCAGGTCTACATGCGCTGTATCGGCACCACGCCTGCCCGGACCCGGGAAATCATGGACGAGGCCTATGGGCCCGACTTTTCCCTGGAGGATTTCTATACCCTGCTGCGCGTCCGCTTTCAGCGGGGCGAGGCCCAGATGCCGGTGAAAGCCGGCTCCCGGGAGATCCTGGAGGCGCTGAAGGCCGCGGGGCTCAGCCTGGCGGTGGCCTCCTCCTCGCCGGAGGAGTACGTGCGGCGGGAGCTTTCCGGCGCGGGACTGCTGGACTACTTCGACCACGTGGTCACCGGCGACATGGTGACGCACAGCAAGCCCCACCCGGAGATCTTCCTAAAGGCCGGGGCCCTCAGCGGCGCGGCGCCGTCGGAGATCTGGGTGATCGAGGATTCCTACAACGGGATCCGCGCGGCCCACGCCGCCGGGATGCGGCCGCTTATGATCCCGGACCTGATCCCGCCTGACGAGGAAATGCGCCGGAAGGCAGAAGTGATCCTGCCGGACCTGTTCTCCGCCCGGGACTATCTCCTGGCTCTGACCGATACAGATGAATAAAAAGCAAAAGGCCGACACGGAATCAAAACCGTGTCGGCCTTTTGCCGTATAAATCAGATCAGGTTTGTGTAGCCCATCAAGTAGCGGTCCACCTCGATGGCCGCCGCCCGGCCCTCCGCGATGGCGTGGACCACCAGGGACTGGCCCCGGTGCATGTCCCCGGCGGTGAAGATGTGGGGCACATTGGTGCGATAATGGCCCACCTCGGTGACGACGGTGTTTTTCCGCTCCACCCCGAAGGCCTCGCACACGTCCGCCCGGCAGCCGGCAAAGCCGGTGGCGCCGATCAGCAGCTGGCAGGGGAGCTGCTCGCCGCTCTTGGTGACGATGGCCTGCAGCTGGCCGGCCTCGTCCGCCTGCAGGGAGGCCACGCTCTGCCGGAAGACCCGCGGGTCCTGTCCGAAGAGAGCCTCGGCCTCCTCCTGGGCGTAGTCCTGGGGCAGCTTCCCGGCGCTGTCAACATAGTCCTCCCGGCCCCGGCGGACCAGCTGGATCACGCTGCGGCAGCCCTGGCGGATGGCGGTGGCCACGCAGTCGGTGGCAGTGTTGCCGGTGCCGATGACGATCACGTCCCGGCCCGCGGCGCCGGGCAGCTCCGATTCGATGCCAAACTGCTGCCGGTCCACCGCCGCGTGCAGGTAGTCCATGGCGTAGCAGACGCCCTGGACCCCCGCGGCGTCTACGCCGATATCCCGGGGCTGCTCCGCGCCGCAGCAGAGTACCACGGCGTCAAACTCCCGGCTGAGCCGCCGGGCGATAGCCGGGTCGGCGGCGTCCAGGCCGGTCACAAAGGTGACGCCCTCGTCGGTCATCAGGTCGATGCGCCGCTGTACGGCGGTCTTGGGCAGCTTCATGTTGGGGATGCCGTAGGTCAGGATCCCGCCGGGACGCTGGTGCTTTTCGATGACGGTTACGCTGTGGCCCCGGTGGTTGAGCTGATCGGCCACCGCGAGCCCTGCAGGGCCGGAGCCGACCACCACCACGTTCTTCCCGGACACGTTTTTGGTGAAACGCGGCTTCATCATGCCGTTTGCAAAGGCATATTCGATGATGCTGCGCTCGTTGTCGTGCACGGTGATAGGCGCGTCGTAGAGCCCGCAGGTGCAGGCCTGCTCACAGAAGGCGGGACAGACCCGCCCAGTGAATTCGGGGAAGTTGTTGGTTTTCAGCAGCCGGGCCAGGGCGTGGCCGTAGTTGCCGTCCATGAGCATATCGTTCCACTCGGGGATCAGGTTGTGCAGGGGGCAGCCCAATTGTTTGCCCTCGAACTGCACGCCCGCCTGGCAGAAGGGGACGCCGCAGTTCATGCAGCGGGCGCCCTGCTCCAGTCGCTGCTGGCCCTCCACGGGGATGTAGAGATCCTCCCAGTCCCCGATGCGCTCCAGGACGGGGCGGCGTTGATTGGCGCAGCGCGCGTATTCCAGAAATCCTGTGGGTTTTCCCATAGCCGTACCCTCCTGTCAGTGCTTGACGGCGGCATAAAAGGCCGCGATCTCCGCCTGCTCCCGGCTCTCGCCCTTGCCCTCATAGGCGGCGATGGCCGAGATCATGCGCTCGTAATCCCGGGGAATGATCTTCTTAAAGGCCGGGATATAGCTGTCGAAGTTTTCCAAAATGCGCCTGCCCTTGACGGAACCGGTGGCCTCCACGTGCTGCCGGATCAAGTCCTCCAGCTCCTGGACGTCGTGGGTCTCCTTCAGGGTGGACATGACCAGGCCGGTCTTGTTGAGCCTGGTGTACAGGTCGTGCTTTTCATCCAGCACGTACACCACGCCGCCGGACATGCCCGCCGCGAAGTTCTTCCCGGTCCGGCCCAGGATGACCACCCGGCCGCCGGTCATGTACTCGCAGCCGTGATCGCCCACGCCCTCCGCCACCGCGCTGGCGCCGGAGTTGCGCACGCAGAAGCGTTCCCCGGCCACGCCCGCGATGAAGGCCTTGCCGGAGGTGGCGCCGTACAGGGCCACGTTGCCCACGATGATGTTCTCGTCCGCCTTGAAGCGGCTGCCCTTGGGCGGGTAGAGCGCCAGCTTGCCGCCGGAGAGGCCCTTGCCAAAGCCGTCATTGCTGTCGCCCTCCAGCCGCAGGGTCAGTCCCTTGGGGATGAAGGCGCCGAAGGACTGTCCGCCGCCGCCGCGGCACTGGATCACGTAGCTGTCCTCCTTGAGACTGTCGCCGCAGGTCCGGGTGATCTCCGAGCCGAACAGGGTGCCGAAGGCCCGGTCCGTACTGGACACCTCCACCGTCAGCTTCCCGTGCCGGGCTTTGGTAAGGGAAGGACCCAGCTTCCTCATCAGCAGGCTGCAGTCCTTGGTCTCGGACAGCTTGAAGCAGTAGACCGCCTCGGGCGCGAAATGGGGCACATCCTCGCCGTAGGGATTGACCAGCAGAGCGGACAGGTCCACGGTCTCCGCCCGGGGGGTGATGCGCTTTTCCCGCACGGTCAGCAGGTCGCTGCGGCCCACAAGCTCGTCCACGGTGCGCACGCCCACATAAGCCATGCACTCCCGCAGCTCCTGGGCCACAAAGCGCATAAAGTTCATCACATACTCGGGCTTGCCCGCAAAGCGCGCGCGGAGCCTGGGGTTCTGGGTGGCTACGCCCACCGGGCAGGTGTCCAGGTTGCACACCCGCATCATGCAGCAGCCCAGGGTGATCAGCGGCGCGGTGGCGAAGCCGAACTCCTCCGCTCCAAGCATACAGGCCACAGCCACGTCCCGGCCGGTCATCAGCTTGCCGTCGGTCTCGATGACCACCTGTTCCCGCAAGCCGTTCTTCACCAGGGTCTGGTGGGCCTCGGCCACACCCAGCTCCCAGGGCAGGCCGGCGTTGTGGATGGAGGACATGGGCGCGGCGCCGGTGCCGCCGTCATAGCCGGAGATCAGCACCACCTGGGCCCCGGCCTTGGCCACGCCGCAGGCCACGGTGCCCACCCCAGCCTCGGACACCAGCTTGACGCTGATCCTGGCATGGCGGTTGGCGTTTTTCAGATCGAAGATCAGCTGTGCCAGATCCTCGATGGAGTAGATGTCGTGGTGGGGCGGCGGGCTGACCAGGGAGACGCCGGGCGTGGAGCAGCGGGTCTTGGCGATCCAGGGATAGACCTTGCTGCCGGGCAGGTGCCCGCCCTCGCCGGGCTTGGCGCCCTGGGCCATCTTGATCTGCAACTCTTGGGCGCTGTTGAGATAGGCGCTGGTCACGCCGAAGCGGCCGGAGGCGATCTGCTTGATAGCAGAGCAGCGCAGGGGATCGGCCAGCCGGTCCGGGGTCTCGCCGCCCTCGCCGGAGTTGGACTTGCCGCCCAGGGTGTTCATGGCGACGGCCAGGCACTCGTGGGCCTCCTGGGAGATGGAGCCGTAGCTCATGGCGCCGGTCTTGAAGCGCTTGACGATGCTCTCCACCGGCTCCACCTCGTCCAGCGGGATGCCGCCGTTGGGGTCCGGCTTCAGGTCCACCAGACCCCGCAGGGTGTGGGGGATCTCCAGATTGTCCACCATGGAGGTGTACTGCTTGAAGGTTTCGTAGCTGCCTTCCCGGGCCGCCTTCTGCAGCAGCTTGATGGTGAGGGGGTTGTACATGTGGTCCTCAGCGGCCGGACCGGAGCGCAGCTTGTGGGAGCCCACGGCATTGAGCGTGGTGTCGATGCCCAGCCCCAGGGGCTCGAAGGCCTGGTCGTGCTTCCACTCCACACCCTCGCCGATCTCCTCCATGCCGATGCCCTCCACCCGGCTGACGGTGTTGGTGAAATAGCGGTCGATGACTTTCCGGCTGATGCCGATGCACTCAAAGACCTGGGCGGCCTGGTAGGACTGGATGGTGGAGATGCCCATCTTGGAGGCGATCTTCACGATGCCGCCCAGGATGGCCCGGTCGTAATCGTCGATGGCGGCCCCGGCGTCCTTGTCCAGCATGTTGAGCGTCACCAGCTCCTCGATGCACTCCTGGGCCAGGTAAGGGTTGATGGCCTGGGCACCGTAGCCGAGAAGCGTGGCGAAGTGGTGGACGGTGCGGGGCTCGGCGCTCTCCAGGATCAGGGAGAGGGCCGTGCGCTTTTTGGTGCGCACCAGGTATTTCTGCACGGCGGACACGGCCAGCAGCGAGGGGATGGCCACGTGGTTTTCGTCCACGCCCCGGTCCGACAGGATCAGGATATTGGCCCCCTGCTTGTAGGCCCGGTCGCAGGCCACGAACAACCTCTCCACGGCGCTCTCCAGGGGGGTGCGCTTGTAGTAGAGCAGGGAGATGGTGGCCACCTTCAGATCGGGGCTGTCCATGTGGCGGATCTTCATCAGGTCCACGCTGGTGAGGATGGGATTGTGGATCTGCAGCACGGTGCAGTTTTCCGCCTTTTCCTCCAGCAGATTGCCGGAGGCGCCCAGATAGACCGAGGTGTCGGTGACGATCTTCTCCCGGATGGCGTCGATGGGCGGGTTGGTCACCTGGGCGAAGAGCTGCTTGAAGTAGCTGAACAGGGGCTGCCGGGCCTCGGACAGCACCGCCAGGGGGATATCCGTCCCCATGGAGGCGATGGGCTCCGCGCCGTTCTTGGCCATGGGCAGGATGGACTCCTTTACGTCCTCATAGGTGTAGCCGAAAGCCTTGTACAGCTTGTCACGCAGCTCCTGGGAGTGCTTTTCCACCTTCAGGTTGGGAATGGGCAGCTCCTCCAGATGCACCAGATGGGCGTCCAGCCACTCCCCGTAGGGGCTCTGCTCCGCATAGTGGGCCTTGATCTCCGCGTCCTCGATCAGCCGCTTCTGCACAGTATCCACCAGGAGCATCTTGCCCGGCTGCAGCCGGGATTTTTTCACGATCTGCGACGGCTCCAGCTTCAGTACGCCCACCTCGGAGGACAGGATCAGGTAGTCGTCCCGGGTCTGATACCAGCGGCAGGGGCGCAGACCGTTGCGGTCCAGCACGGCGCCCACACTGTCGCCGTCGGAGAAGACGATGGCCGCCGGGCCGTCCCAGGCCTCCAGCATGGTGGCGTAATATTGATAGAAATCCTTCTTGGCCTGGCTCATTTTCCGGTCGTTGGCCCAGGGCTCTGGGATGGTCATCATCACCGCCTGGGGCAGCTCGATCCCGTTCATCATGAGAAATTCCAGGGTATTGTCCAGCATGGCGGAGTCGGAGCCCCGCTGATCCACCACGGGCAGGATGCGGTCCATGTCCTCATCCCCGATCACCGGGGAGTGCATGGTCTCCTCCCGGGCCAGCATCCGGTCCACGTTGCCGCGGATGGTGTTGATCTCCCCGTTGTGCATGATGTAGCGGTTGGGGTGCGCCCGCTCCCAGCTGGGGTTGGTGTTGGTGGAAAAGCGGGAGTGGACCATGGCCATGGCGCTCTCGCAGTCCGGATCCTGCAGATCCAGGTAAAAGGAGCGCAGTTGATGGACCAGGAACATCCCCTTGTAGACCACGGTCCGGCTGGAGAAGGAGGGGATGTAGGTGCCGATGTCGCTCTGCTCGAATTCCCGGCGGATGATGTAAAGCAACCGGTCAAAGTCCAGCCCTTCCCGGACCTGCGCCGGACGGCGGACGAAGCACTGCATGATGCAGGGCATGGCGTCCAGGGCGGTCTGGCCCAGGATCTCCGGACAGATGGGCACCTCCCGCCAGCCCAGAAAATCCACCCCGTGGCGCTCTACGATGATCTCCAGCATCTTCCGCGCCTGCAGGCGCGTGAGGGTGTCCCGGGGGAAGAAGAACATGCCCACGCCGTAGCTGCGGGCAGGACCCAGGTCCTCGATCCCGATCTGGCGGGCGGCCTTGACCATCAGCTTGTGGGGGATCTGCATCATCAGCCCGACGCCGTCGCCGGTCTCGCCGCAGGCGTCTTTTCCGGCCCGGTGCTGCAGCTTCTCCACGATTTTCAGGGCATCGTCCACCGTGCGGTGGCTCTGCTCGCCCCGAATGCTGATGACGGCGCCGATGCCGCAGGAGTCATGCTCAAAGGACGGATCATACAGGGGAAATTGTGACTGTCTGTTTTCCATAGGGGCCTCCTTGTTCCGATAGGGGAAGGCAAGAATCTTCGCTGCGATGCCGGGTCAGATGCACAAAGGACCGCCTGCGGGATGCAGGAGGTCCTTTGTACGAGCCCGAACAAACAACTTAAGGCATTTTAACACAGCAAATGGCTGAATTGCAATGTACCCATCATACCGAAAACATGACAGTTATGATTTGCTTTGCGTATGGTAAGCGCGAAAGACGGACGCTGTCCGTATGAAAAAACGGAACGGGAAGGCTCCCGTTCCGTTCTCCTGAAAACGAAAAACTAAAATTTGAAAACTATTTCTTCTTTTTGCCGAAGATGCTGCCCTTGCCGCCGCTGTCCTGCTCGCCCATGGAGGCGGCGAATTGCCGCAGCAGCTCCTTCTGGTTGGCGTTCAGGTTCCTGGGTACGACCACCTTCACGGAAACGAACTGGTCGCCGCGGCCGCTGCCCCGCAGATAGGGGATGCCCCGGCCCCGCATGCGGAACACCGCGCCGGGCTGAGTGCCTTCGGGGATGGTCAGCTTGACCTTGCCGTCCAGGGTGGGGACCTCCACCTCCGCGCCCAGGGTGGCCTGGGCATAGCTGATCTCCTGCTCCATGATGACGGAAGTCCCGTCGCGCTCAAAGACAGCGTGGGGGCGCACGATCACAGAGATGAGAAGATCGCCGGGAGAACCGCCGTTGACACCGGTGTCGCCGTAGCCTGCCCGGGAGATGGTCTGCCCGTCGTCGATGCCGGCGGGGATCTTCACGGTCATCTTGTGCTGGCGGCGGATCCTGCCCATGCCCCGGCAGGTCTTGCAGGGCTGGTGGATGATCTTGCCGGTGCCCCTGCACTTGGAGCAGGGACCGGTGGACTGAGCCATGCCGAAGGGCGTGCGGGAAGTGGTGCGTACGGTGCCGCTGCCCTTGCAGTCCGGGCAGACCTCCGGCGTGGTACCGGGGGCGCAGCCGCTGCCGCTGCAATCCGGGCACTGCTCCACCCGGGGAGCGGTGACTTCCTTCTCGCAGCCGAAAGCGGCCTCCTCGAAGCTTATGTTTACGCTGGTGCGGACGTTCTCACCCCGGCGGGGCGCGTTGGGATTGCGGGTCTGGCCGCCAAAGCCGCCGAAACCGCCAAAGCTGCCGAAGAGATCCCCAAAGATATCGCCCAGATCGCCGAAACCGTCGAAGCCTGCGCCGCCGTAGCCCGCATTGGGATCGAAGGCCGCGTGACCGAACTGATCGTACTTTTTGCGTTTTTCCTCGTCGGACAGCACCTCATAGGCCTCGTTGGCCTCCTTGAAGCGCTCCTCGCACTCCTTGTCACCGGGGTGCAGGTCCGGGTGGTTGGCTTTGGTGATCTTCCGGTATGCCTTTTTGATCTCATCCGCCGTGGCGCCCTTGCTTACGCCGAGCACCTCGTAGTAATCTCGTTTATCTGCCATAGGTTTTCTCCCATCCTGTTGGAATGCGCGTCATTGAGCTGAGGCCCAAGCCTCAGCTCAATGATGTAAGGATAAAGTGTGAGAGGGAAAGAATTGGTTGATTCGCTTACTTGTCATCGTCGACCACGGTGTAGTCGGCGTCGTAGTAGTCTTGACCGCCCTGGCCGCCCTGAGCGCCGCCCGCCTGGCTGGGATCAAAGCCCGCGCCCTGGGCGCCGCCCGCCTGCTGGTACAGCTTCTCGGAGAGCTTATAGAAGGACTGGGTCAGTTCCTCGGTAGCGCTCTTGATGGCGGCGGTGTCTGTGCCTTCCAGCGCGTGCTTCAGGCTGTCCAGCTTGGCCTGTACCTCGGCCTTCTCGCCGGCGTCAAGCTTGTCGCCCAAATCGGCAATGGTCTTCTCGGTCTGATACACCATCTGGTCGCCCTGGTTGCGCACATCCACTTCTTCCTTGCGCTTGGCGTCTTCGGCGGCATACATCTCGGCCTCCTTGACGGCCTTGTCGATGTCCTCCTTGGACATATTGGAGGAGGCGGTGATGGTGATGTGCTGCTCTTTGCCGGTGCCCAGATCCTTGGCGGACACGTTCACGATGCCGTTGGCGTCGATGTCGAAGGTGACCTCGATCTGCGGAACGCCGCGGCGGGCCGGGGCAATGCCGTCCAGACGGAAGTTGCCGAGGCTCTTGTTGTCGCGGGCCATCTCGCGCTCACCCTGCAGGACATTGACCTCAACGGAGGTCTGATTGTCCGCGGCGGTGGAGAACACCTGGCTCTTGCGGGTGGGGATGGAGGTGTTCCGCTCGATCAGACGGGTGCACACGCCGCCCAGAGTCTCAATGCCCAGGGACAGCGGGGTCACGTCCACCAGCACGATGCCGTCCTTGTCGCCGGAGAGCACGCCGCCCTGGATAGCGGCGCCGATGGCCACGCACTCATCGGGGTTGATGCCCTTGAAGCCTTCCTTGCCGATCAGGGATTTGACCATCTCCTGCACGGCGGGGATACGGCTGGAACCGCCCACCAGCAGGACCTTGCTGATGTCGCTGGGCTGCAGGCCGGAGTCGGACAGGGCCTGCTTCACGGGGCCTATGGTCTTCTCCACCAGGTGGTGGGTCAGCTCGTTGAACTTGGCCCGGGTCAGGGTCACGTCCAGATGCTTGGGACCGTTGGCGTCGGCGGTGATATAAGGCAGATTGATGTTGGAGGTGGTCACGCCGGACAGCTCGATCTTGGCCTTCTCGGCGGCCTCACGCAGACGCTGCATGGCGACCTTGTCGCCGCTCAGGTCCACGCCCTCAGCCTTCTTGAACTCGTCTACCAGATACTTGGTAATGCAGGCGTCGAAGTCGTCGCCGCCCAGACGGTTGTTGCCGGCTGTGGCCAGCACGTCGATGACGCCGTCGCCGATCTCCAGCACGGACACGTCGAAGGTGCCGCCGCCCAGGTCATAGACCATGATGCGCTGCTCGTTTTCCTTGTCCACGCCGTAGGCCAGAGCGGCCGCGGTGGGCTCGTTGATGATGCGCTTCACGTCCAGGCCCGCGATCTTGCCTGCGTCCTTGGTGGCCTGACGCTGGGCGTCGGTGAAGTAGGCGGGGACGGTGATGACGGCCTCGGTGACGGTCTGGCCCAGATAGGCCTCGGCGTCAGCCTTCAGCTTCTGCAGCACCATGGCGGAGATCTCCTGGGGGGTGTAGGACTTGTTGTCGATGGTGACCTTGTAGCTGGAGCCCATCTCACGCTTGATGGAAGAGATGGTGCGGTCAGGGTTGGTGACGGCCTGGCGCTTGGCCACCTGGCCCACCATGCGCTCGCCGGTCTTGGCAAAGGCGACCACGGAAGGCGTGGTGCGGGAGCCCTCGGCGTTGGCGATGACGACGGGTTCGCCGCCCTCAAGAACGGCGACGCAGCTGTTGGTAGTACCCAAATCTATTCCGATAATCTTACCCATTGTTTGTTCCTCCTGTATTCTGAAAATATTTTTTATACAACTTTATATCACTAAAAGCGCCTGGCGCTTCAGTTTGCTACTTTGACCATGGCGAAGCGGATCACCTTGTCGCCCAGCTTGAAGCCCTTTTGGAAGACCTCCACGATCTCGTTTTCGCCCTTTTCCTCGTCGTCCACGTGCATGACCGCGTTGTGGAGCTCGGGGTCGAATTTTTCGCCCAGGCACTCGATGGCGGTGACGCCCAGCTTCTCCAGCGTGGATTCAAACTGGGTCATGATCATCTCCACGCCCTTGCGGTAGGCCTCGTCCTCGGTGCCCTGCCGGAGCGCACGCTCCAGATTGTCGTAAACGGGCAGAAACTTCTGCACGGTATCGGCCTTGATATCGCCGTACAGCCCGTCTTTTTCCTTCTGGCTGCGGCGGCGGAAGTTGTCGTACTCGGCGCAGATGCGCAGATACTTGTCGTTGAGCACCGCGTTTTCATCCTCCAGCGCGGCGAGCTTTTCCTCGTCCTTTTTCTTGGCGGCCTTCTTCTCCTCCCGGCGGGATTTCTTGTCGGCCTTGGGGGCCTCCTGGCTCTCTGCCGTTTCGGGGGCTGCCGCCTCCTCGCTGACCGCTTCTGCCTCGGCTGGAGCCTCTTCCAAAATCTCGTTCTTGGCCTCGGGGGCGGTCTCTTTCTTATCTGTGCTCATTCGGGTCATCTCCCTTGATGATTAGTTTGTTGTGCATCCCCTCCGGCGGCGCGCTGCCGCTGCTCAAACGGCGGGACAGGCCGGCGGCCAGGAAGCTCAGCTTGGCGGCCACCGCGGAATAATCCATCCGGGTGGGACCCACCACGCCGATCAGGCCCCGGGTGTTGTCGCCCGCGTCATAACTGGCGACGATCACGCTGGAGTCCTTCAGCTCCTCGGCCACGTTCTCCGGGCCGATCAGCACACGGACTTCGCCGCTGCTCTCCAGCCCCTCGGCGGGGGGGAGGATGTAGCCGCCGCCGGACAGATAGCTCATCAGCCGATGGGCCTTGTCCGGGTCCCGGAACTCCGGCTGGTTCAGCAGCCGGTTTTCACCGGACACATAGGCGGTGGGAGTGCTGGCCTCGGTCAGCGTCTCGATGACAAAGGCGGCGATAACGGAGGTCAGGCCCATGGTGTCGTCCGCGGCACGCTCGGTGCTGTTGATCAGCAGCGGGGTGATCTGGTTCTCCTCAATGCCGGTAAAGCCGGAATTGAACAGAGAGGACAGGCGCTGCACCATGCTTTGGTCCACGGAGACCGGCAGATGCACCAGCTTGCTTTTAGCCACGCTGCTGCTGAGCGTCAGCACGATGATGAAGGTGTTGGCGTCCACATAGATCAGATCGAAGCGCCGGACTGTGACCGCGCTCCGGGCCGTCAGCGCCAGGGCGGGGTAATCGGTCAGCTGGGAAGCCAGACGGCTCACGTCGCTGATGGTGGTGTCCAGCTCCTGCAGCTTCTGGTTCAGACGGCGGTTCATCTCCTCCGTCTCCTCCAGGGACAGCTTCTGCTTTTCCATCAGCTCGTTGACGTACATCCGGTAGCCCATGGGGGTAGGCACGCGTCCGGCGGAGGTGTGGGGCTGCTCCAGATAGCCCATGGCCACCAGCTCCGCCAGTTCGTTGCGGATGGTGGCGGAGGAGCAGTTCAGACAGCCGCTCTGGGCGATGGCCTTGCTGCCCACCGGCTCGGCGGTGCGGATGTACTCATCCACCACGGCGGCCAGTATTTTCTTTTTCCGTTCGCTGATCGCCATGATACGCTCCCGTTAGCACTCAACGCGCCAGACTGTTGGCACTCTCAACTTCCGAGTGCTAATATATCACCGGCGGTGGTCTTTGTCAATAGTTTCGGCGCCTGCGCTTGTGAAAATTCACAGTTTGTACACGAAAGATTTTATACAAATTATTTGCGAAAAGAACTGTGATTACCGTTTACAAATCAAAAATTTTGAAGTAAAATGTTTTCGGTAAGAGAGACCGTTGAGGGGGCGATACCATGCTCGAAAAGAGCTTTGTCGAGGTATATGATAAGTTCAAGCTGCAGTTTTACCGCAAGGTCTTTGAACTGGTGCGGGAGCGGGACGGGTCCCTGTCCGCAATGGAGGGCTTTTCTCTGGAAGTGATCAAGATGCTGGACCAGCCCACGGTGGGGGAGTTCGCGGATTTCCTGAACATCTCCCAGTCCAACGCCACTTACAAGGTCAACAGCCTGATCAAGAAGGGCTATCTGGAGCGGCAGAACTCCCAGACCGACCGGCGGGAATATCATCTGGTGCTGTCGGAGAAGTTCTACAACTATATGAGCCTGCTCTCCTCTTATGAGATGACAGTGATCCAGCGCATGAAGGAGCGCTTCAGCGAGGAGGACATCGCCAAGTTCGACGAGATGCTGCAGATCATGAGCGACGAGCTCATGCCGGAAAACAAATAAAATGCTGAAAGGCAGAAGGAACCCCGCGGTCGTACCGGCCGCGGGGTTCCTGTCGTATAGAAAGATTCGCCTCAGTCGTCCATGTCCTCAAAGACCTCCAGACCGCGCTTGGGCTCCACCTTGGCGTCGCCGTGGCGGACAAAGAGCATGGTCACGAAGCTGCAGGCCACAAAGAAGGCCGCGTAGGGGAACAGGGTCTTGTAGCTCACATGGCGCAGCAGGGTGCCCGCCAGGATGGGCGTGACCACCTGGGCCGCCATGGAGGCGGTGTAGTAGTAGCCGGTGAACTTGCCCACGTCGGAGCCCTTGCACATCTCAACCACCATGGGCAGGGAGTTGACGTTGATGGAGGCCCAGGCCAGACCCACCAGGGCGAAGACGATAAACATCACCACGTTGATGGAGGAGAAGGTGGTGGTCAGCACAAAGCCCAGCAGGAAACAGACCGCCAGCAGCACTACGCCGAAGAGGATGGTCTTCCTGCGGCCGATCTTCGAGGCCAAGGCGCCCACGGGGATGTAGGAGATGATGGCCCCGGCGGTGGCAATCAGCAGACAGGTGGACGCGCCGCCAAGGCTCTGGCCCATGACCACGCTCACATAGGTGGTGAACCAGGTGGTGACGCCGTTATAGCCCATGAACCAGAGGGCGATAGAGGCCAGCAGGAAGCCCAGGGAGCGCTTGACCTCCACGGGCAGCACCTCGTTGCCGGAGCCGTCGTCCTCGGCCAGATCCCATTCCGGGTGCCGGGCCTCCAACGCCCGGTTTTCCGCCGCCAGCTTGGGCTCCTTGATGGTCAGGTACAGGAGAACGATGGCCACAAACATGATGGCAGCCACAACGAAGAACAGCGGCTGGTAGTTCACATGGCTCAGCCCCCGGACCTTGGCGTTGGGGTACATGACGGCGGCCACCGCCAGATAGATGAGGCCGCCCACGGCGCCCATCAGGTTGATGATGGCGTTGCCCTTGGAGCGCAGGGGCTTGGGGGTCACGTCCGGCATCAGCGCCACGGCGGGGGAGCGATAGGTGCCCATGGCGATCAGCAGCAGGCCCAGCACCACCACGAAGGAGACCAGCTTGAAGGGGGAGGGAGCGGCGGCATAGCCGTTGTCCAAGATGGGCAGAATGTTCAGCAGGATGATGGCGCAGCCGGTGCCGAAGAGGATGAAGGGCATGCGCTTGCCGATCCGCGTTTCGGTCTTATCGGAGAGACTGCCGAAAAGGGGCAGCAGGAACAGGGCCAGCACGTTGTCCGCCGCCATGATGGCGCCGGAAATAGTCTCGTTCAGATGAAAGGTGTTGGTCAGGATCAAGGGGACTATGCTGTCGTACATCTGCCAAAAGGCGCAGATGGAGAGGAAAGCAAGACCCACCAGAACGGTGCGTTTGTTGTTGAGCTTCATGGCGTGCATCTCCTATACCATTACTGACTTGCTAATAGCATTCTACAGGATTTTCACAGATTGCACAAGCTGTAAATTGACGGAATGACCGGAGGCGTGCTACAATATACATCCAATAGGATGATATCGGATCTTACAGGTGAAGTGACTTACAAGCGCTGGCTTGCCTCGGAGGATATCGAGATGGAAAAGAAAACGATGAAAACACTGCTGCTGGGCGCGGCGGCACTGGCGGCGCCCCTGTATCTGATCGCGCCGGGCTCCGCCTCCAAGCGGCAGAAGGCGCCCTTTCTGGGGCGCAATTTTGCCCACCGGGGCCTGCATGCCCGGGACAAGTCCGTGCCGGAGAATTCGTTGGAGGCCTTTCGTCTGGCCGCACGGGCGGGCTACGGCATGGAGCTGGACGTGCAGCTGAGCCGGGATGGGCAGGTGGTGGTCTTCCATGACGACACCTTGAACCGGGTCTGCGGCGTGGACGCCAGGGTGGATGAGCTGAGCTATGCGGAGCTGAGCCAGCTGAAGCTCTGCGGCACCGAGTACGGCATCCCCCTGTTTTCCGACGTGCTGGCTGTGGTCCGGGGCCGGGGCCCGCTGATCGTGGAGCTGAAAAACGGCAGGCGCAACCGGGAACTATGCGAGAAGACCTACGCCCTGCTGGAGGACTACCGGGGCGATGTGTGCATCGAGAGCTTCAATCCTTTCATTGTGGCCTGGTTCCGCCTCCACGCCAGGGATCTGGTGCGGGGCCAGCTGGCCATGCGGCCGACGGAATACCGCAAGGAGGGCTACGGCGGCGTCAAGGGCTTCCTGCTGGGGCATACGCTGCTGAACGTGATCGCCCGGCCCCAGTTCATCGCCTACAAGATCGGTCTGCGGCCGCCGCTGGTGCGCCTGGCCGAGTGGATGGGGGCTATGAAGTTCGACTGGACCTCCCACGAGCCCCGCAACGAGAGGGGCCGCGACGCGGTGATCTTCGAGTTCTATAAGCCGAAGCTGAAGTTCAAGTGAGTTTTCAGTTTTCGGGAGATAACGCAAGACCGCCCGGAGCATTCGCTCCGGGCGGTCTGCTGCTTGATGCACTTATTCCTTTTCTACCGCTTCTTCCGGAGCGGGAGCGTCCTCATCTTCCCCGGGATCCTCCAGATCCTCCGGCAGCACGGCCATCAGATCCTCCTTGCTGGGATCCTCCATGGCGGCCACCCGGTTGGACTGGCGCACGATCATATCCTCAAAGCAATTGCGCACGTCGCGGCCGTTGCCGAAGTTGTCGCTGCGCTCCTCATAGAGCTGGGTGAAGAAAGCCACGGCGGCCTTCTCGGCCTCCTCAGTCAGCACGTAGCCGTTCTTCTTGCACTGGGAGCGGAAGATGGCCATCAGCTGCTCGCCGTTGTAGTCGGGGAAGAAGAAGTACTTGTTGAAGCGGGATTCCAGGCCCGGGTTGGAGGACAGGAACTGCTCCATGGGTCCGGTGTAGCCCGCCACGATGACAATCAGATCGTCCCGGTGATCCTCCATGGCCTTCAGGATGGTCTCGATGGCCTCCCGCCCGAAGTCGTTTTCGCCGCCGGAGGACAGGGAGTAGGCCTCGTCGATGAACAGCACGCCGCCCATGGCGGACTTGATGACCTCCTGGGTCTTCAGCGCGGTCTGGCCCACATAGCCGGCCACCAGGCCAGAACGGTCCACCTCCACCAGCTGACCCTTGCTCAGCACGCCGATGGCGGCGTACAGGCCGCTCATCAGCCGGGCCACGGTGGTCTTGCCGGTGCCGGGGTTGCCCATGAACACCAGGTGCAGGGACATGGGGGGCACGGGCAGATCGTGGGCTTCCCGCAGCTTGCGGACCTTCACCAGGTTCATCAGGTTCTTGATATCCTTCTTGACCTCTTCCAGACCCACCAGGTCTTCCAGCTGATCCATCAGCTCGTCAAAGCTGGGCTTCTCGGCTTCGGCCGCAGCGGCGCTTTCTTCTTCCTTTTTCTTTTCGCCGCCGCCGGAGGTTTGCACCTGGGGCTTGTGCTTGTCCTGGAAGCTGGGCTCCCCGCTGGTGACAAAGTCCAGGGGGTTCAGGCCGTCCCGGGTCTTTCGCACGCCGGTGGTGTCGCAGATGGCGGTGAGCCGGTCGGTACACTCGGTGATGTACTCCGCCTCGGAATAGGTCACGTCATCGTCCACCGCGGCCAGATACAGCAGGATGTTGGTCAGCATGCGGATGAAGGTGCGGGAGGTCTCGCTGCCACGCCTGGCGTCGCTCTCGGCCAGGTTCCAGAAGAACACCGGCGGCAGGAACACGTCCTCCTCGCAGGCGGCGCTGGTCAGATTCCACAGCAGCCACTTGGGCTGGGACTGGCTGCGGGAGTAGATCTGATTGGCCATTTCCACATGGCGCTCGTTGATGTTGCCCGCCCGGCTCCACAGGCCCAGGGCGCACTTGGTCATGAAGGAGTCCAGCTCCGGGGCCAGGGCGGCGCTGCCGATGCGGTAAAAGGCGTCGGTGTTGGCAATGTATATCTTATGAAATTCCTCCGGGGAACGATTCCAGGTGGTAGGCATGGCTTCCATCTCCTGTTTTTGTAGTGTTGAAAATGATCGCTTACCATTATAATGATGTCGTTTCCTTCCGTCAAGACAAAAGGTCGTATCCGGCGGACACGACCTTTCCCGTTTACAGGCCCCGGCGGGGGCAGGGCGGGCGGCAGCAGCGAGCCCGGCGGGGCATGAGGGGCAGCCCGGCCTTTTCCGCCAGACCCTTTGCGGACCGGGCGCCGGAGACCCGGGCCCAGACCGCGTCGAAATGCCGCAGCTGCCGGGCCGCCTCCTTCTCCGAAAACTTTTCCATTTTTCCACCTCCTCCCCTTGCTCCAGCCTATTCGCGCTCTTGCATTGCGGTGCAAAGTGTGCGATAATCGTTTTAACGGCGGACGGCGTCCGCCGGAACCCGGTAATACAGAACAGGATGGGATCGACTATGGCGAGATTTTTCATTGCGGGCGCCAACTACAAGGGCGGCACCGCCATCATCCGCGGCCGTGACGCGGAGCATGTGCAGGTGCTGCGGCTCCGGCCCGGCGAGGATGTGGTCATCTGCGACGGCCAGGGGACCGACTATAAATGCAGACTGGTGAAGGCCGACAGGGAAGAGGCGGAGGCCGAGGTGCTGGAGGTTGTCCGCTGCCCGGCGGAGCCCAGCGTGAAGGTCACGGTGCTCTGCGGCCTGCCCAAGGGCGACCGGACGGATTACATCATCCAGAAATCCGTGGAGGCCGGCGCCAATGAGATCCTGTTTTTCAACGCCAGGCGCTGCGTGGCCCGGCCGGATGAGCCGGAGAAGAAGCTGGGGCGCTGGCAGCGGATCGCCGAGGAGGCGGCCAAGCAGTCCGGCCGGGGCATCATCCCCCAGGTGGGCTGGGCCGGCGAGTTCGTGGACGTGCTGAACCTGGCCATCCACAGGGACCTGGCCCTGTTCATGTACGAGACCGGAGAGCGGGAGTCGCTCAACCAGGTGCTGGAGGCCAACAAGCAGATCGAGACCGCGGCCATCATCACCGGACCCGAGGGGGGCTTCGAGCAGTTCGAGGCGGACCTGGCGCGGGTCTCCGGCCTGCACGTCTGCTCCATGGGCGAGCGGATCCTCCGCTGCGAAACGGCGCCGGTGGTGGCGCTGACGGCGCTGATGTACGCCACCGGGAACCTGGCGTAAATATGCACAAAGGCACGGGCCTGCGGCCCGTGCTTTTTTCTTGAAAAAAGCGGAAAAATCCCGCAAAAACCCCTTGCAATCGACGGGAGATTCTGGTATTATATCAAAGCATTTCGCACGGACGTGGACTTTCCCCATGTGGCCTGCTGACAGAAAGGCTTGGAAGAAAGGCGGAAGCGTCCGGAGGAATAAAACAAATATAAAACTGGAGGAAATCAAATGTCTGTCGTATCCATGAAGCAGCTGCTGGAAGCCGGCGTCCATTTCGGACACCAGACCCGCCGCTGGAACCCCAAGATGGCCGAGTATATCTACTGCGAGCGCAACGGCATCTACATCATCGACCTGCAGAAGACCGTGAAGAAGATGGGCGAGGCCTATGACTTTGTCCGTGACCTGGCCGCCAACGGTCAGTCCCTGCTCTTCGTCGGCACCAAGAAGCAGGCCACCGACGCCATCCGCGAGGAAGCCTCCCGCGTTGGCATGTACTTTGTGAACGCCCGCTGGCTGGGCGGCATGCTCACCAACTTCAAGACCATGCGCACCCGCGTGGATCGTCTGGCCCAGCTGAAGAAGATGCAGGAAGACGGCACCTTCGATATGCTGCCCAAGAAGGAAGTCATGAAGCACCTGAGCGAGATGGAGAAGCTGGAGAAGTACCTGGGCGGCGTCAAGGACATGAAGAAGCTCCCCGGCGCTCTGTTCGTGGTCGACCCCCGCAAGGAGCACAACGCCATTGCCGAGGCCCGCAAGCTGCACATCCCCATCGTCGCCATCGTCGACACCAACTGCGATCCCGATGAGATCGACTATGTGATCCCCGCCAACGATGACGCCATCCGCGCCATCCGCCTGATCGCCTCCACCATGGCCAACGCCGTGCAGGAAGGCCGCCAGGGTGCGGACGCCGAGGTCGAGGAAGCCCCCGCCGAGGCTGTCGAGGCTGCTGAATAAGAAAGCATAAGAAGGATTAGGGGCGCCTCGCGCCCCTAATTTCAGATGTATTACAGGAGGAGAAAATACAATGGCTTTTACCGCTCAGGATGTTAAGACTCTGCGTGAGATGACCAACGTCGGCATGATGGACTGCAAGAAAGCCCTGACCGAGACCGACGGTGATATGGACAAGGCAGTCGAGTGGCTGCGTGAGAAGGGCCTGGCCAAGGCCGCCAAGAAGGCCGGCCGCATCGCCGCCGAAGGCATGGCCTATGCGGAAGTTTGCCCCAAGTGCGGCGTGGGCGCCGTGGTTGAGGTCAACTGCGAGACCGACTTCTGCGCCAAGAGCGAGGCGTTCGTCCAGTTCGTGAAGGATATCTGCCACGTGGTGATCAAGGACGCTCCCGCCGACGTGGACGCGCTGATGCAGTGCAAGTACCCCGGCTCCGAGCTGACTGTCGCCGAGACCCTGCCCGAGAAGGTCATGGTCATCGGTGAGAACCTGCAGATCCGCCGCTTCGTCCGTTTTGCCGACAAGACCAATGTGGCCTATGTCCACGCCGGCGGCAAGATCGGTGTTCTGGTGAACCTGGCCGTGGAAGGCGACATCGACGCCACCGAGATCGGCAAGGACGTCGCCATGCAGATCGCGGCTCTGAACCCCCGTTTCTGGGACAAGTCCCTGGTGACCGAGGAAGTCCTGGCCGAGGAGAAGAAGGTTGCCCTGGCCCTGATGGATCAGGATCCCAAGATGGCCGCCAAGCCCCAGCAGGTCAAGGAAAAGATCGTGCTCGGCAAGCTCAACAAGTTCTACGAGGAGAACTGCCTGCTGCAGCAGGAGTTTGTCAAGGACAATTCCCTGACCGTCGAGAAGTATATCGCCAGCGCCGCCAAGGCTCTGGGCGGCTCCGTGAAGTTTGTGGACGCTGTCCGCTTCATGAAGGGCGAGGGCATCGAGAAAAAGCAGGAGGACTTCGCCGCCGAGGTCGCCGCTCAGATGAACATGAGCAAGTAATTCCCGCTGAAACATCCAAAACACCCGCGTGGCAGCACGCGGGTGTTTTTCGCAGGAGGGCCGATATGGACTATGTAAAAGAACTGCGCGCGCTGGTGGGCCACCGGCGGCTGATCCTCTGCGGCAGTTCAGTGGTGATCCGAAACGAAAAAGGGGAGCTGCTGCTGCAGCAGCGGGTCTATCCGGAGGGGCGCTGGTGTTTCCCCGGCGGACTGATGGAGCTGGGAGAATCCACGGAGGACACCGCCCGGCGGGAGGTCTTCGAGGAGACAGCGCTGACTGTGGGGGCTCTGGAACTGATCGGCGTCTATTCCGGGCCGGACTCTTTGTGCCGGGCCGCCAACGGGGACGAGTGGTACGTGGTCAACGTCTCTTACACGACGAACGAGTACAGCGGGGAGCTGAAGATCAACGACGGCGAGTCCGCGGCCCTGCGCTGGTTCCGGATCGAGGAGATCCCGGAGACCCTGGTGGCCACGCACAAAAAGATCCTGGCAGACTATCTTCGCATGATGCAGAAGAAAAGTTCACAGAATATTCATTGACAAAAGGGAAGACCAGGTGTAGAATACACGGCACTGGAGATGGGCGGCATCCCATCGGTGTGATCGGCACCATAACCCGCAGAGCATGACCAATTTACTTGCGGGCCTCCCGGCGGCTTGGTAGCCGGGTGTTGAGCGGGCAACAACAGTCACCTCCACTCACCTACATAGGACTGATAACCGATCCGGGACCATAAGCCGGAAGCGCGGTATGATCCGCCGCTTCGCTTATGTGTGTCCATTGGCAATCCGCTTTTGATGAATTTCATAGGGAATGCTGAAAGCCTCTTCCAAAGAAGAGGCTTTCTTTTTTGGCGCGCCGCTGCCGGTCAACTGAGTAAAGCCGCAGCTGTCTGTGCGCCCTTTTCGCGCCGCTGCGAAGGACGGAAAAACGCTGTTGACAGCTGCGGCGGCACACACGTATACTATGGGCATAGGTGAGGTCTTTGCCGGGGTGATCCTTGGGCGGCGGGACAAGGCGGCAGAGCAGAGGCATTCCCGCGAAAGTCGATTTACAGAGCGTATGAGTTTGTTTCTTGCGGGCCAGCTTTTCGCGGTCGGGTCTCTTGCTGTATATCTGCTGTATCTGGTTTATTACTATACGGTGCCCATGTGCTGCTTCAAGCTCATCCTGTACAGGGCTATCCGGAGAAAGCTGTGCCTCGGCCTTGAGACCGGAGACGGAAAGATCACGGTACGGTATCTGAAGGACGGGCGGGAGCAGCGCTATACCAAGCGGATAGACGAGGAGGTCCCCAACCGCTTCGCTTCCTTCGCGGCCTGCCGCACCCTGCGGTCCATCCTCTTAGACATTGAAAAGGGCGCGGTCTGACAGACAGGGGATCTTTTTGCGTGATTGTTCGTCAAATCATTCGGAGCGATAAGGATCGGAATTCGGATATGAGGAGGCAGGATATGAACTTCAAAAAGAATCTGTTGATATCCCTTGCGCTGACCGCGGCGACGATGCTCATAGGGCTTGCCAGCGTAGCCGGAGCGGACAGGCGCCGCGGGACGGGAACATAAAAGAGAAAGACCGGATCCGATGGGATCCGGTCTTTTCCTTCTCATGTATGGCCCTTGCGGGGGTGTCTTGGGATCAATAGACCGAGGTGGCCAGGAAACCGCCCACGGAATCCGGCGCCTCCACCACGGTGATCCGCAGCTCGGTGCGGGGGGCCTCATAGGTCCAGTACTCGGCATACTCGACGATGTCCGAGGAGATGACGATATCATAGCTGCCGTCGCCGTTGTCGTAGGCACCCTCCAGGGTGATGTTGCTGAGCTCCGTGTGATAGGTGTTGACCCAGATCCTGTCCATGAGGGCCAGGTCCATGCGGGTCTGCAGATCGGAGCCCGGGGACACGTACTGCATCAGGGTGGGGTAGAAGTAGTCGGCGCCCTTGGTACCGAAGTAGCCGTAGAAAGCGGACGCAAAATCGCAGGCGTAGACATACATGCGCGCGCTGGTCTCGGGATCGCAGGTCCCCACATACTCCTTCACCTCACCCAGCGGGTTTTCGGGCAGGACGATCTGCTCGGGAACACCCTCGGGCTTCACATAGGAGTCGGTCATGGCGTGGACCAGCCAGGCGTCCGGCAGGTTCCGGGTACCGCCCGCCTGGTTGGAGGAGCGGTTCACGGCATTGCCGGCATAGTACATGGCTGTGGAGTTGCCGCCGTCCATGTTGGAGGCATTGACGCAGCCAAACTTGTCGGCCATGATGTCGATGCAGTCGGCAAAGGTCACGCCGATGCTGTAGCCCTGGCGGCCGTCGATGGCGACCATGACAATGGCGCCGTCCTCACGCTGGCCGATGGCGGTACGGGAACCGATGCCGGTTTCCATGTTGGCAGGATCCTTTTTCTGGCCGTTCTGGACCAGGATCGGGCCGAAGGCCACCGAATCGCGGATGCCCAGAACGTCGCATACTTCGTGGTCGTAATAGCCGACGACCATCTTGTTGTCATTGTTGATGCCGGCGATCAAGCCGGTATCAATGACGGTGTAATCCAAGCCCCGGCTGTAGGTGACGCCCTCGGGAGGCCAGCCGCCGCCGGTGCCGCCGGAGTCGATAAAGCCGCCCGCATTGATGCCGGCCACCGCGTCGTACTGCTCGGCCATGACGTCCAGGGTCAGACCGTAGCCGCCCCAGCCGGTTTGCTCGGTCATGGCGGTACCCACGAACACGCGGCTGGGATCCAGCACGATCAGCGCGTAGACGGTAGCGCCCTTGTAGTGGAACTTGTAGTTGATGATGCCGTCGCCGTCGTCATCGGTGAGCAGCTCGCCCACGATGGGCTCAGGCGTGGGTTCCGGTGTAGGCTCGGGCGTAGGGGCGGGCGTAGGCGCCGCGGTGGGCGCCGGCGTCTCGGAAGCGGCTGCGCTCTTGCCGCCGCAGGCGCAGAGACTCAGCACCATCGCGGCGACCAGCAGCAGCGTCAGTCCATTGCGGATCGTTTTTTTCGTCATATCATTATACCCTTCTTGTTAAATGTTCACGCACGGGCAAATCTACTATAAAAAAAGAAATAAGTCAAGCCCGATTGCGTAAACAAAGTCTGAACATGCAGGGCAGAGCCGCTGAAAATGCCGGGAGGACGGGGCAAAACGCGAAATTGCATCTTTCTTTTTGCGGTTCTTTCCTGTAAAATACCAATAAGAAGATCGGGCTGCCGGGCTCGGATCCTGCGGCGGGAGGGCGTTCCATGAAAGAACTGCTATTCGGCGACCCTTTGCAGAAAGAGGAGAAGAAGGTCGAGTATCTGGAACTGATCTACGACCTGATCTTCGTCTATATCATCGGGCGCAACAACTCTCTGCTGCACCATGTGGAGAACGGCTTTGTCAGCGGTACGACCTTCTGGGTCTACATCCTGTGCAGCCTGGCGATCATCCAGATCTGGAACTTCTCCACTTTCTATATCAACAAGCACGGCCGCAACAGCCTGCGGGATCACATCGCCCTGCTCCTGAACATGTACCTGCTCTACTACATCGGAGAGGGGACCCGCCTCCACTGGGAGAGCTTTCAGAACCAGTACCATCTGGCCTGGGCGCTGATCCTGCTGAACATCGGCACCCAGTATGCCATCGAGCTGCGCAACCACAAGGACCGGCCGGTGGAGCAGCGGTCCATCCACCGTATGATGATCGTCCTGTACGGGGAGGCGCTGCTGGTCCTGGCCGCCATCCCCATCTATAATCGGACCGGCGCGGCCATGGCTGCGATCCCCATCCTCTACGGCCTCGTCATGACCTTCCTTTTCTCCGATGCCACCAAGGCCGAGCTGGTGGATTTCCCTCATCTCAGCGAGCGGGCCATGCTGTATGTGGTCTTCACCTTCGGCGAGATGATCATCACCATCGCCTCCTACTTCGAGGGTGACTTCAGCCTCAACACCGTGTACTTTTCCGCCATGTGCTTTCTGATCGTGGTGGCTCTGTTCCTGTGCTATGAGCTGCTGTACGACCACATCATCGACCGGGAAAAGAAAACCACCGGTATCGGCTATATGATCATCCACATTTTTCTGATCTTCGGCATGAACAGCATGACCGCATCTTTGGAGTTCATGCAGGATGAAGCGGTTGCCCTCTGGCCCAAGACGCTGTTCTTGCTCGCCTCCTTCCTGCTGTATTTCTTCTGCCTGTTTGCCCTGCAGATCTACGCCAGGGAGGACCGGGGCATTTCCCGGAAGACGGTGCTGCCCCTCCTGTTGGTGAGCCTGGTTTTCGTGGTGCTGATGCTGCTGCTGCGGGAGAACATGCGGCTGAACATCCTGGTCTCGGTGCTGTACGCGGCGGGCATCTGCCTGTGGATCTACCGTTTCAGCCGGGAGAAGGACGCCAGCCAGCGAGAATGAATCAAACAGCAAACAATAAAATTATATTATAAATGGAGGAAAACACATGAGCAGCAGACCCATTGCCGGCAAGGACGGCAACAAGTATATCCCCTTTGAAGCGCGTACAGGCGAGAGCTCCGTGGTGTTCTTCACCCGCGACCTGTCCGAGGAAGGACTGAAGAAGATCTATGACAAGGTCAGCTCTGTGCTGACCGGGAAGATCGCCGTCAAGCTGCACACCGGCGAGGCCGAGGGGCCCAACATCATTCCCCGCCCCTGGGTGAAGGAGCTGATCGAGAAGCGCCTCCCGGAGGCGACGATCATCGAGACCAACACCTACTACGAGGGCAGCCGCTACACCACCGAGGAGCATCGGAAGACCCTGGCCATCAACGGCTGGACCTTCTGCCCGGTGGATATCACGGACGCCGAGGGCGTGGTCACGCTGCCGGTCAAAGGCGGGAAGTGGTTTGAGGAGATGCACGTGGGCAAGAGTATGCTGGAGTATGATTCCCTTCTGGTGCTGACCCATTTCAAGGGACACACCATGGGCGGCTTCGGCGGCAGCAACAAGAACATCGGTATCGGCTGCGCCGACGGCCGCGTGGGCAAGAAGGAGATCCACACCTACCCCGACGGCGATATGTGGAGTATCGCCGAGGAGGAGCTGATGGAGCGCATCTCCGAGAGCACCAAGGCCACCATCGACTTCTTCGCGCCGCATGTCTGCTACATCAACACCATGCGCAACATGTCTGTGGACTGCGACTGCGCCGGACCTGAGGCGGCGCCGGTGGTGACCCCGGATGTGGGCATCCTGGCCTCCCTGGATATCCTGGCCGTGGACAATGCCTGCATTGACCTGATCTACAATCTCCCCGGCGGCGGTGGAAAAGCCATGGTGAAGCGGGTGGAGAGCCGCCACGGTCTCCGCCAGCTGAGCTATATGAAGGAGCTGGGCATGGGCAACGACCGCTATACCCTCATCGACCTGGACAACGGCGACGCGGTCATCACCGCCGCGGAGGCCGTCAAGGACGTGGATCCAGAGTGGAAGCCGGACCGCTACAACACCTTCTGGGGCCGCAACCACCACTGATAGGGGCAGAAGGACAGATTTATAATCCGATCACGAATAAGCGGCAGGCCATCGGGCCTGCCGCGTTTTCACGCAAAGGCTTTGGCAAAATACCAATTGAAAACAACCGAAATCCGTGCTATGCTTAGATCATGACAATGACAGGAGGTTCTGATCATGGAATTCAAACAGCTTGTTAAGGCGCGTTATTCCTGCAAAAAGTACAGTGACCGCCCGCTGGAGCAGGAAAAGCTGGACGCCATTTTGGAGGCGGGACGGCTGGCACCCACCGCCAAAAACCTGCAGGAGCAGCACGTCTATGTGCTCCGCTCTCCCGAGGCGCTTGCCAAGGTGGACGCGGTCACGCCCTGCCGCTACGGCGCGGGTACGGTCCTGGCCGTGGCCTTTGACCGGACCAATGTATTCACCTATCCCGGCGAAAAGCGGGACTCCGGCGTGGAGGACGCCACCATCGTGGCCACCCATATGATCCTGGCCGCGGCCAACGAGGGGGTGGACAGCTGCTGGGTGAACAAGTTTGATCCCGATGAACTGGCCAAGGCTCTGGGCCTGCCGGAGCAGGAGGATATCCTGATGCTGATGGACTTGGGCTATGCCGCCGAGGGGGTCGGCCCGCTGCCCAACCACGACAAGCGCAAGGACCTGGCCGAGACGGTCTCTTATCTGTGACCGCCCGGGCGGGAAGCGGCACAGCGAAAGGAGCTGCGGCATGAATATGGAATACCAACAGGTCAAGGAGCGGGTGGAAAGGGAAGACAAGGCCCTGAAACGGATCGTGGTGGAGACGGGTGTCGGCATGCTGGCGGCCCTGCTGCTGACGATTTTTCTGATCCGCTGAGAACAGCATACAGCAACAGGAGCCCGGCGCAAAACGCGCCGGGCTCCTCTTTTTGTTCTTTTAAAACAGGCTCAGCTGCTCCTCCCACCGGGGCAGCCGGGCGATGTAGCGGAAGCATTCCTCCGGATCGTGGAGGATGCCGTGAGCCTCGCAGGTCTCATGAAACAGCGCCATCAGCGCTGCGCTGTGCTCGCTGCGTACGTTGTAGGCGCTACCGTACCGCCGGCGGTAATGCTGGGACAGGCCGGGGAAGTGCCGGTCCAGCGCCCGGTAATAGTACTCCCGGCAGCCGTCCCGCAGGGTCATGCCCATGTCGAAACAGACGATGCCCTTCACCCCGGCGTCCACGCACCAGTCCAGGATCGTGCGCACATTCTTCTCCGTATCCGTCAGCTCCGGCAGGATGGGCGTCATCCATACCACAGTGGGGACGCCCCGGGCCTGGAAGGCCTTGAGCACCTCATAGCGGCGGCTCGAGGTGCAGACCCTGGGCTCCAGGATGCGGCTGAGCTTGTCGTCGGCCACGGTCAGCGTCATCTGCAGCACGGCCTTGGCCTTGTCGTGGATGGCGGCAAACAGCTCCAGATCCCGCAGCACCAGGTCGGACTTGGTGATCACCGTGGCGCCGAAGCCGTAGCGCTCGATCAGCTCCAGGCAGCGGCGGGTCAGCAGCAGCTCCCGCTCGCAGGGCTGGTAGGGGTCGGCCATGGAGCCGGAGCCCACCACGAACTTCTTCCGCCGACTGCGGAGGATCTGCTCCAGCAGTTCCGGCGCGTTTTCCTTTACCTCAATATCCTCAAAGGGGTGGGTGAAGCGGTAGCAGGTGCTGCGGGAGTCGCAGTAAACGCAGCCGTGGGCGCAGCCCCGGTACACGTTCATGCCGTTCCACCTGGTCAGTATGGATTTCGCCTGTACCGTATGCACCGTTCCGCCCCCTTTGTTTGTCCTTGCCCTTTAGTATAGCAGGCTTTGGACACAGTCGCAATACGCGGATCAAACGGTATAAAGCCGGGGCATGGAAACCGGGCGGGTCTCCGAAAAGCAAGCGGCGGAGCGAACTTACGGCAGCACTTGAACCATGGGCATTTTTGGGATAAAATGGTCTCGCCGCGTGTGTGATCCCGCGGCATCCCGAAAACGGAATGCAGATCACCCCGAAGGAGGTTTTGCGTATGTCCCTTCTCGCACAGCTCAACGCGCCCTTTATGTACCTGCTCTGCGGCGGCATCATCCTGTTCGTCGCCCTGGTCTGTGTCTTCTTTATGATCCGGGCCTACCGGGCGGGCAAGGCGATGGGCATCGACACTACGAAGATGAAGCGGGTCATCACCGCCAGCGCCACCTTTACACTGCTGCCCAGCATCGGCATCCTGCTGGGGGTCATCGCCCTGTCCGGCAGTTTGGGGACCCCCTGGCCCTGGCTGCGCCTGTCGGTGATCGGCGCGCTGCACTATGAGACCCAGGTGGCCGAGGCCGCCGCAGAAGCGGTGGGGCTCCAGTCCCTGTCCGCCTCGCTGATGACGCCCACGGCCTTCTCCACCATCTGCCTGCTGATGAGCGTGTGTATCATGTGGGGCATGGTCTTCTCCGTGTTTTTCAACAAGCGCTATCTGCGCCGTCTGGGCGCCGGGAGCAAGAGCGGCAAGCCCGGCGGCGGCTTCGGCGACCGGGCCATGACGGCCATGTTCATCGGCCTGATCTGCGCTTACATGGGCAGCTACATCGGCGGCTTCGTGTCCGGCAACGGCCTGTTCCGCTGCGCCGGCTCCTGGATCCCCCTGGGCGTGGTGGCGGTGGCCTGCCTGAGCATGGCGGGCTTCATGTGGCTGTATGAAAAGAAAAACGCCGTCTGGGTGGAGAGCTTCTCCATCGCGGGCAGCATGATCCTGGCCATGGCCGCGGCAGTGGGCCTGAGCGCCCTGGCCTGAGAGAGGGGGAGCAAAGATGTACGAAGATAAGAACAAGCTGTTTGAACAGTACAATCGGGGCACTCACCGCTATGGCCGCGTCGCCTGTGTGCTGACCCTGGTCATGCTCCTGTCCGCACCCTTTCTGATCGGGCGCTATCTGGGCGCCATGCCGGACCTGGCCGCTTTCGGCAAGGGCTTTCTGGCCATCGGTCTGGTGTGGCTGGTCAGCTGCGTGGCCGAGTATCTGGTCTATACCCCCATGCTGGGGGCCGGCGGCGGCTACCTGGCCTTCATCACCGGCAATCTCATCAATATGAAGATCCCCTGCGCGGTCAACGCCCGGGACATCGTGGGCGTCAAGGCGGGCACGCCGGAGAACGAGATCATCTCCACCCTGTCCATCGCCACCTCCTCCCTGGTGACCATCCTGGTCCTGGCCCTGGGCGTGATGCTGCTGATTCCGCTGCAGCCCATCCTCCAGTCCCCGGTGCTGCAGCCCGCCTTCGACAATGTGGTGCCCGCCCTGTTCGGCGCCATGGCCTACAAGTACTTCCGCCGGAACCTGGATATCGCGGTGATCCCCTTCGTGCTTATGAGCCTGCTGTTCATCCTGGTGCCCTCGCTGACCTCGTCCACCAGCTTCATGATCCTGCCCAGCGGCGGCATCGCCATTTTGATCGCCTGGCTGCAGTATAAGAAGAAAGCCGGTGCCGCATGATCGTCCTGTACATCCTTCTGGGTCTGCTGGCCCTGTTGCTGCTGCTGTTGCTGATCGCCCTGGTCCGGACCCTTCTGACGCCGGCCAGACGCTCCACTTATGTGCCGGCACCCGACCCGGAGCGGGCGGAGCGCTACGCGCGGACCCTCTCCCGCATGGTGGCCTGTGAGACCGTGTCCGACCCGGAGGATCCCCAGCTGGACAAATTCCTGGGTTTCCACCGGCTGTTGGAGGAGCTCTTCCCCCTGGTACACGAGAAGCTGGAGAAGACGGAGATCGACGGTAACCTGCTCTTTTTCTGGAAGGGGGAGAGCCGCGACAAGTCCATCGTCCTCATGAGCCACCAGGACGTGGTGCCCGCGGAAGGGGAGTGGCTGCACGGCCCCTTCTCCGGCGATATCGCCGAGGGCAAAGTCTGGGGCCGCGGCGCCTCCGACACTAAGTGCTCCGTCTTTGCCTTTTTCCAGGCGGTGGAGGAGCTGCTGGCGGCGGGCTATGTGCCGCCCCAGGATGTGTATCTGTCCTCCTCCTGTACGGAGGAGTTTGCCGGGCCCGGCTGCCCCAAGCTGGTGGCGGAGCTGAAGCGCCGGGGCGTAAAGCCCTTCCTGGTCTGCGACGAGGGCGGCGGCATCATCACCGATCCCATCGCCGGGATCAAGGGCAATTTCGCCATGATGGGCGTCTTTGAAAAGGGCAAGGCGGACGTGAAGTTCACCGCCCGCTCCAACGGCGGCCATGCCAGCGCACCCCCGGCCCACACGCCCATCGCGCGGCTGGCGGCTTTTGAACACAGCGTGGAGACCCGCAATCCCTTCAAGGTCGGCTTCGAGCCGGAGGTGGCGGCCATGTTCAAAGGCCTCGCCCCCTATGCCAGCTTCGGCATGCGGCTGCTGTTCGGGAACCTTTGGCTCTTTAAGCCGCTGCTGCTGAAGGTCATGCCCTCCATCTCCAGCCAGGGCGCCGCCATGCTGCGTACCACCATCGCTTTTACCATGCAGTCCGGCTCCGACGCCTGCAACGTGATGCCCCAGGAGGCGGCGGTCTGGGCCAACATGCGTTTCATCCCCCACCAGGGCATGGACGAGAGCCTGCGCATCATCGAGGATCTGGCCCAAAAGCACGATATCGAGACCCAGGTAATCCTGGCCAGCGACTACACCCGGGCGGTGGATATCCACGGCCCCGCCTGGCAGCGGGCCGTGCGGGTGGTGGAGAAGACCTTCCCCGGTCTGCCTGCCTGCCCCTATGTGATGACCGGCGCCACCGACGCCCGCTGCTACCAGGAGATCTGCGACACCTGCATCCGCTTCGCCCCGGTGGTCTACGGGCCGGAGCAGATGCAGGGCATGCACGGGCTCAACGAAAACATCGAATACGCCTGCCTGCCGGGCGCGGTGGATTTCTACAAAAACCTCATCGACGCCGCCCGGGAGGAAGTCTGATCTGCCGATTATACAAACAGGAAGCATCCCCGAAACCGTATGTGTCTCGGGGATGCTTCTTGTTTTTGTATAGGGAAGTGAGTTTTATCCAGTCTGAACAACAAAGTCATTTCCGGGTTTTGCGGAACATGAAGGCCCGGGCGGCCTGGATGCCGATCTTATAGGGCAGGGGACGCAGCGCCCGGTCCGCTTCCTGCAGCTTTTCCCGGATGGGGATGCTCTGGGGACAGTGCTGCTCGCATTTGCCGCAGCGGATACACTGGGAGGCGAAGGCCGGCTCTTTGGTCAGTCCCACAGTCTGGGCGAACTGGAAGCGGCCCTGGCTTTTGGACTCGGTGTACATGGTGTTGTAGCAGCGGAAAATGCCGGGGATGTCCACACCTTTGGGACAGGGCATGCAGTAGCGGCAGCCGGTGCAGCCGACCTTCTCCTTTTCCCGTATTGCTTTTTTGACAGCCTCCAGGGTGTCAAAGTCCTCCGCTGTGAAAGCGCCCGCCCCGGCGTCGGAGGCCGTGCGGCAGTTGGCTTCCACCATCTCCAGAGAGTTCATGCCGGACAGCACCACTGTGACTTCCGGCTGATTGTACAGCCAGCGCAGGCCCCATTCAGCCGGCTCCCAGTTGTGACCGCTGGCTTTCATGGCCTTCCTGGCCTGCTCGGGGAGCATGTTTACCAGCTTCCCGCCCCGGAGAGGTTCCATGATCATCACAGGGATGCCCTTTGCCGCTGCGGCGCGGAGACCGTCCCGTCCGGCCTGGGCCACCTCGTCCAGATAGTTATACTGGATCTGACAGAAGTCCCAGTCGTAGTCGTTGAGGATCTTCAGAAAGTTGTTCGTGTTTCCGTGATAGGAGAAGCCGATGCTGCGAATGGCGCCGGAGCGCTTCTTTTCGGCGATCCAGTCCAGAATGCCCACGTTTTTGAGCTTTTCCCACATGGCCACGTCGGTCAGATGATGCATGAGGTAATAGTCTATATAGTCGGTGCGCAGCCGGCTCAGTTCCTCTGCAAAATAGCGGTCCAGCTGTGCCCGGCTGCCGATCAGATACTGGGGCAGCTTGGTGGCGATATGGACCTTGTCACGCAGCTGATTGCGCTCAAAGATCTCGCCGATGGCGGCCTCGCTGCCGGAATAGACATAGGCGGTGTCAAAGTAATTCACACCGGCACGATAGGCGGCCAGCAGTTCCTGCTCTGCCTTGGCCACGTCAATCCCGCCGCCCTTTTTGGTAAAGCGCATACAGCCAAAGCCCAGGATGCTCAGATCATTTCCGTTTCGATCTTTTCTGTACTGCATGGGTGATCCACTCCTGTCGGTCAAAGTGATCTTATTGTACCGGACAGCACTGCCGCGGTCAAGCGATGCGGGATACAAGACGAAAAGCAGGAGTACGGGCTGTTTTGCCCCGTACTCCTGCTTGCAGGAGAGCTTATTTCCACTTCCATTCGGAGACTTCCGGCAGATCCTCGCCGTATTTGGCGATATACTGCTTGTGCTCCACCAGCTTGTCCTTCATCTGCTGGATCAGATAGGCGCCCCGGTTGCCCAGCTGGGGCAGGTTGTACACCGCCGCCATGACCAGGTTGAAGCGGTCCAGCTTGTTGAGCACGCGCATGTCGAAGGGCGTGGTGATGGTGCCCTCCTCGATGTAGCCGCGCACGTGCAGGTTCTTGTTGACCCGCTTGTAGGTCAGCTCGTGGATCAGGCTGGGATAGCCGTGGAAGGCGAAGAGAATGGGCTTGTCCCTGGTGAACAGCAGATCGTACTCCTGGTCGCTCATGCCGTGGGGATGCTGGGTGTCCGCCTGCAGGCGCATCAGGTCCACCACGTTGACGACCCGGATCTTCAGCTCCGGGAAGGCGTCCCGCAGGATGGTGACCGCCGCCAGGGTCTCCAGCGTAGGCGTGTCGCCGCAGCAGGCCATGACGATGTCCGGCTCCTCACCCTCGTCGGTGCTGGCCCACTGCCAGATGCCGATGCCCTGGGTGCAGTGCTTCACCGCCTGTTCCATGGTCAGCCACTGGGGGCGGGGATGCTTGGAAGCCACGATACAGTTTACATAATTCCTGCTGCGGATGCAGTGATCGAAGCAGCTCAGCAGGCAGTTGGCGTCGGGAGGCAGGTACAAACGCACCACGTCGGCCTTCTTGTTGACCATGTGATCCAAGAAGCCCGGGTCCTGGTGGGTGAAGCCGTTGTGGTCCTGCTGCCAGACGTTGGAGGCCAGCACGTAGTTGAGGGATGAGATCTTGGCCCGCCAGGGCAGCTGGTTGCAGACCTTCAGCCATTTGGCGTGCTGGGAGAACATGGAGTCCACGATGCGGATGAAGGCCTCATAGCTGTTGAAGAAGCCGTGGCGGCCGGTGAGCAGGTAGCCCTCCAGCATGCCCTGGCACACATGCTCGGACAGCATGGAGTCCATGACCCGACCGTTCTCATCCAGGTGGTCGTCATAGTCGTACACGTCGCCGTTCCAGGCCCGGTCCGTGACCTCGAACACCGGGGTCAGCCGGTTGGAGGTGGTCTCGTCGGGGCCGAAGGAACGGAAGTTGCGCGCGTCCCCGTTGAGCTTGTAGATATCCCGCACGAATTTGCCCAGCTCCGCCATGTCCTGGGCCTCCACCGCGCCGGGGAAGGGGACCTGTACCCCGTAATCCCGGAAGTCCGGCATGCGCAGATCCCGCATCAGCTGGCCGCCGTTGGCGTGGGGGTTGGCGCCCATGCGGCTCTTGCCCTTGGGCGGCAACTCCCGCAGCTCCGAAACCGGCACGCCGTTGGCGTCGAACAGTTCCTCGGGCTTATAGCTCTTCAGCCAGTTCTCGATCTGGCGGATATGCTCGGCGGAGTCCGGCTGGATGGGCACCTGGTGGGCGCGCCAGTAGCCCTCCACCCTTGCCCCGTCCACAAAGTCCGGGCCGGTCCAGCCCTTGGGCGTGCGCAGCACGATCATAGGCCAGCGGGGGCGATCCTTGCAGCCCCCTTCCCGGGCGGCCTGCTGGAACTTCAAAATGCTCTCGATGCATTCGTCCAGAGTGTCGGCCATCTTCCGGTGCATCTGGGCCGGGTCGTCGCCCTCCACGAAATAGGGCTGCCAGCCGCAGCCCACAAAGAAGCTCTCCAGCTCCTCGTGGGGGATGCGGGCCAGGACGGTGGGGTTGGCGATCTTGTAGCCGTTCAGGTGCAAAATGGGCAGCACCGCGCCGTCGGTCTCGGCGGAGAGGAATTTGTTCAGCTGCCAGGAGGTGGCCAGGGGTCCGGTCTCGGCCTCGCCGTCGCCCACCACGGTGGCGGCGATCAGCGTGGGGTTGTCCGTGACGGCACCGAAGGCATGGGCCAGGGAGTAGCCCAGTTCGCCGCCCTCATTGATGGAGCCCGGGGTCTCCGGCGCCACGTGGCTGGGGATGCCGCCGGGGAAGGAGAAGCGCTTGAAGAGCCGCTGCATGCCCTCCCGGTCCTGGCTGATGTCCGGATAGACCTCCTGATAGCTGCCGTCCAGCCAGTCCTGGGCCACCATGGCGTTGCCGCCGTGGCCGGGGCCGGACAGATAGATCATATCCAGGTCGAATTCCTTGATGACCCGGTTCAGGTGGGTATAGATGAAGTTCTGGCCCGGGCAGGTGCCCCAGTGGCCGACGATCTTTTTCTTGATGTGTTCAGAGCTCAGGGGCTTTTCCAGCAGGGGATTGTCCAGCAGATACAGCTGGCAGGCGGTGAGATAGTTGGCCGCGCGCCAGTACTTGTCCATCAGCTGGAGTTCCGCGTCCGTGGCGGGGCTGCGGGTGAGTTTTGACATAGGCGGTACCTCCTTGTGTTTTTCTTATTTTATCCCAGCCATGCCCCGGAGGCAAGGCGTTTTTTCCTTTCTGCCGGGGAAAAAGCCGTCTTTCAGCCATGTGCCCGAAACCGGGGAGATCTGCCCTTGCAAAAGGGAAGAAAATTGTGTACTATGCTATACAGAGAAAGAACACTTTGCTTAGTATGCCAAGAGAGGAGATTCCTATGCCAGAATTTGCGAAACGTATGGAGTATATGGCCGGCTCCGCCGAGATCATCCGGGGCCTGTTCTCCGCCATGGGCGACCCGGAGACCATCTCCTTCGGCGGAGGCGCGCCCGCCTCGGACGCGCTGCCGGTGGAGGAAGTGCGGCAGATCGCCTCGGAGGTGCTCGCCCGGGAGCAGCGGGGCGTGGAGGCGCTGCAGTACGGCCCGGTGCAGGGCGTGCGCCAGCTGCGGCAGATCGTGGCGGAAAAGCTGCTGGCGCCCAAGGGCGTCATGGCGGACCCGGACGATATCCTCATCGTCAACGGCGGCTTGGAGACCATGAACCTGCTGTGCCAGGTGTTCATCGATCCGGGAGACGTGATCCTTTGCGAGTCGCCCACCTTCGTCCACTGCGTGGAGATCTTCGAGATGTTCCAGGCAAAATGCGTCGGCTGCGCCTGCGACGAGCAGGGCCTGGTGATGGAGGACGTGGAGGCCAAGATCCAACAGTACCGCCCCAAGATGGTCTACGTGATCCCCACCTTCCAGAATCCCACGGGCAAGACCCTGCCGGCGGACCGGCGGGAAAAGCTGGCGGAGCTGGGAAGCCGGTACGACGTGCTGATCCTGGAGGACGATCCCTACCGGGACCTGCGCTACAGCGGGCAGGAGCTCAAGCCCATCAAGGCCTATGACAAGACCGGCCACACGGTGCTGGCCAACAGCTTCTCCAAGATTTTCTCCCCGGGCAGCCGCCTGGGCTATGTGTACGCGGACCGAAAAATCCTGGAAAAGCTGATGGACGCCAAGACGGCCACCAACTCGCACACCTCCATGATCCCCCAGATCCTGTGCGCGGAGTTCTTCGCGCGGGGTTTATACGAGGAGCATCTGAAAAAGGCCTGCGCCATCCACAAGGAGCGGCGGGACGCCATGATGGCCGCCCTGGAAAAGTACATGCCGGAAGGCACCAGATGGGTCTTCCCCGACGGCGGCCTGTTCAGCTGGGTGGAGCTGCCCGGCGGTATCGACACCACCGAACTTCTCAAGGAGGCCGCAGCTGCCAAGGTGGCCTATGTGGCCGGGGCGGGCTTCTTCGTGGGCGGCACCGGCGAAGGCAGGAACTGCATGCGCGTCAGTTACGGCAACGTGACCCCGGAGAAGATCGACGAGGGCATGCGCCGCCTGGGCGCGCTGATCCGCTCCAAGCTGTAAAAAACCGATATACGCACAGAGAGAGGCCTCCGCGGCGCACATGTCGCGGAGGCCTCTCTGTCTGTTATGTGTGCAAATATTGCCGGAGGCTGACCTCACCGGCGTTGATCCGGTGGATGCTGCCGTCCTCGTAACGAACGCGCAGGGCGTAGTCCCGTTCCAGGTCCAGCACCGTGGCGGGAACGGCGTCCTTCCCGGGGGACAGGAGAAGCACCGGCTGCCCCAGGACCAGGGAGCGCTTTTTGTATTCGACAAAACAGGTCTCGTCGTCTCCCTGCTCGTACAGATCCATCAGCCCGTCCAGCACCGCCGCCGCCAGACGGCAGCGCAGCTCCGGCGGCCGGGCCTGGGGGAAGACAGCCCCCGCTGTGTCCCGCAACTCCTCCGGGAAGTCCGCCGCAGGCAGCCGGGTGTTGATGCCGATGCCTACGATCACATAGCGCATCTGGCCGCTCTCACAGTCGATGGAGGCTTCGGAGAGGATGCCGCAGACCTTCCGTCCATCGATCAGGATATCGTTGACCCATTTGATCTGTGTCTCCCGGCCGGACAGCGCCTCAATGGCCTGAGCCGCGGCCACGGCGGCGCAGGCGGTGAGGCGGGTGGCCTCCGCGGCGCTGCGCTCCGGCCGCAGCAGCAGACTCATATACACGCCGGTGTCCGCCGGGGAATAGAAGCTGCGGCCCATACGGCCGCGGCCCGCCGTCTGTTCCCCGGCGATCAGGGCCAGCCCCTCGGCAGCCCCCTGGTTGGCCAGGTCCTTCAGGACCGTGTTGGTGGAGCTGATGCT
>CACYXE010000013.1 GCA_902778275.1 Oscillospiraceae bacterium
CAGGGTGTACAGGGCGGAGAGGGACATGGGGGTCACCATCTCGGTGCCCAGGTCGTCCAGGATCATCAGGTCGCAGTCCAGCATCTGCCGGACCCGGGCGTCTGCCGCCTCCTGGGCTTCATCCCGCGCGAACTTCTGCCGCTCAAAGGCGTCCAGCGCGGCGGAAGCGGAATCATAGCAGACGGAATAGCTCTTGGCCGCCACGGCACGGGCGATGCAGGCGGACAGATAGGTCTTGCCCAGACCGGTGCCCCCTTGAAGCAGCAGGTTGGCCGAGACCGCGGGGAACTTGTCCGCAAAGCGCCTGCAGCCGTTGAACACGATCTCCATGGCCTGGCGGGCCGAGCCGCCCAGGGCCGGGTCAAATTCGTCGCTGTACAGCTCCAGATCGAAGTTTTCAAAGCACTCGTCGCCGCTTTGCAGCAGAACGCCAAGCTCGCGCGTCAGCTCCTGATTGTAGAGCCTGTCCAGGCACTGGCAGGGCGCGCCCTCATACACGCCGGTGTCCCGGCACTTGGGACAGGAGACGATCTCGTCCAGATAGTCCATGGGGAAGCCCGCTTCCACCAGCAGCTCCGCCCGGCGCATCTGCAGGTCCAGATTGGCATCCCGAAGCGCAGCCAGCTGCGCCTGTATATCCGGAGCGCGGGAGATGGTCACCCGCACCAGCTGGGCCATCTGGGCGCGCATGGACGCGTCGATCTCCGCCACCGCGGGGACCCTGGCATAGACCTCAGCCAGCCGCCGCTGCTGCTCGCTCTGATTGTTTTCCCGCTGCCGCTCCAGGCGCGCTCTGGCCCGGGCCAGCAGCTTTCCGTCATAAGCCATGTTCGGCTCCTTCCGCTCTCCTCGAATCTCGAATCTCAAATCTCAAAACTAAATCTTCCCTACCAGGCCCTTGATGTCCTCGATGCTGACGGGCTTGTCCTTTTTGGCGGGGCGGACGGGTGCGGCCTTGCGGCCGAAGCTGTCCTTTTCCTCGATCTCCCCGGGCTGGTGCAGGCCCTTCTGGTGCCAGCTTTGCAGGATGGCGTCCATGTATTTCCAGTTGAGTTTTCCGGTTTTGACCAGGGTCCGGTCCAGGGCCATGGAGATGGCCTCGTCCGGGAATCCCATAGTCAGCCAGCCCTCCACATAGCGCTGCTCTGTGTCGCTCAGTCCCCGGTCCCGGATGCCCAGCAGGACTTTGATCCGCCCCGTGTCGCTGCGCAGCTCACGGCGCTTGTGTATGTATGCCTCCGCCTGGTCCAGGGTCAGCAACTCGAGGTTTACCCAGGTGTAGGCCTCCTTTTCGATGGCCCGGGCGCTGGGGCGGCGTCCCTCCGTGTATTTCTCCCGGTAGTCCTGGCCTACGTAATTCAGCAGCTCCAGGATCACCTCCGCCGGCAGGCCCAGATGGTCGTAGACCCCGAAAAGCACCCGCATATCGTTGCTGCTGAGGTTGCGGCCGATGACCTTGGCGGCCTCCTCCAGAATGGCGGCAAAGGCAGGATCCTCCCGCCCCCGGCGGCTGATCTCCGCGGCGGGGTACTGGGGCAATTCTTCCGCCGGGGGCAGCAGCTCCTGCCGGGCGGGGGCGGCCGCCGCAGGCGGCGCTTCCCCGGGAACCAGGCCCATGCGGCGCAGCTTTTCCCAGGCCGCGTCCACCTCCTGCAAGGTGCGGCAAAGAGCGCCGGCCGCCCGCTCCATGTCCGCCCCAGGTTCCGAAAGCAGATACAGGTACAGCAGGGCCACGTCCCCGTCATGGGCACGCAGCAGCGCGTCCAGCGCAGCGGCGGGTATGAACTTGTCCGAGCGTGCGTCCGGCATGATATGTCTTCCTTGAAAAATTTACAGATTGTTATTAGCGTTGAAACATTATACCATTAAAATTAACTTGTCGCAAGAGTAAGACTTGTGCTATAATACAGATTGCTGTATTATGCAATCTGCTGCATGATGCAATTCACCCGTAAGGAGCAAGATATGATAGAACTGCTCTCGCCCGCCGGTTCCCCCGAGGCCGTCATCGCCGCCGTACAGAACGGCGCGGACGCCGTGTACCTGGGTCTGGGGGATTTCAACGCCCGCCGGGGCGCCAGGAACTTCACCGACGAGGAATTTCAAAAAGCAGTGCGCTACTGCCATATCCGGGGCTGCAAGCTGTACGTGACCCTGAACACCCTGGTCAACGACCGGGAGCTGGAGCGGGCCATCAACGCCGCCGCCCTGGCCTCCGGCATGGGGGCGGACGGCATCATTATCCAGGATCTGGGCCTCATCAAGGCCGTGCGCCAGGCGCTGCCGGACATTCCCCTCCACGCCAGCACCCAGATGAGCATCCACAACCTGGCCGGGGTGGAGGCCGCCGCCGAGATGGGGCTGACCCGGGCGGTGCTGGCCCGGGAGCTGAGTCTGGAGCAGATCAAGTTCATCACCCGAAACGCCTCCATCGAGACGGAGGTTTTCGTGCACGGGGCTCTGTGCTTCTGTCATTCGGGCCAGTGCTATATGTCCGCCATGATCGGGCGGCGCAGCGGCAACCGGGGCATGTGCGCCCAGCCCTGCCGCATGCAGTACAGTCTGGGCAGCCGGATGGACGACTACCCGCTGTCTTTGAAGGACAACTGCCTGGCCGACCGGCTCCAGGAGCTGGAGGAGGCCGGGGTAGCCTGCCTGAAGATCGAGGGGCGCATGAAGCGGCCCGAGTACACGGCCATCGTTACGGGGATCTATTCCAAGGCCCTCAAGGATCACCGCAAGCCCTCCGCGGAGGAGATGCAGCTGCTGGAGCAGGCTTTCTCCCGCCAGGGCTTCACCCAGGGCTATTTCGACGGGGACAAAAAAGACATGTTCGGGGTCCGGCAGGATACCGACCGGGCGGACGAATCCGTGTTCGCCAACGCCCGCAAGGGCTACGCCGAGGGTGAGCTGCGCCGGGTGCCGGTGCACTTTTACACCGTGGCCGAGACGGGCCAGCCTATCCGGGCCATCGCCTTTGACGACGAGGGCCATCGGGCCGTGGCCCAGGGGCCGGTGCCCGAGCGGGCCAAGCGCCAGGGCCTGACGGCGGGCTATCTGCAGGATCAGATGTACAAGACCGGCGGCACGCCCTACCTCTGCGTGGAGAACCGGGCCAAGGTCGATCCGGGGCTGTACCTGTCGGCCGCCACCATCAATGAGCTGCGGCGGACCCTGGTCGCGCAGCTGTCTGAGGAGCGGGCCGTCCCGCCGGAGCGGGACACGGGCTACATGCCCAAGCCCCCGGCGGACCGCAAGCCCATCGCCGATCCCAAGATCATTTTTCAGGTGCGGAACGAGGAGCAGCTGCTCCCGGAACTGGCGGAGCTGAAGCCGGACTATATCTACGTGCCCGTGCTGGTGCTGCGGGACTTTTTCGACCGGGTGCTGCCCTTCGTGCGCAGCGGCGCGACCCCGGTGGCCGTGCTGCCGCGGATCATCACCGATGAGCAGACGCCGGAGATCTACGAGGCCCTCAAGGAGCTTTACGACAAAGGCGTGCGGGAAGCGCTGCTGGGGAACTTGGGACACATCGTCATTGCCCGGCGCGCGGGGATGCGCATCCGGGGGGACTTCGGTCTCAACGCCTTCAATTCCCAGAGCCTGGAGGTGCTGCGCCTGGCGGGCTTTGAGTCCGTCACCGCCTCCTTCGAGCTGCGCATGTCCCAGATCCGGGATCTGCGCAAGCCCCTGGACACGGAGATGATCATCTACGGGCGGCTGCCGGTGATGGTCTCCGAGCAGAACATCGTCAAGACCGCCAGCGGCAAGGTCATCCAGGCGGAGGCGCAGCTGTCCGACCGGATGGGCTCGGTGTTCCCAGTGGTGCAGGAATTCGGCGACCGCAGCGTCATCTACAACGCCCACAAGCTGTACATGGCCGACAAGAAGGACGACCTGTATTCCGCGGGCCTCTGGGGACTGCGGCTGCTGTTCACCACCGAGAGCGGCCGGGAATGCGTGGAGGTGGCCAAGGGCCACCTGGGCTACAGCGACTACCGGCCCAATGTGCTGACAAGAGGCGTATACTACCGGGGCGTGGAGTGAAGTTTTTGGTTTTTAGGAGAACGGATTGCCACAGCCAGTGTGCGCACTGGCTTCGCAATGACTTACAATGCGTCATTCCGAGGAGGGCGAAGCCCGACGTGGGAATCCGTAATACCCAACGAAGAGAAAACGGATTGCCGAACCAGTGACACGGTTACCGGTTCGCAATGAACAAAGACGGAAGAAACAGATTGCCAGGGGCCGCGGGCGGCCCTCGCAATGACGGGAAGCTATGAACATCGTACTGGCCTCGGCGTCTCCGCGGCGCAAACAGCTGCTGGAGATGCTGGGCATCGAAAACTTAAAGATCCTCCCGGCGAAAGGGGAGGAGATCGCGCCGGAAAACGCGGCGCCTCAGGAGCTGGTCATGGCTCTGGCGGCCCACAAGGCCCGGGAGGTGGCGGAGCAGTGTGCCGCCGACGACCTGGTCATCGGGGCGGACACCATCGTCTGGCTGGACGGGCGGCCCCTGGGCAAGCCCCACAGCGACTACGAGGCGGCGCGGATGCTGCGATCCCTCTCCGGCAGGACCCACCGGGTGTATACCGGCGTGGCTCTGGTGCGCGGCGGCGAGACCGTCACCGGCTGTGAGGAGAGCGGCGTGACCTTCCGGGAACTGACGGACGACGAGATCCGCCGCTATGTGCAGAGCGGGGAGCCCATGGACAAGGCCGGGGCCTACGGGGCCCAGGGCCGGGGCGCGCTGCTGGTCAAGCGCATCGAGGGGGACTTCTTTAACGTGATGGGCCTGCCCCTGTGCAGGCTGGGCCAAATGCTCAAAGAGCAGGGAGTGGAGATCCTTTGAAAGAATACTTGAGAAAAAACGGCATACGCATGGCCATCATCGTGCTGGCGGTGGCCCTGTTGGTGGGCGTGGGCAATGCCGCCCGGGACGGGCAGATCGGCTTTGTGCAGAACACCACCAACGTGCTCACCGGCCCGCTGCAGAAGGTGCTCAGCTCCACGGTCAACTGGTTCGACACCATCTACGGCTATCTGTATGACTACGACTCCCTGCTGGCGGAGAACGAGTCGCTGCGCGCCCAGCTGGCCGACGCCCAGCAGTCCGCCCGCGACGGCATCGAGGCCTCCGAGGAGAACCAGCGGCTGCGGGAACTGCTGTACCTGCGCGAGAAGCACACGGACTATATCCTGGAGTCGGCCAAGCTGGTGCTCTGGTCCTCCTCCAACTGGTCCTCGTCCTTCACCATCAGCAAGGGCTATACCAGCGGTGTGGAGCTGGGCGACCCGGTGATCACCGAGTACGGCGTGCTGGTAGGTCAGGTCACGGAGCTGGGCACCAACTGGGCCACGGTCAGCACCCTCATCGACGTGGACATGAGCGTGGGCGGCTACGTGACCAGCACCGGTTCCACCGGCATGGTCATGGGTGAGTACGCCCTGATGAAGCAGAAGACCGCCAAGCTCACCTATCTGGCCGACGGGGCGCAGATCTTCGTGGGCGACGAGGTGCTCACCTCCGGCTCCGGCGGCGCCTTCCCGGCGGGCCTGGTCATCGGCACCATCTCCAACGTGCAGACCGAGGCCGGCGGCCAGATCGAATACGGCATCGTACAACCCACCTGCGACCTGGATTCGCTGGTGCAGGTGTTTATCATCAAGGACTTTACAGTGGTGGAATAATGGCGGAAATTTCGTACTCCGGCGGTCGTCTGCCGGACGTCAGCGGGCAGCCCCAGCGTGAAAGCTCTCCCCGGGCACAGAACCGGCCGGGGCGCAGGCGGGGCGACAACCAGCTGGCGGAGACGCTGAAAAAGAATGTGCTGGACAAGATCCGTTTCAAGCGGGTGCTGCAGTATGCGCTGTTCCTGTTTCTGGCCTTGCTGGCACAGAATATGCTCTTTACCCAGCTGCGCATCGTCGGGGTCTGCCCCATGATCCTGCCGGCGGTGGCCGTTGCGGCGGGGATGTTCCAGGGCGGCACCTGGGGCGCCGTCATCGCCCTGGTGCTGGGTATCTTCGCGGACATGGCCTTCGTGGAGAACACGGTGCTGTTCACGCTGGTGTTCCCGGCTCTGGCTTTCGGCTCCGGCTTCATCTCCCAGTTTTTCATCAACCGGCGCTTCTTCGCTTTCATGGGCGCGGCGCTGCTGGGTCTGCTGCTGACGGGCTTTGCCCAGATGCTGCACGTGGTGGTGATGGACAGCTTCTCGCTGAGCATGCTCCCCACGGTACTGCTGCAGACCCTGTGGTCCCTGCCCTTCGCCCCGCTGGCCTATCTGCCCGCGGCGCGATGGATCGATTAGAGATTATAGTTTTGAGATTCGAGATTCGAGAAGATTCTCATAAGGACACAGCATATGAACAGATTGATCAAACCCGCGCGGGTGGCCGTACTGGCCATCCTGATGGTCCTCTTCCTCACGATCTACCTGGTTTTCCTCTATCGGCTGCAGATCATCGAGGGTGAGGCCTACTACAACCGAAGCAACGAGATCAGCAGCACCGAGCGTACCATCACCGCCGCCCGAGGCAACATCCTGGACCGGTACGGCCGGGTGTTGGTCAGCAACAAAGAGTGCTACAACCTGAAGATGGACGTGTCCAAGCTCTTTGCCAACGCCGACCCCAATGCCATCATCCTGGAGCTGGCGCAGATGGTGGAGGGCTACGGCGACACCTACACCGACGACCTGCCCATCACCCGCACGCCCCCCTTCGAGTATGAGCCGGACATGACCGAGATCCAGCGGACCATGCTCAACGCCTATTTCGTGGACAAGGGCGACGACCTGCCGGAAAACCCCACGGCCGTGGAGCTGCTCAGCTACATGCGCAGCCGCTATGAGATCGACAACGCCTACTCCGCCGAGGAGATGCGCATCATCGCTGGCGTGCGCTATTCCATCAACGTGCGCTACGCCATCAACACCGCCGACTACTACTTCGTCGAGGACGCGAGCCCCAAGCTCATCTCCTCCATCATGGAGAACAAGCTCACCGGCATCGAGGTGGAGCGGGCCTACATCCGCGAGTACGGTACCGAGTACGCGGCCCACATCCTGGGCTACGTAGGCCTGATGACCCAGGAGGAGTTTGAACGCTACTCCCTGCTCAACTACGCCAACAACGCCATGGTGGGCAAGGACGGCATCGAGTACGCCTTTGAGAGCTACCTGCACGGGGAGGACGGCAAGGTCAATGAGACCCGCAGCGCCTCCGGCACCATCCTGTCCACCGTGTACATCCAGGAGCCGGTCCCCGGCGACCACATCTACCTGACCATCGACAGCGTGCTGCAGGAGCAGGTGGAGCGTATCCTGGCCAACGGTGTGGAGGGCATGATCAAGACCCGCAATCAGGCCCGGGCCGAAGGCCTGGCCCGCGGCGACTATGACCCGGAGATGAAGGACGAGATCACCGGCGCCGCCGCCGTGGTGGTCAACGTCAACACCGGTGAGCCCCTGGCCCTGGCCAGCTGGCCCACCTTCGACGCCTCCACCATCATCGAAAAATACGCGGATCTGTTGGCGACCCCCAACGCGCCCCTGTTCAACCGGGCGCTGATGGGCGCCTACGCCCCCGGCTCCGCCTTTAAGCCCTGCACGGCCATCGCCGCGCTCAGTAAGGGCATCATCAATACTGAGGACAAGGTCAAGTGCGAGGGCGTGTTCACCAAGTACGCCGCCGAAGGCTACGCGCCTCAGTGCTGGATCTGGACCGCCATCGAGGGCGAAAACCTGACCCACCCGGAGGAAAACGTGTCCACCGCCCTGCGCGACTCCTGCAATTACTTCTTCTACACCGTCGGCGAGCAGTTGGGCGTAGACGACCTGGGCGAATACGCCCACGCCTTTGGGCTGGGCGTGCACACCGGCATCGAGCTGGTGGAGACCACCGGCAACATGTCCAACCAGGCCAACCATGCCGACTACACCGGCACCGTGTGGCGTATCGGTGACACGCTGCAGGCTGCCATCGGTCAGTCCGACTCCATCTTCTCCCCGCTGCAGCTGGCCGAGTACTGCGCCACCGTGGCCAACGGCGGCTACAGGCATTCCGCCTCCGTGCTGAAGGCCATCCGCAACTACGACTACAGCGAGAAGCGCTATGAGCGCGAACCCAGCATCCTCTCCATCGTCCAGTCCCCCGAGTACAACTGGGAGGCGGTGCACCAGGGCATGTACATGGTGCTCAACGACTACGTCAACGAGGCCAATGTGGAGAACTGGGTCAGCTGCCCCTGGATCTGCGCCGGCAAGACCGGGACCGCGCAGAAGGGCGAGAAGATCACCAACGACGGCATCTTCATCTGCTACGGCCCCTTCCGGGAGCCGGAGGTGGCCATCTGCGTCATCGTGGAGCGCGGCGGCAGCGGCGCCAGCGTGCAGTTCATGGCCCGCCAGATCATGGACGCCTATATCAACATCCGCTCCTACAGCGATACCTCCGAGGCGGAGATGGCGCTGCTGCGTTGAGCGGGCTTCCAAAAAAGCCCGGACTTCCAGGCTTTTCCGGCAATTGCTTCAAAAACTTTTTGCAACTGACTCTTGCGGGATGGCAGTGGATTGGATATAATAAGAGAACAGACAATTTATGTTATGCATCACGCTTTGGGCATGAATGCTGCAGACAGAAAAGGAGGGTCACATGAATATTGCACTGATGGCGCATGACCGCAAAAAAGAATTGATGGTCCAGTTTTGCATCGCCTACTGCGGGATTTTGGCGGAGCATTCTCTGTGTGCCACCCATGTGACCGGCAAGCTCGTCTCCGAGGCCACGGGCCTGCCTGTGACCCTGTATCTCCACGCGGACCAGGGCGGCGCTCAGCAGATCGCCTCCCGCATCTCCTTCAATGAGATCGACCTGGTGCTGTTTTTCTGCGACCCGGCCAACCCCCGGGGCTTCGACGACATCAACAAGGTGGAGCGCCTGTGCGACCAGTATCAGATCCCCTTTGCCACCAACGCCGCCACCGCGGAGGTGCTGGTGCAGGGCCTGCGCCGGGGCGACCTGGATTGGCGCAACATCGTCAATCCCCAGAAGAGATAGTTTTCAGTTTTTGGTTTTTAGTTTGGCACGGCTGAAAAGCCGTGCCAAACTCTTGCTTCGCAGGAAAAAATAGACTATAATATCTTATTGCGGTTTCCCGGAAAGGGGCCGCGGAACACAGAAGATACAGAGGATATGACTATGGCAAAAGTTGCGCCGCGGACGCTGTCCGGTTTCATGGAACTGCCGCCCGCTCAACAGATGAAAATGGAACGTATGATGGAGGTGCTGCGCCGCAGCTACAGCCTCTATGGCTTCACGCCCCTGGACACTCCGATCATCGAGGCGGCCCAGGTGCTGCTGGCCAAGGGCGGCGGCGAGACCGAGAAGCAGATCTACCGCTTCCAGAAGGGCGACAGCGATCTGGCACTGCGCTTTGACCTGACTGTGCCCCTGGCCAAGTACGTGGCCGGGCACTACGCGGAGCTCTCTTTCCCCTTCCGCCGCTACCAGATCGGCAAGGTCTACCGGGGCGAGCGGGCCCAGCGGGGCCGCTTCCGGGAGTTCTATCAGGCGGACATCGACGTGATCGGCGACGGGAAGCTGGACATCCTCAACGAAGCCGAGATCCCCGCCGTCATCTACGACACCTTCACCGGCCTGGGGCTCCGGCGCTTCAAGATCCGGGTCAACAACCGGAAGATCCTCAACGGCTTCTATGCCATCAACGGCATGAGCGAGAAGGCCGGGGAGATCATGCGCACCGTGGACAAGCTGGACAAGATCGGGCCCGAAAAGGTAAAGCAGCTGCTGATCGAGGAGCTGAACATGATCCCCTACAAGGCGGAGAATGTGCTGGACTTCATGGCCATCAGCGGCAGCAACGCCGAGGTCATTGCCCGCCTGGAAAACTTCCGGGGCATGGACGCCGGCTTTGACGAGGGCCTGGACGAGCTGATCGCGGTGACGAAGTACCTGGCCGACTTCGGTGTGCCGGAGGAGAACTTCGCCATCGACCTGACCATCGCCCGGGGTCTGGACTACTACACGGGCACCGTGTATGAGACCGTCATCACCGACCACCCGGAGATCGGCTCCGTCTGCTCTGGCGGCCGCTATGACAACCTGGCCGAGTACTACACCGACAAGCAACTGCCCGGCGTGGGCATTTCCATCGGCCTGACAAGGCTCTTCTACGTGCTGCAGGAGCAGGGACTTTTGTCCGACGAGATCGTCACCGCCCCCTGCGACGCGCTGGTGCTGCCCATGACGAGTGACCTGAGCTTCGCCGTGGCCGCCGCCACCGCCCTGCGGCAGGGGGGCGTGCGCACCCAGCTCTACGGCGAGCAGAAGAAGTTCAAGGCCAAGATGAACTACGCCGACAAGATCGGCGTGCCCTTCGCCGTGCTGGTGGGGGAGGACGAGATGGCCGAAGGGGTGGTGTCCGTCAAGGACATGTGCTCCGGCGAGCAGGTGAAGCTGACCCCCGCTGAGGCGGCGGCCCATATCCGCGCGGCCGTGGACAAGCGCAACGACACGCCGTTGATCAGTTTTTAGTTTTTAGTTTATAGGAGACGAGGGACGCGGATTGCCGCGTCGGGCTTCGCCCTCCTCGCAATGACCGAGAGGGGAGCGTGCCGCACTTGCCCCACGCCTGTCATTCCGAGGAGCGCAGCGACGTGGGAATCCGCAATCCCCTGCGGATAAGAGAACGGATTGCCGCGGGCCGCAGGTGGCCCTCGCAATGACCGAGGAAATGTATTTATTAGTATATAGGGAGGCAGAGAGATGTTTCAGTCCCGTACCCATACCTGCAACGAGCTCCGCATGGAGCATGTGGGTCAAAAAGTCAAGATAGTAGGCTGGATGGAGAACGTGCGCGAGGTGGGCAATAACTTCGCCTTTGTAGTCGTGCGCGACTTCTACGGCACCACCCAGGTGGTCGTCGAGAGCGAAGAGATGATGCGCTGCGTCAAGGCCATCAACAAGGAGTCCACCATCTCCGTGGAGGGCACCGTGCGCGAGCGCGCCAGCAAGAACCCCAAGCTGCCCACCGGCGATATCGAGGTGGTCCCCGAGAAGATCGAGGTCCTGGGCCGCTGCCGCTACAACGAGCTGCCCTTTGAGATCAACCGCAGCCGGGACGCCGACGAGACCCAGCGGCTCAAATACCGCTATCTGGACCTGCGCAACCCCGCCGTGAAGAAGAACATCGTGCTGCGCTGCAACGTGGTCTCCGCCCTGCGGCAGGCCATGACCGAGCACGGCTTCCTGGAGATCACCACCCCCATCCTGACGGCCTCCTCCCCGGAGGGCGCCCGGGATTACCTGGTGCCGGCCCGCAAGCATCCGGGCAAGTTCTACGCCCTGCCCCAGGCCCCCCAGCAGTTCAAGCAGCTGCTGATGACCTCCGGCTTTGACCGCTATTTCCAGATCGCCCCCTGCTTCAGGGACGAGGACGCCCGCGGCGACCGCAGCCCCGGCGAGTTCTATCAGCTGGATATGGAGATGGCTTTCGCCACCCAGGACGACGTGTTCGCCGTGCTGGAAGACGTGCTGCCGCCCATCTTCGCCAAATACGGCACCTATGACATCGCCTCCGAGGCCCCCTTCAAGCGTATCCCCTATATGGAGGCCATGGAGAAGTACGGCTCCGACAAGCCGGACCTGCGCATCGACCTGCTGGTGGAGGATATCACTGCCCTGGTGCAGAGTACCGAGTTCGGCCCCTTTGCCGAGGGCAACACCGTCAAGGCCGTGGCCGTGTCAGGCTGCACGCTGACCCGCAAGCAGATCGACAAGCTCTGCACCGACGTGGAGGTGCAGGCCGGGTCCAAGCCCTACTGGTTCCGCTTGGATGAAAACGGCGAGCTGGTGGGCGGCGTGGCCAAGTTCCTGGCCGACCGGAAGGACAAGCTGGTGGAGGCTCTGGGCCTGCAGCCCAACACCCTGGTGGGCATCGCCGCCGGGAAGAAGGACCAGGCCGTCAAGACCGCCGGCGTGCTGCGCAAGATGCTGGGCGCGGCTGTGCCCGGCCACATGGACAAGGAACGCTACGAATTCTGCTGGATCGTGGACTTCCCCATGTACGAGATCGGGGAGGAGAGCGGCGAGCTGGAATTCTGCCACAACCCCTTCTCCATGCCCGCCGGCGGGCTGGAGGTCCTGCTCAAGGCCGAGCGGGGCGAAATCGACCCCCTGAGCATCACCGCCGACCAGTACGACCTGGTCTGCAACGGCGTGGAGCTCAGCTCCGGCGCGGTCCGGAATCACGACCCGGAGATCATGATCAAGGCCTTTGAGATGGTGCGTCTGGGCGAGGAGGACGTGAAGAAGAAGTTCCCCGCCATGTACAACGCCTTCTGTTACGGCGCGCCTCCCCACGCGGGCATCGCCCCGGGCGTGGACCGGATGGTCATGCTGCTGGCAGGGGAGGACTCCATCCGCGAGGTCATCCCCTTCCCCATGAACAAGAACGCCCAGGATATCATGATGGGCGCCCCCAGCGAGGTCACCCAGCTGCAGCTGGACGAGCTGCACATCGCCGTGGTGGGGGACGTGGAAGAATAAGTTTTTAGTTTTTAGATTTTAGTTTTTAGGAAAGCGGGACGCCGCTGCCTGCGGCGGGAGGAAAGCCTATGTTTGCCAGTGTAAAAAGTCTGGGCGTCAGCGGTGTGGGCGGCTACGGGGTGACCGTGGAGGTCAACATCGCCAGCGGTCTGCCCGGCTTTGACATGGTGGGCCTGCCCGATACCGCCGTAAAAGAGGCCCGGGAACGGGTCCGCGCCGCGGTGAAGAACAGCGGCTGCCGCTTCCCGGTGAGCCGGGTCACGGTGAACCTGGCTCCCGCCGATCGAAAAAAAGGGGGCACGGTCTACGACCTGCCCGTGCTCATAGGCATATTGGCCGCCTCGGGGGAGTTGGACTGCCCCGGGGCGGACTGCGCCTTTTTCGGGGAGTTGTCCCTGGACGGAAGGCTGCGCCCGGTGCCCGGCGCCCTGCCCATGGCCATCGCGGCGGCGCGCCTCGGGGTGACGAAGCTCTTCGTCCCGGCGGAAAACGCCGCCGAGGCCGTCTTCGCGGAGGAGCTGACGGTCTACCCTGTGGAAAACCTGGGCCAGCTGCTCTCCCACCTGCGGGGGGAGGAGAGCATCGAGCCCGCCGTGCCGGCAGCGCCGGAGACCCTGTGGGAGGCCCTGCCGGACTTTGCCGACGTGAAGGGCCAGGAGAACGTGAAGCGGGCTCTGGAGATCGCCGCCGCCGGAGGGCACAATATCCTGCTGATCGGCCCGCCGGGGGCGGGCAAGTCCATGCTGGCCAAGCGGCTGCCCGGCATCCTGCCGGACATGACCAGGGAGGAGAGCATCGAGAGTACGGAGATCTGGTCCGTAGCGGGGCTTACCGACCGGGCACATCCCCTGGTAGTGCGGCGGCCCTTCCGCGCGCCCCATCACACCGTGTCCGCCGTGGCCCTGGCCGGAGGCGGCTCGAACCCGCGGCCCGGCGAGATCAGCCTGGCCCACAACGGGGTGCTGTTCCTGGACGAGCTGCCGGAATTCCGCATGGACGCCCTGGAGGTGCTGCGCCAGCCCCTGGAGGACGGCGCGGTCACCGTGTCCCGGGTGGCTGGGACGGTGAGCTTCCCCAGCCGCTTCATGCTGGCCTGTGCCATGAACCCCTGCAAGTGCGGCTGGTACGGGCACCCCTCGGGCCGCTGCAAATGCTCCGAGGCGGAGGTGCGCCGCTACCACAGCCGGATCTCCGGGCCGCTGCTGGACCGGATCGACCTGATCGTGGAGGTCCCGGCCCTGGACTATGAGGAGCTGAAGCGCCGCCAGCCGGCGGAGCCCTCCTCCGCCGTGAAGGCGCGGGTGGACGCGGCCAGGGCGGTGCAAAGGGCGCGCTTCGGGGAGCGGGGGATCGCCTGCAACGCCCAGATGGACAGCGCCGCCCTGCGCAGCTTCTGCGCCCTGGATGGAGACGGCGAGGCGCTGATGAAGGATGCCTTTGATAGCCTGGGACTCTCCGGCCGGAGCTACGACCGCATTCTGCGGGTGGCCCGGACCATTGCCGATCTGGAAGGGGCGGCGGACATCGGTCCCGCCCACATCGCCGAGGCGGTGCAGTACCGATTCAGCTTTTGAGTTATGAGAGGTTACGATTATGCTTGTGCTTGCGGATACCACAGTAGATCTTTCGACCAAGGCCGCGGCGGAATCAATCCCGCCCGTGATCGAGGAGCCCCTGGAGGCGGAGAGCCGGGACGCGCTCTCTATGAACGATGATTTGAACCAACTGGCGGGACCAGGCGTTTATATGATTTCCGAGAACAACATTCCGGCCAACGCCCCCTATTACCTGGGTGGCGTTCTGATGGAGTGCAAGCTGGGGGAGGCCAGGGCCCAGTTTTTCTTTGCGGAAAAAAGCGGCAGCACCGCGCGTAGGTTTTACCGAAACGGGGCCTGGGACAGATGGAGCTATCCCGGCACTGACGCCGACGCCTTTGCCGGCAAGACGGTCTCCATACTGGGGGACAGCGTCTCCACCTATCAGGGCACGATCCCCACGGAGGAAGGGTTTCGAGCCTATTACAATGGGAAAAGGGGGGGTGTCAGCTCCCTGGATCAGATGTGGTGGAAGCGCCTGATCGATCAGACGGGCATGACCCTCTGTGTGAACAATTCCGGGAGTGCCTCCTGCTGCTCCAGCAGGGTACTGAACGGGACTGTCCCGGCCAGCTCGGACCAGCGGATCCGAGGCCTTGCCGCAGAAGACGGGACCACGCCGGATGTGATCATTATTTTCATGGGCACCAACGATTACAGCCACGGGATCGCCAAGGGCACCTGGAACCGGGACAGGATTCCCGAGAAGCTCAGCGAGAGCAAGTTCAGCGACTCCTACGCCCTGATTCTGGAAAAGATCAGCGAAGCCTACCCAAAAGCACGGGTCTATTGTTGCACCCTACCCTACACGTCCCGTTTCAGCACCAGCCGCAGATCCGTAGACGCTAACAAGGCATCCGTCACCCGCTCGGAATGGAATGATATCATCCGCAGGGTCGCCAGCTATTACGGATGCGAGGTCATCGAATTCGAACACTGTGGGATCGATGGGGACAATCTCCCTTTTTACTCCGGAGACGACGCCGTGGATGAGGACGGCGTAGAGGGCGAGGGGGAAAACGGCCGGGGCCTGCATCCCAACGCGCGGGGCCAGGAGCTGCTGTATCTGGAAGCTCTGAAGCATTTCATGTATCAAAACGGATAAACGATGTTTGCCGCCAGCGAAGGAGATGACTGCAGGACTGCTTCTGTGCAACGGAGAGACCGTCATGAAAAGAATGTCAACGACGATCCTGGCGCTGCGAGGCGGTACAGTACCGATTCAGCTTTTGATCGATAAAAGAAAAAATCCCGTCATTGATTGACGGGATTTTTTCTTTATGCGTTTACTCGATCCAGGCCTTGACCTGCTGGCGCAGCCAATCGGCCCAGGCTTCGATGCCCTCGCCGGTGCGGGCGCAGATGGGGAAGATCTTCATGTCGGGGTTGAGCCGGTGCACGTACTTCTCGCAGGCCGCCATGTCGAAATCAAAATAGGGCAGCACGTCGATCTTGTTGATCAGCAGCACGTCGCAGATAGAAAACATCAGGGGATATTTGAGGGGCTTGTCGTGGCCCTCGGGCACAGAGAGGATCATGGCGTTTTTCACAGCGCCGGTGTCAAACTCCGCGGGGCACACCAGGTTGCCGATGTTTTCCAGAATGGCAAAGTCCACATCCTCCACGCCCAAACCGTCCAGGCCCTGCTTGGTCATGCCCGCGTCCAGGTGGCACATGCCGCCGGTGTGCAGCTGGATGACCTTGACGCCGGTCTGCTCGATGGTGGCCGCGTCCACGTCCGAGTCGATATCAGCCTCCATGACGCCGATGCGCATTTCGTCCTTCAGCGCCGCGATGGTGGCCTTCAAAGTGGTGGTCTTGCCGGAGCCGGGGGAACTCATCAGGTTGAGCAGAAAGGTCTTGTTCTGCTTCAGCTCTTTACGCAGCGCGTCGGCTTCCCGGTTGTTGTTTTCAAAAACGCTCTCTTTGACTTCGATGATCCTGTATCCTTCCATGGTGCACCTCGCATTTTGTGTTTTTTGATTTTTCTTATTTTACCATATGCCTGCACGGATTTCAAGTCAGCCGCGACAGGGCCTGGCGGATCTGCGCTTCGAAGGCGGCGCGGTTCTCCCGGTAGCCCCGGTCGTCGTCCGCCGGACAGAGGCTGCGGCTGCTTCCGATGTCCAGCAGCACGTCGCTCAGCGCTCCGCCGTCCCCGGACGCGCCTATGTGGACCGGGGTCAGCCCGGCGCTCTGACACAAGGCGTCCAGGTGTTCCGCCGTCAGCAGCCAGTCCAGAAAAGCCGTCAGGGAGCGGCCCGCCCGTCCTTCCCGGGCGGTGACCGTCAGACAGCGCAGGTCGGTCACATAGGGCGTGTCCCCATCGATCCCCGGCAGGGGCAGCAGCGTACAGCCGCTCAGCTCCAGCCCCGGCAGGGAAGTGGAGTCCACCACCGCGCAGGGCAGCAGCCCCGCCTGCACCGGCGCTGCCGTCGGGGACTCGACCAGGGCCAAGCCGTGATCGAAAGCCGCGCGGGCGATCAGGTTATAGGCCGCGGCCTGGGTCTCACCGGGCCGCTCGGCATCCCACAGGGGCTGAAAGGCCGCACCCCGCTGCAGGAGCAGCTGAGCATAGAGCGGCGCGTAGGAATCCACTGCCAGATAAGGCAGCCCGGTCTCCCGGCCGTGGGCCGCGGCCTGGGCGAACAGCTCGTCCAGATCCTCAGGCGCCTGAGCCCCCGCCGACAGGCACAGCAGCGGTACCGCGCCGCCCAGGGGGAAAACGCCGCGGCCAAGCGTTTCGGCCCCGGGCAGGCCCTCCCGGTAAGCGGGCGCCTTATCTCCCGAAACTCCGCTTACATCCCGCAGCAGCCCTTCCCGGGACAGGACCTGCGCCTCCCCGTGGGAGCAGAGCAGCAGGTCCGGCAAAGCACCGGACTGCAGGGCGGCCAGACTGTCTTCGCCGGGCAGGGCCCGGAGCGAGACAGGCAGCAGGTCCCCGGCAGCCGTTTGATTGTATTGCTCTGCCAGCGCCGCCAGGGCCGCGGCGGCGGGGTCACCCTCCGGATACCAGAGGGTGATGCTGTCCTGCTGCGGCTTCCTGCTTTTTCCGCAGGCGCAGAGCAGCAGACAAAGCAGCAGCCCCAGCAGACAGAGCGGCTTGCGTGATCTCATAGGCGATCTCCGTAACTTGACACATCGTTTATAATAAGGGAAAGAAAACCCGGCTTCGAACGGGGGAAATGGAGTCGATGGAATGAAATATAAAGCGGTCCTGTTCGATATGGACGGTACGGTGCTGGATACCCTGGAGGATCTGCACGATTCCGTCAATGCCTGCCTGGAGCATTTCGGCCTGCCTGCGACCTCGCTGCAGACGACGCGCGCGGGGCTGGGCAACGGCGCGCTCCACCTGCTGCGGGTGTCCATGCCCGGCCAGCCGGAGGAGCGGGTGCAGCAGGCGCTGGCCTGGTATGTGCCCTGGTATCAGAGCCATTGTCAGATCAAGACCAGGCCCTACGAGGGCATCCTGCCGCTGATGGAGCGGCTGCGGGAAAAGGGACTGCGACAGGCCATCGTTTCCAACAAGCCCGACGGGGCGGTCCAGGAGCTGGCCGAAACCTTCTTTCAGGGCCTGATGGACGTGGTCGTGGGTGACAGCCCTGCGGTGCGCCGCAAGCCGGCCCCGGATACGGTGCTCCGGGCCGCGGAGCAGATGGGGCTTGCGCCCGCAGACTGCGTGTATGTGGGGGACACCGAGGTGGACCTCTTGACCGCGGCAAACGCGGGGATGGACTGCATCGCCGTCACCTGGGGTTTCCGGGATGAGGCCGAGCTCATCGCCGCCGGGGCGAAGCTCATCGCCCACGACGCGGCGGAACTGGAGGCCCTGCTCTGACAAAGGAATATTCTTATAAAAAACAGTCGTTGGGATTACAACGGCTGTTTTTTGATTTGTGCCCAGCGGCGGGGGTACTGGGGCGGCGTGTCTTTTTCCTTACGGACCAGTACCGCGCAGTGCCGCAGCTCCGTGCCGGGCACCGGGTACTCCTCGCAGCGCTCCACACGGCCGCCCAGGAGCCGGATGGCCCGGCGTGCCTGGTCCAGCTCCTCCGCGGCGGCCGGCCCCTTCATGGCCAGGAACAGCCCGCCGGTCTTCACAAAGGGGAGGCACAGCTCCGACAGCGTGTCCAGCCTGGCCACAGCCCGGGACACCGCCGCGTCGAACTGCCCCCGCAGCTCGGCGGCGTCCTCCGCCCGCCGGTGCAGGCAGCTAAGGCCGTCCAGGCCCAGAAGCTCCGCCGTCTGGGCGAGAAAACGCACCCGCTTGTCCAGACTGTCCAGCAGCGTCAGGTCCAGCTCCGGCCGCAGGATCTTCAGCACCAGCCCGGGAAAGCCCGCGCCGCTGCCCACGTCGATGACCCGTTTTCCCTCCAGCTCCGTGAAGCGCAGCAGGGCGGCGCAATCCAGAAAGTGGAGCCGCGCCACATCTTCCTCGCCGGAGATGGCAGTCAGGTTCATCACTTTGTTCTGTTCTTCCAGGATCTCGTAATAGCGCCGGAAACGGTCCAGGGCCTGTTCATCACAGTATAACCCCAGCTCGGCCAATCCGGCACGGAGGATCTCTTCCAGCATAGAAAAACCTCTCTCAGGTGTAAAAATCGTGGTCGCCGATGGAAACGGCGAAATCCCGGGCGGACTCGAACCAACTGTTGTCCGTCAGGGAGGGATTGAGAAAATACAGACTTTCGCCCACGGTGCTGTAGCCCTCCAGACACAGGCAGGCGGCCAGCATGGCCGGATCGTCCACCGGGTTGTGGATGCTGCCGCTGGCTACGGGGTCAAACTGGGCGATGGTATCGTTGCGCTGGGTCACCACTTCCCGGATGCTGTCGGGGAAGTCCGGGCTCTTCACCCGGTTAAGCACCACATTGCCCACGCCGATCTGCCCGGCCAGAGGCTGCTGTCCGGCCTCAGCCTGGATGATGTGGCTGAGCCAATACAGGTCCTCCACCGGGTAGTGCATGGCATAATAGTCGCCGCTGCCGTGGAGCAGCTCCACCCGGCTGACGTCCAGTTTCACAGCCGGGGCCTCCGGGTCCACTGTGACGCCGAGGCCAAAGAGATGGGCCGCGGCCTCCGCGGGCAGATACACCTGCCCGTCCACCGTCAGAAAGCCGCCGGGGGTATAGAGACAGCGGGACTCCGCCAGGGCGTAGTCCTGCCCGGCCTGCCCCCGCAGTTCCACACCGGAGATATTCAGGGTGTAAGCCCCCGCCTGCAGCTCCTGGCTGAAGTCCAGATCGAACAGCGCCGCCAGCGCGGCGGGAGAAACCCAGATCACGCTGCCCTGCCGGTAGCCCCGGTCAGACAGCAGGCCGTTGTAATACACCGGCACCTCCTCATAGGGCGCGGGCGTGGCTGCTGCCGGGGCCGGAGGCGGCGCCGACGGTTCCGCGGCAGCCTGGACGGCAGTTCCCGGCGCCCTGCCGCAGGCGGTCTGCAGCAGACAAAGGCTCAGCAGCAGAGCACAGCGGATGCGCTTCATGCCTCCGCTTCCGCCCGCATGGCCTTCAGCGCCCGGGCCAGCTGGTCGGGGCAGGAGGTGTCTTTGAAGCCGCAGCGGATCCCTTCCAGCCGCTGGATGACCTCATCCACCGGCATGCCCTCCACCAGACGGGCGATGCCTTGGAGGTTGCCGTCGCAGCCGCCCATAACGGTAAAGCTTTTGAGTACGCCGTCTTCGGTCTCGATCTCCATCATCTGGGAGCAGACGCCCCTGGGACGATAGGTATAGGTCATGAATATTCCTTCTTTCGTGAGAGGAGTGTAACACTATTATTATACCCGCAGCGGCACGCTATTGCAAGCAGTCCTATTTCACCGCCTGTCCGCATAAGATGGATCGATATTTTCTATGCGGGGGTGAGCGCATGCGCATGAGCAGACGGCTGGCGCTGCTGGGCATGGCGGTGGTGCTGCTGTATCTGGGCACAGAAGCCGGGGCCTTCAGCCGGGCGGAGGCGGTGCTGCGGGAACGCCTGGAGGAGGGGCGCATGCGAAACGTGACCGTCACGGCGGCGGATGACGCTGTTCCCGCTTCCAGGCCCATAGCGGCGGCTGCGCCGTCGCCGGAGCCTGCCGTCCCGCCGTCCCCGGAGACGCAGGACCTGCGGCTTCCCGCGGCGGAACGCCAGGTGCTGCGCCAGGTACTGGAGAGCGTGCCCGACGAAGAGATCCGGGAGACCACCATCCCCGGGGGCATGCGCATCAAAAATGAGACCCACTACCAGGTGGACGTGTCCCAGCTGCTGCGGGAAGGGCCGGAGCTGCGCCTGCCTGCCGAGGGGCCCCAGATCCTGATCATCCACACCCACGGAAGTGAGGCCTACACCCCCTCCGGCCTGGACCGCTATGAGGCCAACGACAGCAGCCGCACCGCCGACACCCAGTACAACATCATCCGGGTGGGGGATGAGCTGGCCGATAAGCTCAGCGCCGCGGGACTGCGGGTGCTGCACGACCGGGAGATCTACGACTACCCCAGTTATACCGGCTCCTATACCCGCAGCGGCCAGGCGGTGGAGGAATATCTGCGGGAATACCCGGACATCGCCGTGGTACTGGATGTACACCGGGATGCCCTGGGCAGCGACGGCGTGGTCTACAAAACCATGGCGGAGGAGGACGGGACGGTGGCCAGTCAGATCATGCTGCTGGCGGGCAGCGATGAGAGCGGCCTGGAGCATCCGAACTGGCGATCCAATCTGGCCCTGGCTCTGTATCTGCAGGAGGCGGTGGGGCGCAGGCATCCCTCGCTGATGCGCCCGGTGGCCCTGGTGCCCCAGCGCTACAACCAGCATTTGACGCCCGGCTCCCTGATCCTGGAGGTGGGCAGCAGCGGCAACACCCTGCAGGAAGCCCTGGCGGCCATCCGCCTGTTTGCGGATGCGGCGGCCCCGGCTTTGCTGGCCCTGGCGGACAGGGCAGAATGACAAAATAATAATTATTCTTAAAATGTCTTTACAAAAAGAGAAAGCGGTGGTATATTTTAATCAATAATAAGAATTATTCTTAATATTGAAGTGTAAAGCCCTGGCGCGAAAGAACAGCAAAAAGCGGGACGTGAGCTTAGCTTGCCTGCGCCAGAGCAAAGAAAACCCGACGGTGGAGATGCTGTACAGGCAGCTGAAGCCGGATAACCCGGAACTGAGCCTGGGTACGGTGTACCGGAACCTGGCCATCACCGGACTTTGCGACAACTGTGCCAAGAAGGTACCGACACATATGATAAAAAACATCAAGAGGAGGATACTACAATGAAGAAATGGATTTGTTCCGTCTGCGGTCATGTGCATGAGGGCGTCGCCCCTCCGGAGCTTTGCCCGGTCTGCAAGGTGACAAGCTCGCACTTCCATCTTCCCGGCGAGGAGCCGGCTGTCCATGTGGACGATCCGGAGGTGGCCAAGCTGCGCAAGGTCATCGAGGGCGTGGCGCCCGCAACGCCCAAGCCCGTCCGCAAGTGGATCTGCCCGGTCTGCGGCTACGTGCACGAGGGGACCACGCCGCCGGAGCTGTGCCCGGTGTGCAAGGTCGTGGGCTCCCAGTTCCGCCTGCCCGGCGAGGAGCTGAAGATCGTTCAGGAGGATCCGGAGATCACCAAGCTGCGCAAAGCCATCGAGGGCACGGGGCCTGTGGCGGCCAAGCCTGTTCGCAAGTGGATCTGCCCGGTCTGCGGCTACGTGCACGAGGGGACCACGCCGCCGGAGCTGTGCCCGGTGTGCAAGATCGTGGGCTCCCAGTTCCGCCTGCCCGGTGAGGAGCTGAAGGCCGCTCAGGAAGACCCGGAGATCACCAAGCTGCGAAAAGCCATCGAGGGCACGGAGCCCGCGGCGGCCAAGCCTGTCCGCAAGTGGATCTGCCCGGTCTGCGGCTATGTGCACGAGGGGGCCACGCCTCCGGAGCTTTGCCCGGTATGCAAGATCGTGGGCTCCCAGTTCCGCCTGCCCGGTGAAGAGCTGAAGGCCGCTCAGGAAGACCCGGAGATCACCAAGCTGCGCAAGGTCATCGAGGGTGCGGAGCCCATGGCGGCCAAGCCTGTCCGCAAGTGGGTCTGCTCCGTCTGCGGCCATGTGCACGAGGGGAGCACGCCCCCGGAGCTCTGTCCCATCTGCAAGGTGACGGCCTCCAAGTTCAACGCCGTTGACTGAGGGGTAAGCCCGGGCTAATCAGCCGTGAATTTTTTGAAAACCCGCTTTACAAATTTATGTCCTCATGGTACCATATCAACGCCCGGAAATAATAGGTTTACCGAAGTTTTTACAGGAGGATATAAATTATGAAGAAATGGGTATGTTCCGTTTGCGGTTACGTCCATGAGGGGGATACGCCCCCTGAGAAGTGCCCCGTCTGCAAGGTCCCCGGCTCCAAGTTCGTGGAGCAGGCCGCGGAGATGAGCTGGGCTGCCGAGCATGTGGTCGGCGTCGGCAAGGTTTTCGGTGAGGACGTCCCCGCCGAGGTACAGGAAGAGATCATCGCGGGTCTGCGCTCCAATTTTGAGGGTGAGTGCTCTGAGGTCGGCATGTATCTGGCCATGGCCAGAGTTGCCTTCCGCGAAGGCTATCCCGAGATCGGTATGTACTGGGAGAAGGCCGGGTTGGAAGAGGCCGAGCATGCCGCCAAGTTTGCCGAGCTCCTGGGCGAGGTCATCACCGACAGCACCAAGAAGAACCTGCAGATGCGCGTGGACGCCGAGAACGGCGCCACTCAGGGCAAGACCGATCTGGCCAAGCTCTGCAAGAAGTACAACCTGGACGCCCTGCACGACACCATCCATGAGATGGCTCGTGACGAGGCCCGCCACGGCAAGGCTTTCAAGGGCCTGCTGGAGCGGTATTTCAAGTAAGCTGTCTGAGTTTTGGATAAACAAAACAGATAAGGAGTGGGCTCATGGGCTTTAAGGAAGCAATCGTAACGGTATTGAGCAACTATGCCACGTTTTCCGGCCGGGCACGGCGCAGCGAGTACTGGTATTTCACATTATTCAACCTGCTGATTTCCTTGGGATTCGGTATTTTGAGCACTGTTTTTGGAGACGGGTTTCTCGGTACGGTGGTGTTGATGCTGGCGCGGCTGGCCTCTCTGGCCCTGCTGGTGCCCGGCCTGGCAGTTTGTTGGCGGCGGCTGCACGACATCGGAAAATCCGGCGCTTGGTATTTTATCGTGTTGATTCCGATCGTGGGCGCGATTATGCTGATCGTCTGGTTCTGCCGGGACAGCCAGCCCGGAGAGAACGCCTATGGTCCCAACCCCAAAGAAAACGCGTGGACAGTTACCTGATATCACTACCATAGGAGGATACGAACATGAAGTATGTTTGCAACGTTTGCGGCTGGGTCTATGACGAGGAAGAAGCCGGCGTGAAGTGGGAAGATCTGCCCGAGGATTTCGTCTGCGAAGTCTGCGGCGTGGGCAAGGACGAGTTCACCGCCGAAGAGTAAACCCCATAAGACAAGCAAAGCCCGCCCGGCAAAATGCCGGGCGGGTTTTCCGCATACGCAGCCTGGATTCAGATTTCCCCGGAGGGGACGGCTTCCCGCTGTACGTCGATGCGGCACTGCCTGCCGCTGGCGGCGTCCACGCAGATCTGCACCTGCCGCCCGTCGGCGTCGGCGCAGGAGAACTCGTAGCAGGCCAGATCCCGCTTACCGGGGCTTTTGCGGATGACCCGGCGGCTGTCCAGCAGCTCCAGCCCTTCGGGCAGGGCTCGAGCGGCTTCCTCCTCTTCAATGAGAAAACGGACGCCGCTTTTCTCGCCGCAGTAGTCGGCGGCGTTGAAGCTGTAGATGGAGCCGTCGTCCAGGGCCACGGCGATCTGCACGCAGTTATCCAGACACACGGCGCCGTTCTCCGTCCGGGAATACACCATGGCCGCCACCGCGCCGTTGTAGCCTGCGGCGGTGAGGCTCAGGTCCTGAAAACCCCGCGCTGCCAAGAAGTCCTCGGCGATGGTACGCGCCTCCTCCTCGCCGATCAGGGCTTCACCCACCAACCGGGACTGGGCCATGCTCTCCACTCCGCTTCGGCTGACGCAGAGATACAGGTCGCCCGTGCGGTAGCAGCGGCGGCCGTTGGAGCCCTCATAGGCGTAAGCCTCCTTCAAGGCCGAGGCCGGCACGCCCGCGTACTGGGCGGCCAGCTCCAGCATGGCCTCCTCGGTCAGATAGCCCCTGTTCTCCTCCGCCGTGCAGCCGTACTTGCCATCATATTCCAGAGCGGCCAGGGGCTCAAACTGCGCCTCATAGGCCAAGAGCCGCTCGCTGAGATTCTCGGCCTGCCTGCCGTCACGGACGTTCTGCAGGCGCAGGGCCGGACTGTCCATGACCACGTCCCCGCCGTGGACGCCGCCCTGCAGCTCCAGCAGGGATCTTACCAGGTCCCCGGCAGTGGCCGCCATGTCGGTGAGCGTATCCAGCTGCTGGCGGGTAAAGCCCTCCGCGGCGGCCGTGCCGCAGATGCTGTAGGCGTAGTCCCCGGCCACGTTGAGGAAAGCGGAGATCTGCTCCAGCTCCTGGGTGGAGAAGGGAAGCACCGACAGGGCGCTCTCGGCTGCCTGGGCATTGGCGTAGGCCTCGCTGCAGATGCGCGCGCACATGCCGCCGTCGGTGGCGTATACGCTTTTGGACAGGGCGGCGGAGAGGGCGTCCACGGCGGTGACCGTCTCTTCAAAGGCCCGCCCTGCGCTGTAGCCCGCTGCCAGGCGGGAATCATTCAGGTCGGCGCTCCGGGCATAGGCCAGCAGGGCCAGACCGGCAATGGCGGCGGTGATGTAGCTTGCGGTACGGATCCTTGCTCGTCTCGTCATAAAAAAACACCTCTTTGGGATCAGCTTTTCCCAAAGAGGCGTTTTTTATTGCGGCAACTTATGCCAGCTTTTCAACGGCGATGCGCAGGCGGCGCAGCACTTCATCCTTGCCCAGGATGCGGCAGATCTCCACAGCGCCGCCGGGGGTGACGGCCTTGCCTGCGGCGGCGATGCGCACAGGCCACATGACCTTGGCGTTTTTGGCGCCCATCTCCTCGGCCAGCTTCACCATGACGTCCAGCAGAGCATCGTCCGTCCAGGGGCCAAGGGCTTCAAAAACGGGCAGGATCTTCTGCAGCACCTCCAGGGAGGAGGCCGCGTCGGACTTGGACTTTTTGTGGGTGAACAGCTCCACGTCGTAGTCCGGCAGCACATCGAAGAAGTCCAGCTTCTCGGGGATATCCGTCAGCACCTCGGTGCGCTGCTGGAGCAGGGCGGCGATGGCGGCGGCGTCATAGCGCTCATCCTTCACGGCCTGGCGGATATAGGGCTCGGCCACAGCGGCAAAGGCCTCCGGGCTCATGGCGCGGATGTAGGCGCTGTTGAAGTAGCGCAGCTTCTCGATATCGAAGATGGCCGGGGACTTGGAGATGCCGTGCAGGTCGAAGACCTCCTTCAGCTGGTCCAGAGAGTAGATCTCCTGCTCTCCGCCGGGGCTCCAGCCCAGCAGGGCCACATAGTTGAGCACCGCGTCGGTCAGATAGCCCTGAGCGATCAGATCCTCATAGGAGGGGTCGCCGTGCCGCTTGGACATTTTGTTGTGGGCGTCGCGCATGACGGGGGAGCAGTGCACGTACTTGGGGATCTCCCAGCCGAAGCCCTGGTACAAGAGGTTATACTTGGGCGCGCTGGACAGATATTCGCTGCCCCGGACCACGTGGGTGATGCCCATCAGATGGTCATCGATGACGTTGGCAAAGTTGTAGGTGGGCAGACCGTCCCGCTTCATGAGGACCTGGTCGTCCAGGGTGGTGTTCTCCACGGTGATATCGCCGAAGATCTCATCATGGAAGGTGGTGGTCCCCTCGTGAGGGATCCGCTGGCGGATGACGAAGGGCTCCCCGGCGTCGGCGCGGGCCTGGGCCTCCTCCCCGGTCAGGCTGCGGCAGGGATCGTCGCCCCGGCCGAAGTCGCCGCTGTCCTCCTCGCTCTCGGCCTTTTCGCAGAAGCAGCGGTAGGCGTGGCCCCGCTCCACCAGCAGCTCCGCGTATTTGCCGTAGAGGGGCCGGCGCTCGGTCTGGATGTAGGGGCCTACGGGACCGCCCAGATCCGGGCCCTCGTCGTGGTCCAGATGGCACTGGGCCATGGTCTTGTAGATCACGTCCACCGCGCCCTCCACCAGACGGCCCTGGTCGGTGTCCTCGATGCGCAGGATGAAGGTGCCGTCGCTGTGCCGGGCGATCAGCCAGGTATACAGAGCGGTACGCAGGTTGCCCACGTGCATGTATCCGGTGGGAGAGGGGGCAAAACGGGTGCGCACCTTCCCTTTGGGGATGCGCCGCTCCATCTCCTCAAACCAATTCATATCCATCGTATGTCCTCCAAATCGTATTTTACGTCCATTCACATAGTTTATTTTACATTTTGCCTGTTGTCAAGATGAACTTATTTTGGTAAAATAAACAGATGTATGGTCAACAATTAAGCATCGAGGTTTGAAAAGATGGAAAACAGCACAACAGCTAAAAAAGTCATGCTCTCCGGCATCCAGCCCTCCGGCGAACTGCACCTGGGCAATTATCTGGGCGCGGTGAAGAACTGGGCGGAGCTGGCGGAAGAATTTGACTGTTATTATTTCATGGCGGATCTGCACAGCATCACCGTGCGGCAGAACCCCGCGGATCTGCGGCGGCGCTCCGTGTCCCAGCTGGCCCAGTATATCGCCTGCGGCCTGGATCCGGAGAAGAACACCCTCTTTATCCAGAGCCACGTCCATGAGCACGCGGAGCTGGGCTGGATCCTCAACTGCTACACCATGTTCGGCGAGCTCAGCCGCATGACGCAGTTCAAGGACAAGAGCAGCAAGAATGCCGAGAACATCAACGGCGGCCTCTTTACTTACCCCGCTTTGATGGCGGCAGACATCCTGCTGTACCAGGCGGACTACGTCCCGGTGGGGGAGGACCAGAAACAGCACTGCGAGCTGACCCGTGACGTGGCCATCCGCTTCAACAATCTCTACGGCGACACCTTCAAGGTCCCCGAGCCCTATATTCCCAAGGTGGGCGCCCGCATCATGAGCCTGGGCACCCCCACCTCCAAGATGTCCAAGTCCGATCCCCAGGGCTGCGTGTTCATCATGGACAAGCCCGAGGATATCGCCCGCAAGTTCAAGCGGGCCGTCACCGACTCCGACACGGAGAATTGCGTGCGCTACGATCCGGAGAACAAGCCCGGTGTGGCCAACCTGATGAACATCTATTCCTCCGTCACCGGCAAGCGCTTTGAGGAGATCGAGCGGGAGTTTGCCGGTCAGGGCTACGGCGCTTTCAAGCCCGCCGTGGGCGAGGCTGTGATCGAGACCCTGCGCCCCATCCGGGAGGAGAGCGAGCGCATGCTGGCGGATAAGGCCTATCTGCAGCAGATCTATACAGACGGCGCGAAGCGCGCCACCGCCGTGGCGCGGCGCACCCTGCGCAAGGTATACAAGCGCGTGGGCTTTGTGGAGAAGCCCTTCTGAACCTCAGCTGAGAGAAACGATTTGTGGGAGGAAGTATGGATGCTTCCAAATCTTGATTTATGGATAAAGCTCCTGCTGGCAGCGGCCGTGGCCTTTGCCGTCAGTTACTTTACCACGCCGCCGGTGAAGGCTTTCGCCGAAAAGGTAGGCGCCATCGACGTACCCAGAGACGCCCGGCGGGTGCATGATCACCCGATCCCCCGTATGGGCGGGCTTGCCATTTTCCTGGGCTTCGTGGTGTCCCTGCTGCTGTTTGTGAACATGAGCACCCAGGTCACCGGCATCCTGCTGGGCGCGGTGATCATCGCCGCCATGGGCGCCATCGACGATATCGTGTCCCTGAATCCCTGGGTCAAGCTGGCCGGACAGATCGTCGCAGCCGTGGTGGCCATCCGCTGCGGCCTGGTGTTCCAGGTGATCACCAATCCTCTGTCCAACAACGGCATGATCGAGATCGGCTGGCTGTCCATCCCGCTGACCATCCTGTGGATCGTGGGCTGCACCAACGCCGTGAATCTGGTGGACGGCCTGGACGGCCTGGCCGTGGGCGTGTCCGCCATCAGCGCGCTGACCATGCTGTTCGTGGCCCTGTTCGTGTCGGAGCCTGCGGTCTCCGTGATCCTGGCGGCGCTGACCGGCGCCTGCATCGGCTTTATGCCCTATAACCTCAACCCGGCCAAGATCTTCATGGGCGACGTGGGCTCCCAGTTTTTGGGCTACGTGCTGTCCACGGTATCGATCATGGGCCTGTTCAAGTTCCACGCCATCATCACCTTCCTGGTGCCGCTGCTGGCCCTTGCCGTCCCCCTGGCGGATACGGTCTTTGCCTTTTTCCGGCGCATCGCCCATGGGCAAAGCCCCTTCCACGCGGACCGGGGACATTTCCATCACCGGCTGCTGGACATGGGGATGAACCAGAAGCAGGTGGTCGCCGTGCTGTACGGCGTGTCCGCCATCCTGGGCCTGATTGCCGTGCTGCTGGCCGGAAATGTGGCCTGGGTGCGCGTCACCTGCCTGGTGGCCGCCTTTGCCATCTCCATCACCGTGTGGCTCTTTGTGTTCCGGGGCAATACCCGGCTGCGTCCGGGCCGCCCGGAGGAGGAAGCGGAGGAGTATCCCGAAAAATAAATCAAAAGAAAACGGCGCGGTGTTTCACAGAAGAAACATCGCGCCGATGATCATCAGCAATTCGCTGTCGCCGCTCTCCCGGTACAGGAGATAGAGGATCAAAAGCAGCAGCAGATCCTCCGTCTCCAAGTCCATACCGGGCAGGCGCAGCCCGCCTGGCGGGCGGGGAGCGGGCCGCCGCTGCGCCCCGCCGCCGGGAGGAGGACGGTGCGCAGGGTCCTGCGGCTCCTGCGGGGGAGAGGGTCGGGGCGCGTCTTCCACCCACACGACTTTTCCGCTGTTGCCCTGATAACGCTTATACATCCTGCTCGCCTCCCAATTCTCCCATGGCCAGCTGTGCCAGCTTTGCCATGTGGGCCAGCTGCATGGCCCGGTCCATTTTGCTGCGCCTCTTTTCGGACAGATAGGGCTTCATGGCCTCCAGCAGCGCCTGCTCCCGTCCGTTCTCTGCCTGGGCGCTGTGGAGAAGCCGCCCCAGGCGGCCCAGCAGGGCGGAGTCGGCGGAGCCGCCGCCCCGGAAACTCTCGGCCAGCCGGGATAGATCCGGCATGCTGCCTGCCGCATCCGCTTCCGCTGCGGCTCCGGCGGAGCCCCCGCCGCTCAACAGGGAGTTTGCAAGCTCGGTGATCCGGCTCATCTGCTCCGGATCCGAGAGAATGCTGTTGATCTGGTCCTCCCATTCGCTCATGCGCTCACCTCCCGGGCTGCGGGTCCCTTACTTCTGCATCAGCTCTTGAATGCGTCCGGCCAGCCGCTGCCCTTCCCGGGTGCTGAGCACCTGACCGAGCATGCGCTTGAGCGCCTCGCCGTCGCCGCTTTTGGCGGCCTGCTCCACGGCCTTGCCGTCCAGCATTTGGCTGAGCTTCTGTCCATCCTCGGATTCCGCCAGGCTGCGCAGATCGGCGGCTTTGCCGCTTTGCTGCAGCTGACGGCTTATGTTTTCCAGATCCTGCATGTCGCCGCTCCTTTGCTCTGAGATGATCGTTTCATTTCATTCTATTCAGCGGCCCGGAAAATGATTTCGAAATCGTGAGGTTTTCCATGAACGTTGCCGTTTTTTCCGATACCCACACCAATACCGGCCGGATGGTCAAGGCCGTCCGGCAGTACGGACCGGACGTGATCATCCACCTTGGGGACCATGACCGGGACGCGGAGATCCTGCGCGGAAAGTTCCCGGAGATCCCCCTTTACCGGGTCTGCGGCAATTGCGACCCGGCGCCCATCGCGCCCGACCGGGACGTGGTGCAGTTGGGGCCGGTGAAGGCCTTTATCACCCACGGACACCTGTACAATGTGCGTTATGGCCGGCTGGACTCCCTGGCCTACGCCGCCCAGGAGGCGGGGGCCCAATTGGCGCTGTTCGGTCATACCCATCAGGCTGCGTATGAGGAGATGGGCGGCGTGAAGATCGTCAACCCCGGCACTGCCGGCCTGGGCTATAAGCTGACCTGGGCCTGGATCCAGATCTTCGATAACGGCGGAATCGCCTGCGAGATCCGAAACCTGTGAGAAAATACAAGCAGCGGCAAAACGGAAAACCCGTTTTGCCGCTGCTTCTTATCCAAGAGTCCCTTGAGCGGCAAAGCGCTTGGGGACTTTGGAGACGTACTCGTTATCCGCGATATAAAACCGCCACAAGCGGTCCTTGTACTGCGTGGCATAGTCGATGTTCACCCGAGGTGACACGGCGATGCGCTCCGGCGGGATACACTCACCCTCTGCGATGTACAGTTCGCTTCCGCACAGGTCCAGCCCGTACTGCGCCTTTGTGATGCCCAGCGCCTGGCACAGCTTACCCGGCCCGCTGCAAAGCTTCCGAAGCGCGCGGGTGCTCCGCCGCTTTTCCATCAGCTCCAGACCCGCCACCGGCTCCAGCGCCCGCACCAGCACCACCTCCGGCTTGCCCGGCAGGGCGGTAACGGCATTGAAGCACCAGTGCATGCCGTAGATCCCGAAGACGTAGGCGTAGCCGCCCTCGCCGTACTGGATCTCCGTGCGCTCCGTGCGGCGGCCGCCATAGGAGTGGGCGCCGTCATCCTCCGGCCCCACATAGGCCTCCACCTCTACGATCCGCCCGGCGGTCAGCCCCTCCGCCGTCTCGTGGCACAGGAGCTTGCCCAGCAGCTCCGGCGCCGCCTGCAGAGCGTCCCGCAGATAAAAGCTGCGGGGCAGGGGACTTACGGTCACAGCAGCTTCTTGGCCGACTCGCGGATGGCGTCGAAGGATTCCACGCTCAGGTCATGCTCCAGCTTGCAGGCGTCTTCCCGGGCGACGGCTTCGTCCACTCCCAGCTTGACCAGGATCTCGGTCAGCAGCTTGTGCCGCTCATATATGCGGCTGGCAATCTCCATGCCGGTATCGGTCAGGGTGATCATGCCGTCGGCTCCCATGCTGATATAGCCGTTTTCCCGCAGCCGCTTGGTGGCATAGCTGACACTGGGCTTGGTGACGCCCAACTGTCCGGCAATATCGATGGAGCGGATATAGCCGTGCTTCTCTTTGAGCATCAGCATGGCCTCCAGATAATCCTCCGCGGATTTTTGGATCTTCATAGTCGTCATCCTTCCTTTTGGATTCTATTGCTTACATTATCAATTTTTTCCATAAAAGGCAAGCCTTTATAGGAGCTGTTCCACCGTGAAGACGATCACCGTGCCGCCCAACAGATGCTCCGCGGCAAAGCGCTCCATGGACATGCGGCAGTCCTCCATGCCGTCGGCCACGTTGAAAAAGCGAAACGAGCCGTCCTCCATACGGACAAAGCTGATGAAGTGCGGCTCCCGCCCCTCCCGGTAGCGGAAGATCCCGGCGGCGCTGCCTGCGGCGGCGGTGACGGCCTCCTCCCGCCCGGCGGTCTCCCGGACCTGGGGCGCGTAGCGGCGCAGATAAGCGCGCATCACAGCCATCAGCGTGGGCCCCGGCATGCGCAGACGGTGCATGCCGTCCAGCTCCTGGCAGACCTGCTCCCAGTCCGGCGCCTGGCCCAGGGCATGGCGCAGGTTGTAGGCCGCGATCCAGCCGCAGCCGTTGATGCTGGCAGGCATGGTTCGGTAGCGGACGCCGGAAAAGCAATCCTGATCCCGGATGTAGCCATCCGCGGTGAAGCCGTCTTCCAGGGGCTTCGGCGCCTCCATATCCCTCGCCTCGCTTTCTTCGCCCATCTTAACACAGCCAAGGCGCTTTTTCAAGTTGACAGCCGGCGGGGGCTCCGCTATAATGAGGGTACATTAACAGAACACAATTAGATTTTATAATACATATCCGAGAGGTTGCAAAATGGAATTTGTAAAAGAATTTGATTTGGAGGAATATCTGACCCGGGGTGTGGAGGACGTGGTGCGGGATCTGCTGAAAACGTCCGTGTTCCACCCGGCGGAGAGCCTGTTTATGGCCAAGTACGCCCTGGCCAGCAAGAAGGCCGCCCAGCGGCGGCACACATTTGAACGGCAGGGCGAGCACATTCCCAGCTATCTGATCGCCAGCATCACCAGTGTGTGCAATCTGCACTGCGCGGGCTGCTATGCCCGGTCCCTGGAGACCTGCGAGGACGGGGAGCCGGTGCGGCAGCTGAGCGCCGAGGACTGGGGGAAGATCTTCGCCGAGGCCCGGGACCTGGGGATCAGCTTTATTCTCCTGGCCGGGGGCGAGCCCATGGTGCGCCGGGACGTGATCGAGACGGCCGCCGAGTATCCGGAGATCCTGTTTCCCATCTTTACCAACGGCACCTTGATCAACGACAGCTATTTTGATCTGCTGGACGCGCACCGGAACCTGGTCCCCGTGTTCAGCATCGAGGGCGGGCAGCGCAAGACCGACGACCGTCGGGGCGGCGGCGTCTTTGACCGGGTGAAGAAGGCCATGGAGCGCATGCGGGAAAACCGCATCGCCTTCGGCGCGTCCATCACCGTCACCTCGGAGAACCTGGAGGAGGTCACCTCGCCCGCATTCGTGCTGGACCTGCAGGACAGGGGCTGCAAGGGGATCATCTATGTGGAATTTGTACCCACGGCCCACGATCTGAAGAGCCTGGCCCTGGACGACACGCAGCGCGCCCGGCTGGCGGAGGCCATCACTGCCCTGCGCGCCAGAGAGGAGGCCATGCTGCTGGTCTCCTTCCCCGGGGACGAAAAGAGCTCCGGCGGCTGCCTGGCGGCGGGCCGCGGCTTTTTCCACATCAACTCCCACGGCGGGGCCGAGCCCTGCCCCTTCTCCCCCTATTCGGACCTGAACGTGAGCAAGACCTCTTTGCGGGAGGCCCTGCGCTCTCCGCTGTTTCTGGCCCTGCGCTCCGGTGAACTGCTGCTTGACGAACACGAGGGCGGCTGTGTATTATATGAAAAAAGAGCGCAGGTGGAGGAGATCCTCCAGCGCCTGTAAGGGGGAGTTCCTACGGACAGAAGCAAAAAGATCATTCGGACCAGCATCATCGGCATCGCGGTCAATCTGGTGCTGGTGGCCTTCAAGGCGGCCATCGGCCTGATCACCAATTCCATCGCGATCCTGCTGGACGCGGTCAACAATTTCAGCGACGCCCTGTCCTCCATCATCACCATCATCGGCACGAAGCTTGCCAACCGCAGGCCGGACAAAAAGCATCCCTACGGCTATGGCCGCATCGAATACCTCACCGGCATGCTCATCGCGCTGATCGTGCTGTTTGCGGGTCTGACCTCCCTGAAGGAGTCGGTGGAGAAGATCCTTCACCCGGAGGAGGCCAGCTATACGGTGATCTCCCTGATCATTGTGGCTGTGGCCGTGGCGGTAAAATTCTTCACCGGCCGTTATGTGAAGGGCGTAGGCCAGCAGATCAATTCCCAGGCCCTGGTGGCCTCCGGCTCCGACGCCTTCTTTGACGCCATCCTGTCCTCTACCACCCTGGTGGCCGCGGTGCTGAGCCTGACGCTCCACTGGAAGCTGGAGGGTGTTTTCGGCGCGGCGATCTCCGTCTTTATCATCAAGGCCGGCATCGAGATGCTGCTGGAGACCCTCAACAGCATCACCGGCACCCGGGCCGACCCGGAGCTGACGGAAGCTTTGAAGGAGAAGGTGGCTGCCTATCCCCAGGTGCGGGGCGTCTATGACATCACCCTGCACAACTACGGTCCCACCCGCACCATCGGCTCGGTCCATGTGGAGCTGCCGGATGAGCTGCCCGCACGGGAGATCCACCGGCTGACCCGCGGCATCGCCGCCGACGTGTACCAGGCCCTGGGCATCATCCTGACGGTGGGCATCTACGCCGCCAACGACTCCGACGAGGAGGGCGTGAAGATCCGCAGCGACCTGGAGGAGATCATCAAGCAGTACCCGGACATCCTGCAGATGCACGGCTTTTATGTGGACGAAAAGCGGGTCATGTTCGACCTGATCATCGACTTTGCGGCTGACGCGCAGTCCATCGTCGCCCAGGTCCATGAGCAGTTGTCCGAACGTTACCCGGACTACCGCTTCGATATCGTGCTGGACTCGGATTTCAGCGACTGAGCAGAATAAGGAAAACGCCCGCGCACCGGGAAAGTGCGCGGGCGTTTTTGCTGTGCGGTGCGTTTTACCAGGGGACGCCGAAGGCTGCCTTGGCGGCGTCTTCAGGTAATTCAGCGCGATCCGGTAAACCATATCCGCATATTGTTCCACCGCTCGGGTGAACTGCTCGTCTGTCAGCATGCTGCGAGATTTCTCCTTGAAAAGCTTTTCACTGTTATTACCCGGCAAAAAAGCGAAACGTCCCAAACAAAATAAGAAAAAAGCGGCTGCCTGTTGACAGCCGCTTTTGTGTTGCGCTGGAAGGGCTTACTGCATGGCGCCCAGGAGCAGGCTAAGCAGATTGTTGCCGTTGAGGTTGTTGACGCTGCTCTGCTGCACGGTCTGCTGGGTGGGGGTGACGCCCAGAAGGGAGCCGAGCAGGCTGGGGCTCTGCTGCTGCGCGGCCTGCTGCTGGGCAGCGGGAGCGCCGAAGAGAGAGCTGAGCAGGCCGCCGCTCTGCTGGGGAGCGGTCTGTGCCGGCTGAGTGGGAGTGATGCCCAGGAGAGAGCCCAGCAGGCCGGGGCTCTGCTGGCTGGCGGTCTGCTGGGTGGGGGTGACGCCCAGCAGGGCGTCCAGCAGACCCATGCTGCTTTGCTGCTGGGTGCTGGCGCCGCCGCCCAGAAGGGAACCCAGCAGGCTGCTGCCGATGGACTGCTGAGAAGCGGGGGCGGAAGCGCCGCCGAACATGGTCAGCAGGTCGGTCAAGTCCAGGGTGCCGCTCTGCGCGGTGGACTGGTTGCTGGCGGAAGTGGTGGCTGCAGCCAGCATGGCCAGCAGGGCCGGGGCCAGAGCGCCCAGACCGCGGGTCACGTCGTCGGCGCTCAGGCCGGACTCGGCCGCCAGGGTCTGGACAGCACGGGAGCTGTCGTCGCCCAGGATGTGCTTGACGATCTTGCCGCCGTCTTCCTCGTCGGCTTCGGCAAACATCTCATCCATGGAGCGGGCGGTGTTGTGCTGGGTCAGAGCGCCCAGCAGGGACAGAGCGCCGCTCTGGGTAGAGGCGTTGCTGGTCATGTAACGCAGAAGCAGGGGGATGGCCAGGGGCAGCAGCTTCTTCAGAGCGCCGGAAGAAAGGCCGGTCTTGCCGGACAGGGCGCTGATAGCAGCGTCGGCCAGCATGACTTTTAAAAGTACACTAAGCAGATTCATTTGAGTCCTCCTAAAGATTTTTGTAGGGGTGTGACTTGATTATACTATATGTTTCCGCAAATTTCACTACTTTCTTTTACTTTTTTTCCGCGTGGAAGGCCAGCTGCAGGGCGTTGAAGATCTCTGTGGACCAGACGTTCCAGGCGTGGCCGCCCTCGGTTTCGTGGAGGAAGGCGTTCTGACCCTCGATCAGCCGGTCCGTATACAGGACAAGCTGCTGGAAATTGATGATCCCGGCGTTGTGGGCCATGTCCGTGGTGCCGGCGGCGGAGTAGTACAGGTAAATGGGATAGTCGATCAGTTCAGGGGAGTTGATGTAGCTGAGCACCAGGTCCGGATTGTCGCTGCCGCTGAGGCAGATGAAGTTGCCGAAGTAGGGCAGGTTCAGCCGCATGCCGGAGGCGTAGGTAAAATAGGAGCCCCAGGAAAGCCCGCCCAGGGCAAAGTGCTGCCTGGCAGCCTCCACAGCTTCCAGCGTGGGCTCGGCCGCGTAGGTGGCGTAGTGTTGGATCATATGCGGGAGAACGAAATCCCGCAGCTCCTCGGCCAGCCGTATTTCGGTGGGATCGCCCACATAGGCGCCGAAATCCTCATACAGGCACAAGGTGACGATGATCACCGGCCGGATGATCTCCTCCTCGATCATCCGGTCGAAGATGGTGCGCACCTGCACCCCCTCCCGGTCGGGCACGTAATGGGGATAGGTGAGCCAGGCAGTCTCATCGTCTCCGGTGCCGTGAAGCAGGATCAGCAGATCGTACTGCTCCCCGGGGTCATAGCCATAGGGCAGGTATATCATCAGATGCCGGGTGTATTCCGCCCAGCCGGGCACCGCGTTCTGGTACTCCCAGGTCTCGATGGTACCGGGATGCTCGCACTCTTCATAGAAACGGTCAGGCAGCACATAGTCGTAAACCAGGGGCGTTGCGCCGCAGGCGCAGACGCCGCCGATAAATTCGTGGATCACTCTTTGCCCGCAGACCGTGCATTTGCGGGCCTTGGGATCGTGGATCGGATGCTCACAGACGGTCCCGCAGACAGTGCAGACTCCATCCTTCCAGTCAGGGTGCCGGCAGGCCAGACCGCAGACGGTGCAAAGCCCGGCTTCCCAGGCGGGATGCTCACAGATCAGACCGCAGACGGCGCAGGCTCCCGCCTCCCAGGAAGGGTGTTCGCAGACAGTTCCGCACTCGGTACACACGCCGTCCTCCCAGGCGGGATGGGGACAGGGCGTGGGCTCCGGCGTGGGTGTGGGCGCGAGACGCCCCATGGCACAGCCGCTGAGCAGCAGAACCAGGAGCAGAAGGGGTAAGATCCGGCGCATAGAGAAGCACCTCCTTGCAGAGTTTGACGTCATACGATCATTATATAAGGAAGCGCCGTAAAAGTAAATGCCCGCCGGTCGGCGATCCGGAAAGATTTGGACTGTAAATCCTCGTGGCTTTATGGTATATTGTCGTCTGAAGAGCGGCCGGTGCGCCGACCGCAGATCGGGAGGAACAACAAATGCTGGTCAACATGAAGGATATGCTTCGCTCTGCGAAAGAGGGAAAATACGGCGTGGGCTTTTTCGATGTTGTCAGCGGGGAGATGGCTCGCGCCGTTATCGAGACAGCGGAGGAGCTGCGCGCCCCGGTGATGGTGGGCATTGCCCAGGCCATGCTGCCCGCCATGCCGCTGGAGCGGGCGGCGGAATGCCTGCTGCCTATGGCGCAGAAGGCCGGGGTGCCGGTCTGCGTCCACTTCGACCACGGCCTGGATTTTGAGACCTGCATGGCGGCTTTCAAGCTGGGCTTTCGCTCCATCATGTACGACTGCTCCACCGCCCCTTATGAGGAAAACGTGGCGCGGCTGACGGAGATGGTGCGGATCTGCCATGCCGAGGACGTCACCGTGGAGGGCGAGCTTGGCAACGTGGGCGACAATGAGGGCGCTGGGAAACTGGCTGCTCCCAGCGACTTCTACACCGACCCGGACATGGCCGCGGACTTTGCCGCGCGCACCGGGATCGACGCCCTGGCCGTGGCGGTGGGCAACGCCCACGGCGATTACAAGTTCCCGCCCAAGTTGGACTTTGAGCGGATCCGCAGGATCGCCGAGCTCACACAGCTGCCCCTGGTGCTCCACGGCGGCAGCGGCCTGGCCGACGGCGACTTTCGCCGGGCGGTCAGCGAGGGGATCTGCAAGGTGAACATCTTTACCGATCTGAACAGGGCCGGCAGGCTTGGCATCGAAGAGGGCCTGCGCGCCGGGGCCGGGACCATAATGAGCCTGATCCCCTATGAGATCGCCGCCATGAAAGCGGCGGCGGCGGAAAAGATCCGGCTTTTCGGCTCGGACGGGAAAGCGTGATAGAGAGCGTGGTCCGCCGTAGGCGGGCACCAAAAAAGGACTTCCCAAAGGAAGTCCTTTTTTGGTGCCGGTGACCGGACTCGAACCGGTACGGGATCACTCCCAAGGGATTTTAAGTCCCTGGTGTCTACCATTCCACCACACCGGCATGGCGTCATCCAATTTATCACTTATGGGAAAAAGTGTCAAGCAGAACACCGCGGCAAGGCGGTGTTCTACTTGTTTTGCGATCTGCGTTTACTCCACGGTGACCAGACCGCCGTCGCCCACGGTGACGGTCATGCCGGTCTGGACGTAGTTGAGGAAGTCCTCGCCCAGCATGTCCACCACGGGCATCTTGCTGTCGGTCCACACGTCGCTCAAAATGGCGCCGGAGGCGGCCAGGGAGTCGATGGGCATGGAGAAGAGCATGCAGGCGGGCTGCTTGCCCAGGGCGCATACGGTGTAGAGCACCATGCCGCCGGTGGTGGAGCCGATGGTCATGGGCAGGCACAGGGCCTTGCCGATCATGGACTGCTTATAGATGTCGGCGTTGTTCTGATCGCCGCACTTGACCTGCTTGTCGCCGAACATCAGGGCCATCTGGTAGCTGGCCAGGGTGTTGAAGCCGCCGTGGCTCACCAGAGCCTCGGCCTTGCAGGTGCCGGGGACGATGACGCGTCCTTGAAACTGTTTCATGCTCAGACCCTCCCTCCTGTGATGATGTCCAGGATCTCCGCCTCGGTGTAGTAGCGGGCGCTGGTATAGGTGCGCAGCTTGTTGGACGAGGTGATGACCGCCTTGCTCTTGCACAGGGGGTTGTTCATGTACATCAGCGGACAGATGTAGCTGAGCACCACGCCGTACTTTTTCAGCCGGTAGGCGTCCATGGTCTTCTCAAATTCCCGGATCACGGGGATGGGCGCGGTGAACACGGTGGGCACCGTCACCTTATCCCTGCCGTTCTGCCGCAGCTTGTCGCCCACGGCCTCGGTCCAATCCTGCAGCTGCTTGAGCGTCATGTGGGGGCAGCCCACGAAGCACAGCTGGGGCTTGGCGTCGGGCTTTTTCCAGATGACCGGGTAATTGGCTTTGACCCGTTCCAGCTCCGCGTCGTCGATCACATAGACCTTGGCGCCCTCGGCGATCAGGGCCTCACCCTGCTCCACGGCTTCGGGAGTCAGGTTCGCGATGTGATACAGGCCCACGGCGCCGTTGGAGGCGGTGGCCGCGCCGAAGTCCTTCAGGTAGGTCTTGGCATCGTCGTTCAGTTCGGTGCCCAGCCATTTGTCCAGGCCCTTCACGTAGGGAACCTCCTCCATGACCTTCATGCCGATGGCGGAGCCCAGCAGCTGGGCCTCGGGCTTTTTCTCGCACTTGACTTCCACGATCCAAGTGGCCTTGCGGCCCTCGTCGGTCAGCAGGCCGAACTCGGGCACGAAGCCCGCGATGGACCCCATCAGCTCGATCATGCCGGAGTTGCGGTTGCAGCGGGCGCCCAGCACGGAGTTGGCGTAGACCACGGCGGAGGATTCCGCCCAGGACAGCACGTCGCCCTTTTTGGGGGTGTTGCCCACCTGGTCCAGATAGCAGGCGCAGGTGTAGTCGTCGTCGCTGGTGATGCCCAGCCTGCGCATCTGCTCCTCGTAGCGCTTCTGCTGGGTGTACATGATCTTTTTGAACACCAGGTCGTCCAGCAGGGTGGAAGGGACCTTGGGGTCCAGAGGCTTGGGGTCGGCGGTGAACTTCTGGCCCTCGGGGAGACCGGCGGCGATCAGCGTGTCGTACAGATCGTAGACCGGCTTCATGACCTCCAGACCGAAGCTGATGACCGTGTGCCCCAGATTGCTTGTGACAGGCACCATGCGCCGGGCATTGAAGGTGTCGCCGTACATGACCAGGGTCTTGACGATCTTGGCCATGACCTCGCCTTCGCTGCCGTCCAGCAGGGCCTGCTGCTCAGGGGTAAGATTCATTCGATCACTTCCTTGTGCTTTTTTATGATGTTTTATCGGGTTTGCCCGAGATTTCCGTACAGCAGTTGAGCAAGCTCGGAGTCCTTGTCCAGGATGATGGTCTTCTCGCCGCCGGACAGGGATTCCTTCAGCGCGTCCAGAGAGCGGATGAAGTTGTAGAACTCCGCCTTTTCCTCGCTGTTGTAGGCCTCCTGCAGGATGGCCATGTACTCCGCTTCGCCCTCGCCGATGATCTGGGCGGCCTCCTTCTCGGCCTCGGCCTTCATGATGGCCACCTCCCGGTCTGCGTCGTTGCGGATCTTCTGGGCTTCGGCCTCACCCTCGGCGGCATAGCCGGCGGCGATGTTCTCGCGCTCGGAGATCATGCGGGAGAAGACGGCCTCCTTGTTGTCGTCCGGCAGGTCCAGGGCCTTGATCTGGGACTGGATGATCTCAACGCCGTAGACCTGGATGTCGGCGTTGGCATCGTCTGTGATCAGGGTGGTGAGACGCTCGCCCCGGGCGGCGATGATCTCATCCTGGGTCATGGAGGAGATGATTTTTTTCAGGCTGTTGTAGACTGCGGCCTCGATGCGTTCCTCAGCCCGGGTCTCCACCGCGTTGAGGGTCTGGATGTACAGGGTGGGGTTGACCACCCGCCAGAGCACGTAGTTGTCGGAGATCATGGACTTCTTGTCCTTGGTGATCACGTCCGAGGCGGGGATGTCATAGAGGATGGTGGCGGCGCTGATGCGCTGGATGCTCTGGACGAAGGGGACCTTGAACTTGAGACCCGGCGTGTCCACGATCTTCACGATACGGCCGAACTGACGCACGGCCACATACTGCTTCTGAGGGACTGTATACACGCAGTCCAGCAGCACGATGATCAGCACCAGCACCAGCACGATGCTCAGGATCCGTCTGACGGTTTTCTTGATATCCATATGTCCACCTCTCAGTCCGCAAAGCTGTCCAAAGGTAGCATGGTCTGGGTTTCACCGTCGGTGATGATCACCTTCATGCCGGGAAGCAGCTGCTCCATGGCCTCATAGAACATGCGCTGCTTGGTGATCAGGGGATTGAGGATGTACTGGTCGAACATGGCGTTGAAGCGGGCCACCTGGCCCTCGGCCTCGGCCACGCGGGTGGCCTTCTGCGCCTGGGCGTTCTGTACGATCCGGTCCGCTTCCGCCTCGGCTGCGGGGATCTGCTGGTTCTCATACTTGTGGGCCTGGTTGATGTTGGTTTCGGCCCCCTGCTTGGCGGTCTCCACTTCCTTGAAGGCCCGGATGATCTCCGCCGTGGGCGGCTCCGCGTCCTGTACGGTGATGTTGACCACCTGGATACCGATGTTCTGTTCGCTCAGTTCCTGGACCATCTTTTCCTTGACCTCGGCCTGGATGGCGCTCTTGCCGGTGGTCATGGCCTCATCCACGGTGTAGTTGATGACCGTGCTGCGGATGGAGGCCAGGGCGATGTTTTTCAGGATCTCCTCGGGCTCCTGGGAATTGTACAGATAGGCCACCGGGTCGCTGACCTTGTACTCCAGATAGAAATCGATGTTGATCAGGTTGAAGTCCTTGGTGATCATGATCCCGTCCATGGAATTGGTGATGTTCTGCCCGGAGGGGGACACCGAATAGCCGATGCCCGTGCCGTGGGTGGTGATGTCCACCAGACGGACCTGCTGGATCAGCGGCACCTTGAAATACAGGCCCGCCGTATCGGTGCGCAGGACCTCACCGAACATGGTGACTACCGCGTTCTGCTGCTCGGACACGTTGTAGAAGGAACCGAACACCAGCACTGCGATCAGCAGGACTGCAAGCACAAGGACGCCGATGCGCCGGATTTTCATAAGCAATGCGCATTCCTCCATTCTATATTGATTTATTGGGCGATCACAATAAGCGCAGGGCTTGTCATTATTCTAACAGCACGCGCCCGGGAAGTCAACGCAGGCAAGATGTACGAACTGTGAACAATGCGAACTGCCGGATTTATATATTCCTTTCTGTTGAAATTGTGGAGATTTGTGGTATAATGTATCTTTGCAGTACCATGCACGGAGGTTTAGTTAAAACATGGCTAAGAAACAATTCAAGGCGGAATCAAAGCGGCTTTTGGACCTGATGATCAACTCCATCTACACCAATAAGGAGATCTTTTTGCGGGAAATCATCTCCAACGCGTCCGACGCCATCGACAAGCTTTGCTATCTGTCCTTGACCGACGGGAACGTGGGTCTCAGTCGGGCGGATTATAAGATCGATATCATTCTGGATAAAGAGGCACGCACCATCACCGTGCGCGACAACGGCATCGGCATGACCCAGGCCGAGGCGGAAAACAACCTGGGCGTCATCGCCAAAAGCGGCTCCTATACCTTCAAGGGCGAGATGGACGCCGAGACCGCCGAGGGCGAGGATCTGAGCATCATCGGCCAGTTCGGCGTGGGCTTCTACTCCGCCTTCATGGTGTCCGACGAGGTCACCGTTCTGTCCCGGAAGTACGGGGAGGAGCAGGGCGTCCGGTGGAACAGCAAGGGCGCCGACGGATACACGGTCACCCCCGTCGAGAAGGATACCGTGGGCACCGATGTGATCATGCACATCAAGCCCGATACGGAGGAGGAGATTTACGGCTCGTATCTGGAGGTCTGGAAAATCAAGGCCCTGGTGCGCAAGTATTCCGACTATGTGCGCTGGCCCATCAAGATGGACGTGGAGCACCAGGAGCGCTATGAGACCGGGGAGACCGACGACGCGGGCAATCCCAAGTATGAATATAAGATGGTCACCGAGAACGAGACCATCAACAGCATGGTCCCCATCTGGCAGCGCAGCAAGAGCGAGGTCACCGATGACGACTGCATCCAGTTTTACAAGGAGAAGAACCACGGGCGCAAGGACCCGGCGGCTCTGGTGCGCATCAGCGCCGAGGGCGCGGTCAGCTACAAGGCCCTGCTTTTCATCCCTGGCGATGAGAACGAAAACGCCTTTGCCGGCGACAACAAGGGCGGCATCACCCTCTATGCCAACGGCGTCATGATCATGGAGAAGTGCGACAAGCTGGTCCATGAGTATTTTGACTTTGTCAAGGGCGTGGTGGATTCCCCGGATCTGAGCCTGAACATCTCCCGTGAGCTGCTGCAGCATGACCGGCAGCTGCGCATCATCGGCCAGAACCTGGAAAAGCGCATCAAGGGCGAGCTGGAAAAGATGATGCGGGACGACCGGCCCCGGTACGAGACCTTCTTTGCCAACTTCGGCACCGATCTGAAGGTGGGCGTCTGCGACGAGTACGGCCGGTATAAGGATTTCCTGCGGGATCTGCTGATCTTCTACACGGATCAGGACCGCCAGGTCACTTTGAAGGAATACGCGGAAGGCATGCCCGAGAGCCAGAAGGCCATTTACTTCGCCACGGCCGACTCGGTCAAGCACGCCATGAGCCTGCCCCAGTGCGAGGAGGTCCGCAAGCGCGGCTATGAGCTGATCTACCTGACCAGCCCTCTGGATGAGCTGGTGCTGGAGGCCCTGCGGGAGCAGGACGGTAAGCGCTTCTGCAATGTAGTCACCGACGATCTGGGCTTCGAGACCGAGGAGGAAAAGAAGGCCGCCGAGGAGCGGGACATCGAGAACAAGGAGCTGCTGGACTTTGTGAAGGAGTCCGTGGGCGAGGGCGTTGCCAAGGTGCGCCTGTCCCGCAAGCTGAACAGCCAGCCCTGCTGCCTGACCACCGAGGGCGGCATCACCCTGGAAATGGAGCGCTACTTCCGCCGCGGCCCCAGCGAGGAGGCCCGAAAGATCCGCGCCACCCGCGTCCTGGAGCTGAACCCGGACCATCACGCCTTCACCGTGCTGAAAGAGGCCTACGAGACCGACAGGGACAAAGCGGCGAAGCTGGCGAAGATCCTGTCTGTCCTGGCGGAAATGACCGCCGGCACCGAGGTGGAAGACCCGGTGGGCTTTGCCGGATTGGTGGCGGAGCTGTTTTAAACCAAACTCCCGGGTACCCCGCACAGGGCGCCCGGAAGGAAAGGATATGCGATGAAACCACGGCTTGGAATCTACATCCACATACCCTTCTGCGCCAGCAAATGCAGCTACTGCGATTTTTATTCCCTGGCAGGCTGCGACGATCTGATGCCGGAATACCACAAGGCGCTGATCGCCCACATGGAGGAATCCGCCTACGCCATCAAGAACTACGAGGTGGACACGATCTATTTCGGCGGCGGCACCCCCAGCTATTACGGCGCGGAGAATCTGATCGCCCTGCTGGACACCTTGAAGGCCAACGGCAACGTGCGCATGGACGCGGAGATCACGGTGGAGTGCAATCCCGACAGCGTGGATCTGGCCGATCTGAAGCTGCTGCGGCAGGAGGGCGTCAACCGCCTGTCCATCGGCCTGCAGTCAACGGACAATGACCTGCTGAAGCTGATCGGCCGGCGGCACAACTTCCAGCAGGCGGTACGCGCCTTTGAAGACGCCCGCCGGGCGGGCTTCGACAACCTGAGTCTGGACCTGATGTACGGCCTGCCCAGCCAGACCAAAAGCGACTGGGCGGACACCCTGGCCAAGACGGTGGAGCTCCATCCGGAGCACCTGAGCTGCTACGGCCTGAAGCTGGAGCCGGGGACGCAGATGTACGCCGACTACAACGGCTCGCCCATCCTGCCGGATGAGGATGAGCAGGCGGACATGTACTCCTACTGCGCGGAGATGCTGGACCGCTACGGCTACCGGCAGTATGAGATCTCCAATTTCTGCGCGCCGGGCTTTGAGTCGAGACACAATTTGAAATACTGGAACCTGGATGACTATATGGGCTTCGGCCCGGGGGCGGCCTCCTGTGTGGGGAAGCTGCGCTACAGCTTCATCAAGGATCTGAAAAAATACATCTACGGGGTGACCCGCAAGATCAGCATCGTGGACGAGTACCAGCAGGTGGATCCGCTGGAACGGGCGGTGGAATATATCATGCTGGGCATGCGCACCTCCCAGGGCATCTCCGAGGAAGACTACCGGATCCGCTGCCAGTGCGACTGGCGGCCCATCAGCCGGGTGCTGCGGGCCTTCGCGGAAAAGGGCTGGGCCGAGCAGACGGACGGCCGCTGGCACTTCACCGTGCCGGGCTTCCTGATCTCCAACACCCTCATCAGCATCATGCTGGAGGCGCAGGCGGAGGGCCTGGCCGAGGGGACGCCCTGGCTGGAGCGGGCCGACCGGCAGGAAAAGAAGATCAGCCTGCCCAAGGGCGAGGACGAGTTGTTCGCGGAACTGTATGAACAAAAAACCAAAAGTTGAGGTTTGACACGTGGCAGAGAATAACAGGAATACAAGGGGCTCACGACGGAGCCCGGAGACAGACAGCGGCGGCGTGAGACGCGGCCGCGCGGATAGAGAGGCGGAGCGCCAGGCCAAGGCGGCCCAGCGGGCGGCGGAAAAGGCACAGGCGGAGCTGGCTCGGCTGGAGGCGGAAGCCGCCAAGGCCGAGGCCAAAGCCGTCAAAGAGGCGGAGCGGGCCCGGAAGGCGGAGATCCGCCGGGAAAAGGCGAAGAAATTCCTCCATGGGCTGAAGATCTTCCTGATCGTGGTGCTGGTGCTGGCGGTGGTCATCGCCGGCGGCGCCACCGCAGGCGGCTATTTTGTGACTCACAGCGATAAGAACCTGCCCAAGGTCTTCCTGGACGGGGTGGACGTCAGTGGGCTGACCCGGGAGGAGACCATGGACAAGCTGGGCGCCTCCGGCTGGGACGAGAGCGCGGAGATCCCGCTGACGGTGAAGCTGCCCGCCGATGTGAGCTTTGAGCTGGACATGTACGAGTCCGGCGCCATGCTGCCCAGGGATGTGGCCGCGGAGGCCGCCTACCGCTACGGGCACGGCGACAACTGGTATGAAAACCTGCTGCGCTATCTGAAGGGCCTGATGGTCTCAACAGACGTGAGCCAGAAGTTCGGCACCCTCAACGAGGACTATATCCGCAGCGGCATCGAAAAGGCCGTGGCGGAGCTTAAGGAAAAGACCGCGGAGCGGGACTATGAGGTGGACAAGGAGCAGAAGGAGCTGCGCCTGATGAAGGGCGCAGGCCAGATCGAGATCGACCAGGAGCATCTGTTCACGGAGATCGTGGCCGCTCTGGGCAGCGAGCAGAAGGAAGTGGACCATCAGCACGCGGACAACGAGCTGACCATGCCCGATTTCGACGCCATCTACAAGGAACTGCACGTCACTCCGGTGGACGCCTCCTTTGTGGAGGGCGGCTTCGAGGTGATCGAGGAGATCGTGGGCTGCACCTTTGACGTGGAGCAGGCCAAAAAGCTGTGGGAAGAGGCCGACCCCGCGGAGACGGTGGTCATTCCGCTGGAAATCACCTATCCGGAGGTCACGTCGGAATCCCTGACCGGCATGCTCTACCGGGACAAGCTGGGCGCCCAGACGACCCTGTTCGGCGGCAGCACCCCGGAGCGTGTGAATAACATTCAGCTGGCCTGCTCCAAGATCAACGGTACCATCCTCATGCCGGGCGAGGTGTTCTCTTACAATGAGACCGTGGGCCAGCGTACACGGGAGGCCGGCTTCAAGGAGGCGGCCGCCTATCAGGACGGCGAGGTGGTTCAGGAGATCGGCGGCGGCGTCTGCCAGGTTTCCTCCACGCTCTACTGCGCCACGGTGTTCGCCAACATGGAGACTGTGGAGCGGGAAGCCCATTACTTCCTGGTCAACTATTTGCCGCCCGCCCACGACGCCACGGTCAGCTGGCCGAGCCCGGATTTCAAGTTCCGCAACAGCCGCAACTATCCCATCAAGATCGTGGCCAACGCCGATCCGGAGGAGCTGACCCTGACCATGGAGATCTGGGGCACCGACGAGGACGGCAGCTATGTGGAGCTGACCTATGACCGCTATTACTTCACCGAGGACGGCAGCGACGTGATCATCGGCTGGCACGTGTACGGCCATAAGAACGTCTACGACAAGGACGGCAATCTGATCGAGACCATCGAAGAGCCGGACGGCATCTACCACAAGCACGAAGAAGATATCCAGCGCTGAGCGTGAAAAGGAAAATCAAATTTAGATACAGTTGGAGGAAAGAGAGCATGGAAGAGAAAAGATTTTATATCACCACGCCGATCTACTACCCCTCGGACAAGCTGCACATCGGTCACACCTACTGCACCGTGGCCACCGATACCATCGCCCGCTACAAGCGGCTGTGCGGCTATGACGTGATGTTCCTGACCGGCACGGACGAGCACGGCCAGAAGATCGAGGAGAAGGCCAAGGAGGCCGGCGTCTCGCCCCAGGAATTCGTGGATAAGATCGTCACCGGCAAGGGCGGCATCCTGGATCTGTGGAAGCTGATGAACATCTCCAATGACCGTTTCATCCGCACCACCGACGACTATCATGTGGTGGCCATCCAGCGGATCTTCAAAAAGATGTACGAGAACGGCGACATCTATAAGGGCGCCTACAAGGGCATGTACTGCACCCCCTGCGAGAGCTTCTGGACCGAGAGCCAGCTGGTCAACGGCTGCTGCCCGGACTGCGGCCGCCCGGTGAAGTACGCCGAGGAGGAGGCCTATTTCTTCCGCCTCTCCAAGTACGCCAAGCCTGTGCAGGAGCTGCTGGAGACAGGTACCTTTCTGCAGCCCGCTTCCCGCGTCAACGAGATGATCAACAACTTTATCAAGCCCGGCCTGGAGGATCTGTGCGTCTCCCGCACCAGCTTCAGCTGGGGCATCCCGGTGGACTTCGACCCGGGCCATGTGGTCTATGTGTGGGTGGACGCCCTGTTCAACTACGCCACCGCTCTGGGCTTCCTGAATGACCGCTACGACGACTTTGACAAGTACTGGCCCTATGTGCACCACATCGTGGGCAAGGAGATCGTACGCTTCCACTCCATCATCTGGCCCGCCATGCTCATGAGCATGGGCATGAAGCTGCCCAACAAGGTCTATGGCCACGGCTGGCTGATCATCGACGGCGGCAAGATGTCCAAGTCCAAGGGCAACGTGGTGGACCCCTATGTGCTGGCGGAGAAGTTCGGCGTGGACGCCCTGCGGTTCTTCCTGATGCGCACCTTCCCCTTCGGCTCCGACGGCAACTTCACCAACGAGCTGCTGATTTCCACCATCAACACCGACCTTGCCAACGACCTGGGCAACCTGGTGTCCCGGACCACCGCCATGGTGGAGAAGTATTTCGGCGGCACCCTGCCCGCTGAACGGGAGACCGACGCCCTGGACGAGGATCTGCTGGGTATGATCAAGTCCACCCGTGACAAGTACGAGGAACAGATGGAGGCTTTCCAGCTGCACGTGGCGCTGGAGGAGGTCTTCAAGCTGATCCAGCGGGCCAACAAGTATATCGACGAGACCGCGCCCTGGATCCTGGCCAAGGACGAGAGCAGGAAGGCCCGCCTCGCCACCGTCATGTACAACCTGCTGGAGGCCCTGCGCGTGGCTTTGGTGCTGCTGACGCCCTTCATCCCCGAAAGCTGCGAGAAGGCTTTCGCCCAGATCGGCGCTCAGGGTGAGGCTGTCACCTGGGACAAGGCGAACGTCTACGGCGTCCTGCCCGCGACGGTCACCGTCCACAAGGGCGAGACTCTCTTTCCTCGCATCGACATGGCCAAGATGCTTCAGGAGCTGGAGAAGCACGACAAGCCCGCGGCCCCCGCGGTCAAGCCCGTGCTGCCGGATGTGAGCATCGACGACTTTTACAAGAACGATATGCGCGTGTGCAAGATCCTCAGCTGCGAGGCGGTGAAGAAGTCCGAGAAGCTGCTGAAGTTCACTCTGGACGACGGCAGCGGCACCCCGCGGCAGATCCTCTCCGGCATCCACAAGTTCTATGAGCCGGAAGACCTGGTGGGCAAGACCGTGGTGGCCATCCTGAACCTGCCCACCCGCAAGATGATGGGCCAGGACTCCAACGGCATGCTGCTCTCCGCTGTCCGCGAGGTGGACGGCAAGGAGGAACTGCATCTGCTCATCCTGGACGACAGCGTGCCTGCCGGCGCGCAGCTCTGCTGAGGCGGAGAACAGACAGGATCCTGCGGCGCCGGTGCGCCGCAGGATAGCGGTTTGAAATAAAAAACGCAAGGAAAGGCGGTGACGAACATGGGAGAGAGCATCCTGCGACTGTACAGAGAACGGATCAAATCCACATGGAAGCTGGCGTTTTTCTCCGTGCTGGTCATCGGCCTGATCGCACATCTCTATAAGTTTACCAACACACTTCTGAATCACGATGCTCTGTACCATGTGTACGCCACCCAAAATACTGTGGCCATTGGCCGCTGGTTTCTGATGGCGGCCTGCTGGCCCAGTACCTTCTTTGATCTGCCCTGGATCACGGGTCTGTTCTCCCTGTTTTGGATCGGACTGACCGCGGCGGTGATCGTGGATATCTTTGACGTGAAGAATCCCGTGGCCATCGCCCTGACCGGCGGACTGCTGGTCAGCTTCCCCTGTATTGTCAACACCTTCTTTTTCCAGTATGCGGCGGACGGCTATATGCTGGCCATGTTCCTGGCCGCTCTGGCTGTGCGCCTGTCCCTGGTGGGGGACCGGAGCTGGAAGCACACGCTTCTCGCTCTGCTGCTGATCTGCTTTTCCTGCGGGATCTATCAGGCCTATGTGTCCTTTGCCCTGCTGCTGAGCATGTGTCACTATATGTGGGAGCTGTTCTCCAAGCGTTATGAGCGACGAGAATACGGCCGCTGGATCCTTCGGCAGCTGGTCGTCTATGGCGGCGGGCTGCTGGCCTACTGGCTCATGTGGAAGCTCTGCATGGCTGTGGAGAATGTCCACGCGGCGGACTATCAGGGCATCGGCGAGCTGGGGCGGCTGGGCCTGGGTGCCCTGGCCCTGGCCGTGCGGGAGACTGCGACCGTCGTTGTCCGCTTCTTCCTGGGCGGCGATATCCGTACATACGGCTTGAGCCTTTACGCGGCGCTGAACATCCTGTTTTTGCTGGGCACTGCGGGGGCCATGATCCTGGCAGGTGTAAAGACCGGCCTCTTCAAAGAGGGCTGGCGGCTGCTTTTGATGGTGCTGAGCCTGCTGGTGATCCCGGTGTTTGCCTGCATGTGGGTTTACGCTTCCCCCGAGGTGGTGTATCACATGCTGATGCTCCAGAGCCTGAGTGTGCTGTATATCTTCTCTCTGCTGCTGTTTGAGCGGTACTGCAAGTCCCGGCACAGCACGGCGGCGGCTGTATTCTTCGCCCTGCTGGTGCTGAAATTTGTGCTCCAGGCCAACGCCTGCTACTTTGAGATGGACAAGTGCATGGAGCGCTCCCGGGAGACGGCCACGGAGATGCTGACCCGCATCCATGAGTTGGACGACGGCTCGGTGAAATATATCGCATTCACCGGCGGCGGGGATGAATCCCTGGTGGCGGCGGGCGCTTATGAGATCGATGAGATCCTGGTCCACGCCCACCAGCTGCGGCGGAACCTGCTGTATGACAACATCTACGCGCCCCTGTATCTGCGCAGCATCCTGGGCAGCGACTACCGGGCGGTGGACAGCGGCATGCTCCAACAGCTTGAACAGAGCGGCGTGCTGGACGATATGAATGTCTGGCCGCTGCAGGATTCGGTAAAGGTCGTGGGAGATACCGTCATCATCAACCTGCCGGTACCGAAAGATTAATTTGTAAATTCTTAATTGCAGATAAATGGAGGAAACACAATGACGAAGATCGATATTTATTCCGGCTTTTTGGGCGCGGGCAAGACTACGCTGATCCGCAAACTGATCGCCGAGGGTTACAAAGGCGAGAAGCTGGTCCTGATCGAAAATGAGTTCGGCGAGATCGCCATCGACGGCGGCTTTCTGAAAGACGCCGGTGTGGAGATTACCGAGATGAATTCCGGCTGCATCTGCTGCACCCTGGTGGGCGACTTCACCAAGGCGCTGAAGAAGGTCATGGAGGATTTTGCCCCCGACCGCATCATCATTGAGCCTTCCGGCGTGGGCAAGCTCTCTGATGTAGCCGCCGCTGTGGAGCGGGTCGAGGGCGCGCAGATCGGCGCCAAGGTCACCGTGGTGGACGCGGGCAAGGCAAAGATGTACATGCGCAACTTCGGCGAGTTCTTCAACGACCAGGTGGCCAATGCCGACCTGATCGTCATGAGCCGTACCGACACCGCCAAAGACGCCAAGATCCTGGAAGCGGTGGAACTGCTCAAGGGACTCAACGACCACGCGGGTTTGATCACCACCCCCTGGGCCCAGCTGGACGGCGCCCAGATCAAGGAGGCCATGGAGGAAAACGGCCTGCGGGCCGAGATGGAGCGCATGGAGCATGAGCACCATCACCACCATCACCATGACCATGACGAGGAGTGCGACGATCCCGAATGCGAATGCCACCATCATCACGACGATGATGATGACGATGACGAGCATGAGCATCATCACCATCATCACCATCACGAGGATGGCGAGGAGTGCGACGATCCCGAGTGCGAATGCCACCATCATCACGACGATGATGACGATGAGGACGAGCACCACCACCATCACCATCATCACCATCACGCCGACGAGATCTTTACCAGCTGGGGCATGGAGACGCCCCGCAAGTTCAGCGAGGAGGAACTGCGCGGCATCTTGAACGCCTTGGAGGACGAGGCCAAATACGGCGTGATCCTCCGCGCCAAGGGCATCGTGGACGCCAGCGACGGGCAGTGGCTGTATTTCGACTATGTGCCGGGCGAGGTGGACCTGCGCCGGGGCGGCGCCGCTGTCACCGGCCGGTTCTGCGTGATCGGCTCTAAGATCAACGAGCAGGCACTGAAGGAGCTGTTTAACATTGAGTAATAGGCAAGATGTACCGGTCTACCTGTTTACCGGCTTTCTGGAAGCGGGCAAGACCAAGTTTATCCAGGAGACCCTGGAGGATAAGCGCTTCTGCAACGGGGAGAAGACCCTGCTGCTGGTCTGCGAGGAGGGCGAGGAAGAATATGCCCCCGAGCAGTTTGCTGATGATTCGGTGAAGATCCGGGTGGTGGAGGACCAGTCGGAGCTGAACGAAGAAAACCTGCTGCGCTTCCTGGCCGAGACCGGGGCCGAGCGCGTGGTCATCGAATACAACGGTATGTGGATGCTGGACGCGCTGTATAACGCCATGCCGGCCAACTGGCTGGTGTATCAGGAGTTCATGTTTGCCGACGCGGGGACCTTCCTCAGCTACAACAGCAACATGCGCCAGCTGGTGTACGACAAGCTGAAAAGCTGCGAGCTGGTGGTGTTCAACCGCTTCAAGCCCAATATGGACAAGATGGAGTTCCACAAGATCGTCCGCGGCGCCTCCCGCCGGGCAGACATCGCCTACGAGTTCCCGGGCGGCCATGTGGAGTATGACGACATCGAGGATCCGCTGCCCTTCGATCTGGACGCGCCCATCGTGGAGATCGGGGACGAGGACTATGCCCTGTGGTACCGGGACATGAGCGAGGAGCCCAAGAAGTACGACGGCAAGACCGTCCGCTTCAAATGCCGCGCCCTGGTGCGCCAGAAGCTGCCCAAGGAGACCTTCGTGGTAGGCCGCCATGTGATGACCTGCTGTGTGGAAGATATCCAGTTTGCCGCTCTGGTCTGCCAATGGGACAAGGCGGACACGGTGAAGGACGATTCCTGGATGGTCCTTACCGCCAAGCTCAACTATAAATTCAACCGCGCCTACGGCAAGCGGGGCCCGGTACTGACTTACCTGGAGAGCAGCCCCTGTGAGCCGCCCGCCCAGGACGTGGCCACATTCTATTGAGAAAAAGCCCCAAGGGACCTTGGGGCTTTCCGTAAAAGGAAAGCCTATGCGATATAAATGCCTGGTCTTTGACCATGACGACACGGTGGTCAACAGCACCGCCACCATCCACCATCCCTGCTTCGTGGAGTATCTGGACCTGTATTTCCCCGGCAGGACCTGCAGTCTGGAGGAGTATTTCCTCAAAAACTTCGACCCGGGCTTCATCCCCATGTGCAAGGACGAATACGGTATGAGCGACGAGGAGCTGGAAGGGGAGGCCCTGTTCTGGCGGAACTATGTGAAGGACCACATCCCCGACGCCTATCCGGGGATCCGGCAGATCATGGAGCGGCAGAAGGCCGAGGGCGGCCTGCTGTGCGTGATCTCCCATTCCTATGACGACAATATCCGCCGGGATTATGCCGCCAACGGTCTGCCGGAGCCGGATGCGGTTTTCGGCTGGGAACAGCCGCCGGAGCGGCGCAAGCCCGAGCCCTGGCCGCTTCTGGAGATCATGCGGCGCTTTGATCTCAAACCGCATGAGCTGCTGATGATCGACGATCTGAAGCCGGGCTACGATATGGCGTCCGCCTGCGGGGTGGATTTCGCCGGCGTGGGCTGGTCCAACGATATCCCGGAGATCGAGGCCTTTATGCGGGCCAATTGCAGCATGTATTTTAAAACAGTGGACGAGTTGGCCGCGTTTCTGGCCTGCCCGGTCCCTGACAGGAGGTAAGCTATGACTCCCATTTTGTACATCGTGATCCCCTGTTACAACGAGGAAGCGGTACTTCCTCTGACCGCGCCCCAGTTTCGGCAGAAGCTGCGGGATCTGACGGAGGTCGGGAAGATCCACGAGGACAGTCGGGTGCTGTTTGTCAACGACGGCAGCAAGGACCGGACCTGGGAGATCATCCGGGATCTGGCAGCGAGCGACCCCCATTATATCGGCATCAGCCAGAGCCGGAACCGGGGCCACCAAAACGCAGTGCTGGCCGGCCTGATGGAGGCCCGGGACAAATGCGACATCACCATTTCCATCGACTGCGATGGGCAGGACGATATCGACGCCATGGATCAAATGGTGGACGCCTATCTGGACGGCTGCGAGGTGGTCTACGGCGTGCGCTCAAGCCGCCGCACGGACACCTTCTTCAAGCGCTTCACCGCGCAGAGCTTCTATAAGTTCCTGTCGGTCATGGGCGCGGAGGTGGTGTATAACCACGCGGATTACCGCCTGATCAGCTCCCGCGTCCTCAAGGAGTTTGCCAACTTCAGGGAAGTGAATCTGTTCCTGCGGGGCTTGGTCCCGCTGGTGGGCTTCAAGAGCACCACGGTCAGCTATTCCCGCGCGGAGCGTCTGGCGGGGGAAAGCCACTATCCGCTGAAAAAGATGATCGCCCTGGCTGTGGACGGGATCACCAGCCTGTCGGTCAAACCCCTGCGGCTGATCACCGGCTTTGGCGTGATCGTGGCGATGCTGAGCTTTGTGGGCGTCCTCTGGGCTCTGATCGCCGCCCTCTGCGGCAGGACGGTGGCAGGCTGGGCCAGCATGACCTGCATCGTGTGTTTTGTCAGCGGCGTACAGCTGATCAGCCTGGGCATCATTGGCGAGTATATCGGGAAGATCTATATGGAGACCAAGCAGCGGCCCCGTTACATCATCAGCGAGCGCACCTGGGAAGAGCAGGAACGGCCCCGGACCTGAAGGGTTCGACGCAATTTCGACAAAATCACAAAAAATTGGGGCGCAGGTGGGGGATTTTTCTCAAAATTGCCCCAAGAACAGCCCCTTTGTGAGGACGCAAGTCTTGACGAACAGAAAAAGTCGATGTATTATGTAAAGGTAGCTATGCCCATTTGTAGTCCCTATAGAATGGAGGAAACAGTATGAGCGTTATTCCTGAAGTGAAGTGCCGCCGCTGCGGGGAAAGCTTTTCCGCACTGCGCAGCCGTTGCCCGAATTGCGGCACACGCAGGGTGACTCAGAGTGCGCGCACCCCCGGCACTACGCCGTCTACCGTCAAAGGCACCGCCTCTTATGAACGGGCTGAGACGAATACAAAATGGCAGATCATCTTTGGCCTGATCCTGGTCGCGGCCGTGATCCTCGCGGTGATCGTGATGGTCTCCACCAGCCTGAACGGGCTGGATAACGGGACCACCAATGTGAAGACCACCACTCCTCCCGTCAGCACGGAGGCTCCGCCCACCATTGACATGCCGCCTACGCCGTCTCCCACGCCGACCCCGACGGTGGAGTCCATCAAGATCTTCAACTTCAACAATGAGATCAAGACTGACTTTACCATGCATATGGGCGACGCGCCTGTCACACTGACCGCTACCGCCTACCCGGTGGAGCAGTTCACGGATGCCAGATTCACCTGGAAGTGCAGCGACGATACCCTGCTCAAGCTGACGCCCAGCGATGACACCAAGAACTGCGTCTGCGAGATCCTGGGTACCCGCAACGGCGGTGTCAGCCTGACTGTCAGCTGCAACGGCACCGATTTCAGCCTGACCGTATATCTGGTCAACTGAGCATGAAACAAACGAAGAACCTGCTTTGAGCAGGTTCTTCGTTTGTCTATAAACTTTTTCGATCCAATATGCGGAAAAAACTTGACAAGCAGGGCCCCATGGGGTAAAATACTTTTCGCTGACAGCGAGTTGGACGATTGGCGCAGCTGGTAGCGCATCCGCTTGACGTGCGGGAGGTCACAAGTTCGAGTCTTGTATCGTCCACCATGTATTCCATACACTAAAGATGCCACTGGCCGAAAAGCCAGTGGCATCAAGCATTTCCGGGCTTTTTCCAAAGCATCGTTTTATGGTGTTTACAAGACTCGAACTTTGAATTTGCCATCGTTAACCAAATATTTGAAAGAAAAGCGCCGTTCTGCGGTTCCGTTACTCACGGGACTACAGGACGGCGCTTTTTTTATTTTCCACAGAAAAGGAGATGAACATGGAAAAAGAAGCAAACAGCAGGGATCGTCCTGCGCGAGAGAACTATCGCCAGCTCATGCGCCATGAGCCTGCGGGCAGCGCACGGGAGCCTCCGGAGAAACCGGTTTGTACCGAGAAACCGGAGCGCGTCGGATGTCCCTTCCCCGGCCACGGCTTTGTCTGCTGGCGGGAGCGGTGCATGAGAGAAGAAATGGAACGAATCCAGAGAGGAGGAAAACCCAAACGAGAGTAAAAATCTATCAAATCGATCTGGACAGAAATCAGAGTCATGCAGCCTTTCGGCCTCTGGAGGATCTGGAAAAGCTCACCGGCAAGAGCGTCGTCGATCCCTCGCTGTACGAGGAGGTTTTCAACGCAGAGCTTGATCCCAAGAGTCTGGAGGAGCTGTTCATTCAGTTCAATTCCGAGTGGCACCCCCTGCATCGAGGACGATCCATGTCGGTGTCTGATGTGGTCGTGATCGAGCCGGAGGGCATCCCATGTCTGGTCGGAGAAATTAAGGGCAGCTCACCGCTGGGCGGTAGCTTTATCCATCGGTTTACCGATCTTGTGGAATACAACCTTGAGATCGAGAACCTGCGGAATCAGAACATCAGCTTTGAGGCGCACGATATGGTGGGGCTGAGGATCCCTGCCGTGGAATCGGGCGCCTTTTTCTGTGACAGCGTCGGCTTCGAGAAAATTGCCTTCGACGAGAGCCTGACGCACAAGCCGGACAACCTGATGCGTGTGGTCTATGTGGAGCCAAACCGTCCAGCCTTTGAGACAGCGATCCTGCACGACCTGGAACACATGCAAAAGGCCGTGGACGGGTATATTGAACCCGTTTATCTTGAGGACGGGCTGGTGGTTGTCGGCAACGAGGAAGCCAAGCTCCGCGGCATGCCCGGGAACCGGCACATCGGGGACATTATCATGGCCGGTCCCTTTTTCGTTTGCGGAGAGGCGTATGAGGATTTCTGCTCCCTGACAGATGAGGAGGCAGCAAGCGCGAAGATTCGCTTTGCCGAGCCGGAGGAGATCAGTCAGGCGGAAGTCGAGGCGGATATGGGCTTCACTATCTATTACGCGGAGCCTATGGGAGGACTGTCATGAAGGTAAGCTCATCCATGTAAAAGCCTATACAGCGCTGCGGCTTGATACAAAGCATAGGTTTCCGGCATTTGCGTAAGCTCGTAGTTCAGCGTTGAACGTATTTTATTGAGACGATACTTCACGGTGTTCTTATGAAGGAAAAGCAACTTTCCTGTTTTTTGCGTGTTCGTTTCTGCGTCCAGCAGATAAACACATAGTGTGCGCAGCAGATTGTCCTTATCCGGAAGATTATAAAGTTTATCCAGACACTGCATCTCTGCTCTCACTTTTGCATCTCCTTGATCTATGATGCTTTTGCATTTCTGAGAGAATAGCAGTTCGCCAAAGGAGAATATCTTTTTTTCTGGATAGATGGCATGGGCAGTTTCTAAAAATGCATCTGAAATCAAGTAGGCATTACGAGCATGTGTAGTGTTTTCAACTCCCTGACAAACCACGCCTTCAAGGCGAAACCCTTCTGCTCCCAACTTTTGTGCGAACTCGTGCGCCATGGTTAATTCAGTATCCTCAAACAAGCTGTCATCTGACAGTGACACAATATACTTACTATATGTGTCCACAATTACTGTTTTATGACGCTCTTTTAAGTATTGATGTAATTGCCTTAAGCAGAAGAGGCGCTGGCTGCCATCGACAGGGGTCCCGGCTTCATCTGTGACCTTCAAAATCCAAATGGTGTGTATCGGTTCGATGTCGATATGCATTTGCGCCGCAAGCCGTTCTTTTTCAGCGGGTTGATCGCTAAGAATAGCGTGGACAAGGGCATCTGTTCCCTCATAATTGTGATTTTGATTCCATATATTCAGGAACAATTCTATTATCTCTGCGGCCTGTAATAAATCCTCATGCGTTTGAACGCCCTGCTCGTCTAAAACGAACATATGAAAGGCCTGGTCGCGTTTTGATACCACGGGGAAGTCCCACATAAAGACCTTTTTCCCATAATAATACTCCTCCATTGGTTCAGTGGCAGAGGGCCTGTTTTCCTCGAAGCTTTTCAATATGACATGATAGTCCCATTGGTTGGAGATCGGCCAAGCTGCGAAGGCTTTTCCGTTCAGATAGCGATCCGCCAGTACCAAAGTACAATGGAGACGGTCGCTGAGAAGGCGCAATACTGAACTCATAGTTTGATGCTGAGATGGTAATTGCGAGAGCCGACTGACCATTTCAGAGACGTAGTATCTCTCCTGCTTTCGGTCAATAAAGACTTGCTCCATAACCTCAGTAATTAAATCGCTGTAGCGGAAGTCCATTCTCCCCGTTGGCATGGCAATGAGAGGAAAGCCTAAGCTGTCAGCAGTTTCCAGAAGGCTTCTATCGATTTCTGGAATAAATATCCCAACATAATATAGAACAAGACATGCTACGCCCAAACTGTGAAGATGCCGCATTAGCTTGCATTGTTGATCAACATCATCTCTGATATATACAAGCGCCGAGATTAACATCTCGTTGCCAACTACAAGGTCGCTGGACATCAAGCTGATCTTCGGATACTCGATGACGGACACTGCAGTTACAACCCGGTTTGCTCCGCTGTTTCCAGCAACCAAACGAGCCTCTCTCAGAGCTGGAAGCTTGAGACAGTCGGAAACTGTTACACTCATCTTTATCTCTCCTTACTACGCATTGATTAGATTGGGTTTCCAACCGTTAAATATGTGTTCCGAAACACACACCCCTATTATAGGATACATGGTAAATTAACACTTGAAAATGTCTACACGAACAAATCCCCAGATGTTCATTTGTCCTTAGGTAACAACAATCCTCCTCTATTTTCAGTTAATGGGACGATGCGATAATCTTGTGCAAATTATACAATAAGGATGCGCAAACATTATTCGTTCCCATTAAAACTGTAAAAATGGAGGAGCTAATCATGGGAAAAAACATCTTAAACGAAACTGATCTGAAGAATGTCATTATCGGTGCCACTGTTGTTGGCGCTGGTGGTGGCGGGTCCCCCTCTGGCGGTCTGGATCTGCTTGAGATCTACAAAAAGAACCACCCTGACAAACCCGTTGAGCTGGAACTCCTTGATCCGAACGATATGGAAGAGGGAGCATATGCCGCAATAACCGCTGGCATGGGCGCTCCTCGCGCGCTGATTGGGAAAGACTTTACTCCTTATGCCGTCAACTCCTATGAGGCGCTGGTCGAGATGGCTGCCGGTATGGGACGCACGCTGAAATATGCCTGCCCCGTGGAGATCGGCGGCTTCAATACTTTCGTTCCCATGCTGATCGCCCTGCTGCGCGGTATTCCCATCGTGGATGCCGACGGTGCCGGTCGTGCAGTCCCCGCGCTGGATACCCTGCTGCTGCATGTAAACGGTCTGAATACCTCTCCGCTGGCCATGGCCGACCACAAGAACAATCGTTTGACCATTGAACTGGCCGATCCCAGAGATGCCTCTGAAGCGGAAGTCATTGGCCGCAACATCTGCATGGCCTTTGATATGATTGCCGGTTTGTCCGGCTGGATGGTGACGAAGGACGAGATTCTTTCTGCCATCGCCACCAACAGCATCACATATGCTAAATCCATAGGCGAAGTCATGGCTAGATTCGACGGCAAGGGCAACGTGTACGACTACATCGCCAAGAACAGCTCCCTGCCCTGCAAGCCTGTCTGCACCGGGAAAATCGTCAAAATGGAGACGAAGACGGCCCACGGCTTTGACTATGGCGTGGCCATTATCGCCGGCGAGGACGGTCACGAGTACCAGATCCCCTTCCAGAACGAGAACCTGGCGATTTTCAAAGACGGCGTCACGTTGATGACCGCGCCGGATATCATTTCCGTATACAACAAAGATACCAAGATGCCTATGACCAATGCGGACACCGCTGAGGGCCAGTATGTTGACGTCGGTATCGCCAAGGTGGACGAGATGTGGTGGAAGCAGGGTGAAGACAAGATCAATGAGGTCTGGAGACCTTACTTTGACAACGTGGAGTACACTGGCAAGATCGTTCGTTATAAGTAATGCAATGTTACGTTATTAATCTTTCGAAACAGTACAACTCATTTTGCTGGAAAAGGAGGAAACAATTATGATTTTAAACGAAACCGACATTCGAAATGTAATCTTCGGTGCAACCATTCTGGGCGCTGGCGGCGGTGGGTCCATGTCCTCTGCGTTGGACACGCTCAATCGCTTTATTGAAACTCATCCGGGTAAAGACGTCAAGGTGGAAATGATCTTTCCCTCTGATATGGAAGATGGAGCTTTCGCTGCAGTCACCGCCGGTATGGGCGCGCCAAAGGCAATCATCGGAAAGGATTTTACACCCTATGCCGTCAACGCGTATGACACTCTGGTGAAGATGGCCGCAAAGGCCGGTAAATCGCTGAAGTATACTCTGCCTGTGGAGATCGGCGGATTCAATACATTTGTCCCCATGCTCATTTCCCTCCTGAATGGGATTCCCATTGTTGATGCTGACGGTGCTGCTCGTGCTGTTCCCGCTCTGGACACCCTCTTGCTGCACGTCAACGGCCTGAACACCTCTCCTCTGGCCATGGCCGACAACAAGAACAACCGTCTGACCATCACGCTGGCAGACCCCAGAGACGCCTCTGAAGCGGAAATCATCGGAAGAAATATCTGCGTTGCTTTCGACATGACCGCTGGTCTGGCCGGATGGATGGTAACCAAGGATGAAATTCAGAGCGCCATCGGTAATGGGACGATCTCCTATGCTCTGAAAGTCGGTCAGTCTGCTCAAGAGTATATCCATCCGTGGAAAGATAACAAGCCGCCACACCACGATTATGCAAACATTTTCGACCATCTTGCGGACTATGGTCACCTTCCCTGCAAAGCAATCTGCACCGGCACGATCACAAAGGTCGAAACAAAGACTGCTGGCGGCTTCGACTATGGCGTCGCCATTATCGCCGGCCAGGATGGGGCGGAATATAAGATCCTGTTCCAGAATGAGAATCTTGTCCTTTACAAGGAAAACACCGTCCTGATGACGGCCCCTGACATCATTTCTCTCTATGACAAAAAGAACACGGTGCCCCTCACCAATGCCGATACCGAAGTTGGGCAATGGGTCGATGTCGGTGTGTTCAAGGTTGACGAAAGATGGTGGAAACAGGGCGAGGATAAGATCAACGAGGTCTGGAAGCCCTACTTCACCAATGTGGAGTACACCGGCAAGATCGTTCGCTACAAGTAAATACAATTGTTTTCCATAGACAATTGTACCCTCTTCCTCGGGAGATGGGGTAGGGTTGCCGAGCCCTGCCCCACTCTCCCTTCCTAAAAAACCACAATTCAGGAAAGGAGAAAAAGAGATGGAAGAAAACAATATTGTTCAGACGGAACAATCAACTCAGGATCATGGAATGTCTCCAATTAAAGAAAGTGAAAGAAAACATTGGTGGACCATAGCTTTTATTTGGGTCGGCGGGATGATCTGTATCCCCATGCTGATGGTAGGCGGCATTTTCGGCGGTGTTCTGACGATGGGGTCTATCTTCTGGGCTACGCTGATTGGTTTTTCTGTATGCTGCCTCCTCATGGTCCTTGGCGGTATCATAGGGTCTGACACAGGTTTGAATGCCACCATGACCTCTACGCGAGCATTTGGCTTAACGGGTGCAAACTTTACAATGGCGCTTGTGATATTTATTTGCGAGGCCGGATGGTTCGCGGTACAGACAGCAACATGCGCGTTGGCTTTCAATACACTCATGGCAGCTGTGGGAGTATCGAACTTCCCGTTCTGGCTCAGCTGCATTATTTGGGGTGTTGTCATGTTCATAACGGCCGTGTACGGCGTTAAGTGGATGGCAGTATTAAACTATATCGCGGTTCCTCTTCTTGTAGTTCTTTGCGCATATGGTGGAATTCACTCCATTAATCAGGCAGGTTGGGGTAGCATTGCAAGTGCTGTACCGGCAAATCTAATGACAATGCCGGCAGCAATTTCAACTGTAATTGGACTGTTCGCTTTGGGCGCGACCTGCAATTCTGACTACACGCGTTACTGCAAGACTCGCGGGGATGTGGTGAAATCTACTCTGCTCGGCGTCATTCCCGCTGCCTTGTTGATGATTATGGTCGGCGCAATTATGGCGATCGGCACTGGCAACTACGACGTAACCGCTATGTTCGCCGGTCTTGGCCTTCCGATCCTGGCCATGCTGGTTTTAATTCTTGCGACATGGACCACCAATACCGGTAACGCATATATGTCTGGCTTGGCCTTCTGCAAGATGTTCTCTATCAAGGACTCCAAGAGGCCGCTGGTCACCATGTGCTGCGGTGTTCTTGGCATTCTGCTTGCAATTATCGGGCTGGCGGATTTCCTGAACACTTATATCAGCATTCTTGGCGCTGTTGTCCCGCCCTGTATGGGTGTCATTATTTGCGATTACTTTGTGATTTGCAAAGGAAAGAAAGAAAACTGGAGCCCTGTCAAGGGTGTTAACTGGGCAGGAATTGTCGCATGGATCTGCGGCGCCCTGATTGGCCTTCTTGAAACACTCGGTGTTCTGCATATTTTCTCTCCTGCGCTTGATGCCGTGATTATTTCGTTCTTGGTTTACTGGCTTGTATACTCTCTTACAAAGGGCACAAGTTTTGTGGGCGGCGAAGCTATCAGCATTGAGGATGCAACTTCCTTTGCAAAAGATTGAAAGGAGACTGTTTGATGAGCAAAGCTCTGGATATCGTAATCGATGAATTCAGCAAAATGGCCCTGATTCCTCGTCCGTCCCATCACGAGGAACGCATCAGCGCCTATCTCTGCCAGTGGGCCAAGGATCACGGCCTGCAGGTGGAAGTGGATGAGCTCAACGAGGTCATCATCGACAAGCCTGCCTCTGCCGGCTGCGAGAACATACCCCGCGTGATCTTCCAGGCACATATGGACATGGTCTGTGTGGCGGAGGAGGGCGTAGCGTACGATCCGATGAAGGACGCCATCAAGATTATCAACGATGGAAAGACACTGACCGCCGATGGTACCAGCCTCGGTGCGGACGACGGTATCGGTGTGGCAATGGCCCTGTATCTGCTGCAGGATGACTCTCTGCGTCACGGTCCCATCCGTGCGATCTTTACCACCAACGAGGAAGATGGCATGGACTCCATGAACATGAATCCCAAATATCTGGATGGCGCCTATCTGGTCAATCTGGACTGGGAGACGGTGGGATCTCTGTGCAACTCCTGCGCCGGCGGCGACTTCTTCATTTTCAGCCGCAAGGCTGATTGGGAAAAGGCCCCTGCCGGAAGCAAGACCATGACGATCGCGTTCAGCAATCTGCTGGGCGGCCACTCCGGCGTGGGCATCAACAAGGGTCATGCCAATGCTCTGGTGAGCCTTGCCACCGCAATGGCCATGCTGAAGCAGCGCGGTATTGACTATCGCGTCGCCTCCTTCAGCGGCGGCCAGGCCCCCAACGCCATCCCGAAATTCGGAAAGGTATCTTTCGCTATTGCGCCCAGCGATGTGGATAAGGCAAAGGCTGTTCTGGATGAGTTCATGGCCGAATTCAAGGACGCCTTCGACAACATCGAAAAGGAGTATACCTTCCAGGTGGAAGTTGGAGACGCCCCTGAGCGTGTGCTGGGTAAGGAAACCGGCTACGGTCTGGTGAACCTGATGACCATGGCGCCCAACAACGTGCATACCATGAGCCCGTTTATCGACGGTCTGGTGGAGAGCTCCTCCAACATCGGCACGATCACTGTGAACGATGAGGAGGTCAGCTTCGCAGATTTCGCCCGCAGCTCTGTGGCATACCATGCAACACAGACTGGCGTGATCTGCCAGGCGTTGGCTGATCATTGCGGCTTTACCCTTCGCAACGACGGTCATGTCCCCGGTTGGGCGGTGAATCCCAACAGTAAGCTGACGGAGATCACTTGTGCAGCTTATGAGAAGCTGACCGGTATCCCCATGGTGGTAGAACCCGTTCATGCCGGTGTGGAGTGCGGCGCATTTGCCGAAAAGAACCACGCACTGGATATGATCGCGATTGGCCCGACCCTGCTTGACGTTCACACGCCCAACGAAAGCTGTGATATTGAAAGCGTCCGTGTAACAACAGAGCTTTTGGTTAAAATCCTTGAGGCGATTGCGCAGTAATTCATGGCATAAAATCAATAACATGGTTTTATGACCTTTTCCGGCTCGGCAGCACAGCGCATATTGTCTGCAATCAACACATTAGTGCTGTTACTGCGCGAAAGCGGATTATGGCATGAATTTCTGTCGCCCTGGTGTTTTTCCTGCAAAGGTTATTCCTATCAAATCCGGGACGTCCTGGCACAAACCCGGGACGTCCCGTGTTTTATGCTGTTTTCAAAACGGAATACCGTCCGTCCGGAAAGCGGAGAAGAGGAGAGCATTCTGCTCCGACGGGGGTATCTTTAAAAAACCATCAATTGGAGGTAAAGATCTTGTCAAAAGAGTATCCGCTGAACGTCCCGACTCCTCACCACTTCACTTATGCCGTGCGCGATTTACCCAACGTCACCGTCGAGCAACGAGAGCGTGTCTTGAAGGCCACCCATTATAATGAGTTTGCGTTCCCGGCCGGTATGCTGACGGTCGACATGCTGTCTGATTCCGGTACCACCGCTATGACCAACCATCAGTGGGCGTCCCTGTTCCTTGGTGACGAAGCTTACGGTCGCAACACAGGCTATTATGTCCTTCTTGACACCTTCCGCGATATCTTTGAGCGCGGCGGTGAAAAGAACTGGAAGAAGACCGTCGACCTTGTGCGCACCGACTGTCGCGACGTGGAAAAAATGATGAACGAGGTCTATCTCTGCGAATATGAAGGAGGCTTCTTCAACGGCGGCGCTGCGCAGATGGAGCGCCCCAACACGTTCATCATCCAGCAGGGCCGTGCGGCCGAGTCCGTCCTGATGGAGATTGTCAAAAAAATCTTGGGTGAGCGCCATCCCGGCAAGGTTTTCACGATTCCCTCCAACGGCCACTTCGATACCACTGAGGGCAATATCAAGCAGATGGGCTCAATCCCTCGCAATCTGTACAACAAGACCTTGCTGTATGAAGTTCCCGAAGGCGGACGCTATGAAAAGAACCCCTTTAAAGGCAACATGGATCTGGACAAGCTCACACAGCTGATCAAAGCTGTTGGTCCGGAGAACGTGCCGCTGATCTTCTCCTGTATCACCAACAACCCCGTCTGTGGCCAGGCCGTTTCCATGGCCAATATCCGTGCTGTCAGCGAGATCGCGCACAGCTACAACATCCCCTATATTTTTGACGCCGCACGCTGGGCCGAAAATGCCTACTTCATCAAGATGAACGAAGAGGGCTATGCCGATAAGTCCATCGCAGAGATCACCACGGAGATGTTCTCCTACTGCGATGGTTTTACCATGAGCGCCAAGAAAGACGGCCATGCCAACATGGGTGGTATGCTGGCTTTTCGTGACAAGGGCCTGTTCTGGAAAAACTTCTCCGACTTCAGCGAGGACGGCTCTGTCAAGACCGATGTCGGCGTTCTGCTGAAGGTTAAGCAGATCTCCTGTTACGGAAACGACAGCTACGGCGGCATGAGCGGTCGTGACATCATGGCGCTTGCTGTGGGCTTATACGAAAGCTGTAATTTCGAATACCTCGATGAGCGCGTCAAGCAGGTCAACTATCTGGCTGAGGGCTTCTATGACGCAGGCGTAAAGGGTGTTGTGCTCCCAGCGGGTGGCCACGCCGTATACATCAACATGGACGAGTTTTTTGACGGCAAGCGCGGCCATGAGAGCTTTGCCGGCGAAGGCTTCTCGCTGGAATTGATCCGCCGCTACGGTATCCGCGTTTCGGAACTCGGCGACTACTCCATGGAATATGACCTGAAGACTCCGGAACAGCAGGCGGAGGTTGCCAATGTTGTCCGCTTTGCCGTTGATCGCAGCCGCCTGACCCGGGAGCACCTGGATTACGTCATCGCCGCGGTCAAAGCCCTGTATGAGGATCGTGACTCTATCCCCAATATGCGTATCATTTGGGGGCACAATTTACCCATGCGCCACTTCCATGCTTTCCTGGAACCCTACGCGCCATCCGAGGAAGAGCTCTGCTGCCGATAACGGTTTTCCCTTTTCTGTCTGTGGAAGCCGTACACAAGAACAGGCGAGGCAGCAAGACAATACAAAAGGCGGCTTGAGATGTTATTAGCTGCAATAATTTGAAAAAACGGTCTTCTCGGACGCTTTTATCGCCTTGAAGCCCCCGTTTCATGCTGTATAGTTCAGACAACGAGCCGCTAAACATTCAAAAACACAGAATGAGAGGAAATGGTCAATATGCTCATCAACGAATATCTGAAAAGAGTTTACGCTGAGGTTGAGGCTCGCGACAGCCACGAGCCCGAATTCCTGCAGGCCGTGCGCGAGGTCTTCGAATCCCTTGAACTCGTTGTCGACAAACATCCCGAGTGGGAAAAAGCAGGCCTGCTGGAGCGCTTTGTGGAGCCGGAGCGTGTGATCGAATTCCGCGTCCCCTGGGTGGATGACAACGGCGAGGTCCACGTCAACCGCGGCTACCGCGTG
>CACYXE010000014.1 GCA_902778275.1 Oscillospiraceae bacterium
AATAGGAGGTGCCGAAACTATGGCTGCAGGCGCAAGAGTAAAAATCACACTCAGATGCGATGAATGCAAGCAGAGAAACTACAACACGGTCAAGAACAAAAAGAACACCAGCGACCGTTTGGAGCGGAGCAAATACTGCCCCTTCTGCCGCAAGCACACCAAGCATGTTGAGACCAAGTAACTTCTGAAAGGATGCGTGAAAATGGCTGAAGAAAAGAAGAACAACGCAGCTCCCACCAAGGCCGTCACCGCCGTGAAGAAGGACGATGCCAGGCCCGGCTTTTTCAAGCGTGTGGGCAAGTGGTTTCGTGAGATGAAGAGCGAGTTGAAGAAGGTCATCTGGCCCACGGGCAAGACCCTGTTCAACAACACCGCCATTTCTGTCGGCGTCATGCTGGCGTCCGCCGTGGTCCTCTGGGGCTTCGACGAGCTGGCCCAGATGCTGGTCAGGGTGCTCTTCACGCTTGTGGGTTAAGCGACATGGCGGAAGAAGCGAAATGGTATGTAGTGCATACCTACTCCGGGTATGAAAACGCGGTGGCCGCGTCCGTGATGAAGGCCGCGGAAAACCGCAAGATGACCGACCTGATCAAAGAGGTCAACATCCCCATGGAGAAGGTGACGGAGATCACCGACAGCGGCGAGAAGACCGTTGAGCGCAAGGTGTTCCCCGGCTACGTGCTGATCAAAATGATTCTGACGGACGAAAGCTGGCATCTGGTCCACAACGTCCGCGGCGCAACGGGCTTCGTAGGGTCCGACGGCAAGGCCGTCCCTCTGACGGAGCAGGAAATTTACGGTCTGGGCGTCGAGCGCAAGGAGATCGTGGTCGGCTACACCCTGGGCGACAGCGTAAAGGTCAATGACGGCCCGCTGGCAGGCTTCATCGGTGTGGTGGACGAGCTGGAACCCGAGAAGAACCGGGTCCGGGTGGTCGTCTCCATGTTCGGCAGAGAGACTCCGGTGGATCTGGAGCTCGACCAGGTCGAAGTCATCAAAGAATAATAAGAAAGAGGTGCTTTCTATGGCACAGAAAGTAGTTGGATACGTAAGATTCCAGGTTCCTGCCGGCAAAGCGACGCCGGCTCCCCCCGTTGGCCCCGCTCTGGGCCAGTACGGCGTGAACATCGGTCAGTTCACCAAGGACTTCAACGAGCGCACCAAGGGCGACATGGGCATGATGATCCCCGTCGTCATCACCGTGTATGCTGACCGCAGCTTCACCTTCATCACCAAGACTCCTCCTGCCGCGCTGCTCATCAAGAAGGCCTGCGGCATCGAGACCGCGTCCGGCGTTCCCCAGCGGGACAAGGTCGCCACGATCAGCAAGGAAGACGTCCGCAAGATCGCCGAGCAGAAGATGCCCGACCTGAACTGCACCGACATCAAGTCCGCCATCAGCATGATCGCCGGTACCTGCCGCTCCATGGGCGTTGTCGTCGGAGACTGAGCGAGGGATCGCTCAATAACGTGGGAGGATTCATCCATCCATTACACCACATTATTAGGAGGAAACGAAATTGTTTAGAGGTAAAAATTATAAAGAGAGCGCAAAGCTCATTGATAAGCAGACCCTGTACGATCCCATGGACGCTCTGAATCTGGTCATCAGCGCCAGCAAGGCCAAGTTCGACGAGACCGTCGAGCTGCACGTGAAGCTGGGCGTCGACGGCCGTCACGCCGACCAGCAGGTCCGCGGCGCCATCGTCCTGCCCAACGGCACCGGCAAGAGCGTGCGCGTTCTTGTCTTCTGCCCGCCCGAGCAGGTGGACGAGGCTCTGGCGGCCGGCGCCGATTATGCCGGCGGCATGGAGTATGTGGAGAAGATCCAGAAGGAGAACTGGTTCGAGTTCGACAGCGTGATCGCCAACCCCAAGATGATGGGTACCGTGGGCCGTCTCGGTAAGATCCTGGGACCCAAGGGCCTGATGCCCTCCCCCAAGGCCGGCACCGTCACCCCCAACGTGGCCCAGGCCGTCAAGGAAGCCAAGGCCGGTAAGGTCGAGTACCGTCTGGACAAGACCAACATCATCCACTGCCCCATCGGCAAGGTGAGCTTCGGTGCGGAGAAGCTGTACGAGAACTATGTGGCTCTGCTGGGCGCCATCATCAAGGCCAAGCCCGCTGCCGCAAAGGGCCAGTACATCCGCTCCTGCGTCACGGCTTCCACCATGGGCCCCGGCGTGAAGATCAACGCCCAGAAGCAGCTGTAAGCGCCGCTTATCCACAGCCTCAGCCAACCGGCAGAGGCTGTGTTTTTTTCGCGTTTTCTTAAAGATTCTTAAACGCTTGGGCGACAGTGGACATTTTTTGTAAAATGCTGTATAATAAAATTCACCCTTGATTTCCTGCGAAAGGAGAAGCATCAGCGATGAACGGCAAGATCACAGCGGTACTTTTCATCATCGTATTGATCCTGGTGGTGGCGGTCATCTGCACCTTCCTCACCAGTTTTGACAGAAGCCCTGAGCCCCAGCCCACGGAGCCGGTGGAGGAGCCCACGGAAGACCCGGGCAATATCCAGGCCGTGATCTCCACCGCGGCACCCACGCAGGCGCCCGCCCCGGCCACGCCCGCGCCGGCCACACCGGCGCCCACGCCGGTCCCGACTCCTGCAGCTACCCCGGCGCCCACGCCCGTGCCCACCCCAGCGCCCACGCCCACACCCACCGAGGAACCGCTCCCCGTCAACTTTGAGTCGGAGGAGCTGGGCAGCGGCAGCTTCCGCTCGGACACCGGCCTGTACATCGACATCCGCGCCGACTGGACCGCACGTACGGTCAGCGCCAACCGGGTGGAGATCGACGTGACGGTATATCTGGAGTCCTACAGCATCCGCCTCGGCCCCTCGGAGGATGCGGTGAACATCAGCCTGGGCGGCGAGTACGTGTCTCTGGCGACGCCCGCGGTGCAGTATGACGGCAACCGCATGCTGGTGACGCAGCTGGCCAGCCACAGCTTCCGGGTGGACCTGCCGGAGGAGAGCTCCAACAGCTACCATCTGGAGACCGTGTATAACTTCGGCGGCACCTACGGCGGCGTTGCGATCCCGGCTATCGAGTGCGGCGGCGTGATCAGTCTGAGCCGCTACTGATCGAAACCAGACAAGCCAAGCGGCAAGCGTAATGCTTGCCGCTTTTTCAAAATCATGATGGGAGGCATATGGGATGCGTACACAGGAACAGGTCAATGAGATCGTGCGGCTGCTGCTGGAGGAATACCCCGAGGCCAGCTGCACTTTGGATTACGGCAAGGACTATGAGCTGCTGTTTTCCGTGCGGCTGGCGGCCCAGTGCACCGACGAGCGTGTCAACCAGATCACGCCCGCCCTCTTCGCCCGCTTCCCGACGCTGGAGGCCTTCGCGGAGGCGGACGTGGAAGAGGTGGAGCGCTACGTGCATTCCTGCGGTTTTTTCCGCGCCAAGGCACGGGATATCGTGGCCTGCGCCCAGGTGCTGCTGGAAAAACACGGCGGCAGGGTGCCCCGGACCATGGAGGAGCTGACGGCGCTGCCCGGCGTGGGCCGCAAGACCGCCAACCTGATCCTGGGGGACATTTTCCGGGTGCCCGGCTCCACGGTGGTGGACACCCACTGCATCCGCCTGTCCAACCGCATGGGCCTGGTGGACGACCTGAAGGAGCCGGTCAAGATCGAGATGGCCCTGCGAAAGATCCTGCCGCCGGAGCGGTCCTCGGATTTCTGCCATGCCGTCGTGCTCCACGGCCGGGCGGTCTGCGACGCCCGCAAGCCCAAGTGTGAGGCCTGCTGCGTCAAGCACCTGTGCCGGTATTTTTCCGGCTGAAGGAGAAGAGATATGACCAACGAACAGAAATGGAAAAAGCTGTCAGCCCGCCTGGAGGAGATCGACGCCTACAAGCGCACGCTGGGCAAGCTGCAGTTTGATATGGAGTGCTGCGCCCCGGAGGAGGGGCTGGCGCAGGCCGGCGAGGACATGAGCCGGATCGGCCGGCAGCTGCACAAGCTGACCCATGCCAAAGCTTATCAGGAGCTGATCGTCCAGCTCCACGCCGACAGCGAGGGGCTCACGCCCGTGCAGAAGCGGGCGGTGGAGCTGCTGTACCGGGATTATGTCCGGACCAAAAATATCCCGGCAAGCCTCGCCTATCAGGCGGACCGGATCCAGAACCGGGCTTACGGGGACTGGCTGGCGGCCAAGAAGAACAGCGACTTCTCCCGCTTCCGGGATTCTTTCGCCGCTCAGGTGGAGAACACCCGGAAGCTGATCGACCTGCGGGACCGGAAGTACGGCAGCTATTACAGCGCCTGTCTGGACGACACCGAGCCCGGCGGCAGCGAGGAACAGCTGGACGCCTTTTTTGCCGCGCTGAAGGCGCGGATCGTGCCCCTGCTCCGGCGGATCCGGCTTGAGGGCAAGCCCATCCGGGAGGATTTCCTCTCCCGGCCCTGCCCCATCGCCCGCCAGGAGGAGATGTCCCGCTGGCTGCTGCGGCTGGAGGGCCTGCGGGAGAGCGCCCTGGTGCTGATGACCACCGAGCACCCCTTTACCGAGACCTTCGGCCCCCGCGACGTGCGGGTGACCACCCACTACTACGAGGAGAACTTCATCTCCAACATCTTCACCACCCTGCATGAGGGCGGCCACGCCCTGCTGATGCAGAACGAACCGGCGGAGCTGACGGAAAACCACTGCGACAACTGCGCCTCCAACGGCCAGCACGAGTGCGTCTCCCGCTTTTACGAAAATCTCATCGGACGAAGCGAGGCCTTCATCCACCTGATCTATCCCAAGCTGCGCCGGCTGAGCGGGGACACCTTCGCCGACGTGAGCGAGCGGGAGCTGTACGAGGCGGTGAACGTCGCCCGGCCGGGCCTCATCCGCACCGAGGCGGACGAGCTGAGCTACTGCCTGCACATCCTGATCCGCTACGAGCTGGAAAAGGCCTTCGTCAACGGCGCAATCACCGTGGACCAGGTGCCCGGGCTGTGGAAAGAGAAATACAAAGAATACCTGGGCGTGGAGGTGCCCGACGACAGCCGGGGCTGCCTGCAGGACGTGCACTGGACCATGGACTACGGCTACTTCCCCTCCTACGCCCTGGGCAACGCCTACGGCGCCCAGATCCTGCGCGCCATGCGGCGAGACTTCGACGTGGACGCCGCCGTCCGGGCGGGAGAACTGGACAGGGTCAAAGACTGGCTGACGGAGCGGGTCTTTTCCATCGTGTCGCTGAAGGACCCGGACGACTGGATCCGCGCCGTCACCGGCGAGGGCTTAAACGTCGAATATTATCTGGATTACCTGGAGGACAAGTTCACCAGGCTCTATGAATTACCGTAAAGGAGGCCGCGGTATGTTTCCCGAAATGAAGCGCGTCAAACAGAAATTGAGCCGGGAGGAGTGCATTGAGATCCTCAGGCAGGAGAAGCGGGGCGTCCTGTCCGTGCTGGGGGAGGACGACTATCCCTACGGCATGCCCATCAACCACTGGTACTGCGAGGCCGACGGCAAGCTGTACTTCCACGGCGGCATGCACGGCCACAAGATCGACGCCATGCGGCGGCACGACAAGGTCTCCTTCTGCGTGTACGACAGCGGCTTTCGCCGGGAGGGCGAATGGGCGCTGAACTTCCGCAGCGTGGTGGTCTTCGGCCGGGTGGAGTTCATCGAGGATCCGGAGCGGGTGCTCGAGATCGCCCGACAGATCTGCTATAAGTTCACCGACGACGAGGAATATATCGAAAGTGAGATCCGCCGCGCCGGGTTCCGCACCCTGTGCTTTGCCCTGACGCCGGAGCACATCAGCGGCAAGCGGGTCAACGAGGCCTGATCCGGCGGAGAGCGGGGATCTTTACGGAAGCGGCGCGGGAGGATATCGGACGACCGGGAGGCTCGGATCCCGCATGGACCGCGGCGCTTCGCTGGGATTTGCGGAGAAAAAACATGGTCGGACTGCATGAAAAATCAGTGTCTTCCAATCGTGGAATGACGTACTATTGGACAAATGAGATAGAGAGTGCGGTCTCATTGGTGTTCTTGCCCGGGCTGACGGCGGATCATCGATTGTTTGAATCCCAAGTCTCGTTTTTTAAAAATGCGTTCAAAGTCTTAGTGTGGGACTGCCCGGGTCATGGTAAATCAAGACCCTATGATGGTTTTTCATATGCTGAAGTCAGCAATGAACTGGACAGTATTCTTGAAAAGGAGCGTGTGGATAAAGCGGTATTCATTGGCCAATCGCTGGGAGGAATGATAGCCCAGTACTATATCGATCAGCATTCATTCAGGGCGGTTGGTTTTATCTCGATCGACAGTGTTCCTTTCGGAGACTACTACTCGAAATCAGATATGTTCTGGCTCTCTCAATTGGAGTGGATGTGCAAAGTGTTTCCCGATAAACTGCTGAGATCTTCAATCGCAAAGATATGCGGAGCAACAGAGACTGGGCAGAATCGAATGCTCACCATGCTGTCCTCCTACACAAAGAATGAGCTTTGTCACCTGCTGTATATAGGGGAAGCTGCGTTTATTCCCGAAAATAAGAATCTGGAGATTCCATGCAAATGTATTCTTCTGCTTGGCGACAGGGATAAAGTTGGAAAAGTAGCCGCATATAATACGGAGTGGTCGCGGCGCACCGGATTTCCACTTATCTTGATCCACGGAGCGGCACATAATGCAAACGATGATCAGCCGGACAAAGTCAACGCGATTATTCTTGACTTTATAGAAACGATCAATATAGAGCAGTAGGGTTTATTCCTGTTTTCCAAATGGGAAACCGGGTGCGCGGGCTTGCCCCGTTTCTTTGAACAGAGGAAAAAGAGGATGGAGAGATTTTTACAATCTCTCCATCCTCTTTCCATATCGCCGATATCGCTGTAGTGACGGCATTGACGGCATTGCGCATCTGTGGTCACCCTGGCGTTGCGGCCACAGGAGGGGCATACCCATAAAGGGCACTTAGCCCCGCCCGGATTTGACTCACACGGTGTCCCAGAGGGCGTCCACGTTCTCGCGGGTGATGGCCTGCCAGGGGATGACCAGCTGTTCCGCTCCGCCGAACTGCTCCGCCTCCCAGACGCCCAGCTCCTCGTCGTCGATCCAGCGCTGGCCCTCCGCGTCCTGCAGGGAGGCCACGCTGCCGTTGCCGTTCCGATCCGCGGCGGTGGGGAAGGGATCGCCGTTATAGTCGGTATCTCCGTTCTCCTTGTCCCAGCCGTAGACCGAGGCGAACTGGACGTATACATTCTGCACCGGGTCGTAGCGGTACAGGGAATAGGGCCACAGAACGCCGTGGGTCTGGTTGTGAGAGGCGTAGGCCCGCACCAGGCCGCCTGCGTAGTACTCCGCCCCGGGGAAGATGCCCAATTCCTCCTTGAGCTGGAAGTTATCGTCCAGACAGTAGATCATGGTCCGCATGCCGGCCATATAGGAATCCTCCACGCTGATGAGCAGTTCCTCCGCGCCGTCGCCGTCCACATCATAGATGGCAAAGCGGTTTTTGGCCATGTCGCCGCCCCAGTCCTCCGGCATGACCTCCGAGCCGTCGGGCATGCGGTTCAGACCCAGAACAATGGACATGGCGTTGGCATATTCAAAGGTCCATGATCAGGTATTGTTCCTTCTCCCCGTCGGAGAGCAGACCCACCGCCTGATAGTGAGGCAGGCCCACAAAGCCGGTGTCGTCATAGAGGCGCAGGGAGAACAGGCGGCCCGCGCCCTCGGTCTCGTGGCTCTGCTTGTGATAGAAGGTCATGGTGTAGTCGCCGTCGAAACTGCGCTCCTCCACACTGACCTGACCCTCCCATTCCGGGGGCAGGACCAGGGTGAAATAACGGCCTTCCGCCAAAAATCCGGCGGGCGGCGCCTCCTCCGGCGCGGGAGCGGCAGTCTCCTCGGGCTTGGCCTCAAGCGGCGCGGCGGCGTCAGCCGCGGCGGGCGCGGCGTCCTGGGGCGGAGCCGTCTCCGGGGCGGGCGTGACCGCGGGCGCACTGCCGCAGCCCGCCAGCAGGGCCATTGTCAAAAGCAGAGACAAAAGCAGAAAAACAGTCTTTTTCATGGCGCAGGTCTCCTTTTTTATACGAAAACCCAACAGAAATCAATCGTGTTGGGTTTTCGTATCAGATTCTATTTGATAACGACGTTTTCTTTGCCGAGAAGTTCCTGCAGTTCCAGGATCAGCCCCTCGTGGATCAGGCACTTGGCGCCGATGCGCTTCTGTTCCCGCTCGCACCAGAGGATCATCTGCTGCTCGCCGGGGAACATGGTCAGGATCAGCTCGATCCGCTTCATGGCGGGATCGTAGCGGGAGGGCAGCTTGACCCACAGCTTCTGGCCCGCCTGGGCGACGGACGCGGGAGCGCTTTGCCGGGGCGCGGCGCTGCGCCCGGCGGCGGACTGCCCAGACGGCGGATCGCCCACGCTGCCCAGATCGCTGATGGGCCGGATGCTGTCCACCATCAGCTGGGGCTCCTTTTCATCCCGGACGGAGATCCGGCCCCGCACGATGATGGCCGCGTTGGCCGCCAGATAGCCGCCTCCCTCGTCCAGGGCTTTCTGGAAGGCGATCAGTTCCATACTGCCGCTGTCGTCCTCCAGCTGGATATAGGACATGAGGCTGTTGTTTTTGGTGGTGCGGGTCCGGGCGGACTCCACCACCCCGGCCAGGGTCACGTACTGATTGTCCTGGAAGCGGCGGGGGCCGTCCTCCGCGGCGAAGTCGTTCATCACCGCGCCGATGGGCACGGCGCCGATCTTCTGCACAGCGTCCCGGTACTCATCCATGGGATGGCCGGTCAGATACAGGCCGGTGGTCTCCTTCTCCAAGCTCATCTTTTCCCGGGGGCTGAACTCCTCCACGTCGGGGATGGCGATGCCGCTGCCCGCGGCGGCGCCCATGTCGGCCTCGCCGAAGAGATCCATCTGCCCGGCGATATTGTCCCGCTCGGCCTGGCTGATGCTGCTGATCACCGCCTCGGCGATCTGCAGCAGGGCCTTGCGCTTGTAACCCATGCTGTCGAAAGCCCCGGCCCGGATCAGATTCTCCACCGCCCGGCGGTTCAGATCCTTGCCGGACATGCGGCGGCAGAAATCCTCAAAGTCCTGGAAGGGGCCGCCCGAGCGGCGTTCCTCCACCATGCCGTTGATGGCGCCCCAGCCGATGCCCTTGATGGCCACCAGACCGAAGCGCAGGTTTTCCCCCGAGACGGTGAAGTTGGCGTCGGACTCATTCACGTCCGGCGGCAGGAGCCGGATGCCCAGCTCCCGGCACTCGGCGATATACTCGGCCACCTTGCCGCTGTTGTCCAGCACGGAGGTGAGCAGGGCCGCCATATACTCCCGGGGATAGTGGCGCTTCATGTAGGCGGTGCGGTAGGTGACGATGGCGTAGCTGACCGCGTGTGCCTTATTGAAGGCGTAGCTGGCGAAATCCAGGATCTCGTCGTAGATGCTGTTGGCCACCGCCTCCGGCACGCCCCGCTTCAGGGCGCCGTCGATGCCGCGGCTCTCGTCGCCGCGGACGAAGGCCAGGCGCTCGGCGTCGATGACCTTGTGCTTTTTCTTGGACATGGCCCGGCGGATGTTGTCCGCCTGGCCTAAAGAGAAGCCCGCCAGGGAGCGGAAGATCTCGATGACCTGCTCCTGGTAGACGATGCAGCCGTAGGTGACCTCCAGGATGGGCCGCAGCAGCGGATGCTTATAGGTCACGTGCTCCGGGTGGGTGGAGCACTCCACAAAGCGGGGGATGCTGTCCATGGGACCCGGCCGGTACAGGGCGATGACGGCGGTGATGTCCTCAATGCTCTTGGGACGGATCTGCATGCACACGGAGGTGATGCCCGTGCTCTCCAGCTGGAACACGCCCTCGGTGCGTCCGGCGGACAGCATCTCAAAGGTGGCCGGGTCGTCCTCGGGGATGGTCTCCACCTTGAAGCCCGGCTCCCGGAGACGCACCAGCTTTGCCGCGTCCTCCAGCACCGTCAGGTTCCGCAGGCCCAGGAAGTCCATCTTCAGCAGGCCCAGCTCCTCCAGGGTGGTCATGGGGTACTGGCAGACCACGGACTCGTCGTTCTTGGCCAGGGGCACGTATTCGTACACCGGCTTCTCCGTGATGACCACGCCGGCGGCGTGGGTGGAGGCGTGGCGGGGCATGCCCTCCAGGGCCTTGGCCACGTCGATGAGGCGGCGGACCGTGTCGTCGCCCTCATACATCTCCTTCAGGGGGCGGGACAGGCGCAGTGCCTCGTCCAGGGTCATGTTCAGGGCCATGGGCACCTGCTTTGCCACCTGGTCGGTCTCGCCGTAGCTGACGTTCAGCACCCGGCCCACGTCCCGGATGGCGCCACGGGCGGCCATGGTGCCGAAGGTGACGATCTGGGCCACGTGGTCGTGGCCGTAGAGCCGGTTCACGTAGTCGATGACCTCGCCCCGGCGGTTGACGCAGAAGTCCACGTCGATGTCCGGCATGCTCACGCGCTCGGGGTTTAAGAAGCGTTCAAAGAAGAGACTGTATTTGATGGGGTCCACGTCGGTGATGTGCAGGCAATAAGACACCACGCTGCCCGCGGCGCTGCCGCGGCCGGGTCCCACGGGGATGCCGTTTCGTTTGGCGTAGCCGATAAAGTCCGAAACGATAAGGAAGTAGTCCACAAAGCCCATCTCCCGGATGACGCCCAGCTCATAGTCCAGTTGGGCGTGGACCTCCGGTCTTCCCGCAAAGCGCTCGGCAAAGCCCTGCTCGCAGAGCCGCTGCAGATAGGCGAAGCTGTCCGTCTCCCCGGCGGGGAGGCGGAAGCGGGGCAGGTGGTAGTGGCCGAACTCGAAATCGTAGCGGCAGCGCTCCGCGATCTTGACGGTGTTGTCCGCCGCCTCCGGGTACTCGGGGAAGAGCGCGCGCATCTGCTCCTCGGTCTTCAGGTAGAACTCTTTGGTCTCGAAGCGCATGCGGTTGGGCTCGTCCACGGTCTTGCCCGTCTGGATGCACATAAGCACGTCCTGATAATAGGCGTCCTCCTGCTCGATATAGTGGGCGTCGTTGGTCAGCGCCAGGGGGATCCCGGTCTCCCGGCTCAGGCGGATGAGTCCCCGGGCGGCGGTCTTCTCCTGGGCGATGCCGTGGTCCTGGATCTCCAGGTAAAAGCGCTCCGGCCCGAACAGGGCCTGCAGGTCCAGAGCCCGGGCCTTTGCGGCCGCGTAGTCGTTGTGGACCAGGGCCTGGGGGATCTCGCCCGCCAGGCAGCCGGACAGGCAGATGAGCCCCTCGGCGTGCCGGTGCAGCAGATCCCAGTCGATCCGGGGCCGGATATAGAAGCCCTCGGTAAAGCCGGCGGAGACCAGATAGCACAGGTTCCGGTAACCGGTCTCGTTCTCGCACAGCAGGATCAGATGGGAGTACTCGTTGTCGATGCCGTACTCCTTCTGCATCCGGCTCCGGGGCGCCACGTAGACCTCGCAGCCGATGATGGGCTTGATGCCCTCGGCCAGACAGGCCTTGTAAAAGGCCACCGCTCCGTACATGACGCCGTGATCCGTGACCGCCAGGGCGGTCTGCCCCATGGCCTTGACCTTCTTGGCGATCCGGTCGATGCGGCAGGCGCCGTCCAGCAGGGAGAATTCCGTATGATTATGGAGATGTACAAAGCTCATGATAGACTCCAGTCGGGGTTCATTCGGCCTCCAGCGTTTCCGCCAGGGCCATGATCTTCTTTAAGCGGTGGGAAAGGCAGCTCTTGGTGACCGGGGGGCTGGACAGCAGCGCCAGGTCGGCAAGGCTGGCCGCGGGGTTGGTGATGCGCAGCAGGGCCGCGTCCTTCAGCGGCTCGGGCAGGGCGTCCAGGCCGTAGCTGCGCACGATGCGGCGGATGGCGTCCAGCTGGCCCTGGGCGGCGGCCACGGTCTTGTCCGCGTTGGCGGAGTCGCAGTTGATCTGCCGGGTGATGGTGTTGCGCATCTCCTTGTCCACCTTGGCGGTCATGATATTCATGGCGGTCACGGGCGCGCCCAGGCGGGTGAAGAAATCCGCGATCAGATCGGCCTTCTTGAAATAGACCAGGGCGTTGCCCGAGCGCCGGGTCTCCTTGGGACTCAGGTCCATGTCCAGCAGCACGGAGACCATCTCCCGGCTGACGCTCTGGTGGGGCGTGGCCAGCTCCAGGTGGTAGCGTTTTTCCGGGTCGGTCACGCTGCCCCCGGCCAGAAAGGCGCCCCGCACGAAGGCCTCCATGGAGCCCTCCTCCTCCAGCACGCCGAAATTGATGTGCTGGCTCAGGGTCCCGTCCAGCTCCAGGCCGAAGGCCTCAAAGATCCGGGCCAGTTTTTTCCGGTCCCGGATGAGGAAGCTGCCCTTCCCGGTCCGATCCTCCGGCGGGAGCTGATCGAAATCCAGATTGAAAGCCCGGCGAAACAGCCGGGGCAGCCGCCGGGCAAAGTCCGTGCTTGCGGTGATGATGCGGATCTCCCGGGCGGAGAAGGCGTTGCAGTACAGCAGCACCCCGTAGGCCTCCGCCAGGGCGAGGGCTTTTTTATCCGGGCGGCTCTGGCACAGTTCCGCCTTGGCGTCGGAGGAAAATGACATGTCCGCCCTCCTTACTTGTCGATATCCCGGTTGATGTTGACGGAACTGACGCCGCCGGCCAGCAGATGCTCATGCAGCGCCGCGGCGATGGCTACGCTGCGGTGGCGGCCGCCGGTGCAGCCGATGGCGATGGTCAGCGTCAGCTTGCCCTCCTCGACATAAAAGGGCAGCAGGAAAGCGATCATATCCTCCAGCTTTTCCATGAAGCTGCGGGTCTGCAGGTAACCGAATACGTATTCGGCCACGGGCCGGTCCAGTCCGGACAGAGGCCGCAGCTCCTCCACGTAGAAGGGGTTCGGCAGAAAACGCACGTCAAAGACCAGATCCGCGTCCAGGGGGATGCCGTGCTTGAAGCCGAAGGACAGCACGGTCACATCCAGGCCGCGCTTTTTCCCCTCGCCGGCAAACAAAGCGAACAGGCGGCTCTGGAGGTTGCCCAGAGTCAGGTTGGAGCTGTTGACGATAAAGTCCGCCCGCTCCCGGATGGGGGCGAGGAGCTCCTCCTCTTTTTTGATGGCCTCCTCCACGGAGACGCCGGGCCCGGCCAGGGGGTGGGGCCGCCGGGATTCCTTGTAGCGGCGCACCAGGGTGCGCGCGTCCGCGTCCATATACAGGATGCGGACCTGGCAGTCCTCCATGGCCTCCAGCTCTTCCAGGATGGGCAGCAGCTCCCCGAAGCCGTCCCGCTCGCGCACGTCGGTCACCAGGGCCACCTTCTCGTAACGGCCGCGGGTGTCCAGGCACAGCTCCGCGAAGCGGGGCATCAGGGCCACGGGCATGTTGTCCACGCAGTAATAGTCCAAATCCTCCAGGACGTCTGCGGCGCGGCTCTTTCCCGCGCCGGACAGACCGGTGATGATCAAAAATTCCATAGGCTTCCTCCGCCCCGCCGGGGCAATCCTCAGGCCTGATCCGGTTCCTCCGGGGCCTCGTTGGGATCCAGTATGCTGATGCGGTGCCGGGGCACGGCGGGGCCGTGGTCCTCCAGCTTGTAGTCCGGGGCCAGGATGATCATCTCCGGCTCCAGGAAAACGCCGCTGTGTTCATAGACAGTCTTGCGGATGTGCAGCATCAGGTCGTACACGTCGTGGGACGTGGCGCCGCCGGTGTTGACCACAAAGCCCGCGTGCTTTTCCGAGACCTGCGCGCCGCCCACGCTGTAACCTTTCAAGCCCGCCTGTTCGATCAGCGCCGCGGCAAAGTGGCCCTGGGGCCGCTTGAAGGCGCTGCCGGCGGAGGGCAGGTCCAGGGGCTGCTTTTCCCGCCGCTTCTCGTTCAGCTCCCGCATCCGGGCGGCGATCTGCTCGCCGTCATCCGGCTGCAGGCGCAGCACCGCGCTGAGCACTACGCAGCCGGGATGGGTCTGGAAATAGCTGCTGCGGTAGCCGAAGGCGCACTGCTCGTTGGTCAGTTCGTACATGCCCTGATCCGGCAGATAGAGACAGACGACGCTTTCGATCACGTCCTTCAGCTCCCCGCCGTAGGCACCGGCATTCATTATGCAGCCGCCGCCCAGACTGCCGGGGATGCCGCTGGCAAATTCCAGGCCGGCCAGGCCGTTCTGCTGGGCAAAGCTGGCCAGCTTCGAGAGCGACACCCCCGCCTCGGCGTAGATGGCGCCGTCCGGCAGGAGGAACAGCTTGGTGAGTTTTTCCGTGCTGATGATGAACAGCTCCTGCAAGCCCTCGTCGGGGAAGAGCAGATTGGTGCCGTTGCCCAGGATGAAGGGGGCCAGCTCCTGCTCCTTCAGCAGACAGCAGATCCTGGTCAGCGAGGTCACGTCCGAGGGGATGGCCAGGGCCCGCACCGGGCCGCCGATCCGAAAGGAGCAGTGGGCAGACAGCGGCTCGTTTTCCAGCAGCTTCAGACCGGGCAGCTCCCGCTTGATCTTTTCTATGGCTTTTTCCAGGTTTTCCATACGATCCTCCCAATCAGAACGCGCCGCTGTCGATGGCCAGATCATGCTCCGCCGCCAGCATCTCGGCCGCGTTGTAGCCCATCTTCTTCTGGCGGTTGTTCATGGCGGCCAGCTCCAGGATCACGGCCAGGTTCCGGCCCGGGGTGACGGGGATGGTCACGCAGGGCAGGGTCACGCCCAGGATCGTCTCCGTCTCGCTCTCCAGGCCCAGCCTGTCATAGGCCTTGCCCAGCTCCCAGTTTTCCATCTTGACTACCAGGTCGATGTTGGTCTCCGGCTTGACGGCGCCGACGCCGTAGATGTGGCGCACGTTGATGACGCCTATGCCGCGCAGCTCCATGTAATAGCGGATAATGGCGGGGGCGGTGCCGGTGAGGGTGTCCTTGCCTACCAGACGGATCTCCACCGCGTCGTCGGCCACCAGGCGGTGGCCGCGCTTGATGAGCTCCAGGGCGGTCTCACTTTTGCCGATGCCGCTGTCGCCGGTGAGCAGAACGCCCTCGCCGTAGATTTCCACCAGAACGCCGTGGGTGGTGAGACGCGGGGCCAGGTACTTGTGCAGGGTGCTGATCAGATCGGCCTGGAAGGCGGAGGTGTCCTCGTCGGTGATGAACAGGTTCCGGTCGTGCTTCCTGGCCATCTCCATGCACTCTTCCGAGGGCTTTACCCCGTGACAGAGCACCAGAGCCGCGATATCATAGCCCATGAAGCGGTCATAGGCGGCGCGGCGCTGCTCCTTGCTCAGGGTGTCCAGGTAAGTGCTCTCCACCCGGCCGATGATCTGGATGCGGCGGGGGTCGAAGTAATTGTAGAAGCCGGTCAGCTGCATGGCGGGGCGGTTCACGTCCGAGGTGGTGACCACGGCGGTCTCATAGTCCCGGGAGGTGTACAGCGGCCGCAGGCCGTGCTCCTCCACGATGGTTTTCAGCTTCACGGTATATTTGGTTCTCATAGTATATCCTCCGAAAGTTGTCGGGCTTTTGTCTCTACCTTTATATTAATCAATTCCGCCCGTTTTGGCAACTGTTTTTTCCACGCACCCGGGCGTAAAAAGCCCGGCAATTCTGTAAAAAAGAGCTTGCAATTCATCTTTGCGTCTGCTATTATATATAAGCTGTCTTTTCAGCGGCAACTTACGAGCAAGGAGGTGCTTCAACTTATGGCAAAGTGCCAGTTCTGCGACAAGGACATGTCCTTTGGTATCAAGGTCAGCCATTCTCACAGACGGTCCAACCGTACCTGGAAGCCGAACGTGAAGCGCGTCAAGGCCATCGTGGACGGTTCTCCCAAGCATGTCTACGTATGCACTCGCTGCCTGCGCAGCGGCAAGGTCACCCGCGCTGTGTAATTGAATCATTGAATTACCCGAAACAAAGCCTGTCGTGTTCCGCGACGGGCTTTTTTCGGTTTCCGGGCCTCCGGCGCCGCCGCCGTGCGGCGGGGGCCGGCCCGAAGGTCAAACGGGGAAGAAGTCTGTCGAAAAGCATCTTGCGCGGCGGCGGATTCTTGGGTATACTAAAAGCAGGAAAACAAAAAGGAGGTCTGGCTATGGAGCTGTTGGAAGAGCGCATCCGCCAGGAGGGCAAGATCCGTCCCGGCGGGATTTTGAAGGTGGACAATTTCCTCAATCATCAGATCGACTCGACGCTGCTGTTTGAGATCGCCAAGGAATTCAAGCGTCTGTTTGAGGGCGAGGGGATCAACAAGGTCCTGACCATCGAGGCCTCCGGCATCGCCATGGCCTCCATGACGGCCTATCTCTTCTCCTGTCCGCTGGTTTTTGCCAAGAAAAGCAAGAGCCGCAACATCGGCGACGACGTGTATTCTGTGGAGGTGGAGTCCTTTACCCACGGCAACACCAACACGGTGGTGGTGTCCAGGGAGTATCTGGGTCCCCAGGACCGGGTGCTGATCGTCGACGACTTTCTGGCCACCGGCGCCGCCCTGGCGGGGCTTGTGAACCTGGTGGACCAGGCGGGCGGCACCGTGGTGGGCGCCGGCATCGCCATCGAAAAGGCCTTCCAGGGCGGCGGGGATCAGCTGCGCGCCCAGGGCCTGCGGATCGAGTCTCTGGCGAAGGTCGCCTCCATGGACGACGAGGGCCACATCAGCTTTTGCTGAGAACGAAAAACCGGGCGGCATCAAGGCTTGCCCGGTTTTTTCTCTTGGACAAAGCGCACAAAATGGGGCTGTCGAAAATGGTAAAATCGGAGAATTTTTCGGCTTGACTTTTGCCTGCCATACTGATACTCTTATTACTGTCAAAACCGCATATTTTTTCGATATATAGCAAATGATATGGATTTGAAGTCTCTACCCGGACGCCGTAAATGACCGGACTATCGAAACGCCGCAACGGACAGCGCGGTGCTGGCCGCGCCGGCATTTTGCAGGGGCTTTCATCTGTCCTCTGCTTTTTTGTTTCCCCGACAAAACCGGACCTCTCGCTTCGGTTTTGAAAGGAAGACCTTTTGCCTGACGGGAACGAAGCCCAGCGCAGCGGGTTCAATCCCGAAAGGAACAAGGAGGGAGCATAGTGCAGTTTTCGCCGCCAGGCGGAAACGGAACGATGCGAGCTTCTTGTGACGCCGTCCCTTCACTGCAATAGCGGTTTAGGTGAAGCCGAGGGGGGCCTTTGCGGTTCCCTCCCGGCACCAATAAAAATCTACTAATGAGGAGAACAAGAATGAAAAAGATCATCGCACTGCTGCTTGCTCTGGTCATGGTCGTCGCGCTGGCCGCTTGCGGAAAGACCGCGGAGCCCCAGGCCACTGCCGAACCCACCTTCCCCTTTGATAACGACTCCACTCCCTTTGACACCAGCACGCTGACCACCGATGAGGTCGCCAAGATCAAGGTCGGGTTCATCTTCCTGCACGATGAGACCTCCACCTATGACCTCAACTTCATGACGGCTGCCCGCGAGGCCTGCACCGGCCTGGGCATGGTCGAGGGTGAGGACTTCCTCATCAAGACCAACATCCCTGAGGGCCAGGAATGCTATGACGCCGCCGCCGAGCTGGTCGACGCCGGCTGCAACATCATCTTCGCCGACTCCTTCGGCCACGAGTCCTACATGATCCAGGCTGCCAAGGAATTCCCCGAGGTGCAGTTCTGCCATGCCACCGGCACCCAGGCGCACTCCGCCGGCGTTGCCAACTATCACAACGCTTTTGCCACCATCTTTGAGGGCCGTTACCTGGGCGGAGTCGTCGCCGGTATGAAGCTCAACGAGATGATCGCCAACGGCGAGATCTCCGCCGAGGAGGCCAAGATCGGCTATGTGGGCGCTTACCCCTATGCCGAAGTGAAGTCCGGCTACACCTCCTTCTTCCTGGGCGCCCGCTCCGTCTGCCCCAGCGCCACCATGGAAGTGACCTTCACCAACTCCTGGTATGACCCGACCCTCGAGAAGGAGGGCGCCATCAAGCTCATCAACAACGGCTGCGTTCTGATTTCCGAGCATGCCGACTCCATGGGCGCGCCCACCGAGTGCGAGTCCAAGGGGATCCCCTTCGTGTTCTACAACGGCTCCGCCAAGGCTGACTGCCCCAATACCTATCTCGTCGCCTCCCGCATCAACTGGGTCGCCTTCCTGCAGGTCATGATCGGCCGCGTCGCGAAGGGCGAGGTCCTGAATGGCGACTGGACCGGCAACCTGGCCAACGGCGCTGTCGAGCTCGTTGACCTCAACGAGGCTGTGGCCGCCGAAGGCACCGCCGCCAAGGTCGAAGAAGTCAAGGCCGCCCTCGTCAACGGGAGCGTCAAGGTCTTCGACACCAGCACCTTCACCGTGGGCGGTGAGACCCTCACCTCCTACCTGGCCGACGTTAACGATCTGGGGACCTTCACGCCCGACACCGAGGTCGTCAGCGATGGGTACTTCCATGAGTCTGAGTACCGCAGCGCTCCGTACTTCGACGTCGACATTGACGGCATCACCATCATCGACAAGTAAGCATCTGCGTCTTTTGGAAAGTCCCGGAACATTCTTCCGGGACTTTCTCCCATACCGCAAAGGGCAGCGCAGCGACCCTCTTTGCCGCTGCGCTGCCCTTTGTTGTATTGTTGCTCTTTGTGCAGAATTCTGATATAATAAAAATCACTCTTTCTAAAGGAGCGTGACGCCCTTGGACAACAAGATCGCCGCAGTCAAGATGCGGAATATCACCAAGCGTTTCGGTCCGGTGCTGGCCAACGACAAGGTCTGGCTGGACATTTACCGGGGGGAGATCCTGGCCCTGCTGGGGGAAAACGGCAGCGGCAAGACCACGCTGATGAATATGCTCTCCGGCATCTATTTCCCCGACGAGGGGGAGATCTCCATCGACGGCAAAGAGGTGGTCATCCGCTCCCCCAAGGATGCCTTTGACCTGGGCATCGGCATGATCCATCAGCACTTCAAGCTGGTGGACGTGCTCACCGCCGCGGAGAATATCGTCCTGGGCCTGGAGGGAAAGCTGGATCTGAAGGCCGCCAAAGAGAAGATCCGGGGCATCTGCGACGCCTACGGCTTCGAGGTGGATCCGGACCAGAAGATCTACGACATGTCGGTCTCCCAGAAGCAGACCGTGGAGATCGTAAAGGTCCTGTACCGGGGCGCGGATATCCTGATCCTGGATGAGCCCACCGCGGTGCTCACCCCCCAGGAGACGGACAAGCTCTTCGCCGTGCTGCGCAACATGCGCGACGACGGCAAGGCCGTGGTCATCATCACCCACAAGATGCACGAGGTGGAGGCTCTGTCTGACCGGGTTGCCATCCTGCGCCATGGGCAGTTCATCGGCGACATGCCCACCAGGGACACCAACGCCCAGGAAATGACCAACATGATGGTGGGCCACGCAGTGACCCTGAACATCGACCGGCCCGAGCCTGTGGACCCCAAGCCCCGGATCGAGGTCAAGAATCTGACCGTACGCAGCATCGACGGCATCCTAAAGCTGGAGGATGTGTCCTTCACCGCCAATTCCGGGGAGATCCTGGGCATTGCCGGCATCTCCGGCTGCGGCCAGAAGGAGCTGCTGGAGGCCATCGCCGGCCTGCAGCCGGTGGAGTCCGGCAGCATCCAGTATATCGAGGATGACGGCTCCCGGGAGGAACTGATCGGAAAGAATCCCCTGTCCATCGCGGAAATGGGCGTGAGCCTGTCCTTTGTTCCGGAGGACCGTCTGGGCATGGGCCTGGTCGCCAACATGGACCTGTCGGACAACATGATGCTCCGCTCGTTCCGGAAGGGGCGTTCGATCTTTACCGACCGGAAGACGCCGCGGCAGCTGGCTCTGGATGTGGTGGAGGAACTGGAGGTCAGGACCCCCAGTGTGGCCACGCCGGTGCGCCGTCTGTCCGGCGGCAATGTGCAGAAGGTGCTGGTGGGCCGCGAGATCGCCTCGGCTCCGACGGTGCTGCTGACCGCCTATGCGGTGCGCGGCCTGGACATCAATTCTTCCTATACCATTTATGATCTGATCAACAAGCAAAAGGCCGCAGGCGTCGCCGTGCTCTATGTGGGCGAGGATCTGGACGTGCTGCTGGAGCTGGCGGACCGGATCCTGGTGCTCTGCGGCGGCAAGGTCAGCGGCATTGTCCCCGGCCGCGGCGCAAAGAAGCGCGACGTTGGCCTGATGATGACCAAGATCGGAGGGAAAACGGATGAATAACAAACAGCGCAGCCCGCTGTTTCATATCGCCAAGCGCAGCGCGCTGCGTTGGTACAGCGCATGGGCGATCCGCGGCGGTGCGGTACTCCTGGCGCTGGTGGTCTGCGGCGTGATCACCTCACAGGTTACGGGAGAGGACCCGATTGCCGTCTATAAAGCCATCTTCGAAGGTTCCTTCGGATCGAGCCGCAAGGCCTGGGTCCTGCTGCAGAACATCGCCATGCTGCTCTGTGTCTCCCTGGCGGTGACGCCTGCCTTCCGCATGCGCTGCTGGAACCTGGGCGCCGAGGGGCAGGCCTTGGCCGGCGCCCTGGCCGCCGCAGCCTGTATGATCCTGTTGGGACCCAAGCTGCCTAACGGGGCCGTGATCCTGTGCATGATCGTCACAAGCATCCTGGCCGGCGCCATCTGGGCCGGTATTCCCGCCTTTTTCAAGGCCAAATGGAACACCAACGAGACCCTGTTCACCCTGATGATGAACTATGTGGCGACGCAGCTTGTGTCCTACTACTGCGTAGTCTGGGAGTCCCCCAAGGGTTCGGGCAACATCGGCATCATCAACCCCAACACCCAGATCGGCTGGTTTCCCTCCATAGCCGGACAGAAATATCTGCTGAACATCCTGGTTGTGGCCCTGGTGTGCGTCGCCATGTATGTTTATCTGAATTACTCCAAGCACGGCTATGAGATCGCCGTGGTGGGCGAGAGCGAGCGTACCGCCCGCTATGTAGGCATCAAGGTAGAGCGGGTCATTATCCGCACCATGCTTCTTTCCGGAGCGGTCTGCGGTTTGGCGGGCCTGCTGCTGGTGGGCAGCACCAACCACACCTTGACGCCGACGCTGGTGGAGGGCCGCGGCTTTACCGCCGTCATGGTCTCCTGGCTCGCCAAATTCAACCCCATCTGGATGATCCTCACCAGCTTTCTGCTGGTCTTCCTCTCCCGCGGCGCGGGCGAGATCGCAACCAACTTTGGTCTGAATTCCTCCTTTGGCGACATCCTCACCGGCGTGATCCTCTTCTTTATCATCGGCAGCGAGTTCTTTATCAATTACGAGATCCATTTCCGGAAATCCGGGGAAAAGGAGGAGACGAGCAATGTTTGATCTGTTTTCTTTTCTCCCCCGCGCCGTCGTGCAGGGTATGCCGCTGCTGCTGGGCAGCACCGGCGAGACGCTGACGGAGAAGTCCGGCAACCTGAACCTGGGCATCCCCGGCATCATGTATGTGGGCGCCATCAGCGGCGTTATCGGATCCTTTTTCTACGAACAGGCCACCGGCGGCAATGTACAGCCGCTCGTCGCGATCCTGATCCCGCTCGGGTGCTGCCTGTTAGGTTCTCTGCTGATGGGTCTGCTCTATTGCTTCCTCACCGTGACGCTCCGAGCCAACCAGAACGTGACCGGTCTTGCCCTGACTACCTTCGGCGTGGGCTTCGGCAACTTCTTCGGCGGCTCTCTCATCAAACTTTCCGGCAGTGAGCTGCCCTCTGTCATCCTGACCGCAACCAGCAATGTGTTTCGCCGCAGCCTCCCCTTTGCGGGCAAGCTGGGCTGGTTCGGGAAGATCTTCCTGAGCTATGGCTTCCTGGCCTATCTGGCGGTGGTCATCGCCCTGGTGGCCTCTTATATCCTCAAGCGTACCCGGGCGGGCCTGCAGCTGCGGGCTGTGGGCGAGAGCCCCAACACCGCCGACGCCGCCGGCATCAACGTCAACCGTTATAAGTATGTAGCCACCTGTACCGGCTCCATGATCGCGGGCCTGGGCGGCCTGTACTATGTGATGGATTACGCCTCCGGCATGTGGTCAAACAACGCCTTCGGCGACCGCGGCTGGCTGGCCATCGCCCTTGTCATTTTCACCGTGTGGCGGCCCAATGTGGGCGTGCTGGCCTCCATCCTCTTCGGCGGCCTGTACATCCTGCATATGTACATCCCCTCCGGCATGAACCTGGCCGTCAAGGAGCTGTACAAGATGGCGCCTTATGTGATCACCATCATCGTGCTGGTCCTCTCCAGCATGCGCAACAAGCGGGAGAATCAGCCGCCCGCCTCCCTGGGCCTGGCCTACTTCCGCGAAGAACGGTAGACAAGAAAAAAACCGACAGCCGCCCGGCATTGCGCCGGGCGGCTGTTTTCTTACAACAGCGCGCAAGCTGTCTGAAATATGCTGTCTGAAATATAACGATCCGTGCTTGACAGCCGAAGGTCCCTATTGTAAAATTAGTTAAAATGATTTAAATAAAAAATTTGGACTATCGGGAGGCGCCATATGGATATTTTCGAAAAATGCTTCAACTACACCCTGGCGGACCAGTACCGTGAGAAGGGGATCTATCCCTATTTCCACGCGCTGCAGTCGCGGCAGGATGTGGAGGTCATGATGGAGGGCAAGCGCCGCATCATGCTGGGCTCCAACAATTACCTGGGGCTGACCACTCACCCGGAGATCATCGAAGCGGGCATCAAGGCCTTTGAGCAGTACGGCTCCGGCTGCTCCGGGTCCCGCTTCCTCAACGGCACCTTGCAGATGCATCTGGAGCTGGAGCGGGAGCTGGCGGAATTCGTCCATATGGAAGGCGCCGTGACCTTCTCCACCGGCTTTCAGTCCAACCTGGGCATCATCAGCGCCATCGTGGGCCGGGGAGATTATGTGATCTGCGACCGGGAAAACCACGCCAGCATCTACGACGGCTGCAAGCTCAGCTACGGCAAGATGCTGCGTTTCAAGCACGCGGACATGGAGGATCTGAAAAAGATCCTGGAGCGCCTCCCGGAAGAAGCCGGAAAGCTGATCGTCACCGACGGCGTGTTCTCCATGGGCGGCGACATCGCCAGGCTGCCGGAGATCGTGGCGCTGGCGGAGCGGTACGGCGCCCGGGTCATGGTGGACGACGCCCACGGCCTCGGCGTGATCGGGGAGGGCGGCCGCGGCACGGCCAGCTATTTCGGTCTGGAGGGCAAGGTGGATATCATCATGGGCACCTTCTCCAAGTCCCTGGCCAGCCTGGGCGGCTATATGGCCGCCTCGGAAAAGGTCTGCGACTATGTGCGGCACAACTCCCGGCCCTTCATTTTCTCCGCCTCCATTCCGCCTGCCTCCTGTGCGGTGGCCCTGGCGGCGCTGCGCCACCTGAAGACGCACCCGGAGCTGCCGGAGCATCTGCGGGCCCTGGCGGCGTACGCCCGGGCAGGGCTGCGGGAGCGGGGCATCCCCATCATCGAGTCCGACACCCCCATCATCCCCATCTATACCTATGAGATGGATAACACCTTGAAGAAGGCCAAGGAGGCCTATGAGGCCGGCGTGTACGTCAATCCGGTCCTGCCGCCGGCCACAGCCCCCAATGAATGCCTGCTGCGCACCAGCTATATGGCCACCCATACCGAGCCCCTGCTGGACGAGGCGGTGGAGATCCTGGCCAAGGTGCTGAAGACCTGAATAGAAAGAAGCCGCGCTGTGAAAACAGCGCGGCTTTTTTATGCGCGGTATATAACATTGGGCTTCAGGCCAAATGCTTTTCCAGGAGCACCAGGTCCACACCGGGGATGCCGTTGAACACGGTGGGCACGATGGCGATCTCCCGGTAACCCAGCCCGGCGTACAGCTGCCTGGCGGCCAGGTTCCGGGCGTTGGTGTCCATCCGCAGCTCCGGGCAGCCGTGCCCGCGGGCGTAGTCCTCATAGAAACGGACGAACTGCGTGCCATAGCCCTTCTTCGCGGCCCGGGGCGAAATGACCAGTGTGTGCAGCACGCACACCTCCCGGTCCGCCGCCGCGTGCGCCCAGGGGGCGTCCGCGTAGACGTCCACCTGCAGCTGGTTGATGATGGCGGCGCCCAGCAGATCCTGCGCGTCTTCCAGCAGGAACAGGTCGTCCCGCCGCAGCGCGCGCTCCGCTGTTTCGCGCACGGGATATACGTCACGCAGCCAGCCGGTAGTCAGCTGTCCGGCTGCCTCCGCGTCGTGGATCTCGTTATAGAGCCGTTCCGTCCGGTCCAGGTCTTCCCACCGGGCTTTGCGAATGATCACGTTCAGAATTTTCCGAGAGAGCCGGAATTTTCCTGGTTCGGCATATATTCATCGCGCTTGCCGGGGAGGATGGCGTTAAGGAGGATGCCGACGATGGAGGCGACCGCCAGACCGGAGAGGGCGATGTTCATGTCGCCGACCATGAAGGAGATGGCGCCGGTGGCGTTGTTGCCCGCGGTGGTGATGTTTGCGCCCAGCAGGCCGGAGAAGTTGATACCCAGCGCAAGACCGAGGATGACAGCCGCGACGATGACGTTTCTCGATTTCTGGAAATCGGTGTGGTTTTCGACCATGTTCCGAACGCCGACCGCGGAGATCATGCCGTAGAGGATGATCGAGACGCCGCCGACAGTCGCGGAGGGCATGGCGGAGATCAAGGCCGCGAACTTCGGGCAGAAGGAGAGAACAATGGCGTAGACCGCCGCGAAGCGGACGACCCTCGGATCGTAGACTTTCGTCAGGACCAGGACGCCGGTATTCTCACCGTAGGTGGTATTGGCCGGGGCGCCGAAGAGCGCGGCGATGGTGGTGCCGATACCGTCGCCGATGAGGGTGCGGTGGAGACCCGGATCTTCGATCAGGTTCTTGCCGATGGTACCGCCGATGGCGGAGATATCACCCACATGCTCCATCATCGTTGCGAAGGCGATCGGAACGATCATGATGATCGAAGAGATCAGCAGGCCGGAGTTGACGCTGCCGGAGCCCAGCAGGCCAAATACGGTGTCCTGCATCTGGAACGGCAGACCGATCCAGGCGGCGCTCTTTACGCCGCTGAAATCCACGTTGCCGGTCACGGCCGCCACAAGGTAGGAGGCGATGACGCCCATCAGGATCGGGATGATCTTGATCATGCCCTTGCCCCAGATGTTGCAGATGATGACGACGAAGATGGCAACCAGAGCGATGAGCCAGTTGGAGGAGCAGGAGTTGATGGCGGAGGGCGCCAGGATCAGGCCGATGGCGATGATGATCGGACCGGTGACGACGGGCGGGAAGTAACGCATGACGTTCTTCGAACCGAAGGCCCGGCAGATCAGCGCAAGGATGAGGTAAAGCAGACCCGCGCACGCGACACCCGCACAGGCGTAGGGCAGCGCCTCACGCTGGGAGAGGCCCAGCTCGGCGCCGGAGGCGATGACGGCGAAATAGCCGCCAAGGAAGGCGAAGGAGGAGCCGAGGAAAACGGGGACTTTCTTCCCGGTGATCAGGTGCATAAACAGGGTGGCGAAGCCGGCAAAGAGCAGGGTCGCCGATACGCTCAGACCGGTCAGGATCGGAACCAGCACGGTGGAGCCAAACATGGCGAACAAGTGCTGCAGGCCCAGTACCAGCATTTTCGGCGTGCCCAGTGTGCGCGCGTCGTAAATCGGTTCGTCAAAATTTGTTTTTTTCTCTTTTCCCATTTTCATCGTATCCTTTCTGAGTAAATAAAGGAAAATCTATGGAAAGGGCTATTTGCCCAGATCCATCAGAAAAACGCCGGTCTCTCCGTCGAATTCCGGCAGCCGCACCTCTACCAGCTCGCTGTGGGAGGTGGGCAGGTTCTTGCCCACGTAGTCTGCGCGGATAGGCAGCTCCCGGTGGCCCCGGTCCACCAGCACCGCGAACTGGATACTCCGGGGACGGCCGCAGCTGAACACCGCCTCGATGGCGGCCCGGGCGGTGCGCCCGGTGTACAGCACATCGTCGATCAAGATCACGTCCCGGCCGGTGACGGCGAAGGGCAGCTCAGCCCGCCGCACCTCGGGGGACTCGTGCAGCAGACTCAGATCGTCCCGGTAAAAGCCGATATCGATGCTGCCGCAGGGCACGCGCAGGCCTTCGATCTTCTCGATGTTGTCACAGATCCGCTGGGCGATGGGCTTGCCCCGGCGGCGGATGCCCACCAGGACCACGTTTTCCACGCCCTTGTTCTTTTCCGCGATCTCGTGGGAGATGCGCATGAGCGCCCGGTTCAGCGCCGCTTCGTCCATGATCTGGGCCTTGAGCTTCATGGGGATCCCCCCTTTTTCCCGCAACAAAAAAGTCCTGCCGGATCCCGGCAAGACACACAAACAAGCAGATGCTTTTCGCACCTGTATCTATATGAACGATCTTGCCGGTCTCTCTGTACCGAGGCTTAAAAATCTGTTTTCCAAGGCTAATTATATGCCAGGCTGCGACAAAAAGCAAGTGCGTTCTTCAGCTTCGTAGGCCTCCCTAAAGGAGCGGGAGGCGGGGCGGGCGGTTTTTGTTAAGTTCCGCCAAAGAACGAAAAACCGGGCCCGTTCCGATGGGAACGGGCCCGGTACAGCTTTATGAATGCAGCCACTCCAGGTTTTTTTCGGTCTCCTTGGAGAACACATGCGCCACCTTGCCGCTGAAGGTAAAGTGTACGGTGTCGCCCATGTGGAAGCGGGTGTCCACGCCGGCGGTGGGAACGATGATGATCACGTCCCGGTCCTCGGCGGTCACATGCAGATGCACACTGGAGCCCATCATCTCGCTCACGTCGATCTTGGCTTCCACACCGCTGTCAGCCAGATCCGTATGCTCGGGCCGGACGCCCAGGATCACTTCCTGGGACTGCACGCCGTTGGCCTTCAGACGCGCTTCCTTCTCCTCGTCCAGCTCGACCCTGAGGCCGCCGACTTCGACGAAGTATTTGTCGCCCTCGCGGATGAGCCGGGCGTCAAAGAAGTTCATAACGGGCATTCCGATGAAGCCGGCCACGAACAGGTTCGCCGGGTTGTTGAACACTTCCTGGGGCGTGCCGATCTGCTGGATGTAGCCGTCGCGCATGATGACGATCCGGTCACCCAGGGTCATGGCCTCGGTCTGGTCATGGGTGACGTAGATGAAGGTGGTGTTGATGCGCTCGCGCAGCTTGATGATCTCCGCGCGCATCTCGTTTCTCAGCTTGGCGTCCAGGTTGGAAAGCGGCTCGTCCATCAGCATGACCTTGGGGTCGCGGACGATAGCGCGGCCGATGGCCACACGCTGGCGCTGGCCGCCGGACAGGGCTTTGGGCTTGCGCTCCAGGTACTGGGTGATGTCCAGGATCTCCGCCGCCTCGCGGACCTTCTTCTCGATCACGTCCTTGGGCTCCTTGCGCAGCTTCAGGGAGAAAGCCATGTTTTCAAACACGGTCATATGGGGGTACAGTGCGTAGTTCTGGAAGACCATGGCGATGTCCCGGTCCTTGGGGGCCACGTCGTTCATCCGCTCGCCGTCGATGAGCAGCTCGCCTTCGGAGATCTCCTCCAGGCCTGCCACCATACGCAGGGTGGTGGACTTGCCGCAGCCGGAGGGGCCGACCAGCACGATGAACTCCTTGTCGGCGATGTCCAGGTTGAACTCCTGCACGGCGACTACGCCCTGGTCGGTGATCTGCAGGTTGACATTCTTCTTTTCAGGCGCATCCTCTTTTTTCTTGTTCTTTTTCTTCTGCTCGCCGCTGACAAAGGGATAGACTTTCTTGATGTTTTTCAGCTGAACTGTTGCCATAGTACCGGCTCCGTCTGCCCCGCCTCCGCGCGAGCAGACTCGCGGCCACTTGCGTGCGCCGCCTTACGACAGGTCTCCACACTGCCGCACCCCGAGCCCGGGGATTTACCATATCCTCCTTATACAAGCTGTGCACGGCTGAATGGTGGAGAGCCGAACACGCAGTCAAATTCCGGGCACAAAAACCCGCATCTATTATACAGAAAGATCGTTTCCTTTACAAGCAGAAATTTTGCGCATCCTTTCCCCTTTTCCCGCATATGGATAGATGAAAAGACGCGAAACGGAGGTGCAGACTATGCGGACTCTGCGATTCGGCAGCACCGGTCCCGCGGTCCAGCTGCTGCAGCTGGCGCTGGATCGGGCGGGCTTCGGCCCGCTGGAGACGGACGGCATCTTTGGCCGGGCCACGGCAAACGCACTGCTGCGTTTTCAGCGCAGCCATCGTCTGGAGGCTGACGCTGTGGCGGGACCGATGACCCACCAGGCGCTGCTGCCCTGGTATACCGGTTATCTGACCCACCGCATCCGCCCGGGAGACGTCTACTGGCAGCTGGCCAGGCGCTACGGAACTACGGCGGAGGCCATCGCCCTGGCAAACCCGGATCTGCGGCCGGAGGCGCTGCCGGTGGGCGCGCGGCTGGTGGTGCCGCTGGGCTTTCCCGTGGTACCCGCCGCGATCGACTGGTGCGCGGATCTGGTGGCCTGTTGCGTACAGGGACTGGCCGCCCGCTATCCCTTTATCGAGACCGGACAGATCGGCAGCAGTGAGCTGGGCAGGCCCCTCTGGCGGCTGCAGTTGGGCCGGGGAGAGAACCGGGTGCTGTATAACGGCGCCCATCACGCCAACGAGTGGATCACCACGCCGCTGCTGCTGCGCTTCGCTGAGGAACTGGCCGCCGCTTTCGGCGGGGGCGGCGCCCTTTTTGACGTAAGCGCGGCGGAGATCCTGGACTATGCGACGATCTGTCTGATCCCGGCGGTGAACCCGGACGGGATGGACCTGGTCACCGGGGAGCTGCAGAGCGGCGCGGCCTTTCAGCGGGCGCGGGGCATCGCCGCGGCCTATCCCCGCTTCCCCTTTCCCGACGGCTGGAAGGCCAATCTCCAGGGCGTGGATCTGAACCTGCAATATCCGGCGGGCTGGGAGCAGGCCCGGGAAAACAAATACGCCCTGGGCGTCGCCTCGCCCGCCCCGGCGGACTTCGTGGGCACAGCGCCGCTGACAGCGCCGGAGAGCCGGGCCATGTACAACTACACCTTCGCCTTCGACCCGGCCCTGACCCTGTCCTTCCACACCCAGGGGGAGGTCATCTACTGGCGCTATCTGGATCATGAGCCGGAAGACGCCCGGCAGATCGCGGAGGCCTTTGCCCGGCTCTCCGGCTACGCGGTGGAGGACGCGCCCTTTGCCTCCGGCTTCGCGGGTTATAAGGACTGGTTCATCCTGGCCTGGAACCGGCCCGGCTACACCGTCGAGGCGGGGCTGGGGCGCAATCCCCTGCCCGTTTCAGACTTTGATGGGATTTACGAGAAGGTCCGGGGCATCCTGACCCTGGGCGCGCTGCTGACGTAAAAAACCCGCCTCTGCACAAAGCGGAGGCGGGGGCTCTTCCGGCGCGCAGACACTTTTACACAAAAAATGCGCCGCGTTCGCGGCGCATTCGGGAAGCGGATCTTTATTTTTTCCAGGTGCGGGGAGAGAGCAGCACAAAGATGGGATAAAACTCCAGCCGCCCCAGCAGCATGGCCAGGCTCAGCAGCAGCTTGGTCCGCCCGGAGAAGAAGGCAAAGTTGCCCGCCGGGCCGATGACCCGGGTCATGCCGGGCCCGATGTTGGACAGGCAGCTGAGCGCCGCCGTGAAGGAGGTGGCCAGGTCGCAGCCGTCCAGGGAGACCAGCAGGGAGAAGAGCAGCAGCAGCGCCATGTAAAAGGCGAAGAACAGAGAGGCCGCGCGGACGGTCCCGTCCTCCACCCGGCGTCCGTCCATCTGCACCCGGGTGACGCTGCGGGGGCGGGCCATCTGCTTGAGGGACACGCCCATGCTCTTGCCCAGGATCATCAGCCGGGACAGCTTCAAGCCGCCGCCGGTGCTGCCGGCGCAGCCGCCGCAGAACATCAGCAGCACCAGGATCCACTTGCAGTACTCCGGCCAGGCGGTGAAGTCCACCGTGCCGAAGCCCGTGGTGCTGATGATGGCGGCGGTGTTGAAGAAGGCGTGCCGCAGGGCGACGGCAAAGCCGCCGAAGAGCTTTTGGATCCCCAGGGCCAGCAGCAGCACCGAGGCCGCGATGATGCCCAGATACCAGTGCAGCTCCTCGTTCTTCAGCGCGTCCCGCCAGCGGCGGATCAGCAGCAGGTAGTACAGGTTGAAGTTTACGCCGAACAGGCACATGAACACGGCGACCACCATCTCGATATACAGGCTGTCAAAGCCGCCGATGCTGGCGCCGTTGGTGGAAAAGCCGCCTGTGCCCGCGGTGGAAAAGGCGTGCAGCAGCGCTTCATAAAAACTCATGCCGCCGCAGAGCAGGAACACGGTCTCCAGCAAGGTCAGGCCGATGTAGATGAGATACAGGATGGTGGCGGTCTTTTTCGCCCGCGGTACCAGCTTGCCCACTGTGGGTCCGGGCACCTCCGCCCGCATGATGTGCATGGAGTGGTCCCCGCTCATGGGCAGGACCGCCATCAGGAACACCAGCACGCCCATGCCGCCGATCCAGTGGGTGAAGAGCCGCCAGAACATGTCGGCCCGGGGCAGGGCCTCCACGTCGGTCAGGATGGTGGCGCCGGTGGTGGACAGACCGGAGGCCGTCTCAAACAGGGCGTCGATATAATGGGGGATGCTGCCGCCCAGCACGAAGGGCAGCGCCCCCAGCAGGGACATGAGGATCCAGCCCAGACCCACGATCACGAAGCCCTCCCGGGCGTAGATGGCGGTGGTCCGGGGGCGGATGCGGGTCAGCAGAAAGCCGGCGGCCGCCGCCAGCGCGGCGGTGATCAGAAAATGCAGCACCGGCTCCCGATAGATGAGCCCCACCAGCAGGGGCAAAAGCAGCAGGCCGGCCAGGATCAGCAGGATCCAGCCCAGCACGCGGCAGATCATTCTTGTGTTCATTTGCCGCCCTCAACGATGTCGTCCATTTTGTCCAGCCGCCCGGCGGCGGTGACCACGATGGCGTGATCGCCGGGCAGGATCACCGTGCTGCCGTCGGGGATCAGGCTTTCCCGTCCGCGGATGACGGCGCAGATCAGGACATTGGGCTTCAGCTTCAGATCCTTCAGGGGGACGCCCACACAGGCGGAGCCCTCGTCCACCCGGAATTCCAGGGCCTCCACCATCCCGTCGGCCAGACGGTACAGGGTCTCCATGCTGCTGCCCATGGAATTGCTCATGGCGCGTACGTATCGGGCCAGCTGCTGGGCTACCATGGCCTTGGGGGTGACGATGCTCTCCAGCCCGGAATTTTCCAGGATCTCCGAGAAATGCTCCCGGTTGACCTTGGCCACGATCTTGCCCACCTTGCAGCTGCGGGCGTACATGGAGGTGATGATGTTGTCGCCGTCCTCGCCGGTCAGGGCCACGAAGGCGTCGGTGGACAGGATGCCGTCCTCCAGCAGCACGTCGCTGCGGGTGGCGTCGCCGCAGATGATGTGGGCCTCCGGGATCAGATCGCAGAGCAGATCGCAGGTCTCCCGGTCCCGCTCCACCACGGTCACGTCGATGCCCACCTCCGCCAGCAGCCTGGCCAGATACACGGCGATGCGGCCGCCGCCGATGAGCATGGCCTTGCGCACGGGCTTTTTGTATTGCCCGGCGGCGATGAAGAAGCGGCGCACCTCTTTGGCCGCGCCGGTGATGCTCAGCCGGTCCCCGCCGCGCAGGACGAAATCGCCGTTGGGAATGATGGCCTCGCCGGCGCGCTCCACCACGCTGACCAGCACCTTGGCGCCGAAGCTCTGCTGCAGCATCTTCAGCTGCAGGCCGTCCAGCCTGTCCCCCTCGGTCACCTTGTGTTCGATGATCTCCACACTGCCCTTGGAGAAGGTGTCCACCCGCACGGCGCTGGGGAAGCGCAGGATGCGGGAGATCTCCTTGGCGCACTCATACTCGGGATTGACGATCACGGACAGGCCCAGGGCCTCCCGCAGAAACTCCGTCTGACTCAGATACTCCGGGTCCCGGATGCGGGCGATCACATGCTGCGTGCCCAGGTGCCGGGCGGAGATGCCGCAGACCATGTTCACCTCGTCGAGCTCGGTGGCGGCCATGAGCAGATCCGCCGTGGCGGCCCCGGCCTCCCGCAGAGTCTCGGGATTGGTGGCGCTGCCCTCCACGCAGATCACGTCCAGCTCGTTGGAAATGCTGCTGATGATATCCGGATTGCGGTCGATGACGGTGATGTCATGCCCCTCCTTGGAGAGGAGGGTGGCCACTGTGCGGCCCACCTTTCCCGCGCCCGCGATGATGATCTTCATAAGAAACTCCCTTCTGCCGGTCCGGCGTGAGAGATCGCCGTCAGAAATGAATGCCTTATTATACCACGCCGCAAAAAACTTGTACAGGAAAATCCTTTCCCCCAAGGACTTGACAAACAGATAGCACAGTGATATCATTTTGATATCACGAAAGGAGTGAGCCTGATGAAAGAAAAGGTTTTGAACAATAAAAAGAACGGCATGGCGATGCTGCTGGTGTTCGCGGTGCTGTATCTGGCGGCTTTGGCGCTGGTGATCCTCAGCGGCGTGAAGCTGGACGACGGCCGAAAGGGCTTTATCGCCCCGCTGGTGCTGGGGATCGTGTGGCTGTGCATCGGCTGGCTTCCCTTTTTGGGGCTGAAGGTGCTCAAGCCCCAGGAGGCGCTGGTGCTGACCCTGTTCGGCAAGTACATCGGCACACTGAAGGACGACGGCTTTTACTTTGTCAACCCCTTCTGTGTGGCGGTCAATCCCGCGGCCAAGACCCGCCTCAACCAGAGTGGAGACGTGGACGGCGGCAAGTCCGGCAGCGCGCTTTTGAGCGCGGCGCTGGGCAAGAGCGTGGACGTGAACGCCATGGAACTGGCCAACAAGAAGATCTCCCTCAAGGCCATGACCCTGTCCAACAGCCGCCAGAAGATCAACGACTGCCTGGGCAATCCCGTGGAGATCGGCATCGCCGTGATCTGGCGGGTGGTGGACACAGCCAGAGCGGTGTTCAACGTGGACAACTATAAGGAATACCTGTCCCTCCAGTGCGACAGCGCCCTGCGGGATATCGTCCGGCTGTACCCCTATGACGTGGCGCCCGGCGTGGACACCACCGGCGACGGCGTGGCGGACGAGGGGAGCCTGCGCGGCTCCAGCGAGACTGTGGCCCGCCGCATCCGCGATGAGATCCAGCAGAAGGTGGAGGAAGCCGGAATCCAGATCCTGGAGGCCCGGATCACCTATCTGGCCTATGCGCCGGAGATCGCCGCCGTCATGCTCCAGCGGCAGCAGGCCTCGGCCATCATCGACGCCCGGAAGATGATCGTGGACGGCGCCGTGGGCATGGTGGAGATGGCCCTGGAGCGGCTCAGCGAGAACCACACCGTGGAGCTGGACGAGGAGCGCAAGGCGGCCATGGTCTCCAACCTCCTGGTGGTGCTCTGCGGCAACCGGGACGCCCAGCCGGTGGTCAACTCCGGCAGCCTGTATTGACGCCCCATGGCCGACATTCAGAAGAAACAGGTGCCGCTGCGCCTGTCCCCCAAACTGTATGACGCCATCGCCGCCTGGGCGGAGGACGACTTTCGCTCCATCAACGGGCAGATCGAGTATCTGTTGACCGAGTGCGTCAAGCAGCGGAAAAAGAACGGGAAGTATGTGTCCGACACCATTGACGAGCCCATCGAGCTGGACATTCGCTGAGGAGGAGAAAGAGGATGGTATCCAATTTTACAATGATCGCCATGGCGATCCAGGCAGGCGCCGGCGTGCTGCTGCCGATCATCACCATCGCAGTGCTGAGCAAAAAATACGGCTGCCGGATCAAGCATTTCTTTGTGGGCATCCTGGTGTTTATGGTCTTTGTGGTCATGCTGGAGACCCGTTTCCACGGCATGATGCTCTCGAGTCCCAACGGGGCGGCGATCCAGAACAACCCCCTGCTGATGGCCCTGTACAGCGCTGCGGCAGCGGCTTTGTTTGAGGAGATCGGCCGCTACGTGGCCTTTCGTTTTATCCTCAACCGGGATATGGAGGCGGACATCAACGCCCTGTCCTACGGCGCGGGCCACGGCGGCTTTGAGTGCTTCTATCTGCTGGCCAGCGCCGGCGCGAACAACCTGCTGATGGCCCTGTCCTACCGGGCCGCGGGCATGGACGCCATGATGACCCTGGCCGACGGCGACGCGGCGTTGGCCCAGAGCTTTGCGGATACGCTGGTCCAGACGCCTGCCTGGATGTTCCTGCTGAGCGTGGCGGAGCGCTGCTTTGCCATTGCCATGCATATGGGTCTTTCGGTGCTGGTGTGGTTTGCGGTGAAGGCGCGCGGCGGGAAGCTCAGCCTCCTGCTGCTGGCCATCGGCCTGCACTTCGCGGTGGATTTCATCACGGTGTTGCTCAACGGCAAACTGCCCGCGGCGCTGCTGGAAGTCATCGTCGGCGTGCTGGCTGTGGGCGTCGTCCTGGCGGCGCGGATGGTCTGGAAACGCTATGCCGAACCGGCGGAAAGCGAGGGCGCGGCGGCATAAAAAAGTTAGGGAAAAGTATTGACAAACGGTTTCGGATTTGATATATTATTCGAGCCGTGGCCACGTAGTTCAGTCGGTTAGAACGCCGGCCTGTCACGCCGGAGGTCGAGGGTTCAAGTCCCTTCGTGGTCGCCAGTATGCCCCTGAAAAGGGGCATACACTTTGCTGCTGTAGCTCAGTAGGTAGAGCGCATCCTTGGTAAGGATGAGGTCGGCAGTTCGAATCTGCCCAGCAGCTCCAAAAGCCTTGAAATCTGCGGATTTCAAGGCTTTTTTCTTTCTTTTCGTGTAAACAGCAGACCTCATCCCTAAACTCGAAATTTTGCTGAGGGATGAGGTCTGCTTTATGAAGGAAATCACCATGTATTCGGGCACTGGACGATCGTTCAAGGAGGTCTATGAAGAGTTCGTTATTTCTAAAACCGCGCAAGGCGTATCAGATGCCACACTGAACAACTATCGCTATCATTTGAAAGCAATTTCAAGGTATCTGGACACAGAGAAAGACTTTGATGAAATCACGAAAAAGGACATTGAACGTATGGCTGCTGCCATGAGACAGAGCGGCATAAAGCACAACTCCATTGCGACTTATATGAGGATGCTGAAAACCTTCTACAACTGGTGTAAAGAAGAGAATCTTTCCGCCATCAACATCCGCGGTTTTAAGGAGAAAGAAACGGTCAAGGAAACATATACGGATGAGGAATTGAAGCGATTGCTGAAGCGGCCCGACAAAGGATGCACGTTCAGCGAGTACCGAAATTGGACTATAGTCAACTTCTTGCTGAATAGTGGATGCAGAGCAGCAACCGTCAGAAACATTCAAAACAAGGATGTAGATCTGGATGCTATGCGCGTAGTATTTCGACACAACAAGAATGGAAAAGTCCAAGTGATTCCCTTATGCAGTATCATGGCGAATATCCTGAAAAACTACATGCGAATTAGAGGCGGCAAAGACGACGATTACCTTTTCTGCGACATTTATGGAGGAATGCTGACAGACGATGCCCTGCGCCATGCCATTGCACATTACAACAGATCTCGTAATGTGAACAGCACTTCCATTCACAAATTCAGACACACTTTCGCGCGGAAATATCTCGTAGATTGCGGTGGTAATGCATTCACGCTGCAAAGACTTATGGGGCATAGCACTTTAAATATGACAAAGCATTATGTCAGGATCTTTGATTCTGATATTGCCAAGGACTATGATATGTTTTCCCCTCTTGCACAACTCCAGAAGCCAAGGGAAAGAATAACGAAATAAGAATGAGAAAGTAGCAAGAAGCATTTGAGTTTCTTGCTACTTTCATTTGACTTTAGTCTCATTTGAGGCTGCGCACTTTTTTGATAATGAGGGATTGGAGCCGCTCGAGTTTACCCCAACTCACCAAATAAAACAGGAAAGACTATCATAGGTTATTCAAACTATGTGTTTTATACTGGATAATTCAACAAACTGAACTAAAAAATGTGAGTCGCAAATAAGTAACTGAAAGCAGGCGGCGTTTTCGCTCCCAGCTATTCATCGCGCCAAAAGAGAAATATATTTGTATAGCGGCAGGGAACAAAAAACGCCCTGCCTTTTTTGTTCCACCAGCCCAATATACTTATACGCTGCCGGTCTGTTAATCCCGCACAGCCTTGCTAACTCTGTCGAATTAAATGCACCTTTGAATCCTCCCACCCGCGATGTTGACGCAGAGGGGCGGCGTGTGATATCATTGAAAAAACGCGTGCGAAGGTATCACGATGGAAAAAAGCATTCAAAAAAGAGAAGGACCTTCTTCCCGCTTTGCGGCTGGAAGAAACGCGTATCTGATCATAGGCCTCATGCTGCTCGCCGTGCTGGTCACGAGGATGCTCACATTGACGCACAACATGGGAATGCATCCCGACGAGTTCGTGTTTTTCTATTCCTCAGAGAGTCTGGCACACAAGCTCCTGGGGATAGCGGATCAGTATACAGAGGTGAAGGAGTATCCGGAAGGGGCCTTTGTCTTTCAGGCGCCCTTTCACATGGCGGCCTGGCTTTTGCAGAAAGTTACGGGACGTTCTTTATATATTCAGACGGTAGGCCGCCTTTCTGCGGTTTTTTATTTCCTGGCTGCGGCGGGGTTCGGCGGCAGTATCCTTGAGCGATGGTTCCCCAAAAGGAAATGGAGCCTTCCGATCTATGCCTTGACCGTGACGTTTTCCCTTATTCATATGGAACAATCCCGCTATGGAACAGCAGATGCGATCTCCGCATGCCTGCTGATGGCGCTGGTGCTTTTTTGCGCTTCAGCGCAAGATTCCGCGGGAACACAGGCCATAATAGCACGGCTGCTTGCGGCATCTTTTACGGCCGGGGCTTTAAGCGCCGTCAAGTACCCTTTGGTTTTCTTCTTTATCCTCCCCATAGTGACAGCTCTGCGCTCAACGAGGAAAGGAAAGACTTCAACCAGGGCGTTCCTGCTGTCAGGAATGGCAATTCTTATGGTGATGGCTTTTTTTATTTGTTCTCCCAAAGCAGCCGCAGATCCAATGTATGTGGTGCGCGTTATCCAAAAAGAGATGGGGAACTACGTTGCAGCCGGCAATCTCTGCGAAGTGGGAGGACCGTGGAATCACCTGCTTTCCGTTATCCTGTATCTGACACTGTATTCCGGCTTTCCGCTCGCTTCCGTCTTTTTGGTGACAAGCGGAGTGCGGGAGATAAAGAGATCTCCTGCGGCGGATGAAAAGGGCGCCCTGTTTAATAAGATCATTCCTTGTGCGCTGCTGGTCTTCCTTTTTTACAATCTTTTTTCAACCACGCTTTTTATGCGCAGCATTTATCCTTTCTTTTGCTTAAGTGATTTGTATGTGGCCTCGGAAGCGGCGCGATGGATCGAGGAGAAAGGAACCAAAAAACGGGTGGTTCTTGTCCTTCTGACGTTTTTGCTTGTCAGGGGCGGATACCATACGGCGGCACTCACGGAGAAGCGGGGGACAGAAAGACTGAACGAGATGATCCTTACAGCCGCGAGCGACAACTGGCAGCATACGATCCTGCTGGGGCCGGGATATTTCCTCCCCTTTGACGATGGCTTGCTGACCGATCCGGAGGCCTGGGATACTGACGATGCGAGATACCGCACGGAAGAGGCGCTCAAATTGAACCCCGGGGACATGGTACTCTGCGCTACGCAGGAACACAGCCGAAACAATCCGTATTTTTTCCCGACCCATTACCCTGTGGCCAACTTACAAATAGAGAGATGGCAGACATTTAAGACGGTGAACAAGGCGTTTTATAAGGGCCAGGTCTACCCGGAACACTATTATTGGCTGTTTGGGTATTGGATCAAGGGAACAACGGGAACGGATTATGAATTCCCGTCCAATCGTTTGTACTACTGCGGATAAGAGAGTTTAAATTACAGGATACATAAACTGCGATAGAGAGCACCTTCGCGTCTCTCCATCGGTTCTCCATAATCACAAAAGGCGGCTAAAAGTCGGGCACTCCGGCAGCTCCGACAGGAATTGCAGATTCCGTTTTCCTCTGGTATAATAACCGGGTAAGGGATCCCCGCAAGCGGCGCAAATCAGCCGCGTTTTCCGCCGCGCTACTATTATAATTAATCTCCTTATCTCCATACTTTCCCGGAGGCCGCCATGCTTTCAAAAGACAACAAACTGAAAAGAATGATCGAGGTGGCGCGCCTTTACTATGAGGACGGGAAAAGCCAGAACGAGATCGCAAAGACGCTGGGGATCTCCCGGCCGCTGGTCAGCGTGATCCTGTCGGAGGCGAAGGATCAGGGGATCGTGACCGTGACGATCAACGACACCCGGATCTCGGCGGAGCAGATCGCGGACCGGATCAAAAACATCTACAAGATCAGCGACATCAGCATCGTCCCCGACGGGGAGAACGACGGCGTCACCAATGCGAAGGTGGCGGAGGTGGCCTTCAATCAGTACTTCAGCCGGGCCAATGACGGCAAGCGCGTCGGGATCGGCTGGGGGCTGATGATCGGCAAGATGGCAGATTACGCAAGCACCCTGGAGAACGCCAATCGCGCAAACGGCGTGATCTTCCCGCTGGCCGGAGGGATCAACTCCATGACCCGCGACTATCACCTCAACGAGCTTGTGCGGATTTTCTCCCTGAAGACCGGACGGGCCCCGTATCTGCTCTATGCGCCGGCCTTGCATGACAACCCCATAGAGTATGCGATCGCGAAAAAGACGGAGGCCTATATCAGTATAAAGGAAGAATGGGAGTATATGGAGCAGGCGCTGGTGGCCATCTCCAACTTCCCCTCCTACCCGGACCTGGCCGTCAAGTCTTTGTACGGAAACGCCCTGACGGAGAAAAAGGCCGTTGGCTGGATGCTGGCTCACTACTTCGATTCTTACGGGCGGATCATATCTCCCGCGGCGGAAGCGACGCTGCAGGCCTCCGTCAAACAGCTGAAAACCACCGACGTGACAGCCGTGTGCTCCAACCAGGTAAAGCCCCAGGCTGTGATCGGCGCCCTGCGTACCGGGATCATCGACCGGCTCATCATCCCCCTCGGCCTGGCCGAAAAGGTGTCCACCAACGTGTTTTAACATCTGTTAAATTTTGTGACATTATTGCCTAAAGACCGGAAATCGGATTTGGCAATAATGTCTTTTTTTGCGAATAACGCACAAATTTACTTGACGCGCCTCTGAGAAAGTAGTAATAATTTATTGTGTAAATGATGGAATGGCATCGGCACAAAAGCTAACATTTGTTAAAATTTAGCAAGAAGAAGGATGATCTTATGATTTCAAAAGAAGAGCTGAAAAACAGGATCGTAAGCGCCTGTGAAAACGTGATCGCGGCCGAGGCGGAACTGACGGAGATCGACTCCAAGTTCGGCGACGCCGACCACGGCCTGACGATGCACAAGATCGGCGCCACGATCAAGGCCTCGGTCAGCGAGGCGGACGGCAACATCAAGGAGATGCTGGATGACGCCGCCATGGCGGTCATGGGCCTCAACGGCGGCAGCGCCGTTCCCCTGTGGAACACCTGGCTGGACGGCATGCAGGAAGGCGCCCCCGAGGCGGACGAGATCGACGTGAAGGGTCTGCAGGCCATGTTCGCTTCGGCTTTTGAGGAACTGGACGATATGTCCGGGGCCAAGGTGGGCGACAAGACCATGATGGACGCCTGCATCCCCGCTTCCCAGGCCATCGCCGATTATGCCGGCGACAGCGAGGCTGAGCTGTTCGACCTGGCGGCCAAGGCAGCCCTGCAGGGCGCGGAGGACAGCAAGAACTACACCTCCAAATTCGGCCGGGCCAAGAGCTACGGCGCCAAGACCATCGGCACCCCGGACGCGGGCGCGGTCTCCATGTCCAAGTTCTTTGAGGGCCTTGCCAAGGCATAACGCAACCTTGCGTTCATACAAAACAATATAGAAGCAAAGGTGCGAATCTCTGCGTAAATCGCGCCGCAAGGGGGTACCCCCTTGCACCTTTTCTGACGAAAAGGTGATAAACCGTTCCCAACAAGAAGTTCAAACAGAAGCCCAACAACAAAAATTTTGAGAGGAGAACAGACAAGATGAAAATGAAGAAATTCATGAACAACCCCGAAACCCTGACCGACGAGCTGCTCGTTGGCATGGGCCTGGCGTACAGCGACGTCGTTGAAGTCGACGGCCATCTGGTCATCAGCAAGGACCTGGCCAACGCGGACCGCGTCACCGTCGTCACCTATGGCGGCTCCGGCCATGAGCCCGCCGTGCAGGGCTTCACCGGCAGAGGCATGCTGGATATCGTCGCCGTCGGCGACATCTTCGCCGCGCCCTCCGGCCAGCTGGTCTTTGAGGCCATGCAGCGGGCGGACAAGGGCCACGGCGTCCTGCTTCTCACCCTGAACTATGCCGGCGACCAGCTGGCTGGCAAGCAGGCCATGAAGCTGGCCAAGAAGGCCGGTATGAACGTGCGTCAGGTCGTCACCGACGAAGAGATCCGCTTCGATCCCAACGGCGAGGACAACCGCCGCGGTCTGGGCGGCGCCGCTGCCCTGTACCACATCGCCGGCGCTGCGTGCGCGGCCGGCAAGTCCCTGGACGAGGTCGCCGACATCTGCGAGCGCTATGCCCGCAACATGGCTTCCATCGCGGTCCAGGTCGCCTGCGCCACCCATCCCCAGAACGGCATGTCCTTCGGCGATCTGGCTGAGAGCGACATGATGGAGATCGGCGCCGGTCAGCACGGCGAAGGCGGCGGCGTCCGCGTTCCCATGATGAGCGCGAAGGACACCATCGCGACGGTCGCCAAGCCCATCGCCGAGCATCTGGGCCTGAAGGCCGGCGACAAGGCCTTCGTCATGATCAACGGCAGCGGCTCCACCACCCTGATGGAGATGTACATCCTCTTCAAGGAAGCGGTTGCTTACCTGGAGAACATGGGCGTGAAGGTCGTCGGCAGCATGGTCGGCGAGATCCTGACCGTTCAGGAGGCCGGCGGCTTCCAGCTGAACATGGCCAAGTGGGATGACGAGATCGAGGCGCTGTGGAATACGCCCGCTCACGCCACTGTCTTCTTCAAAGAGTAATAGGAGGAATAACAAAACATGGCAGACGCTGTCGGAAATATCAACGCACACGATTATCATCTGGATGTTCCCCCTGCCGACACCGGCTTTTTCGTGAAAGGCTTGGGCAACACCGATTGGGGCATGAAGAACCGCCTGTCCCGGATCTTCGATCCCAAGTCCGGAAACACCGTTATGCTGGCTTTCGACCATGGGTACTTCATGGGAGCCACCGCAGGCCTGGAGCGTATGGACGTGACCATCGCCCCGCTGTGCGAGTACGCTGACGTGCTGATGGCCACCAGAGGCGCCATCAGAAGCTGCATCCCGCCCACGGCCAACAAGGCCACCTGCCTGAGAGCCACCCACGACACTTCCGTCCTGTTCGACGATCTGAGCACCGGCTCCGGCCTGGCGCTGGACTTCGAGGACGCCATCCGTATGAACGCCTCCGCCCTGGCGATCCAGTGCTTCATCGGCGGCAAGGGCGAGGCTGCTTCTCTGGAGGCTCTGTGCAGAGCGGCGGATCAGGGTTACAAGTTCGGCATCCCCGTCCTGGGCGTCACCGCCGTGGGCAAGGAGATGGCCCGCACCAACCAGTACTTCACCCTGGCGACCCGTATCCTCGCGGAGCTTGGCGCAAACTTCGTCAAGACCTACTACTGCGAGAACTTCGAGACCGTCGTGGCGGCCTGCCCGGTCCCCATCGTCATTGCCGGCGGCAAGAAGCTGCCCGAGAACGAGGCCCTGGAAATGGCCTACAAGGCCATCCAGAGCGGCGCGCACGGCGTCGACATGGGCAGAAACGTGTTCCAGAGCGAGCATCCCGTTGAAATGCTCAAGTCCATCCGCAAGGTCGTGCACGAGGGCTTCACCGGAAAAGAAGCGTTCGAGTTCTACACGGACGCGATCAACTGATTGTAAAGAAAGGGGTAAAAAAACATGGCAGCCGAATACATGCATGTGGGAATTCCCGTACTGAACAAAAAGCCCAATATGGTCTACAACGACTGGGGCAAGTTCTGGGTCAATGAGAGCGTTGACGCGTATGACTTCAAGATCGAGTACCTGAAATTCGACGAGGGGACCATCTTCCCCGAGATCCTGTCCAAGCAGCCCCATGTGGCCTACAACGTAGACAACATCGAGTTCTATGCCGAGCAGGCCCAGCAGGTCATCTTCGGGCCCGCGCATGTCAACAACGACCCCAACATCCGTCTTGCTTTCGTCATTTGGGACGATGCCATCATCGAGCTCTACGAGGATAAGACCAACGGCTGATTCACTGTGCTTTAACAACTTGTCCAAAGAGGAAGGATAAGTTTTAAAGAAAAAAGAAATTAAGGAGGAACCCAATGAAAAAGGTACTAGCAATCATCCTGGCGCTGGTCATGGTATTCGCACTTGCTGCGTGTGGCCAGCAGGCTGCTTCCGGCGGAAGCAACCAGAGCGTTTCCCAGCAGGGCAGCGCTGGATCCCCCAAGCAGGACATCGCTGATGCCACCGCGGCTGAGCCCGCCGGCGAGCTGAAGCACGTCAAGATGGGTCTGTCCATGCAGAGCCTCCAGGCTGCGGCTTTCCACGCCTGGGCTGACTACCTCCAGTATCGTCTGGACTACGAAGCCTCCCAGCGCGGCTACGAGGTGGAGCTCGTCACCCTCAACGCTGATAACGACGTGACCAAGCAGGCCACCGATATCCGCGACCTGATCGCACAGGGCTGCGAAGTCATCTTCTGCCCCTGCCTTGACTCTCAGGCCATCCTGTCCTCTGTCAAGGAAGTGCATGACGCTGGCCTCATCTACGTCTCCTACTGCCGTGAGGTTTCTCACGATGCAGTCGGCGATGAGATCCCCGATCTGACCGTCAACTTCGCTTCCGAGGATCAGGCCTACTATGGCATGGTGGACCTGTTCGAGATCATGAAGGCCGACGGCGTTGAGCCCGTGAAGATCATCGACTGCTACGGCGACAAGACCGACGAGAACGCCCACAACCGTGAGCGCGGCCTCCAGAAGGCGATCAAGGAATACGGCTTTGAGAACGTTCCCATTGTTGAGGCCGAGTGCGGCCACTGGGAGCCCGACGTCTGCGGCCAGAACCTGGCGCCTGTCCTCGCTGCCAACCCCGATGCCAACTGCATGTATTCTTCCTCTGACTTCCTGAGCAGCGGCATCCAGAAGGCTATGGAAGATGCCGGCATGTGGCACAAGCACGGCGAGGAAGGCCACGTGTACTTCTCCGCTTCCGACCTGTATCCTCTCGGCATCCAGCATCTGCGTGAGGGCTACATGGACACCGGTGTTGACCAGGGCTGCTACAACTTCGCCGTGGCCGCTGCTGCCGGCGCCTTTGATCTGCTCGAGGGCAAGGAAGTTGAGCCGGTGCAGCTGGTTCTCGGTACCCGCGCCACCTATGCTGACATCGAAGAGATCCTGGCCACCATTCCTCTGTGGGGCAACGACTACGCTGACTATTAATCCAGTCGGCGCTCTTCGAACCGCTATCAACACTTAGCATTTTCCTGGGGGGCGAGGCTAACTGCCTCGCCCCCGATCCTGATTTTTCTTTTTTCTTTCAGACTTACTCAGCTTCCAAGAATGGAGGGAACACGATTGTCAGAGAAACTAAAACGCTTCGGAAGCAACAATAAAACGCTATTGATCATGCTCGGCGTCATCGCCGTCGTGTTTATCATACTTTCGTTGGCGGTTCCTAATTTTGCCACCGTTCGCAATCTTACCAACCTTTTGCAGATGATCGCCCCCATCGCCGTTATGGCCTGCGGCGCGACCTATGTGCTGGTCATTGGCGGTATGGACATTTCCAACCCCGCTGTCATGGCGGCCTCCGCCGTGGTAGGCGTGTATTACATGACCACGATGGGCGGCAACCTGGTCGTCGGCACCTTCGTCATCATTCTGAGTGCGGCCTTTCTCGGTCTCATCAACGGCTTTGCCATCGCGAAGCTGAAGATGGTCCCGATGGTGGTGACCCTGTCCATGATGACGATCGGCACGGGCCTTGCCACGTTCCTCAGCGGTGTGCGTGGCCTTCCCCGCCTGCCGGATTCTTTCTCGATCTTTTTCAACAAGACGGCCGTCATCATCATCCTTCTGCTCGTCATGCTGGTTATGGATTTTATTCTGACCCGCACGAAATTCGGCAGAAAGCTCTATTACATCGGCAACAATGCCAGGACCACCAAGGTCTCCGGTATCGACAGTGAGAACATCATCATGCTCACCTATGTGATCAGCGGTATCTGCGCCGGCATCGCGGGTGTCATCAACACTGCGTCCATCGGCACCGCCAGAGCGAACATGGGCCCCCAGTCCCAGATCCTGGACATCATCAGTGCGGCCGTCATCGGCGGCGTCTCCACCAGCGGCGGAAGCGGCAGAGTCCGGGATGCCGTTCTCGGCGCATTCCTGGTCTGCGGTCTGACCAACGTGATGAATCTGCTCAACGTGTCGGACTATTATACGACGCTGATCAAGGGTGCTATCATTATCGGCGCCATGGGCATCGCCTCCTTCCGGCAGCAGCAGGCCGCAAAGAAAGGGGTGTAAGGGATGGACAACAATCTTTCTCTGGAGCTGAGACACATCAGCAAAACATTCCCGGGCGTAAAGGCCCTGAACGATGTTTCGTTCTCTGCGCAGCCCGGCAAGGTGTGCGGCATCGTGGGCGTCAACGGCGCCGGCAAGTCCACCCTGATGAACATCCTCGGCGGCATCCATCAGCCGGACGAGGGCGGCGAGATCATCATCAACGGCAAAAAGGTCGTGATCGCAGATCCCAAGGCCTCCACGGACCTGGGCATCGCCTTTATCCAGCAGGAGGTCCAGGCCTTCGACACGATGAATGTGTATGAAAATGTCCTGGCTGCCGACTTGAACAAGTGGCGAAAGAAGAAGGGTCTCGGCCTTGACTTCAAGGCCATGAAGAAGGAAGCGCAGATCTATCTGGACACGCTGGACAGCCGCATTGATGTCGATGCGCCGGTATACACCCTCACCGTCGGCGACAAGCAGATCATCCAGATCGCCCGCGCACTGTGCCAGGGCGGCCGGATCCTGCTGTTTGACGAGCCCACATCCTCCCTCTCCGACCATGAGGTCGCCATGCTGTTCCAGGTGATCCACAGACTGCGGGAGCAGGGCTATATCATCTTCTATATCTCCCACTTCCTGGATGAGATTTTCGAGTTGTGCGACAATGTGGTGGTCCTGCGTGACGGCCAGGTGGTCGGCCAGGCGGAGATCGGAGACATCAACAAAGAGCAGCTGGTCGAGATGATGCTGGGCTACCAGGTCGAGGGCCGTGTCCACAACCGTGAAGGCGCTCTGAATGATGTGATCTTCAAGGCGGAGCACATCTCCGGCGAAAAGCTGCCGAGAGATTTCAGCTTTACGCTCAACAAGGGCGAGATCCTGGGCGTCTGGGGCCTGCTGGGTTCGGGCAGAAGCGAGCTGTTCAACACCATCCTGGGTATCGACAAGATGATGGACGGCAGGCTTTACTTCAAGCAGGACGGCGAACTCAAAGAAGTCACCCAGAAGGATCTCTACAAGCATGTCGGTTATCTGACCGAGGGCAGACACTATGACGGCCTGTTCCTGAATATGCCCATCTGCCAGAACATCACCAGTTCCAACCTGAATCAGTTTTCGGCAAAAGGGACCGGTATCCTGAACACCGCCAAGGAGCATGTGGAATCCCGCAAGCTGATCGAGCAGGTGGGCGTCAAGACCCCGGATGAGAACGTGAAGGTCTCCAAGCTCTCCGGCGGCAACCAGCAGAAGGTCATCATTGCCAAATGGTTCCTGAAGGATCCGGAGATCCTGTTCATGGACGAGCCCACCAAGGGCGTGGACGTGGGCGCCAAAAACGACATCAAGGAATTGATCTTTGAGAAGGCCGAGAAGGGCACCTCCTTTGTGGTCATCTCGTCCGAGTTGGAAGAGATCATGAGCCTGTGCGACAGGATCATCGTGATCTATGAGGGCAGACTGGTGGGCGAGGTCGCGAAAGCGGACTTTTCCAAGGAGAGCCTGATGAAGGGCATTGTCAGTCAGGAGGAGAAAAATGCAGAAAAAGAAATTTGATGTTTTTAGCTTATCTTCCTACCTGGTGCTGCTGGCCATTTTGATCGTCTTTGGCATCACCGGGAACAACTTCCTGACCCTGAAAAGCATTTATGCCACGATCAACAACGGCACGCCTCTGATCCTGATCACCTGTGCCGTCACCTTCAGCCTCCTGGTGGGGATCATCGACCTGTCCTGCGCTGCCATCGGTTACGCGGCAGGCGTCTCCTCCGGTATGCTGATGCACTGGTACGGCGTGCCCTTCGCCGTGGCCCTTCTTGTGGGCATCGCCATCGGCGTGTTCCTGGGCTGGATCAACTCCCTGCTGATCGTCAAGCTCAAGATGAACGGCATGCTGGTCACCTTCGGTATGATGCTGGTCCTGCGTGCCTACGGGCGCATCATCACAAACGACAACACCATTACCTTGGGCGACCATGTAAAAGCGATCCGTCAGGCGCGTATCGCTGCGCTGGGCGGTCTGCAGGTCACGGTCATCGTGGTGATTGTATTCGCGGTGATCCTTCACCTGGTGCTGAAGTATACCGCCTTCGGGCGCAGGCTGCTGCTGGTCGGCTGCGACGAGAACGTGGCCAAGAGGATCGGCATCAATTCCGACAAGGTCAAGACCCAGGCCCTTCTGCTGGAAGGCCTGCTCTGCGGCATCGCCGGCTCCTTCTTCTGGATCGTCGTCGAGAACGCGATCGTGACCACCGGCCTGAACAGCTATGAGTTCCTGGCCATTGCGGGCGCCTGCCTTGGCGGCATCAGCCTGCTGGGCGGCCGCGGCAGCATCTTCCCGGGCGCGGTGATCGGTTCGCTGATCCTTCTGTTTTTGGCGGCCGGTATGGCAAACGCGGGCATCTCCATTTTTGTCACGCCTTTCGTCCGCGGCGTCATCATCTTCATAGCCATGTACATCGACTCTCTGCGCACCAGAAGAATGATGGGCAACAAGCTGGGATAAACAAACATAAACAGAAAGATGATACAGGTCTGCGCGGCCTGTATCATCTTTTTTTAAAGCATGCCTGCAGGCAGACAGGAGGATCGAAGCATGCAGCTTGTGAAGCGAGATCAGGTATACAACACTTTGGATAAAGCCCACGCGCCCGCCGCCACGGTCAAATCCGGGGAGACCGTCCGGATCCAGACCCAGCTGCAGAGCGGCACATGGCTCAATTCCATCGAGGACCGCTGGGGACCCTCAAAGAGCAAGGGCCCGAACCTCTGCACGGTCGTAGGCGTTGAGGGCGCCATGCCGGGCGACACGCTGGTGGTGGAGATCCTGGACGTGGTCCCGGAAAAGCTGGGCTACACCGGCTTTGCGGGCTGGCGGACGCCGCTGGTGGGGCAGATCCTGCCCGAGGGGAAGGATTGGGGGACCGTGACCCATACGGTGGAGATCACGAAAGAGGGCATCCTGTGGAGCCCGGCGCTCACCATCCCCCTCAAGCCCATGATCGGGACCATCGGCACCGCCCCCGCAGGCGAGGCCCAGACCAACAAATATGCCTACCGCAACGGCGGCAACATGGATGTGCAGGAGATCTGCGCCGGGGCGACCTTATATCTGCCGGTGGAGGTGGAGGGCGCCCTGCTGCATGTGGGCGACTGCCACGCCATCATGGGCGACGGGGAGATCCCCCACGGCGGCGCCATTGAGTGCGCGGCGGAGGTCACATTGAAGCTCAGCCTTCGCAAGGGCTACGCGGCAAAAGAGTGGCTCCGGGCGGAGAATGACGAATACCTCATGACCATCGCCAACGAGATCCGGATGAAGGATTCCTTCTGCGGCGCGGTGCGGGAGCTGATCCGCTGGATGTGTGAGGACTACGGCTTTACCGCGCAGGAGGCCTATCTGCTGCTGGGTCAGGTGCTGGAGGCGCGGTGTACCATGCTCCACGGCGACGATTGCCCCTTCAGCCCCTATGTTGCGAAGATCCCCAAAAAGTATCTGAAACCGGATAAAGATTTTGACTGGAGCGGCCCGGCGGAATGACGGGGCGCAAGCAAAAATACGAGCAGCCGGACTGCGGATAAACGCAGTCCGGCGGCCTTGTGTCTTTTATGGGAAGGTCTCGAAGCGGGCGCCTTATGCCGCCGCGCTTTCGCGCAGGCGGTCCAGTCTCCGGTTGCGGAAGTACAGCACGATATCGATGGAAACCATGGCGATGTCGGCAAAGTAGAACCAGATGGAGTAGGCCCAGACGCCGGTGCGGCTGTAGGTGATCAGCTTGCCCAGCACGCCCACCAGGTAGCCGAATACGACGATGAATTCAAAGGTGACGCTCTTGCCCTTCGCTGTGCGGGAGCGCAGGGATTTGGAGATGTTGAAGGGCCAGGAGAAGCCGAAGGCGATCAGCATCCCGATCTCACAAAGCTGTACGATATCCATAAGACTGGGTCCTTTCTGCGGGCTGCAGCTGAAAACGGGGCTTTCTTCTGCAGCCGTTTTTCCTGTATGCGGAGCACAGTATACCGCAAGGAGCGGCGCTTGTCAATTTTGTCCGCTGTCCGGATCGATTTGTTCTTTTCACGGAGATTGAATCTTGCGCAGGACAGGTTAAAATGTTAAAATCCACGAAGGAATGGTATTTACGGATGAGAAGAAATATCGTATGATAGAACAAAAGCCGAAAGCGCAGAACGAAAAGGAGAAACATCATGGCTAAGAAAAAAATGACAGTTCCGGATTTCAGGAAGTACAAAGAAGAAGGCCGCAAATTTGCCTATGCCACAGCCTATGATTACACGACCGCTTCTATTGTCAATGAGAGTGAAGTTGAAATCATCCTGGTGGGCGATTCCCTGGGCATGATCATGCTGGGCTATGACACCACGGTCGGCGTCACACTGGATGATATGATCCATCACATCCGCCCGGTGGTCAAAGGGGCTCCGGACTCCTTCATTGTGGGCGATATGCCCTTCGGCTCCTATCAGGAGAGCCCGGAACAGGCGATCCGCAGCGCCTGCAGGATTTTGGCCGAGACCAATTGTGACTGTGTCAAGCTGGAAGGCGGCGTGGAGATGGCCGAGACGATCCGCCGCATGACCAAAGTGGGGATTCCTGTCATGGGGCATATCGGCCTTACGCCCCAGTCCGCCGCCTCCTTCGGCGGGTTCCGGATGCAGGGCGGTACGCCCGAGACAGCGAAAAAGCTGATTCAGGATGCCAGGGCCATTGAAGCGGCAGGCGCGTTTTCCATTGTGTTGGAATGTGTGCCCAGCGTGGTGGGCAAGGCCGTGGCGGAAGCTGTGAGCATCCCCATCCTCGGGATCGGTGCGGGGCCGGATGTGGATTGCCAGGTGCTGCTGACGCACGACATGCTGGACATGTACGGCGGGCACAAGGCCAAGTTTGTCAAGACCTTCGCGCATATTCGTGAGGAGATGGTCAAGGGCCTGAACCAATTCCATGCGGAGACGATTTCCGGCGCCTTCCCCACCCCGGAATACAGCTACAACCGGCAGGTGGAGATCCCGCCGCTGGATGACTGAGCGGCACGATCGCCGCAGCGGCGCGGGAAAGAGAAGAACGGGCGCTTATATAGAACCATTTCAGGAGGAGAATCATGGGCTTCAAATCTGACATTGAAATTGCGCAGGAGGCAAAGCTGCTTCCCATCAATGACATTGCCGCCTCCCTGGGCATCCCCGAGGACGCGGTGGAGAACTACGGCCGCTACAAGGCCAAGCTGGATATCCATGCTCTGAAGGAGCTGCCCGAGAAGGGCAAGCTGATCCTGGTCACCGCCATCACGCCGACTCCGGCCGGCGAGGGAAAAACCACGACCTCTGTGGGCCTCACCGACGGCCTTCGGAAGATCGGCAAGAACGCCGTGGTCGCCCTGCGGGAGCCTTCCCTGGGACCTGTGTTCGGCGTCAAGGGCGGCGCTGCCGGCGGCGGCTATGCCCAGGTGGTGCCCATGGAGGACATCAACCTCCACTTCACCGGGGACTTTCACGCCATCGGCGCTGCCAACAATCTGCTGGCAGCGATGCTGGACAACCACATCCAGCAGGGCAACAGCCTGGGCATCGACCCCAAAGCCATCACCTGGAAGCGGGCCGTGGACATGAACGACCGGCAGCTGCGCCACATCGTGGACGGCCTGGGCGGAAAGGTGCAGGGCGTCCCTCGCGAGGACGGCTTTGAGATCACGGTCGCCTCCGAGATCATGGCCGTGCTGTGTCTGGCCGCCGACCTGAAGGATCTGAAGGAACGCCTGGCCCGGATCATCGTGGCCTACACCTACGACGGCAAGCCTGTCACCGCGGCCGATCTGAAGGCCCAGGGCGCCATGGCGGCCCTGTTGAAGGACGCCATCAAGCCCAATCTGGTGCAGACTCTGGAGGGCACTCCCGCCTTCATCCACGGCGGACCCTTCGCCAACATCGCCCACGGCTGCAACTCCGTCACCGCCACCCGCACAGCTTTGAAGCTGGCGGACTATGTGGTCACCGAGGCGGGCTTCGCCGCCGACCTGGGCGCGGAGAAGTTTGTGGACATCAAGTGCCGCATGGCAGGCCTCCATCCCTCCGCGGTTGTCATCGTGGCCACGGTGCGCGCCCTCAAGTACCACGGCGGCGTGCCCAAGGCGGAGCTGAACAACGAGAATCTGGAGGCGCTGGAAAAGGGGCTGCCCAACCTGCTGCAGCATGTTGGCAATGTGAAGAATGTGTTCGGCCTGCCCTGTGTGGTGGCCATCAACGCCTTCCCCACGGACACCGAGGCGGAGCTCCGGCTGGTGGAAAAGCGCTGCAATGAGCTGGGCGTGAACGTGGCCCTCTCGGAGGTCTGGGCCAAGGGCGGCGAGGGCGGCAAGGCCCTGGCCGGGGAAGTGGTGAAGCTCTGCGAGCAGCCCAACGACTTCTCCTTCACCTACCCCCTGGATATGTCCATCGAGGACAAGCTGGAGACCATCTGCAAACGCATTTACCATGCCGACGGCGTGGCGCTGACGCCCAATGCCAAAAAGCAGGCCCAGCAGCTGACGGAGCTGGGCTTCGCGGGCATGCCCATCTGCATGGCCAAGACCCAGTACTCCTTCTCCGACGACGCCGGCCTGCTGGGCGCGCCCTCGGGCTTCACCGTCACGGTGCGGAATTTGAAGGTCGCCGCCGGCGCGGGCTTCATCGTGGCCTTGACCGGCGATATCATGACCATGCCCGGCCTGCCCAGGGTGCCCGCCGCCGAGAAGATCGACGTGGACGAAAACGGGAAGATCACAGGCCTGTTCTGAAGAGCGACCCGATCCCCTCACCGCCGCGCCTTGCGGCTGCCGAAAGGAGCAAATATGAGCGAGAAATGGATGCTGCACAGCTGCGCCGATTTTGTGGAAAAGCTGGCCTCCAAAGACCCGGTGCCCGGCGGCGGCGGGGCGGCGGCCCTGATGGGCGCTCTGGGGGCGGCCCTGTGTGAGATGGCGGGCAACCTGACCGTGGGGAAAAAGAAATACGCGGCCTATGAGGACGATCTGCGCCGGATGATCACCGAGGCGGACGATCTGCGCCGGCGGCTGCTGGAGCTGATCGACGAGGACGCCCGGGCCTTTGCGCCCCTGTCCAAGGCCTACTCCCTCCCCAAGGACAGCCCGGATTACGAGGACACCCTGCGTCTTGTCACCATCAACGCCTGCAAGGCGCCCTACGAGATGATGGAGAGCTGCGCCAAGGCCGTCGCCCTGCTGGAAGAGATGCAGGAAAAATGCAGCGCGCTGCTGCTCTCCGACGTGGGCTGCGGCGCCATCGCCGCGAAAGCCGCCCTGGAAGCGGCGGCCATGAATGTGTTTATCAACACCCGTTCTCTTCCCGGCAACGGCGAGGCCCTTCTGCTGGAGCGGAAGGCGGAGGCCCTGCTCAGCGAGTATATGCCCCGGGCCCGGAAAATCGCGGACTCGGTGATGGAAAGTCTGCGGAGGAAGAACAATGGCTGAGATCTTAAAAGGCGCGCCGGCGGCGGCAGCCATTACCGAGGACCTGATCACCCGGGCCGAAAAGTTGAAGGCGGCGGGCGTCACGCCCTGTCTGGCCATCCTGCGCGTGGGCCGGCGGCCGGACGATCTGGCCTATGAGCGAGGCGCGATCAAGCGCTGCGAGAAGATCGGGATCCGGGTGGTCTCTGTGGTTCTGCCTGCCGAATGCAGCCAGGAAGATCTGCTGGCTCAGCTCCGGACCATTAACCGGGACGCCGCCATCCACGGCTGTCTGATGTTCCGGCCCCTGCCGAAGCATCTGGACGAGCAGGCGGCCTGCGAGACACTTGCGCCGGAGAAGGATGTGGACAGCATGACGGCCGCATCCCTCAACACGGTATTCACCGGCCGGGGCAAGGGCTATGCCCCCTGCACGGCCCAGTCCTGCCTGGAGATCCTGGACCACTATGGGATCGACCCGGCGGGGAAAAACGTGGCGGTCATTGGTCGGAGCCTGGTCATCGGCAAGCCGGTGTCCATGATGCTCCAGAGCCGCAACGCCACCGTCACCATGTGTCACACCAAAACCGTGGATATGCCCGCAGTTTGCCGCCGGGCGGAGATCCTGGTGGTGGCCGCCGGCAAGGCTGGCGTGGTGGACGGGAGCTTTACCAATCCCGACCAGGTGATCATCGACGTGGGCGTCAATGCCGCGCCCGGCGGCGGCATCTGCGGCGACGTGCAGTTCGATGCGGTGGAGCCGCGGGTCCGGGCCATCAGTCCGGTGCCCAGCGGCGTAGGCGCCGTCACCACGGCGGTGCTGTGCAAGCATGTGATCGAGGCGGCCGAGAAAGCGGCAGCCGGAGCCTGAACGCCGCAGCACAGACCAAAAATCTCCCGTACCGCGACCCTTTTCGGTCACGGTACGGGAGATTTTTTATGGAGCGCTTGCGGCGGCTCACCAGTCACTGTCCCAGTCGGTGCTGCCGCTGTCCCAGTCACTGTCGCCCCAGTCCCAGTCGTCATCGTCGTCCCAGTCGCTGTCGTAGCTGGGAGCCACATAGTAGCTGCTGTCGCTGAAATCCTCGACGCCGTAGCTGGAGGAGTAGTCGGAGGAGCTGTAGTAATCGGAGTAGTTTTCCTCCAGCTCCGTGTCAACGACGGCGGGGATCCAGTCATAATCGTCATCATAGGTGTACCAGGTGTCGTTCTGGTTGTAGTAATAGCTGCCGTTGTACTGATAGTAGCCGTTGTGATTGTAGCGGTTTCGGATGTGGCTTCCCACGGACAGGAGAAGGTTTATAAGCAGGAGGATGACAAGAACCATCCAGACCAGGCTCTTGCCGCCGCTGTTCCTGCTGCGGCTGGACGCAGTGCTACGGTTGACCCGCTGTCGCTGGAGATCGACCTCGCTGCGCAGCTTCTGGTAGATTTCATTGACCGCATAGGCTTCATCTTCGCCCCGGTAGCGGATGGCCCGGCTGCCGTCGGCCTTGTTTTTGTACACCACGAACATGCCCTCGTCATCCTGATAGATGCCGAAGGCCTTGGGTGCCCGGTAATCCTGGCCCAGAAAGAAGCGCATCTTCGCCAGCGGCAGCTTCTTCGCCGCGCAGAAGTTCTGCAGCTCCGCGATGGTTTTCGGCACACCGGAGGCGCTGCGCTGCATGTGATCATTGGGGGCGCCGCAGCTGGGGCAGACGGCGTCCGTATCCTTGATATAGTTGCCGCAGTAGTCGCATTTGACCTTCATGATTTGATTTTCCCCTTGGCCAGATAGTAAATCATGAAGCGGTGACGGATCTCCTTTACGTCGGGCCCGTCACCCGAGAAGATCACCTTGGTGCATGGCAGAACGATGAAGCCGCCGATGACCTGAGCCGCGCCGATGACCTCATCCGGCATTTCCGTCACCTCCACCTCACAGGCGCCGAAGTGAAAGCGGCCGGGGGCGACCTCCTCCACATCGGGCTGGCTGCGGAAAAAGCCCTCCGCCCGGGCATAAGGGATCGCCCATTTTTCCGGAAAAATCATAAGTACCTCCTGCTGCTGAAAACAGATCTGCCGGGACCTCGCTGCAGCGCATCAAGGGCCGGGTCGTATGTGTTCGGGTTCGCCTCTATCATATACCAAAACGCGCCGCTTGGAAAGTCTTTCTTTTTCTGCGCGGGCGGGCTGTCAGGCGCCCGGCCATGACAAGAGCTTGACGATGGCTTGCAAGCGGCGCTTTTTTGAAGTATGATAAATGAAAAGACAGATGACCGTTTGGCGAAGCGCGGGCGTTGTGCTGCGTCATCTCCGGCGGCCGCTCGATCTTACGGAACATCAGAGGAGGAACCTGAACATGGGCGCGATCAAAAAGGCGTATTACCGCAGCTTTCAGGCGGTATTCAATGTGGGGGCGCGGGCCCTGTACTGGCGGCGGCCGATCCCGGTCTCCGGCGTGGGCAGCGTACAGAAGATCCCGGAGCTGTTGAAAAAGGAGAAGGTCGGCAAGGTCATGGTGGTCACGGGTCCCACTGTGGGCAAGCGTCTGGCGCCCAGGATCCTGACGGAGCTGGACAAGGCAGGCATCCAATATACGCACTTTGACCAGGTGGAGGCCAACCCCTCCGTGAACACGGTCAACAAGATCCAGAAGCTGTATCTGGACAGCGGCTGCGAGGGCTTTATCGCCATCGGCGGCGGCTCGCCCATGGACGCGGCCAAGGCCGCCGCGGCGCGGGTGGTGCGGCCCCGGACCTCCGTGGGCCAGATGGCCGGGCTGCTGAAGGTGGGCAAAAAGATCCCGCCCTATATCGCGGTGCCTACTACCGCCGGTACCGGTTCGGAGACCACCATCGCCGCTGTTATCACCGACAGCGACACCCATCACAAGTACGCCCTGATGGACCTGCACCTGGTGCCCAAGTACGCGGTGCTGGACCCGGAGATGACCCGGGAGCTGCCCAGGAAGATCACCTCCACCACCGGCATGGACGCGCTGACCCATGCGGTGGAAGCCTATGTGTGCTGGACCTACAACACCAATGAGAGCATCCGCCTGGCCGAGGAGGCCGTGTGTGAGATCTTCCGCTACCTGGAGCGGGCATACAACGACGGCAGCGACATGGAGGCCCGGACCCAGATGCTCATCGCCGCCTACAAGGCGGGCTTCGCCTTTACCCGGGCGGGCGTGGGCAATGTGCACGCCATCGCCCATACCCTGGGCGGCCTGTACAACACGCCCCACGGCCTGGCCAACGCGGTGATCCTGCCCATCGTGCTGGAGGACTACGGCGCGGCGGTGCACGAAAAGCTGGCCCATCTGGCGGAGCTGACCGGCGTGAAGTTTAACGGGACCGACGCGGAGAAGGCCAGGGCTTTCATCGACGAGATCCGCGCCATGAACCGGCGCATGGACATCCCCACCGGCTTTGATTTCATCCAGGAAAAAGATATCCCCCAGATGATCGAATGGGCACTGGCGGAGGCGAATCCCGTCTACCCGGTGCCTGTGGTCTATGACAGGAAACGCTGTGAGAAGGTCATCCGCCGCATCATCGCGGAGGCCTGAACAGCGTATACACCGGGCAGAAACGGACAGCAGCCGCCCGATCGGGCGGCTGCTGTCCGTTTTGCCGGATTTGAAGTTCATTCCGTCAGGATCTTGATGAGCAGAAGGGCCAGCACCACCAGGATGATGGGCCGTACGATCCTCGCCCCCTTGCTCAGCACCAGGCCGGAGCCGATGTAATTGCCCAGCATGTTGCAGGCGGCGGCCGCCAGTCCCAGGGGGATCAGCACCGTCCCGTTGAGGAGAAAGACCGCCAGCGAGGTGATGTTGGTGGTCAGGTTGATGACCTTGGCCTGGGCGTTGGCGGCGCCAACGCTGAGCCTGGCGAAAACCGTAAAGGCGATGATGAGAAAGGTTCCGGTGCCGGGCCCGTAAAAGCCGTCGTAGACCCCGATGAGCAGGGCGGCCAGAACGCAGACCGTCAGCGTGCGCCGGTCCACGACGATCCTGTCGCTGCCGGTCTCGGGAAAGAGCCGCCGGTTGAGTACGAAGAAGGCTGCCGCCGGCAGGGCGATGAAAAGAATGCCGCGGATCAGCTGCTCGCTGGCCAGCAGGGAGAGATTGGAGCCCAGGGCGGAACCGACCATAGCCGCCGCGATGCCGGGGAGCACCAGCTTGAAATTGACCAGGCCCTTGCGGATGAAGCGGGCGGTGGCCAGGGAGGTGCCGCAGGCGGAGGACAGCTTGTTGGTGCCGATGGCCAGATGCATGGGCAGCCCCGCGAAGATATAGGCGGGCAGGGAGATCAGGCCCCCGCCCCCGGCGATGGAGTCCACAAAGCCGGCCAGAAACAGCAGCGGGCAGACGATCAAAAACATTTTCGGCGTCAGCGCCATAATATCCCTCCCTTCCCTCGCGGTGCACATTTTGCCACAGCGGCAACACTTTGTCAAATGCTCTTTTGAAAAGGCTTGCAATGGGGCGGCGACTGTGATATAAAGGGTGTCCTGTCAGGGAAAAACAAGATCCGCCGTATGTGCGCAGGCGGCGGGGCTTCGTATCGATATGGGATAAGAGGAGCATCAAAGAGATGACACTTTCAAAAGAAGAGCAGAGCGTGCTGCTGGACAGCCTGCTGGAGATGGGCGAGCTGCTGCTGGACGCGGGGGCGGAGATCAGCCGCGTGGAGGACACGCTGAGCCGCATGGGGACCGCCTACGGCGCCCAGCGGATGGACGTGTTCGTGATCACCTCCATCATCAGCATGACCATGGAATTTCCCGGCCAGGAGGCCCTGACCGAGACCCGGCGCATCCGCGCCAACGGGCAGACGGATTTTTACCGGGTGGAAAAGCTCAATGAGCTGAGCCGGACTTGCTGCGCCGGGCCGCTGCCCCTGGCCGAGCTCCGGCAGCGGCTGGATCGGATCGCCGCCGGGCACAAGCCCTTTGCCGCCGTGCTGGGCGGCAGTATTCTGGCGGGCGGCAGCTTTGCCCTGTTTTTCGGCGGGACGCTGTGGGACGGGCTGGCCGCCGCCGTGTTTGGCGCGGCGATCTGTTTTCTGCAGGATCGGCTGGGCCATACCCGGCTCAATGCCGCAGCCTACAACCTTTTGATCTCCCTGCTGATCGGCCTGGGCGTGGGCCTTGCCGCGGCTTTGCTCCCGGCTTTACACATGGACAAGATCCTGATCGGCGATATCATGCTGCTGATCCCGGGGCTTGCCATGACCAACGCCATACGCAACATGCTGCTGGGGGATACCATATCCGGCGTGGTGCGTCTGGCGGAGAGCCTGATCTGGGCGGCAGCCCTGGCGGGCGGTTTTATGGTGGCGCTGACGATAGTCAACGTCCTGCACTGAGGAGGGATCGCATGCACGATATCATCATCCAGCTGGTGACGGCGTTCACCGGCTCTCTGGGCTTTTCCCTGCTGTTCGGCCTGCGCAGGCGCTATCTGCCCCCGGCCTCCCTGGGCGGCATGCTGGCCTGGGGGATCTATCTGGCGGTGGACGCCTGGCTGCAGAGCGGTTTTCTGGCCTGCCTGCTGGGCGCGGCTTTCGCGGTGCTGTATGCGGAGCTGCTGGCCAGACGGCTGAAGACTCCGGCGATCCTGTTTGTGGTCCCGGCGATCCTGCCCCTGGTACCCGGGAGCTTCCTCTATTACGCCATGAGCAGCGCCGTGCGGGGCGAGCTGGAGCTGGCCCGCAGCTACGGCAGACAGACCGCGCTCTACGCCCTGGCCATCGCCGCCGGCATCAGCTTTATGATCGCCGCCCGGGAGCTGCGCACCAGGCGCTGAACCCGGACAAACGCCGTAAATGTATAAGGCCTGCGTGCAGATGCACGCAGGCTTTATTGCGTTTCAGCTCAGCACCTTGCCCAGCACCCGCAGAGGCAGAGTGGAGGATACGACGATGTCGCGGTATTTGGGGTTGAGGGAGTGAAGCCGGGCGGCGCCGTCGGCCAGGACCAGCTCCTTCAGATAGGCCTCCCCGTCATAGAGGAAGATGCCGATCTCCCCGGACATGAGCGTGCGCTGTTGGCGCACCCAGATGGTCTGGCCGTTGTGGAAGCGGGGCTCCATACTGTCCCCCGCCACCCGGACGCCGAAGTTGGAGCCTTCGGGCACCTCGACGCCGCACTCCACCATCTCGTAGTTTTCTCCGTCCAAAAACTGTCCGGTGCCGGCGGAGACGGCCAGCTCGTACAGGGGCAGCATCCGAAGGGGGCGGGGCGGCTCCTCCCGCAGCGGCTGGCGGAACTGCGCGCTTTTGCGCAGGAGCGCGGCGTATTCCCGCACCCGCTCCCGGCCCAGCCGGTTCAAGCCGCTGAAGACGTCCCCGGGCTGGTTCAGGAACTCCCCCAGCACGTCCTGGATCCGGAGGATCTTGCACAGCGCCAGAAATTGCTCCGCGTTGGGCGTCACCCGGTCGGTCTCCCACTTGGAGACGGCCTGCTTGGTGACCTGGATATCCTCCTGCTCCAGCCGCGCCACCAGCGCATTCTGGGACAGGCCCAACGCCTTTCGCCGGGCGGACAGTACACTGCCGATGCTCATAGTGTTCCCTCGCTTTCTTCGATGCTCAAAATGTCGTCCAGCGGGATCTTCAGCCCGCCGGTCAGGAGGCGGCGCGCGTCCAGGTCGATCCGCTTCAGGGCGCCCCGCGCCTCCACATATTGTCCGTTGAGATAATAGGTCACGCAGATCCGCTTCCCCGGGCAGAGCGCCCGCAGCTGCCGGTCCAGCGCCGCCTGGGCGTCCTCGCCCAGGAGCACCCGGGGGACGCTCTGCTCTTCCGCGGCGGAGATGAAATCCCCGAAGCCCTTCAGCGCCGCGTAGGGAGCGAAGATCTTCGCCCGCTGTCCGTTGTTCATCCTGCTCTGTGCCCTCCTACCTGGCTGTTGCGTTCGATGGTCTTGGCGCCTTCCAGCAGGTTCATCCCCTTGAAGATGCCGTTTCTGCCGTATTTTTTCTTGATGCCCACGATGGTCTTCTGCAGACGCTTTTCTTTTTCCTGCTGCTGGGGGGAGGAAAAAATGTCATACTGCCAGTTCAGCTCGTCCTGTACCCGGTTGAAGCAGACGCCCACGTGGAAGACCGGCAGATCGTGGACGGCGATCCGATCGTACAGGGCCGCCGTATGCTCCAGGATCACCCTGGTGGAGCTGGTGGGCGCACCCAGGGCGATGGTACCGTGGGCGGGCTTGTGGTCCGCGGAGAAGCCGTAGGCCAGGGTGATGCTGACGGAGGCGGCGGACAGGCCTCTGTCCGCCAAGTCCAGACTCAGCAGCTCCGCCATCTCCAACACCAGCAGCCGGGCCCCCGGAATGTCATAGCCGGTATGGAGCGTCTGCCCGGAGGAGAGAGACTGCTCCCGGGGGACGTAGGCCTTGATGTCCGCCATGGTGGTGCTCTCCCGCCCCCAGGCGTGGTCGATGAGCAGCTGGGCGTTGATGCCGAAGGCCCGATACAGCGGGGCCTCCTGGGCCTGGGCCACGTCCCGCATGCTGCGCAGACCCAGATGCTCCAGCCGCCCCACGGTACCCCGGTTGATCATCCAGAAATCCGTCAGCGGTCGGTGATCCCACAGGAGCTCTCGATAGCTCTCCTCGGTGAGAATGCCGATATAATCCGCCGCACGTTTGGAGATGATGTCCAGCGCCACCTTGGCCAGGTAGAGATTCGGCCCGATGCCGCAGGTGGCGGTGATGCCGGTGGTTTCCAGGATGTCCGCCATGAGCATGCGCGCAAAGCCCTTGGGGTCTGTGCGCCAGAAGCCCATGTAATCGGTGATGTCCAGAAAGGACTCGTCGATGGAGTAGACGTGGATATGCTCCTTGGCCACATACTTTAAAAGCGTGGCGTAGATGCGCGCCGAGCAGGCCATGTAGTGGGTCATCTGGGGCGGCGCGACGATATAGTCCAGCTCCAGGGAGGGGTCGGCGCGCAGGGCCGGGGCGCTGTATGAGCGGCCGGTGAAGCGGCGGCCCGGCGCCTGCGCCCGGCGGCGGGCGTTGATTTCGGCGACCTTTTCGACCACCGTGAACAGCCGCGGGCGGCCGGGCACCCCCAGCGCCTTCAGACTGGGGGACACGGCGAGACAGATCGTCCTGTCCGTCCGCTCCGGGTCCGCCACCACCAGATTGGTACTCAGCGGATCCAGCCCCCGCTCCACGCATTCCACGGAGGCATAGTAGGATTTCAGATCGATGCAGAGATAGCTTCTCTCCTTAGCCAAGCGCCTCACCCCAACAATATCCCAATAAGATACTTAACTACATTATAATCTCTAAACAAGCAACTTGTCAAGAAGGTTTTTGTTGACAGAGGATAAAAAACAGCAGTGGGCCTTCCGTGTGGAAGGTCCACTGCTGCTGTCTTCAGCGATGTTTTAGGAGCGGAAGCTCTGCACGGGAATGCCCATGATCGTGGGGGCGAAGCCCTTCATGATGGCCTCGTAAGTCCCGGTGAAGAAGGGACTCTTGGGATAGCGGTCGTTCCATTGGCGGCAAAGAGTATCAGCAAACGCCATGGCAGCACCGCCCCGGAGGGAGGCGGCGGGGGCGAGGAACAGTGCCAGAACGCGTCGCTCCTCCTCAAAGGCGCGCTTTTTCGCCCGGCGGGGCAGCTGGGCCCGGCCTTTTTCCAGCGCGTCGATCAGTCCGGCGGCAGCGGCCTCCGGGTCCATGTCCTCCACAGCAGCGAACAGCGGGGCGCAGTCCGCCGCAAAGGCCTGGAAGCAGGCGGGATAATGGGTCTCATCAAAGCGGGTGAGATAGCTCCGGGCTGCGGAGATCAGTTCAACAAATTCCATAGCGGCCTCCAGTCGATGTGTTCTTGCCTCTATTATAATGGTTTTTTCCCGGCTTGCAAGGGGAAGCCGTTTATACTACAATAAAGAGCGAAAAGCGGAAGGGGAAGACGGCATGGAAGAACGGCAGAACAGGCATACAGGTATAACGGCGGCGACCCTGAAAGGGACGGCGCTGGTCTCCATGCTGATCGATCATATCGGCTATGTGCTGCTGCCGGCGCTGATCCTCTATGGCAAGAGCCAGCCGCTGCCCTGGGACAGTGAGACGCTGCGTTCCGTCTATTGGACGCTGCGCAGCCTGGGCCGCCCGGCCTTCCCGCTGTACCTGTTTTTGCTGATGGAGGGCTTTCAGCATACCCGCAGCCGGGGGAAATATCTGCTGCGGCTGAGTCTGTTTGCCTTGCTGTCGGAGATCCCTTTTGATCTGGCACTGTACAAAACGCCCCTGGAATTCAGCCATCAGAATGTGTTTTTCACCCTGGCCACCGGCTTTGCCGCGCTGATGGGAATCGACGCCCTGCGCCGCGCTCCCGGAAGCCGCATACTGCGGGGCGCCGGGATCGCGGCAGTCTTTGCGGCGGCTCCGCTGCTGGCCCGGCTGCTGCATACGGATTACCGCGCGCAGGGGGTGCTGGCGCTGGAGCTGCTGTACGCGGCCACCTGGCTGCGGGATCGCCGGGGCGGCGAGACGCCGGGCGGCCGGGCGCTGCGCTGGTGTGTCATGCTGCCGGCGCTGCTGTGGAGCTCCCGGCGGGAATGGTGGTATCTGCTGGCGCTGCCCCTGGTGTACTGCTATAACGGGGAAAAGGGGCGGCAGGCAAACCGCTGGTTTTTCTATGGCTTCTACCCGGCGCATTTTCTGCTGTTGGCGGCGCTGCGGGCACTGCTGTTCGGATAGGCTGCGCAAACAGAAAGGGACCCAGGCACGTCAAAGGGCGCGCCTGGGTCCTCGCTTTCATCAGCGGGAAAAGAGAGAAGTCTTTTTACAGGGGGTGCTGGCGATATCCAGCGCCCGATATCCGGCGGCGCCGATGATCTGGCGCAGCTTCTGCGGGTCCGGCGCCTCCTCGCTGAGGATCACGGTCTCCCCTTTCCGATGGGAGGACGCGACCTTCTTCACAGAGAAGGCCCTGCGCACGGCGTCGTTGATGTGGGCTTCGCACATGCCGCACATCATGCCGTCCACTTTTACGGTGGTCCGGATCATGGGCGGCCTCCTTCCTTTATCCCGGGGCTCCGGCAGGCGCTGCACCCGGCGCATCCGGCACAGCTGCCGCAGCTTCCGCCGCAGGAGGACTTGCCGGCCTTTTTATCCCGGATCATGGACTTTTTATCCCGGATCATGGATCGGAGCAAAAAGCCGACAACCAGAACGATGACCGCAACCAGAACGATATTGATGAGATTGGCAGAAAGCCATTCCAACATAAGATCACTTCCTTAAAAGGGCGGCGGCATTGCGGGGCTGAGGTGTGTAAGCTCACAGCGCCGCCGTATAGAGAGGGTCGAAAGATTACTTTACGGTAAGCTTCTGGGCTTCCTTGTAGGGCTTGAAGAGCTGCCACAGGAGAAGCGCAAGCATCACCAGCGCAAGCACCAGCCCGACGACGTTCATGCCGCCCGCGAAGAGACGGCCCAGCTGCCAGACGATGAAGGCGGTCACCCAGGCAAAGCCGCACTGGTAGCCAATGGCGAACCAGGTCCACTTTGCGCTGTTCATCTCCCGCTTGATGGCGCCGATGGCCGCAAAGCAGGGGGCGCAGAGCAGGTTGAAGATCATGAAGGCGAAGGCCGCCAGCTTGCCGTGGCCGCCGGAGAAAGTGTTGAAGTCCTCAGCCACTCGGTCCCAGATCTGGTCGCCGTTCTCCTCCAGCTCCTCCTCGCCGTCGTTGTCGTCATAGGCGTACATGATGCCGAAGTTGGCGACGACCTCCTCCTTCGCAACCAAACCGGTGACGGTGGCGGCAGTGGGCTTCCAGTCGCCGAAGCCCAGAGGCTTGAATACAACAGAGACAGGCTGGGCGATACGGGCGAGGAGGGAGTCGTCCATCGGCTCGACCTCGTCCTCGGGGATGCCCATGCGGTCGGCCACAACAGACACGTACTCTTCGGTCACAACCGTGTCGTCCTCATAGAGATCGTCCACCATGCCGAAGCGGCCGTTGACGGTGCCGAAGCTGGACAGGAACCAGATGATGATGGAGCTGAGCACGATGACAGTGCCGGCGCGCTTGATGAAGGACCAGCCCCGTTCCCAGGTGCCCCGGAGCACATTGCCCAGGGAGGGCACGTGGTAGGCGGGCAGCTCCATGACGAAGGGGGCGGGATCGCCGGCGAACATCTTGGTCTTCTTGAGCATGATGCCGGAGAGAATGATGGCGGCCACACCGATGAAGTACGCGGAGACGGCCACGATCCCGCTGCCGCCGAAGAGAGCGCCGGCGATCAGGCCGATGATGGGCATCTTGGCGCCGCAGGGGATAAAGCAGGTGGTCATGATGGTCATGCGGCGGTCACGCTCATTCTCGATGGTACGGGAGGCCATGACGCCGGGGACGCCGCAGCCAGTACCCACCAGCATGGGGATAAAGGATTTGCCGGACAAGCCGAAGCGGCGGAAGATCCGGTCCATGATGAAGGCAATGCGTGCCATGTAGCCGCAGTCCTCCAGCAGGCAGAGCATCAGGAACAGGACCAGCATCTGGGGCACGAAGCCCAGCACGGCGCCCACGCCGGCCAGGATGCCGTCGGAGATCAGGCCGGTGAGCCAACCCGTGACGCCCCAGCCCTCCAGGATGGCGCGGGAGCCGTCGGTCAGCCAGGCGCCGCCCAGCACATCGTTGGTCCAGTCGGTCAGGAAGGAGCCGAAGGGACCCATGGCGATCCAGTAGACCAGCCACATCACCACGGCGAAAATGGGCAGGGCCAGGATCCGGTTGGTGACGACCCGGTCGATCTTGTCAGAGCGGGTCAGCAGGCCCTGACCGGCCTTCTTGCAGCAGGCTTTCATCAGCTGGCCTATGTAGATGTAGCGCTCGTTGGTGATAATGCTCTCCGCGTCGTCGTCCAGCTCCGTCTCGGCGGCGGCGATATCCTTCTCGATGTGCTCGCGGATGCCGGGATCCAGATTCAGCTTTTCGATGACCTTCTCATCCCGCTCAAAGAGCTTGATGGCGTACCAGCGCTGCTGCTCTTCGGGCAGGTTGTGAACGGTGACCTCCTCGATATGGGCCAGCGCATGCTCCACCACGCCGGAGAAGCTGTGCTGAGGGGTGGTCTTGGTCCCCTTGGCCGCGGCGACGGCGGCCTCGGCCGCCTCGTTGATGCCGTCGCGCTTGAGGGCGGAGATTTCCACGATCCTGCAGCCCAGCTGGCGGGAAAGCTCTTCGGTGTTGATCTTGTCCCCGCTGCGCTTGACCAGATCCATCATGTTCAGGGCGATGACCACGGGAATGCCCAACTCGGTCAGCTGGGTGGTCAGGTAGAGGTTGCGCTCCAGGTTGGTGCCATCCACGATGTTCAGGATCACGTCGGGGCGCTCTTCGATCAGATAATTGCGGGCCACCACTTCCTCCAGCGTGTAGGGGGAGAGGGAGTAGATGCCGGGCAGGTCGGTGACGATCACGTCGTCATGCTTCTGCAGCTTGCCCTCCTTCTTCTCCACAGTGACGCCGGGCCAGTTGCCCACGTACTGGTTGGTGCCCGTCAGGGCGTTGAACAGCGTGGTCTTGCCGCAGTTCGGGTTGCCCGCCAGGGCGATGCGAATCGGATTAGCCATTTTTATTACTCCTTTGGTTAAATCTCTCTAACGATCAAACAAAAAAAGAATGCGCCTCGGATCACTCCACTTCGATCATTTCCGCGTCTGCCTTGCGCAGCGAAAGCTCATAGCCGCGGACATTGACCTCCACAGGATCGCCCAGCGGCGCCACCTTGCGCACATAGACCTCGACGCCCTTGGTGATGCCCATGTCCATGATCCGGCGCTTGACCGCGCCCTCACCGTGGAGCTTGACGACCCTGACGGTATCGCCGATGGGAACTTCTCTGAGAGTTTTCATCTGTCATTTCTCCTTAAATCATGATTTTTCCGGCCATTTCCCGGCTGATGGCAACGCGGGATTCCTTGACCTTGACGATCAGGTTCCCGCCGATGGTGGAAACCACGGTGACCGTGCCGCCGACGACAAAACCCATGTCCTCCAGATGCTTTTTGGTCTCGGGATTTCCGCCGACCTTGCGGATGATGTTTTCCTCACCGGGGGTGGACAGCAGAAGCGGCATCATACAGCAGCCTCCTTTACAGCTCTTCAGGTTAGAGTGAGCTTACAAAAATTAGGCTTCTCTAACCACCTGACAGTTTAATACCCCTAACTCTTTTTGTCAATAGGGAATCCGCGAAAAAGGGACAGCGGACACATGTTTCACGTGTCCGCTGTCCCTTTTTTAAACCCATATACAGCAGCGGCGCGGAGCTTTTGCGGATCACAGGCCGTTGATCACGCCCTGGATGCCGTATTCCGCATAGATGCCCTTGTAGTATTCCACCTCGTCGTGAATGAGATCGTCTATGACCTGCATGCCCAGCAGCTCTACCGGCGCCCGGTCATCGGTCATCAGATAGTCCCCGGCCTCGTAGGGGCTGAGCCCGTCGGAGATCCGGCCCAGCATGGCGCGCAGCTCCGCGTCGCCGCAGAGGGAGGCGTTCCGCTCCATGACGGCGAGCATCTCCGGATTGTTGGAGGCGAACAGCTCCCGGTTGGTGCTGCGGGACACGTCCACCGTATAGACGGCGGAGAAGACCCGGGAGATGGTGTCGGCCAGATACTGGTTGATGTTCCCCTCCTTCTGGCCGCGCATGTTCATGTTGACCACCATGACCCCGTCGGGCCGCAGATGGTCACGCACCAGGGTGAAGAACTCGACGGAGGACATCTGGAACGGGATGGTGATGTCCTGATAGGCGTCCACCATGATCACATCGTACTGCTTGTCTACCGCGTTGAGATAGGCCCGTCCGTCATAAGTGGTGACAGGCATGCTCTCCGGCAGGGCAAAGTATTCCCGGGCCAGATCGGTGATCTTCTGATCGATCTCCACGCCCGCAATGGACAGCTCCGGGTAATAGCGGGCGCACTGGCTGCCGAAGGTGCCGGTGCCCATGCCCAGGATCAGCACGTCCAGCGGCTCTCCCGCCGCCTGGCGGTCCTCCACTCCGGCCATAAAGGGGGCGGCCATGGCATAGTCATAGTACATGCCGGTGAGCCCCTCCTGTTTCATGCGGATGGACTGGACGCCGAAGAGCACGTTGGTGGAGAGGATGATGCTGTCGTCGGTGTCTTCCACCTGCAGGTAGTTGTAAATGGACTCGCCCTCGTAGACCAGATCGTTCTTCCAAAAGGCGAAGTTGGAGCTGTGGCCCAGCGCGCAGCTGAGCAGGAAGATCAGCACGCCGGCGATGGCGCCGCCGCTTTTGACCTTGCCGCTGATGAAGTAGATCAGCGCCAGAGCCAGCAGGATGCCGGCGAAGATCAGAAAGGTGATGGAGGTGCCCACGGCGGGGATGGTGACGAAGGTGGGTACGAAGGTGCCGATGATGCTGCCGATGGTGTTGGCGGCTCCCAGGGTGCCTACGATCCGGGCGTTGTCCTCCAGGTTCTCCATGGTGTACTTGGCCAGGGAGGGGGTGACGGTGCCCAGCAGGAACAGCGGAAATACAAAGATCACCATGCAGGCGGCAAAGGCGGCCCAGATCAGGAAATTGCTGTTGACGGAGAACACCAGCAGGGCGGAGATCCCCAGGATCACATACTTGCCCGCCGCCGGGATCAGGGCGATCCAAATGGCGGCAACGGTGATGCGCCGGTAGAGCTTGTCCGGGTCCGGGTCCTTGTCCGCCTTGCGGCCGCCATAGATGTTGCCCAGGGCCATGGCGATCATGATGGTGCCGATGATGATGGTCCATACGATCTGGGAGGAGCTGAAATAGGGGGCCAGCAGACGGCTGGCGCCAAGCTCCACCGCCATGACGGACATGCCGGCGAAGAATTCGGTCAGATACAGATACAGCTTGTTTTTTAAGATGGGTCTCATACGGTTACTCCAGGATGATCTTGCAGATGCGGTCCACATCCGCAAGGGACAGGTCCGCATACAGGGGAAGGGTCAGCACCCGGTCGGCCATGTAGGCCGCCACCGGCGTATCGGCCGGATCGAAACCGGGCTTGCCCGCATAACAGGCGAAGCTGTTGGTCAGGGGATAAAAATATTTTCGGGCGATGATGTCCTCCGCCGCCAGCCGGTCGTAGACTTCGTCCCGGCTGTACTTGTAGCCGTCGAAGACAACGGGGTAGTAGGCGTAGTTGGCCTGTACGCCCCGCTGCGCCCGGTTGAGCTTCAGCCCCGGGACGCCGGACAGCTGCGCGTCATAGCGCTCCGCCGCAAGTCTGCGCTTGGCGATCTCCGCTTCCAGATGGCGCAGATTGCAGATGCCCATGGCGGCGGCAAACTCGTTCATCTTGGCGTTGCCGCCCACAAAGGGCACGTCCTCAGGCCCGTGGATGCCGAAGTTTTTCAGATCGCACAGGCGCTGGCGGGTCTCTGCGTCCCGGCAGCAGACCGCGCCGCCCTCGATGCTGTGGAAGACCTTGGTGGCGTGGAAGCTGAACATGGCCGCGTCTCCGAAATTGGCGGAACTGACGCCGTCCTTGAACACGCCGAAGCTGTGGGCCGCGTCGTAGATCACCGGCAGGCCGTGCCGTTTGGCGACGGCGCCGATGGCCTCCACATCGCAGAGGTTGCCGTAGACGTGCACCGGCAGAATGGCCGCGGTCTTGTCCGTGATCAGCGCCTCCAGCTCGTCCGGGTCCAGGGTATAGTTGTCCGGCTCAATGTCGCAAAACACAGGCCTGCAGCCGCAGCGGACGATGGCGTGGGTAGTGGAGGCAAAGGTGAAGGGCGTGGTAATGATCTCCCCGTGGAGATCAAAAGCCGCCAGAATGGTTTCCAGGGCCAGATGGCCGTTGGTGAACAGCGCCAGATATTCACAGCCCAGGTAGCGGGAAAGCGCTTCTTCCAAGGCCTGGTGCTTGACGCCCATGTTGGTCAGCCAGTGGCTGTCCCAGATCTCCCGGATCTCCGCGCAGTATTCCTCAAAGGGCGGCAGAGAGGACCGGGTCACGTTGATGCGTTCCGGCATTCAGCTCTCGCTCCTTTCCGATTCCAGTTTTTCGCACAGGGTCAGCAGTTCCCGGCTGCGCTCCTTCTGGCGCCGGGCGGGGATGCCGTAATAAATGCCCCAGGGCTCACAGTCCCCGCGCAGCAGGGACATGGCGCCCACGGCGCAGCCCTCCCCCACGGTGACGCCGGGGAGGATGGTGCTGCCGGTACCCACGATCACGTGGCGGCCGACGGAGACCGGCTGCTGGGTCACATGGGTGTAGGCCTCCGGCACGGTGGGATTGGTCATGGCCGCACCGGAATAATCGTCCGTCAGGGCGTAGACCGCGCAGCGGGAGGACAGGGTGCTGTAGTCGCCGACAGTGATCCCGGCGTCCCCGGCAAAAAGCAGCACGCCGGCGGCCAGGTGGATGAAACTGCCCAGGCTGATGTTCCCCGAGAGCAGGCAGAAGTCGTCGATGCGCACATGGTCCCCCAGGGAGATATGCTCCGCGCCGTAAAGGCAGGCCTTGCGGCTGATGCGCACATCCCGGCCGTAGGCTTTCAGGCCCAGGGCGGCCAGTTCTTCTTCCGTGTAAAAGCTTGTCATTCCCGCACCTCCTTGGACTGTCCGGGCAGGAAGCGCCGGACGATGGAGAGAATGTATTGGAAGCTGTCCAGCTTCAGAAGCGCCGAAAGGGCCACATAGACCAGCACGCCCAGGGGGATCTGCAGCAGCAGGGTCAGGAAGTCCCCCAGACCCAGCAGCCGGATCAGGAAGACGACCGCGGCCATGCCCAGACTCAGCAGCACCGCCGGACCGATATCCTTCAGCTGCTGCAGGTAGGCGTAATCCAGCAGCTTCCGGTTGGGCCAGGCGTTGATCAGCTGGGCGGCCACACCGGAGCACAGCTGGCCCAGCGCCATGGCAAACACGCCGAAGCGCATGGTGAAGAGCAGGATCAGAGTCTCCAGCACCTTCTTGATGACCTCCAGCTTTAAAAACACGTCGCTGCGGCCCATGGCCTTGATGGCGTTGAGATTGGCGGTGTGCAGGGGATAGAGGGCGTAAATGGCGCAGAAGACCTGCAGAAAAGGCACCGCGGGCACCCATTTCTCCGTCATCAGCAGCCGCACCAGCGGCTCGGCACAGACAGCCAGGCCCGCCATCAGCGGCATCATGATGTAGGAGCTGGTCTTGATGGCCCGGCGGGTCATCTCCCGCACTTGGTGCCGGTGGTCCTGCTGGCCGCTCATCACCGGCAGCAGCACGCTGTCGATGGAGTAGTTGATGTTCTCCACCACCAGATTGGGCCAGTTGCGGCCCCGCTCGAAGAAGGCCAGGTCCGCGTCCGCATAGCGGACGCCGATGATCAGCGGATAGAGCTGGAGATAGACCGTATCCAGCAGAGAGGCGCTCAGCAGCTTCCAGCCGTAGCTGAGCAGGCCCTTCAGCCGCGGGAAGGAGAACATGCGTTTGGGCCGCCAGCCCACCGTGAACCAGAGGATCACGGTGTTGACCGTCACGTTGGACAGCTGCTGGGCCACCAGTGCCCAGACGCCGAAGCCCCGCAGGGCCATGGTGATGCCCAGCACAGCGGAAAACAGGGTGCCGCCCAGCGTGGCGAAGAAGAAGCGCTTGAACTGCAGGGTCTTGGATACGTAAGCCTGCTGCACGTTCTTCACGCCCGCCACCACCACGGTCAGCCCCAGAACGCGTACAATGGGCGTCAGCTCCGGCGATTTGTAAAAGGCGGCGATCAGCGGCGCGAAGAGAAACAGCAGGATGTACAGCAGCAGACAGAAGCAGACGTTGAAAAAGAACACCGAGGAGAAATCCAGATCGTCCGGGTCCTTTTTCTGGATCAGGGCGTTGGCCATGCCGCTGTCCACGAACACCATCAAAATGGCGGTGATCACCGTCACCTTGCTGATGGGTGCGTAGAGGCTGGGCTCCAGGATCCGGGCCAGCACGATGGACACCGCGAAGGACACCAGCTGGGCGCCGCAGCGCTCAAAAAAACGCCATATGAGATTGGAAACGACTTTGGTTTTGTTGTCCATCCGTATGCTGACTCCTGGCAAAAAACAATATCACGGTTCGGGAAATACCCCGGATCAGTCTCCGTAGCCCCGGCGCCGGCGGTACAGCCGGTGCAGGCCGGGGAGCCTGCGCTTGAGAAAATGCTTGGCTTTATAGGAGGCGCTCTGCGCCCGATAGATCGCATCGTAAGGGGGACGGATCTGCTCGTCCGCCTTCCCCTGGAGCTCCAGCAGCTCATACTCCCGCTCCAGGATCACCTGCCGCACCGCGTCGGCCCGGTTCCCGGAGACCTGGGGCAGCAGAGCCTGCAGCATCTCGAGCTCCCCGGTGACGAATTCCTTGAACTTGGCATAGTTCCTGTCCACGCCGCTGCTCCAGGCGGATGGGTTGCTGCCCACCCGGTAGACGGACATGCAGCGGTCCAGATAACGGACCCTGCCCCGCATGGTCAGCCAGATGCCCACAGGGTAATCGGTGAAGCCGCGGCGGAAAGCGACCGCGCGGAAGTCCGGGGGAGAGAGCAGAAATTCCCGCCGGGCCATGATGGAGCTGGTGTGGAAGGCCCCGGCCATGCCCCGGACCACGGTCTCAAAGGCCACGTCCTGTTCTTCGCGCCCGGTGAACAGCGGCGCGTCGGGCCGGGAGTTATCGGTATAGTGCAGCAGAGTGTTGTGCACACAGGCGGAGTAGTCCGGATGCGCGTCCAAAAAATCTGCCTGCCGCTGGAGCTTCTCCGGGTCGGACCAATAATCGTCCCCTTCGCAGAGGGCGATGTATTCCCCCCGGGCGGCCGGGTACAGCACCGCATCGTAGATGTTGACGCCCTGGGAATAAAGGTTCCGCTCCTGGCAGAAGGGGCGGATGATCGCCGGGTACTTCTCCGCGTATTCCCGGATCACAGCGGCGGTGTCGTCGGTGGAGGCGTCGTCGTTGACCAGCACCTCAAAGGGAAAGTCGGTTTTCTGGCTGACGAAGCCCTCCAGGGCGTCGCGGATATAAGCGCCGTGATTGAAGGCGGTACAGGCCACTGAGACCTTGCATCTTGGCTGCTCCATGGCACACTCCTGCAGATAATTATTCATTCTATTATACTGCCAAAGCCTGTCCTTTTCAACAGAAAAAAGACGCCCTCCGCACAGCTGTGCAGAGGGCGTAGATAAAACGCTCAGATATTCAGTTGGATAGCGGTCTGCGCCGCCACACGGGCGTTGTTCAGCACCAGCTGGATGTTGGATTCCAGGCTCTCCCCGCCGGTGAGCTCCACTACCCGGGCCAGCAGGAAGGGCGTGGTCTCCTTGCCCTTGATCCCCTGCGCCCGGCTCTCGGCCAGGGCCTGTTCGATGGCCGCGTCGATGACGGCCTTGTCCATGGCATACTGCTCGGGGATGGGGTTGGTGACCAGCATGCCGCCCTTGTAGCCCAGTTCCCGCTGGGCCCGGAACAGCCCGGCCAGCTCCGCGGGGCTGTCCACCCGATAGTCCACGCCGAAGCCGCTCTGCCGGGTGTAGAAGGCGGGCAGCTCGTCGGTGCCGTAGCCGATGACCGGCACGCCCTTGGTCTCCAGGTATTCCAGGGTCAGCCCCAGGTCCAGGATGGACTTGGCCCCGGCGCAGACCACCATCACCGGGGTCTGGGCCAGCTCCTCCAGGTCGGCGGAGATGTCCATGGTGGTCTCCGCGCCCCGGTGTACGCCGCCGATGCCGCCGGTGGCGAAAACCTGGATCCCGGCCATGTGGGCGATGATCATGGTGGTGGCCACGGTGGTGGCGCCGTCTGCCTCCCAGGCAACCAGCGCGGGCAGATCCCGGCGGCTGGCCTTGGTCACGTTGCGGCCCATCTTGCCCAGATATTCGATCTCCTCCTGGGTCAATCCGGCCTTCAGCCGGCCGCCGATGACAGCGATGGTGGCGGGGATGGCGCCCGCGTCGCGGATGGTCTGCTCCACCATCAGCGCGGTCTCCACGTTTTTGGGATAGGGCATGCCGTGGGAGATGATGGTGCTCTCCAGAGCCACGATGGGCAGGCCCATAGCCTGGGCGGAGCCCACTTCATAGGAAATATCCAGATGCTTGTTCATTGAAACCTCCGAAAAATCAGAATGAAGCCGGGGATATGGAAGCCATATCCCCGGGTGTTTTCTAAAACTGCGGGATCACTTTGCCTTGATATAGGGCTTGCCGTTGGCGGAGGGCACGCGGGACTTGCCCACGAACAGCACCAGCACGATGACCGTGACCACATAGGGGATCATGGAAATGAGCTGCATGTCGATGCCCGAGGAGCCGCCCAGGACCACTTTCAGACCGGAGCAGAAGCCAAACAGCAGGCAGCCGATCAGAGCGCCGTGAGGCCGGAACTTACCGAAGATGACGGCGGCGATGGCGATGAAGCCCTGGCCCACGATGGAGATGGGACGGAACTGCGTGGAGATGGTCATGGTGACGCAGGCGCCGCCCAGACCGGCCAGGAAGCCGGAGATGCACACGCACAGGAAACGCATCTTGATCACGTCGATGCCCAGAGTCTCACAGGCCTGGGGATGCTCGCCGCAGGCCCGCAGACGCAGGCCGAAGCGGGTCTTGTAGAAGATAAACCAGACCAGGACCGCCGCGATGAATACCAGGTAAGTGGACGCATAGTTGGCAAAGACGTTGTCCATAAAGCGGCCGAACACAGTGGAGGTGTCGAAGGTGCCGGAGAACAGCTTGGGGATCTTCTGGGCCTGGGTCAGGGGAATGGTGTCGGTGGAGTTGAACATCACCTTTGCCAGCATGATGGCGATACCGGGGCCCAGCATGTTGATGGCGGTGCCGGCGATGGTCTGGTCCGCACCCAGGTTCACGGTGGCGATGGCGTGCAGCGCGCCGAAGAGGGCGCCGGCCAGGCCGCCGCAGAGGAAGCCGAGCCAGGGGTTGCCGGTGAAGTAGGCGATCACCGTACCGGCAAAGGCGCCGGCGGTCATCATGCCTTCAATGCCGATGTTGACCACACCGGAGACTTCGGAGAAGCAGGAGCCCAGCGCCGCATAGAGCAGCGGCGTGGAATAGGCAAGAGTGGCAAACAGAATGATGCCGAGACTGTTGACAAAGTTGTTCATGACTTCTCCTCCTTCCGTTCATCCGCTTTCTTTGGTTTGGGAGCCTCCGCTTTGCGCCTGGAGCGGGATTTGAGGCGCTTGAGGTTTTCAAAGATCACGGAGATGGCGATGAAGAACACCACCGTGCCTACGATGACGTTGATGAGCTGGGTGGGCACGCCCACCAGGTTCAGCTTGCTGCCGCCGTACATCAGCGCGCCGTAGAAGAGACCGGCCACGAACACGCCAAAGGGATTGGAGCAGCCGATCAGGGCCACCACGATGCCGGCGAAGCCGTAGCCTTCCTGGCTGGTGAAGATGCTGATGCGTCCGCCCATGCCCATCAGCTGCAGGGCGCCGCCCAGGCCCGCCAGGGCGCCGGAGATGGCCAGCGCGGTGAGGATGGAGCGGTTCACGTGGATGCCGCCGTACTCCGCGGCGAATTTGTTGTAGCCCACGGCCTTGAGCTCATAGCCCAGGGTGGTCTTTTCAATGATGAACCAGACCAGGACCGTAACAGCCATGGCCACGAAGATGCCCCAGTTGGCGGTGGGGCAGAGGCCCAGGGAGTTGATGAAATCCTTGGAGAAGAGGGTGCTGGCGTTGGCGGCGATGTTCTTGGTGGCCTCGGCAGTACCTTCGTTTTTAATGGCGGGCAGGCCCGCAATGAAGTTGGACAGATAGAAGGCGATCCAGTTGAACATGATCATGCTCAACACTTCGTTGATGCCCCACTTGGTTTTCAAAAAGCCCACGATGATGCCCCAGACGGCGCCGGCGATCATGGCGGTCAGGAAGCACAGGATGATCAGCACGGGCTTCGGAAGACCGCCGCAGAGGATGCTGGTACAGCAGGCGGCCATGGAGCCCACCACGTACTGACCCTCGGCGCCGATATTGAAGACGCCGGTTTTGAAGGAGAAGGCCACCGACAGGCCCACCACGATATAGGGGATGGCGTAGACCACCACATAGGAGAAGCCCTTCAGGTTGGTCACGCTGGAGAGCAGCCGCCCGTAGGCCTCGCCCACGGACAGACCCATGGCGATCAGGAAAATGGCGCCCACCAAAAAGCCCAGCAGGATGGACAGCAGGATGTGGATAAAACGGTTTTCCGAAATCACATCCAGAAAGTTTTTCTTCTTTGTCATGCCTTCTCACCTCCCGCCATCAGCAGGCCCAGATCGTTCTCATTGGCCTCTTTGCCGGGGATGGCGGCCACGATCTGCCCGTCGAAAATCACGTCGATAATATCGGAGAGACTCATGATCTCATCCAGCTCAAAGGAGACCAGCAGAACGGCCTTCCCCTTGTTGCGCTGGTCCACGATGTACTTGTGCACGTACTCGATGGCGCCCACGTCCAGACCGCGGGTGGGGTTGACGGCGATGAGCAGGTCCTTGTCGTTCTGCACCTCGCGGGCGATGATGACCTTCTGCTGGTTGCCGCCGGAGAGGGTGCCCGCCGGGCGCTTCTCGCTCTGCTTGGGGCGGATATCGTACTGCTCAATGGACTCCGTGGCGTGGGCGAAGATGGGATCCCGCTGCAGCACGCTCTTTTTGGAGTAAGGCGCTTCGCCGTAGTTTTGCAGGATCAGATTGTCCTCGATGGAGAAGTCCAGCACCAGACCGTGCTTCTGCCGGTCCGCGGGGATGGAGGACACGCCGTGGTCAAAGCCAAAGGCAGGGGACTTGTTGAACACGTCCACGCCGTTGACCAGCACCTGACCGGAGACGCCCTTGCGCAGACCGGTGATGACCTCCACCAGCTCGGTCTGGCCGTTGCCGTCGATGCCGGCGATGCCTACGATCTCGCCCCGGCGCACCTGCAGATTCAGACCCTTGACGATCTCAATATCCCGGTAGTCCTTGCAGTGCAGGTCCTTCACGTCCAGCACCACCTCGCCGGGCTCCTGCTCGGGCTTGTCCACCTTGAAGGTGACGTTGCGGCCCACCATCATGCTGGCCAGACCGTTCTCGTCCACTTCATCCACATCCACGGTGCCGATGTACTTGCCCAGGCGGATGATGGTGCAGTAGTCGGCGGACTCCTTGATCTCTTTCAGCTTGTGGGTAATGATGATGATGCTCTTGCCGTCCTTGACCAGGTTGTGCATGATGGCGATCAGTTCGGTGATCTCCTGGGGGGTCAGGGAGGAAGTAGGCTCGTCCAGGATCAGAATGTCCGCGCCGCGGTAGAGGGCCTTCAGGATCTCCACACGCTGCTGCATGCCCACGGAGATATCCTCGATCCTGGCGTCCGGGTCGATGGAAAGGCCGTAACGCTCGGAGATCTCCACCACGTTCCTGCGGGCGGTGGCCATATCCAGCTTGGGACCCTTGGTGGGCTCGGTGCCCAGGACGATGTTTTCCGTCACGGTAAAGGGCTGGACCAGCATGAAGTGCTGGTGGACCATGCCGATGCCGGCTGCGATGGCATCGCGGGGATTGTTCATCTCGATTTTCCTGCCGTTGACCAGAATGTCGCCGGAGGTGGGCTTGAGCAGGCCGTAGAGCTGGTTCATCAGCGTGGATTTGCCGGCGCCGTTTTCGCCCAGGATCGCATGGATCTCGCCTTTGTGGACGGTGAGGTTGATCCCGTCGTTGGCCACAAAATCGCCGAATTTCTTGACGATGTTGCGCATTTCAATGACGGGGGTATTCAGGTCCACGTATTCTTTTGCCAAAATAGATCGCCCCCTGTTGTTGGTTTATTTCCGTTTCGCCCGGCGACAGAGGCAGCCGCGCGAAAGCAAATGCTGTATGAAATATCTTACCATAGTTCCGGCTATATTTCTACATTTTCTTTGCCGGGCATTCAGAATTTTTGCATGGAAAAAGCAGGCACCGGAAAACCGGTGCCTGCCAGGAAATGCTTAGGGGAATCGTTCGGATCAGCCGAGCTCGAACTGGGGGCAGTCGGCGGTGCTGGTGGGAACGGTCATCTTGCCTTCGATGATGGCCTGCTTGGCAGCCTCCACCTTCTCCAGCACGTCGGCGGGGATGTGATCGCCGGTGGTGGCGATGTTGATGGCGCCGTCAGCCAGAGTGTAGTGGTGCTCGCCGCCGGAGAAGGTACCGGCCTTCACGTCCTTGGCGATGGCGACACAGCCGGCGCCGGCATCCTTCAGAGCGGAGCAGAGGATGCAGTCCATGCCCAGAACGGCAGCCTGGTCGGAGTCAACACCGATGGCCCAGATGCCTTCCTCATCGCAGGCGTTGATCATGCCCAGGCCGGTGCCGCCGGCAGCGTGGTAGATCACGTCCGCGCCCTTGGTGATCATATCCTTGGCAGCGGTGTTGCCGCCGGCGATGTCACCAAACGCGTTGGCATTGTACTGCAGGACGGTAGCGTCGGGGCAAGCCTCAAGCACGCCGGTGATGTAGCCAACACCGAACAGGTTCATGGTGTCAGAAACCATGCCCTGGATGTAGCCGACAGTCTTGGACTCGGTCATGTAACCGGCGACCAGACCCACCAGGTAGGAGCACTGCTCCTGCGCGAAGGTCAGGCAGGCAACGTTTTCCAGATCCGCATTGGTGGCGTCGTCAACGATGGCGAACTTCTGATCGGGGTTGGCCTGTGCGGCCTCGCGGGTGGCGTCAGCCAGCATGTAGCCCACACAGATGATCAGGTCATAGCCCTCATCGATGAAGGTGTTGATGTTGGTCTGATAGTCAGCGTCGGTCTTGGACTCCAGATAGTTGACCTCAAAGCTGCTGTCCTCAGCGGCCAGAGCCTGCAGACCGGCCCAGGCAAACTGGTTGAAGGACTGGTCGTTGACGCCGCCGACGTCGGTTACCATGCCGACCTTGGTCTTGGCAGCGGCGGCGGGAGCGGTGCTGCTGCTTCCGCAGGCGGCCAGGGCAAAGACCATGCACAGGGCAAGAACAAGTGCGAGAATCTTTTTCATGTTTTTTCCTCCATAAAAATATTTTGGGTACAAAGTTATTCACCAGGGCGCAGGGCCCATAGCTTGTTTATTATATCATGGATCAAGGGGGCAAAGCAATAAGAAACTGTAAAAACCGCGGATTTTGCCGTTTTTTGTTGCGTTGGGCTCAGAGCTTGCTCATCTCAACCGCCGTGTCCAGCGCAACCTCCATCATGTCACGGAAGGAGTTCTGGCGCTCCTCGGCGGGGAGGTTGTCCTCCGGGCGGTAGATGTGGTCGGAGATGGTGCAGATGCACAGGGCCCGCTTGCCGGCGTAGGCGGCGTTGGCATAGAGACCGGCGGCCTCCATCTCCACGGCCAGCACGCCCATGCGCTTCCACTGGTCGTTCTTGCCGCAGCCCTCGGCGGCGTAGAAGGGATCAGAGGAGAGGATGTTGCCCACGCGCATGTCCAGCCCGTGCTCTTTCGCCACGCGCACGGCGGTGGACAGCAGGGTATAGTCCGCGATGGGGGCGTAGGTAGCGGTCTCCCCCAGACCGAAGCTCTTCACATAGTTGGAGTTGGTGCAGGCGGCCTGTCCGGCTACCAGGTCCCGCAGCTTCAGATCGTCCTGCAGGGCGCCGGCGGAGCCGATGCGGATGATGTTGTCCACATCGTAAAAGTTGAACAGCTCCCAGCTGTAGATGCCGATGGAGGGGATGCCCATGCCGGAGGCCATCACCGTCACGGGGACGCCCTTCCAGGTGCCGGTGTGGCCCTGGACGCCGCGGACGTTGTTGACCAGGACCGGGTCGGTCAGAAAGGTCTCGGCGATGAATTTGGCCCGCAGGGGATCACCGGGCATCAGCACAGTCTTGGCGAAAGCTTCTTTCTTTGCGTTGATATGAGGGGTGGGGATCATGGATGTGTCCTCCTTTGTCTTCGATTGCCTCCATTATACGGAAGAAAAAGTGCAAAGTCAAATTGAAACGGCGGAGCGGATATGCTATGATAAGGAAAAAGATAGAAGCAGGGGGCGGAACTATGAGCGACGTTATGGTGATCGGGATCGCCGGCGGCACCGGCAGCGGCAAAACCACGATAACCCGGAAGCTGATGAAGGAATTCGGCGCCGATGTGTGGGTGATCCACCACGACAACTATTACAAGGCCCATCACGACATGAGCTACGAGGAGCGCGCCAAGCTCAACTACGACCATCCCAACGCCTTTGAGACCGAACGGCTGATCCGCGACCTGCGGCGGCTGAAGCTGGGGCACCCCATCGAGTGTCCGGTCTATGACTACAGCATCCACGACCGCACCGAGGAGACGGTGACCGTCTGCCCCACCCGGGTCATCATCGTGGAGGGCATCCTCATCTACGAGAACCGGGAGCTCTGCCGGGAGATGGACATCAAGCTTTATGTGGACACGGACGCGGACGTGCGCATTCTGCGCCGCATCGTGCGGGACGTGCGGGACCGGGGCCGCAGTCTGGACAGCGTCATCGACCAGTACCTGACCACGGTCAAGCCCATGCACGAGGAGTTCGTGGAACCCAGCAAGCGCAACGCCGACATCATCATCCCCCAGGGCGGACACAACCAGGTGGCCATGCAGATGGTGGTGGAGCGGGTGCGCGCCCATCTGAGCCGGGAAGATAAGGAGTAAAACGATGGCAAAGCTGTATTTCAAATATGGGGCCATGGGCTCCTCCAAATCCGCCCAGGCGCTGATCACCAAGTTCAATTACGAGGAGCTGGGCATGAGCGTCTGGCTCATCAAGCCCAGCGTGGACACCCGGGACGGAGCGGGCGTGATCCGCAGCCGCATCGGGCTTTCCTGCGCGGCCCAGGTCATCACGCCGGAGCAGAACGTGGCGGAGGAATACCGCAAAGTGGGACGGCACGATGTGATCATTGCCGACGAAGCCCAGTTCTTCGTCCCGGAGCAGATCGACCAGCTGCGGGACCTGGTGGACGAGGAGGACCTGCCGGTGCTGTGCTTCGGCCTGCGCACGGACTTTCTGACCCACTTCTTCCCTGGCGCGCAGCGGCTGATGGAGCTGGCGGATTCCCTGACGGAGATCAAGACCGTCTGCGCCTGCGGCCGCAAGGCCACCGTCAACGCCCGCATCGACGGCCAGGGCCGGATCATCACCCACGGCGACCAGGTGTTCCTGGGCGGCAACGACAGCTACCAGGCCATGTGCCACAAGTGCTGGAAGGAAAAGATCAAGGCCCAGCAGGAAGCGGAATAAAAGAGAACAAAGCCAAAAGGCTCTGCCGCGAACCGCGGCAGAGCCTTTTTGACGCTTGGCTTATTCGTTTTTCGCTTCCTCCGCCGGGGCGGGCGCCGCGGCAGCGGCGGCCATGGCGGCACGCTTTGCCTCCTTGCGGGCCTTCCGGCGGGCGTGAGCCTTGCGGATGAGCCAGACGATCAGGAAGATCAGCAGGCCCAGCACGATCAGCATGGGCAGGCAGGCGGCCAGGATCACCAGGGCCTCCTTGAAGAAGTCGCCCACGGCCTCCAGCCCGTCCTGCAGGGCGCCCAGCAGCTCCTCGCCGTAGCTGATGCGCCGCTCCGGCTCGGGGGTGTACGCTTTGACCTCGTTGATCTCCAGGTAGATGCTGCTGTAGCTGACCCGGCGGTCCCAGTTGTTCAGGGTGGACTGCAGGCTCTCGATCTGATAGCGCAGCTCGCTGAGCCGGGACTCCAGGGCGATCACGTCCTCCACCGTCTCCGCCAGCTCCATCATCTCCAGCAGGCGGGTCTCCTGGGCCTCATAGGCGGTCAGCCGGGCCTGCACGTCGTAGTACTGGGCGGTGACGTTTTCGGTGTAGGTGTGGCTGTAGGGGATGTTGCCCAGATCGGAGAGGCTCCCCATCAGCTCGCTGAAGCGATTGCTGGGGATGCGCAGAGAATAGCTGGCGCTGCGGTTGCGGGAATAACCCCGGGAGCTGTCGTAATAGTTGGCGCCGTTGACGCTGCTGGACTCGATCCAGCCGCCGTAGGCCTTGACCAGGGCTTCCACTTTGGCGATGGTATCCTCAAATTCGGTGGTCTCCACGGTCACATCGGAGGAGTAGATGATCTTCTCCGGATCCACCTCGGGAACGTCGGAGCCGTTCGCCTCGTCGCCGCTGCCCGTTTTGGCGGCGGCGGAGAAGCCGTAGTCCCCGTCGTATTCGTAGGCGGCCTCCTCCATGGCGGCCATAGGGGTCTCATAGTCTGCGGCATAATAGCTCTCCGCGGCGCCGGCAGCGGAAGAAGAGGCGGCCATGGGGGCCGCGTTCCTGGCGCTGCCGCAGGCACACAGGGAAAGGGTCATCAGGATCGCAAGGATCAGTGCAAGTAGCTTTTTCATGGGAGCATCCTCCAATTAAAAAATTGTCCTCGATCCTATGACGGCAGGGCACCAAAAAAGTTTCCCGAAAATCGGGAAACTTTTTCGTTTTGCTTTATGCAGCTCAGCCTACCCGCTTGTAACCGGAGGCGTGTACCACTTCATAGCCGGCGGTCAGTTCGTCGAGCCAGGCAGTGATCGCCTCGCTGCTGAGCTCGCCGCGGGCGATATGATCGCTGTACAGCTCGCCCTCGCCCACGTAATACATTACGTGGTAACCGGCATAGCCGGCGCTCTCGCCATAGACGATGGCGGTGTCACCCGGTTTGTGGTTGTCAAAGCAAAAGGCGTCGAATTCTTCCACCATCTGGCCCTTGGCCACGGCGTCATACAGACCGCCCTTGGTGTTGGAGCCTTCGTCCATGGAGTAAGCTTCCGCCAGGGCGGCAAAGCTGTCCTCGGTCTGATCGCCGGCCTTCCACTCGGCCAGGATCTCCTCGGCCCGGGCCTTGGCAGCCGCCTTGGCCTCGTCGCTGTAAGTGCCGTCCTCGCCTGCCTCGGCCTTGATCAGGATGTGCCGCACCTGGGCGAGAGGATAGTGGTTGTCGTCACGGCCCAGGAAGAGCACCACATAGCTGCCGTTGGCGTCATCCGCCACGGTGACGTCGCCCGCCTTGCGGTCGGCCATGAGCCACTCTGCATAGGTGCTGCTGAGAGAGCTGCCGGAGACCTTGCTGCGCTCCGTGGACTTCTCGCCCGACAGCTGGGAGTCGATGGCCGCATTGAAGCGCTCAACAGCGTCTTCTTCCTCCCCGTCCTGATAGGCGGCGACCATGGCGTCGGCGGTGGCGCGGGCCACGGCCAGGGTCTGCTCGGTGGGCGCGGCGCTGGGCTCGCCGTCCTCACCCGTGGTCTCCTCGAGTTCCGCGGGCACATAATAATAGGCGTAGTCGAACACGTCGCGAGCGCCCTCCAGGCTCTGGTAGTAGTCCTCCAGCTCCTGGGCGCTGTAGGTGAAGCTGTCCTGCACGGTGTTGTAGGCCTTGCCGGCCAGGGCAGTGTCCAACTGCGCCTGGCGGGCAAGATCAACGGTAACGCCCGCGCCGTAGTTGACAGCCAGCAGGCTGTTGGCGCTGCCGTAGCCCAGGGACCTGGCGTAATCGTCCAGCCCTTCAAAGCTGGCGTCCACGTCCGCGATCTCATCCTCGGTGAGGGCGATGCCGTTGGCGGCGGCGTAGTCGGTCAGGGCCTTGGTCTGCATCAGGTTGTCCTCGGCGGCCAGGAGGAAATACTCCTTCCAGGTGGCGCCCTCCATCATGGGGCAGTCCTGGCTGTCCAGCCCGGCCAGACCGGCGCTGGTATCCAGCCCAATGAGGGAGGCATAGCTGCCGTACTGGTTGGCAAGGTTCAGATACTGTCCGGCGTAATTGTAATTGACCTCGGCTACGGAATAATTCCGGTCTCCGATGGTGAGAGCGGTGGTCTGCTTGGCAAAAAAGCCGGAATTGGTGGCCCAGTTCATAAAGATGATAGCGGCGATCAGCAGGACCACGAGGATAATGCCGATGGTCCAGCGGCGCTTGCTCTGGGCTTTCTTCCGGGCGGCCTCCTGGGCGGCCAGGGTCTTCTTGTCGGTCCCTGCCGCGCGGGCGGCCTGGCGATTTTTCTTTTCGGTTGAAGCGCTCATAGTTTTTCGTCCTTTTTTCATAAATTGCCGCAATATTATAACGCAAAGGCTCGTGTGATTCAAGAACTATTCTCCCCGAAACGCCGATTGTTTGTAAAATATTCATACAATTGGGAGGTTTTCGATTGCTTTTCCCCGCCCGGCAGGGTATTCTGGAGAAGAAAGAAGGTGAGGCGATGGCGCAGCATATGGGGAAAACGGCCGCGGGGCTGACGGCGGCGGGCCTTTTGGCGGTCCTGGACAGCCGGTACCGGCTGGAAACCACCACCTATACCCTGCCTTTTGTCCGGCTGCCCGCCGCCTTCGACGGCTTTCGGATCGTGCAGCTTTCGGACCTGCACGGCTGTGTGTTCGGCAGGGAGAACCGACGACTGGCGCGGGCCGTTGCCGGGCAGCGGCCGGATCTGATCGCCCTGACCGGAGACCTCGCCGGGGCACGGACAGAGCTGGAGGCTGTGGAGGGACTGCTGCGGCAGCTCCAGGGCCTGGCGCCGATCTATTATGTCAGCGGGAATCACGAATGGGTCAGGGGGAGCATCTGGCCGATGCGGCAGCTGCTGGGGCGCTGCGGCGCCCACAGCCTGGAAAACCGCTGGGAGCTGGTGGAGAAAGACGGCGCGCAGCTGGTGATCGCCGGGGTGGAGGATCCCCAGGCCTGGGCAGAGCCGATAAGCCCCGAAGTCCTGGCCGAGCGCATCCGGCGGGAGTACCCGGAGGCATTTGTGCTGTGGCTGGGCCACCGCAATTTCTGGGTGAAAAAGTACCCGGAGCTGCCGGTGGATCTGGTCCTCTGCGGCCACGCCCACGGGGGCGTCATACGCCTGCCGGGGATCGGCGGCCTGCTGAACAACGACCACAGCTTCGGCGCGGAATATGAGGCGGGCGTCTATGCCGGAGAACGCTTTCAAATGGCGGTCTCCCGCGGCCTGGGCAACTCCGTGCCGGTGCCGCGTCTGTTCAACCGTCCGGAGCTTGTGACGGTCGTTTTGAAAAGCGCACAGATATAAACAGGCATAAAAAGCGCCCTCCCCGCATATCATGGTTGTATGTTGTGCATACAGGGGAGGGTTCTCGATGGAAAAAGACATTGACGATATGATCTTCGGCGATGCGGATCCCGGTCCCAGCGGCCGATGAGGAAACCGGACGGCGTCTGCCGTCCGGTTTTCCGCTTTACGGGGAGGGGCGCTTCAGCTGGCCGCCCGCATGGACAGGAAAGCGTTGATGAAGCCGTCCAGGTCTCCGTCCATCACATTCTGGATGTTGCCGTTTTCGTACTCGGTGCGGTGGTCCTTCACCAGCTGGTAGGGCATGAACACATAGGAGCGGATCTGGCTGCCCCATTCGATCTTCATCTGCACGCCCTTGATGTCGCTGATCTTTTCCAGGTGCTCCCGCTCCTTGATCTCGGCCAGGCGCGCCCGCAGCATGTTCTTGCAGTTCTCCAGGTTCTGGAAGTGGCTGCGCTCCACCTGGCTGGATACCACGATGCCCGTGGGGATGTGGGTCAGGCGCACCGCCGAGGAGGTCTTGTTGACCTTCTGGCCGCCGGCGCCGGAGGAACGGAACACGTCCATCTTGATGTCCTCGTCCCGCAGCTCGATCTCGTTGTCGTCGCTGATCTCGGGCATGACCTCCACCGCGGCGAAGGAGGTGTGCCGCCTGCCCGCCGCATCGAAGGGGGAGACGCGTACCAGACGGTGGATGCCGTGCTCGCTCTTGAGGAAGCCGTAGGCGTTTTCGCCCTCGATCATGATGGTGGCGCTCTTGAGTCCGGCCTCGTCGCCGTCCAGGTAATCCATGACTTTCACCTTGTAGCCGTGGCGGTCGGCCCACATGTTGTACATGCGGTAGAGCATGGAGGCCCAGTCCTGGGCCTCGGTGCCGCCGGCGCCGGCGTGGAAGGTCAGAATGGCGTTGTTGCCGTCATACTCGCCGGTGAGCAGGGTGCTCAGCCGGGTGGCCTCCACCTTCTGGGAGAAGTCCGCGAACTCGCTCTGCAGCTCCTCCAGCATGGAGTCGTCGTTTTCCTCGATGGCCATCTCGCACATGACCATCATATCGTCCCATGCGGCACAGAGCTTTTGATAATTCTCCACCTTGCTTTTCAGGGTCTTCAGCCGCTTCTGGACCTTCTGGGAATTCTCCACATCGTTCCAGAAGCCTTCCCGCTCGCTGGCGGCCTCCAGCTCCTCGATCTCTTTCTGGGCGGCCTCCAGCTTCAGCGCGCCCCGCAGCACGTCCAGGGTGGGTTTGGCGGCGTTGAGTTTTCCTTTGTATTCTTCAAATTCCAGCATATTCGTCTCATTCCTTGTTTTATGTTATTATTTATAACTATGTTATTATAAACAAAATTCACGCGCTTGTAAATCTGTTTTTTATCTGCAATTTTGGCGCCGGGGAGCAATAGTTTTGCTTCCAATCCTTTTCCCCGTGTGCTATAATTAATCTGTATAAGAGTGCGAAGGCGCTGCCGGAGATCGCACGGGCAGCGGATAAGACCATTCTATGGAGGATAAGAGAGATATGATTTCACACGGCAAGGAAATTAAGGTTTTCGCCGGCAACTCCAATCCCGCACTGGCACAGGACATCTGCTCGGAACTGTACATGCCCCTGGGCAACGCCGCCGTCTCCCAGTTTGCGGACGGTGAATGCTCCATCTCCGTATACGAGCCTGTGCGCGGCAAGGACGTGTTCATCGTCCAGTCCACCTGCAACCATGTCAACGACAACCTGATGGAACTGCTCATCATGATCGACGCCATGCGCCGCGCTTCCGCCGGCCGCATCACCGCCGTTATCCCCTATTTCGGCTACGCCCGGCAGGACCGCAAGGCCAAGAGCCGCGATCCCATCTCCGCAAAGCTGGTAGCCAATCTGATCACCGCCGCCGGCGCCGACCGCGTGCTGACCATGGACCTGCACGCCGCCCAGATCCAGGGTTTTTTCGACATCCCGGTAGACAACCTGATGGGCGCCAACCTGTTCGTCAAGCACTTTACCCGCAAATTCGGCAAGGGCAATGAGGACGTGATGGTGGTCTCCCCCGACGTGGGCAGCACCGCCCGCGCCCGGAATTTCTCCATGAAGCTGGGCGTGAACATGGCCATTGTGGACAAGCGCCGTGAGCGCGCCAACCAGTCCGAGGTCATGAACATCATCGGCAACGTGGAGGGCAAGACCTGCATCCTGCTGGACGATATCGTGGATACCGCCGGTTCCCTCTGCGGCGCCGCCAAGGCCATCAAAGAGGTGGGCGGGGCCAAGGCGGTCTACGCCTGCGCCACCCACGGCGTGCTCTCCGGTCCGGCCATCGACCGGATCAATGAAAGCTATATCGAGGAGCTCCTGTTCCTCAACACCATCCCCTACCCGGCGGACAAGCCCGCCTGCGACAAGATCCAGTATATCTCCACGGCCTCCGTGTTCGCCGAAGCCATCCGGCGCATCTACGAGGAAGTGTCCATCGCCAACATGTTCGAGAACTGAGCGATGTTGTTTTCCAAGCAGAACGGCGTGAGCTGGCTGGTGGTCTTTCTCGGGAACCCCGGGCCCCGTTATGAGGGCACCCGGCACAACGCCGGCTTCATGGCGGCGGACGCCCTGGCCAAAGAAAAGAATCTGCGCATCGATCGGCTGCGCTTTCGCGCCCTGACCGCCAGCTGCGAGCTGGGCGGGGAAAAGGTGCTGCTGATGAAGCCCCAGACCTATATGAATCTCAGCGGCGAGGCTGTGAGCCAGGCGGCTCGCTTTTACAAGATCCCGCCAGAACATATACTGGTGGTGTCGGACGAGACGGCCTTGGCCGTGGGCAAGCTGCGCATCCGGCAGAAGGGCTCCGCCGGCGGGCACAACGGACTGAAGAACATCATCGCCTGCCTGGGGACGGAAGGCTTCCCGCGCATCCGCCTGGGCGTCGGCGCGCCGCCCCACCCGGACTATGACATGATCGACTGGGTGCTGTCCGCGTTCAAAAACCAGGACGCGGAGGAGATGGCGAAATGCGCCCAGCGCGCGGCCAAGGCGGTGGAGTGCTACATCACGCAGGGGCCGGACAAGGCCATGAACCTGTATAACGGATAGACCGGCAGGATTGCCGTTAACGTACAAAACAAAAAAGATAGGAGGATGCATATGAAGAAGAGCTGTATCGCCATGCTTCTGGCCGGCGGGCAGGGCTCCAGACTCTATGCCCTGACGCAGAACGTGGCGAAGCCCAGCGTACCCTTCGGCGGAAAGTACCGCATCATCGACTTTCCGCTCTCCAACTGCGCGAATTCCGGAATCGACACCGTGGGTGTCCTGACCCAGTACCGGCCGCTGCAGCTCAACAGCTACATCGGCACCGGCCAGCCCTGGGACCTGGACGCGACCGACGGCGGCGTGTTCATCCTGCCGCCCTACCTGGGCGCGGGAGAAAAGGGGTCCTGGTTCACCGGCACGGCCAACGCCATCTACCAGAACCTCGCCTTTATCGAGAACTATGATCCGGAAAACGTCCTGATCCTCTCCGGCGACCACATCTACAAGATGGACTATGCCAAGATGCTGGAGGAGCATATCAAGCAGGACGCCGCCTGCACCCTGGCGGTGCTGACCGTCTCCCTGGAGGAGGCGACCCGCTTCGGCATGCTGAACCTGCGTGAGGACGGCTTTGTGGGCGAGTTCGAGGAGAAGCCCCAGCACCCCAAGAGCGACCTGGCTTCCATGGGCATCTACATATTCAACTGGAAGAAGCTGCGTGAGTATCTGATCGCCGACGAGAACGATCCCAATTCCAGCAAGGACTTTGGCAAGAACATCATCCCCAAGATGATCGACGCGGGCGAGAGGCTGTGGCCCTACCGCTTCGACGGCTACTGGCGGGACGTGGGCACCATCACCAGCCTGTGGGACGCCAACATGGACATGCTGTCCACTACGGTCATCAACCTCTATGATCCCGCCTGGCCCATCAATTCCCGTAGCCCGATCTGCCCGCCCCAGTACATCGGGGAGAAGGCGAAGGTCATCCACTCCATCGTCACGGAGGGCTGTGACATCGAAGGGCATGTGGAGAACTCTGTGCTGTCCCCCTCCGTGCGCGTGGAAGAGGACGCCAAGGTCATCTACAGCGTGGTCATGCCCGGCGCCGTGATCGAAAAGGGCGCCGTGGTGGAATATGCCATCATCGGGGAGAATACCGTGGTGGAGGCCGGGGCCCACGTGGGCGCCGAGCCGGACGGAACTGCGGAATGGGGCGTCGCCACCTGCGGCCCGGATATCCGGATCCGCGGCGGCGCGCAGGTACCTGCCGCAGCCATGATCTATACGGGCGAGGAGGTATAAGCGATGAGAAACTTTCATGGAATTATCTTTGCCTACCATGCTCAGCCGGAGCTGCGCGAGCTGACCGCGGCCCGCACGGCGGCGTCTCTGCCCTTCTGCGGCCGTTACCGGCTGATCGATTTCCCCCTGTCCTCCCTGCGTAACGCCGGCATCCTGAACGTGGGCGTCATCATGCAGCGGGACTATCAGTCCCTGCTGGATCACATCGGCAGCGGCAAGGCCTGGGACATGAGCCGCAAGACCGGCGGTCTGCGGATGCTGCCCCCCTTCGGCCTGCCCGAGTATCACACCGGCGACTATAACGGCACCGTGGAAGCCCTGAACGCAGTCTCCACCTACATCCGTGACATCGAGGAAGAGTGGGTCGTGCTGATGCTGGGCAACATGGCGGCCAACATCGACCTGCAGGCGGTCATCCACCAGCATCTGGAAACCGGCGCCGACGCCACCGCCATCTGCGCCGACCACACCCCCATGGGCGTGCACCATCGCTATATCCTGGGTGAGGACGGTTTCGTGGAACGGATCGCCCTGTACCGCGAGGGCGAGAGCGAAGGCGTCGCTTCCCTGGAGGGCTACATCGTCCGCAAGGATCAGCTGGTGGACATCATGGACCGCTGCCGGGCGGAGAATCTGTTCCTTTTCCATCGCCATGCGGTGAACATGTTCCTGCAGGACGGCGGCAGGCTGGGCGTCTACATCCATCCCGGCTATGCCAACGCCATCAAGACGGTGGAGCAGTACTACAAGGTCAGCATGGACATGCTCAAGACGGCCAACCGCCGTCAGCTCTTCCCGGCGGACCGGCCGGTGCGCACCAAGGAGCACGAGGAAGTCAGCACCTATTACGGCGAGAACGCCGTGATCCGCAACAGCCTGATCGCCGACAACTGCATCATTGACGGCGAAGTGGAGAACTGCATCCTGTTTTCCGGCGCCCGGGTGGAAGCCGGCGCCAAGCTGCGTGACTGCATCATCATGCGCGGCTGCGTGATCGGCAAGGATGTGGAGCTGGACTGTGTGATTTCGGACAAGTACGCTTCCTTTGGCCCCGGCGTGAAGCTGACGGGCAATTCCAAGCTGCCCACCGTGGTCCCCAAGGGCACCAAGATCTAAGCAGCGTTTTTCAAGCACAGCCGACGGGCGGCCGAAAGACCGCCCGTCGGAGCTGAAAATGCAGAGGCGCGGCGCAGCGGTTTTGCTCCCTGCGCCGGGCCCCTGCACTTTCTGTGTGTAGTCATTCAAATAACGGAGGTACTACGTTTTTATGATCGGAGAAATATCCCGCGACGAGATGCGCAGCGCCATTGAGGACAAGCTCTGCGCCCATTTCTCGACCACCAGCCAGGCCGCTACCGACGAGCAGGTCTTTCAGGCCACGGCCATTGTGATCCGGGAGATCATGAGCCGCTTTCTGGCGGTGGAGGATCCCCGCCATGCGGAAAAAGAGATCCACTATATGTCTATGGAGTTCCTCATGGGCAGGAGCTTGATGAAGAATGCCTTCAACATCGGCATAGGGGACGCCGTGGTCGGCGCCCTGGAGGATCTGGGCCGCAGCGCCGCGGATATCTTTGAGGAAGAGCCGGACGCGGGGCTGGGCAACGGCGGCCTGGGCCGTCTGGCTGCCTGCTATATGGACAGCATGGCCACGCTTGGCCTGGAGGCCACGGGCTATTCCATCTGCTATGAGCTGGGCATTTTCAAGCAGCGCTTCAAGGACGGCAAGCAGACCGAGGTGGCGGACAACTGGCGCACCGCGGCGGAGAGCTGGCTGGTCCCCCGCTATGAGGACGCGGTGGAGGTCCGTTTCGGCGGACAGATTTCCCCTCACTGGGACAGCTTCGGCCGCTATCACGCCGAGCATACCGGCTACACCGCCGTCATTGCCGTGCCCCGGGATATGCTGATCGCCGGCTACGACGTCAACGAGATCAACACCCTGCGCCTGTGGGATGCCAAGAGCGCCAACTCTCTGGACATGTATCTGTTTTCCGAGGGCGAATATGTCAAGAGCATGGAACAGCGCACCATGGCCGAGGTCATCACCAAGGTGCTCTACCCGGCGGACGACCATATCGAGGGCAAGACCCTGCGCCTTAAGCAGCAGTATTTCTTCGTCTCCGCCACCGCCCAGGATATCGTGCGCAAGCATATCCGGGTCTGGGGGGATATCCGCAGCTTTGCCCAGCATCACACCATCCAGATCAACGATACGCATCCCACCCTCATCATCCCCGAGCTGATGCGCATCTTCATGGATGAGCATGACCTGGGCTGGGACGAGGCCTGGGATCTGGTACGTCAGAGCGTGGCCTATACCAACCATACCGTCATGAGCGAGGCCCTGGAGAAATGGCCCCAGGATCTGGTGCAGCAGCTGCTGCCCCGCCTGTGGGAGATCATGTGCGAGATCAACCGCCGCTGGTGCGACTATCTGGTCTACAATTTCAACTGGGACGAGCGGGTCGGCCGCAATCTGATCATCCGGGACGGCCAGGTCCACATGGCCAACATGTGCCTTGCCGCCTGCTATAAAGTCAACGGCGTGTCCCGTCTCCACGGGCAGATCCTGAGGGACGACCTGTTCCGGGATGTCTGCTCCCTGCGGCCGGAGCGCTTTACCTATGTGACCAACGGCATCGACCACCGCCGCTGGCTTGCCCAGATCAACCCCGGCCTGCATGCGCTGGTCTGCGAGCTGCTGGGGGGCCCGGAGTATCTGACGAAGCCCGAGGAGCTGATTCGCCTGGCGGACTTCGCCTCCGACAGCGAGGTGCGCCGCCGCGTCAACGCCATCAAGTATGACAACAAGCTGCGCTTTGCCCAATTCACCCAGCGCAACGACAACTTTGCCCTGAACCCCGACGCCATCGTGGATGTACAGGTCAAGCGTCTGCACGAGTATAAGCGCCAGCTGCTGTGCGCCATGAGCATCGCAAGCCTCCAGATGCAGCTGCACGACAATCCCAACATGGAGTTCCTGCCCCGGACCTTCATCTTCGGCGCCAAGGCCGCGGCGGGCTACAAGACCGCCAAGCGCATCATCGAGCTGCTGCTGAGTATGCAGGCGGATATCAACAGCGATCCCATCTGCAAGGACAAGCTGCAGATCTGCTTTGTGGAGAACTACCGGGTCTCCGCCGCCGAGGCCATTGTGCCTGCGGCGCAGGTGTCAGAGCAGATCTCCACCGCCGGCAAGGAGGCTTCCGGCACCGGCTGCATGAAGCTGATGATGAACGGCGCGGTGACCATTGGCACGCTGGACGGCGCCAATGTAGAAATGTATGAGCGCCTGGGCGACGAGAACATGTTCCTCTTCGGCCTTCACACGGACGAGATCGCCCGCATGCGCCAGAACGGCTATGATCCGAACGCTGCGGCGAATGCGGACTGGGAGATCCAGCGCATCCTGGGCCGCTTCAGCCAGGGCTTTGCCGACGGAAAGAGTTATTCAGACCTGGTCTCCGGCCTGCTCTACGGCGGCGACCCCTATATGCTCATCGCCGACTACCGGGCCTACGCCGACTGCCAGCGCCGCCTGTATGAGCGCATTGCCGACAGCGACGAGCTTGCCCGCCTGGCCATCATGAACACCGCCCAGAGCGGCTTCTTCGCGGCGGACCGCGCCATCGAAGAATACGCCAGGAACATATGGAACGTACAATAAAACGGGTCGCCGTCATCGGCGGCGCCAACATGGATATCTGCGGAAGTCCCGCGGGACAGCTGGTCCCGCGGGATTCCAACCCCGGGACCGTGACGTTGCGGCCCGGCGGCGTGGGACGGAACATCGCCCACGGTCTGCGCCTGCTGGGGGTGGAGGTGAGCCTCATCACCGCCGTGGGCGGGGATGTGTACGGCGCCGGCCTGCTGGAAAACTGCAGGAGCCTGGGCATCGATATGAGTATGAGCCTGGTCCTGCCGGAGCAGCGCAGCTCCACCTATCTGTATGTGACCGATCAACGGGGAGAGATGCAGACGGCGGTGGCGGATATGGAGATCACCGAGTGTATCACGCCCCGTGCTTTGGCGCCTCTCATGGCGCAGATCAACAGGGCGGATGCGGTGCTCATCGACTGCAATCTGTCCGTGGAGACCCTGCGCTATGTGGCGCAGCGCTGCACCGCGCCCCTGTACGCAGACCCGGTGTCCACCGCCAAGGCCGGCCGCCTGGCAGGCCTGTTGGACCGGCTCACGGTGCTCAAGCCCAACGCCATGGAGGCGGAGGCCCTGACCGGGGAAGCCGACCCGGAGCGGGCGGCGAAGGCGCTGCTGGCCGCCGGCGTGAGGCGGATCTTTGTGACCCTGAGCGGAGATGGGATGCTGGCCGGATCGGGCGATACGCTGCTGCATCTGCCCTGTTATGAGACCCGGTTGGTGAACACCACCGGCGCGGGCGACGCGGCCATGGCCGCCCTGATCTGGGCGGAGCTGCAGGGCTTCGACCTGGAACGGACAGCCCGCGCGGCGCTGAAGGCCGGCGCCATCGCCTGCGCATATGCCGAGGCCAACAACCCGGCACTGGCAGAACTTCCAAAGGATAAGGATCTATGAAAAAACAAGCCCTGCTGAAAGCCTGTTTTGCTTTGCTGCTGTCGGCGGTGCTGGCGGTGGCTGTGGACGTATGCACAGCCCTCGCCGGGGCTCACCTGCCGATGGCGGCTTTTCTCGCCCTTTTTGGGCTGGGTTTTCTGCTCTTTGCCCTGCCGCGGCCTTTTTCCCTGCGCCTGGTACGGCGTCTGGCGCTCAGTCTGCTGTGCCTGGTCCTAGTTCTGGCCGCCGCAGCGGCGGGCTTTCTGCTGGGCTTTTCCAAACAAGGCGCCTACGCCCAGGTGGACGAGGGCAAAGCGGCCCTCTATGCGGGGCAGCGGGTAATGGTGATCGCGCCCCATGAGGACGATGAGATCAACATCGCCGGGGGCGTGATCGAGGAATATGTGCGTTACGGCAGCCGGGTGTTCCTGGTCTTTGTCACCAACGGGGACTACCTGGGCAAGGGCGAGACCCGCATGCGGGAGGCCTTGAATGTGGCGGCCCGGCTGGGCGTGCCGGAGGATCAGGTGATCTTCCTGGGCTACGGGGACGGCTGGTTTTACGACGGCGAAAAGAGCATCTATAACGCGCCGGCGGATGAAGAGGTCATTTCCCATGGGCGGCGCTGGGTTACCTATGGGCTGCCGGAGCATCCGGCCTTCCGTGAGGACAGGAGCTATACACGCCGGCATCTGCTGGAGGATATGACCGAGGTACTGGACAGCTATAGACCGGACGTGATCCTCTGCAGCGACTATGAAAACCATGCGGACCACATCTCCACCTCTCTGTTCATGGAAGAGGCTTTGTGTCAAATCCTGAAGGCTGACGGGACGTATCATCCCTTGGTTCTCAAGAGCTTCTGCTACAACACGGCCTATTTCAGCGTCGGCGATTTTTACGCCGAAAACATGCTGGCCACCCAGGATCCCGGCGATATCCCCTACTGCGATTGGGAAAGCCGTGTCCGCCTGCCGGTGAGTGCGCAGACCCTGTCCCGGTCCATGCTCTCCAGCAGTACTTACTGGCAGCTGCGGCTGCACGCCACCCAGGGCGCCAGCGACTGGGCAGAGCGCATCATCAGCGGCGACCGGGTCTACTGGCTGCGGGATACGGAGAACCTGGTCCTGCACAGCGAGATCTCCGTCAGCTCCGGGGAGCCAGGGGTCCTGAACGATTTTAAGCTCCGTGACTCGGCGGATATCAGCGCTGTGGGCGTGGCTGAGGACGGGGTGTGGATCCCGGCAGCGGCGGACGCAGAACGCGAGGTGGAGATCCGCCTGCCGCAGGAGACGGCGCTCACCCGGCTGACGCTCTATGACAACCCCTCTCCCGCCGACAATGTGCTGGACGCGGAGCTTCTCTTCGACGACGGCAGCAGCCTCCGCACCGGGGCGCTGCAGCCTACAGGCCAGGCCAATGAGATCCCATTGGAGGGCGTCCGCACCGGGCGTGTGCGTATCCGCCTGCTGCAGACAGAGGGGACGCGAGCGGGCCTGACGGAGATCGAAGCGGACGGCGAAGAACAGAGCCGGATGCCCCGGTACATCAAGCTGATGAATGAGCGCGGAGATTTCATCTACGATTACTATATCGACCCCTCCGGCCAGGAGAGCTTTCTGCTCTATGCCCCTGATGAGGCGGACCTGGACACTGCCGCGTACAGCCTCCAATGGGAGGGCGCGGGCTGCAGCGTACGGCTCGAGGACGGCAGACTGCAGGTGCGCTGCCCCAGGGGGAGGTCCTGCGTCCTCACCCTGACCACGGTGGATGGCGTCTGCGGGGATACCGTGCGCATCTCCAACCCCGGCGCCTTTATGCGAAGCACCGGACAGAAGATCGAGATCGTCCTGCGCCGCTGGTGGGACAAAAGTCTGCCGGACAGCAACGCCTTTGTGCTGCTGCGGGATGTGTACCGCCTGGCTCGCTATGGTTCCACCGCGTCCGCCTGAGGAAAAAACAACAAGAAAACCGCTTCCCGATGGGAAGCGGATTTTTTGTGTGTAATTTGGTCGAAATTACTTGATCTCGACAGTGGCGCCAACGGCCTCCAGCTGAGCCTTGAGAGCCTCGGCGTCTTCCTTGGAGATGCCTTCCTTGATCTTGGCGGGCACGCCTTCTACCAGGCCCTTGGCCTCGGCCAGGCCCAGACCGGTGATACCGCGGACTTCCTTGATGACCTTGATCTTCTCAGCGCCAAAGCTGGTCATGACAACGTCAAACTCAGTCTTCTCTTCCACGACGGGGCCGGCAGCGACAGCGGGACCGGCGGCGACAGCGGCAGCGGAGACACCGAAGGTGTCTTCCAGGGCGTGAACGAGCTCGGACAGCTCCAGAACGGACAGGCCCTTGATCTCTTCGATCATGGCAGCGATTTTTTCACTCATTGTAATATCCTCCATTAATAATGTTGTGCCGCTTATTCAGCAGCTTCGGCAGCGGGCGCTTCCAGAGAGCCGCCCTTCTGCTCCAGAATCTGACCGAGGCAAACGGCCAGGCCGGTGATGGGTGCGATCATGGTTCCCAGGACCTTGGCGTACAGAGCGTCCTTGCTGGGCAGCTCTGCCATCTCCGCGATCTCGGCTTCGTTCAGCACCTTGCCCTCCATGAAGGCGGCCTTGATGTTGAAGCGATCGCCCAGCTTCTTGCTGTAATCGCTGAGAATACGGAAGGGAGCGATGGGATCCTTCTCGGCGGTGGCCAGAGAGGTGGTGCCGTTGAGGACGTGGTCGAGCTCGCTCATCCCCAGCTTGTCCAGAGCCTTTCTGGTCAGGGTGTTCTTGACGACGGTGTAGTTGACTTCGTCCTTGCGCATCTCGGTACGCAGTGCGGTATCCTCGGCTACGGTGATGCCCTTGTAGTCCACGAGAACGCCGGCGGCTGCATTCTGGATTCGTTCGGCCAGAGCGTCTACGATCGCCTGCTTTTCGCTAAGAACCTTTGCGTTTGGCATGTGTGTTTTCACCTCCACACGATTGATCAGTCGCGCCCAAAAAGAAAAGCCCCTGCATCCCAAGACGCAAAGGCACAAAAACAATCAAGAAATTTGTTGATGTCCTCGGCAGGATTTACGGCCTGAGCCACCTGCTGTCTTCGGAGCGCTCAAATAATATACACGATTTGACAGGGCTTGTCAAGGCTTTTTCCACGAAAAGTTTACAGAATCAAATTTCCCGCGGCGGGAAATAATAACACTCGCTTTCATTTTCAAAAAACGGGAAGGGAGTGTTCGTGTGCAGGGAAAGGTTGAGATCTGCGGGGTGAACACGGCAAGCCTGCCGGTGCTCAAGGGCACGGAGACCAGACAGCTGTTGGAGAAGGCCCGCTGCGGCGATAAGGCTGCCAGGGAGGAATTGATCTCCGGAAATCTCCGGCTGGTGCTGAGCGTAGTGCAGAAGTTCGCCGGGCGCGGCGAGAGCATGGACGACTTGTTCCAGGTGGGGGTCATCGGCCTCATCAAGGCGGTGGACTGCTTCGACCTGAACCAGAACGTGCAGTTTTCCACCTACGGCGTTCCCATGATCGCCGGGGAGCTCCGGCGCTTTCTGCGGGATCACAGCGCGGTGCGGGTATCCCGGTCCATGCGGGACACGGCCTATAAGGTCCTGCAGGCCAAGGAGAAGCTGACGGCGGAGACTGGGCGGGAGCCGGACATCGAGACCATCGCCAAAACCCTGGGGCTGCCCCGGCAGGAGGTGGTTTTCGCCCTGGAAGCCATCTGCGACCCGGTCTCTCTGTACGAGCCGGTCTACAGCGACGCGGGCGAGAGCGCCACGGTGATGGACCAGATCGGCGACAACCGCAACACGGACGAGCACTGGCTGGAGCAGATCGCGCTGGAGGAAGCGCTGCATCGGCTGGGCAAACGGGAAAAACGGATCCTGGCTCTGCGCTTTTACGACGGACGGACCCAGATGGAGGTGGCCCGTGAAGTGGGGATCTCCCAGGCCCAGGTATCCCGGCTGGAAAAGAACGCGATCCAGCAGATCAAGAAAAGCATCGGCGCCTGAAGCACAGCCGGCAGCGTTCGGGAAAAGACTTGCAAATCCCCCACACTGCCCCTATAATAAACCCACGATGCTTGCGTTTTTTGCCAGAGGAAGGGGGTCCGGCGGTGAAGATCCTGCTGGTCTCGGATGAGGAAGACAAATATCTCTGGGATTACTATCAGCCCGGCCATCTGGCGGGCGTGGACATGATCCTTTCGGCGGGGGACCTGAGCGCCGCTTACCTGAGTTTTCTGGTCACCATGGCCAACTGTCCGCTGCTGTATGTACACGGCAACCACGACGGCGCCTATGACCGGGTCGAGCCGGAGGGCTGCGAGTGTGTGGACGACAGGCTGGTGACGGTCAGGGGTCTGCGGATCCTGGGGCTGGGCGGCTCCTCCTGGTATAACGGCGGCCCCTATCAGTACACCGAGCGGGAGATGGCCCGGCGGATCCGGCGGCTGTCCCGGAAGCTGCGGCAGGCCGGCGGGGTGGACATCGTGCTGACCCACGCGCCGGTGCGGGGCTATGGGGATCAGGAAAACCAGAGCCACCGGGGCTTTGAGGCCTTCCTGACGCTGCTGGACCGCTGGCAGCCCCGCTATCTGGTCTACGGCCATGTGCACAAGCGCTATCAGCCGGGCCAGCAGCGGATCCTGCAATACGGGAACACCACCCTCATCAACGCAAACGGGAAATATATGCTGACTCTTGAGGAATAAAAAGCTAAGCGCCATGAGCGGATCGCCCATGGCGCTTAGACTGCAAACAAACCACTTGCCGGTATGATCGGACAAGTAAGGGGGATTGTGAAGGGGGACGGGGAGTCCCCCTTCACGTACAATCCATGCAAAAAGGAAACTTTTTCGGAAGTTTCCTTTTTTGCGCTCAAGCTGTTGACAGCTTGAGCGCCATGAGCAGTTCGCTCATGGCGCTTAGCTGTTTGTTTGGAGACTTGTCAGCAAGGCCAACTCAGGCTGCGGCCGCGGCTTTCTTGCCGGTCAGATACTGGAAAACGACCGCACCGGCCAGCAGCACGATGCCGATCAGGTCTGTGGTGACGGAGGGATCCAGCATCAGCAGACCGCCGGCGGCCAGCACCAGGCGCATCAGAGGATTGATGTGCTTGAACAGATATCCGTTCAAGGCGGCTGCCACGCCGAAGATGCCGATGATGGAGGTGACCACCACCAGCACCACCTGCACGGCGGTGGTGTCGATCAGCAGCATGGCCGGGTTCATGGCGAAGATATAGGGCACGACGAAGGCGCCGATGGCCAGCTTGGAGGCGTTGAAGGCGGTCTTCATGGGCGGTGCCTTGGCGATGGCGGAGCCGGCATAGGCGGCCAGAGCCACAGGCGGGGTAATGTCTGCCACGATACCGAAGTAGAACACGAAGAAGTGGGCGGCCACCTGGGGCACGCCGATGGCGATCAGGATGGGCGCACAGGTAGAGGCCATGATGCAGTAGTTGGCAGTGGTGGGAACGCCCATGCCCAGCACGATGCAGCAGAGCATGGTCAGCAGCAGGGCGATCAGGATCCGCCCCTGGGAAATAGTGACCACCGCGGTGATCAGCTTGGAGGCCAGACCCGTGGAGGTGATGGAGCCCGCCACCAGACCCGCCATGGCGCAGGCCACGGCCACGGTGATGGTGCTCTTGGCGCCGGCTTCCAGCGCGTCGATGAACTTGGCCAGCGTCAGGTTATCGCTCTTGTCCTGACTCTTGGTGGCGATGGTGACCAGGTTGTTGTACAGGCCCACCAGAATGGTGATGCCGATGGCCACGGCGGCGGAGAACTGCATGGTGCGCTTGTTGGTGGCCACCAGCCAGACCAGCACCACCAGGGGCAGCAGCAGATAGATCCGCGGCAGCAGCTGCCGGAACCTGGGCAGTTCCTCCCGGGGAATGCCCTTCAGGCCCAGCTTTTTCGCCTCCAGGTGGACGGCGATATAGATGCCGGTGAAGTACAGCACCGCGGGCAGGATGGCCTTCAGGGCCACCTGGCCGTAGGGGATGCCCATATATTCCGCCATCAGGAAGGCGGCGGCGCCCATGATGGGGGGCATGATCTGTCCGCCGGTGGAGGCTGCGGCTTCCACGGCGCCGGAAAACTCGGGCTTGTAGCCGGTGCGCTTCATCATGGGGATGGTAACAGAGCCGGTGGTCACGGTGTTGCCCACGGAGGAGCCGGACACCATACCGCAGAGGGCGGAGGAGATGACGGCCACCTTGGCGGGACCGCCGGAGGACGCGCCGGCAATGGAATTGGCCAGATTGATAAAGAAGTTGGAAATGCCCGTCCGCTCCAGGAATGCGCCGAAGATGATGAACACCACGATATACTTGGCGCAGACATTGATGGGCGTGCTCATCATGCCCGTGGTGGTATAAAACAGGTCATAGATGACTTTGCCGAAACGCACATTGCTGAAAGCATAGACCAGCAGCGCGCCGACCACGCAGAGGATAGGGATGCCAACACAGCGGCGGCACAGCTCCATAAAGGACAGGATCGCAACAACAGCCATGGCGACCATTTTGGGATCGCGGGTGACGCGAGTGGCCAATGCGATGATCGCATGGGCGTGGGAGGCGAAATAGAAAAACGGGATGGCACCTACGACCATGATGACGATATCATACCAGGGGATAAAATTGGGACGCACATGGTGCTTGCTGATGGGATAATTGAGATAACCGATGATCAGAATCAAGCCGAGAAACAGATTCAGCTTTTCTTCGGGCATCATGGTGCTGAACAGGGTCACATAGATGCAATATACCGAGAACGCCGCACAGATGTACCGGATCACCTGTTTGGGCACGCCCTCCCAGATGCGGACATTGGACTCCCGGTCATATTTTTTCATCAATTCTTCCGCGCCCAGTTCCTTGTCCGGGACGGACTGCTTCTTTTTGCCGAATGCCATGATGCTCTCCTTTCTTTGCGAAATAGTAACGGAGGGATAAGTACGTCTGACCCGCACCTGAAAAGATGCGGGTCAGGATCAGGTTCGTGCTTATGTGATTTACTTGCCGGGGACGGTGATGCCCTTGTCGGCAAAGTACTGGACAGCGCCCGGGTGATAGGGCACGTCTGTGACAGAGCTGGCGAACTCCAGGCTCAGCTCGTTGGCCTTGTCATGGGCCAGATTGTCCAGGTTCTCGAACACGCCGTAGAGGAAGTTGTACACGTCCACATCGGACACATCGTCGCCGGCGACGACCACAGCGCCAACGGCCACGGTGGTCACATCCTCATCGGTGCCGTAGGCATCGGCGGGGATGATGTTCTTGGAGTAGTAGGGGGAGGAGGCGATCAGGGCGTCGATGTGCTCGTCGTCCAGGCTCACCAGGTAGACGTCCTTGGTGGCGGCCAGGGAGGTGACGGCGGTGGTGGGAGCGCCGGCCACGATGAAGGCGGCGTCGATCTGGCCGTCCTGCAGGGCCTCAGCGCTGTCGGCAAAGGACTGGTAGGTGGGCTTGATGTCGTCTTCGGTCAGACCGTAGGCACCCAGCACGTCGATGGCGTTGAAGTACACACCGGAACCGGCGGCGCCGATGGATACGCTCTTGCCGGCCAGGTCGGCGACCGTCTTGATCTCGGGATTCAGGGTGACGATCTGCACCTGCTCCATGTACAGAGCGGCAACAGTGGAGATGCTGGTGACAGCACCGGTCTCCTCAAAGAGACGGGCGCCGGTGTAGCCGTAGGACAGAACGTCGGACTGGGAGAAGCCCAACTGGGCGTCGCCCATCTCCAGAGCCTCGATGTTGGCCTTGGAGCCGCCGGAAGTGATGGCAGTGACCTTGGTGCTGGTGACCTCGCTCACCTTCTGGGACATAACGCCGCCGAAAGCAAAGTAGGTACCGGCTTCACCGCCGGTGGTGAAGGTCAGGCTGGAGCCGCCGTCCTTGGGACCGAAAGCGGGTTCAGCCGCAGGCTCGGCAGCGGGCTCAGCCGCGGGTTCGGCCGCGGGCGCCTCGGTGGCGGCGGGAGCGGCAGGGGTGGAGCTGGAGCCGCAGGCGGCCAGCGCAAATACCATGCACAGGGCCAGCAGCAGAGCTGCAAACTTTTTCATTTTGTTTTCCTCCTGTATACAAGTATACAATCCATGACGGATCATTGCTTTGTAAGTATACAGCATGCGGCCGGAGATTGCAAGAGAAAAATAGGAGACAAAGGCCAGAAAATGGAAAAATATGCACAATCAACCGACACTGACCAAAAAAGACTTGCCAACCGGGAAGATTTGGGGGATAATAAAGCCCTTGAAAGGGTGAAAGCATTTGTACAGGCTGATGGCGTTCGACCTGGATGGAACGCTGCTTGATGATAAAAAGAAGCTGCCGGAGGAAAACCGGCAGGCCTTGATCGAGGCGGCGGCGCGGGGCATGATCCTCGTCCCGGCTACCGGGCGGATCCTGCGGGGGATCCCCGAGGCCATTAAGGATCTGCCGTTTATCCGGTATTACATCGTGTCCAACGGCGCGGCGGTCGTCGACACGCGGGAGGGCAAAACACTCTATCAGGCGGACGTGCCTCTGGAGTTGGCTCTGCGCGCCTATGATTATATGGATACCCTGCCGGTGATCTATGACTGCTACCAGGATGAAATCGGCTGGATGAGTCGGGAGATGTATGAGCGCTGCGCGCCCTACTTCGCCTATGAGCCGGGGATCCTGGATCTGGTGAACCGGCTGCGCATCCGGGTGGAGGATTTCAAGGGGACCCTGCGGGAAAAGGGCAGGCCTCTGCAGAAGCTGCAGATGTACTTTTTGCCCGAGGACGAGGAGGAGCGGCAGCGGCAGCTGAAGCGGATCCCGGAGCTGTTTCCGGACTTGGTCGCCACCAGCTCGACCAGCAACAACATCGAGCTCAACCATGCGGACGCCAACAAGGGCAAGGCTATGCTTGCCCTGGCTCAAGTCCTGGGCGTCGCGCGGGAAGAGACCCTGGCCTTTGGTGACGGCAGCAATGACAGCTCCATGCTCCGCGCCGCCGGCTGGGGCGTGGCCATGGCCAACAGCACCCCTGACGTGAAAGACGCGGCGGATGAGGTGACAATGAGCAACAACGACGCCGGCGTGGCTAAGGCGCTGCGGCGGATTTTGGCAACAGAGGAGAAGCTATGAAGCAAACAATCCTGCTGCAGGTGCTGTCCTGCGTCGTGATCGGCTACCTGCTGGGCAGTATCAGCCCCTCGTTTCTGATCGGTCTGGTCAAGGGCTACGATCCCCGCCGGGAGGGCTCCGGCAACGCGGGCGCCTCCAACACGGTGATCATGGCGGGCAAGCTGGCGGGCCTGCTGGTGGCGCTGCTGGATATTTTAAAGGCGGCGGCCTCCTGGTGGATTTGCCAGTGGCTGTTCCCCGCCCTGCGCCTGGCGGGCATTCTGGGCGGCGTTGCCGCGCTGCTGGGACACCTGTTCCCCGTCTGGCTGCGTTTTCATGGCGGCCGGGGCCTGGCCTGCCTTGGCGGACTGTGCCTGGCCCATGATCCCAAGTTCCTGCTGATGATGCTGGGCGTCGCGCTGCTGATCGGCATCATCACCAACTATGTGTGCATCGTCACCGTGTCCATGTCTGCGATCGTCCCCATCTGCTATGGGTTCCTGACCGCTTTTTGGCTGGGGGCGGCAGTGATGGCCATCCCTGTCATACCGATCTTCTGTAAGCACCTGGTGAATTTCCGCCGCATCAAAAGCGGTGACGAGCTGCGTTTAAGCTTCCTGTTCAACAAGCAGAAGGAGCTGGAGCGCATCGGCCGCGCCGAATAATGATCTACCCGGGGTATGCGTCTTGCATACCCCGGGTATTTTTTGCTTGTTCCGGTCGAAAAGACAGGCGGCGCCGCAGCGGAGCGGCCTCGCTGTATTTATTTTGCGAAGGCTTTGAGTTCGGGATATCCTTCATCCACGATCATGACGATGTAATACAGGGCGTCGTAAGCGATCTCGCCGGCGTTTTCGTCATCGCGAAGCGGACAATCGATTTGCGCATCCACGGACAGTTCTTTTTCATCTACCTGGAATCTGACGAATTTGTAGTCGTTGTTCAGTTTGTTGACCAGTTTCAGGACCTCGGGGAGGTCGGCTTCATCGAACTCGATGATATACCAGGAGCACATGCTGACAGAGTCCAGATCCTCGTCGAAATAGATATTCACGTTGATGTCATCCAAATAATCGCCCTCGAACGTCACTTTGATCTGTTCGTCGTCGTCCTCATCGATACCCATGTAATTGTATTTGTGACCTTCCCGGTCCATAACTTTCAGAAACGCCTTGGTGGGGCCGTACTGCGCGTTGACTGCAAAAGCCGAAACGCTTAAGCTCAGGATCA
>CACYXE010000015.1 GCA_902778275.1 Oscillospiraceae bacterium
TGCTCCCAAGAGCATCCACCCCCACACCAAGTTCAAGGGCCAGGTTTACGTCCTGTCCAAGGAAGAAGGCGGCCGTCACACCCCGTTCTTCAACAACTATCGTCCTCAGTTCTATTTCCGTACCACCGACGTGACCGGCGTCATCTCCCTGCCCGAAGGCGTTGAGATGTGCATGCCCGGCGACAACGTCGACATGGATGTTGAGCTGATCACCCCCATCGCCATCGAGAACGGCCTCCGCTTCGCTATCCGTGAAGGCGGCCGTACCGTCGGCTCCGGTGTCGTTATCGGCATCAACGAGTAATTCCACCCTTTTGGAACAAAAGGCCATGGCAGTGCTGCCATGGCCTTTTTTCACGTTTTTTCCTGAATGTGTACTTTTTCTTAATTCTCAAAAACTTCTTGTCATGGCTTGCCGCTTATGGTAAAATACCTGCTGTATGTAGAGTGCGATAGTATGCTCTGCTGCAAAATCATTGACTGCGAAGGTGTTTCTGTGTTTAAGAAAAAAGATACAATTGAAGAAACGGAAATGACGCCGGAAGCTTTGGAAAAAGAAAAAAAACGCAAAAAGCGCCGTGTTTGCTGGTATAAAGTACGCCGCGTGATCGACCGGATCTTCGGCTTCGCCGTGGTCACTGTCATCGTGGGCGGCCTTGCGGCGCTGGGCCTGTGGTACATATTGATGAAGGGACCGTCCCCCACGCTGCGTGACACCTGGGCCATGACCCTGCTGGAGACACGGCGTTTCACCTGGACGCCCAACATCTTCCTGTCGGAGGAGGAGGTACAGGACATCCGCTCCCGTACCCGCCGGCATGTGGAGGATGAATTCGACGCCTCGCTGATCACCATCGTGGAGCAGCCTGTTGATGACGACGGCGCTCCCAAGCCGGACGCCTACGGCGTGATCGATGAGGACGGTGACGGCATCGTTCTGGAGAAGATCAAGGGCAACGGTTTCGTTGGATATCTGATCACCATCTATGACCCCAAGCGTGTGTTCGTGGGCATGCCCGACGGCTACGGCGGGGCCGGTATGATCCTGGATGATATGGTGGCAAAGTACGACGCTCTGGGCGGCATCAATGCCGGCGGCTTCGTGGATGAAGGCGGCGGCGGCAGCGGCGGACTGCCCGATGGACTGACCATCATCGACGGCGTCTATTGGAATGAAGGCTACGGCGGCGACAGCTTTGTGGGCTTTGACGACAAGGGAATCCTGCACGTGGGCTATTACAGCCGCGAGGATGCGGCGGCACTGAATATTGTAAACGGCGTCAGCTTCTATCCCATCCTGATCATCAACGGCAAGATCGTGGATGACGATATGCTGGTCAGCGGCGTCAATCCCCGTACGGCTATCGGTCAGCGGGCCGACGGCGCGGTGCTGATGCTCTGCATCGACGGCCGTCAGGTACACAGCATCGGCGGCACTTATCTGGATGCGGCGCAGGTCCTGTACGATCACGGCGCAATCAATGCCTGCAACCTGGACGGCGGATCCTCCTCCGTTATGTACTATAACGGCGGCTATGTGAACAGCCCCTCCTCGGCCAGCGGCATTTCCCGCTATCTGCCCAACGCATTCCTGTTTAAGTGATTGTGAGGTCATTGTATGGCTAGAAGAAGAAAAAAAACCGGTTCGGTTATATATACGGTCGTTCTGATGCTCTACACATTGGTACTGATCGCTGCCGCCTGTTATGGCCTTACGCTGGTCTGGAACTATGCGGAAAACTATGAAAAGGCGCGGCCGGACAATACCATGAACGCCTATATCGATAACCTGAGCCGCAACCTCTGGAACGAGGGCGTGGCCGAGACGATCGCCGCTATGCCCCATGAGGTGCAGACCGATGAGGAGTGTGAGGAGCTGGTAAAGGCCATGCTCAACGATGAACTGAGCTACTCCCGTCTGCCCGGCGGCTCTGAGGGCGATTCCACCGTCTCCTATAACCTGCTGTGCGGAGGCAATGTTTTCGGCAAGGTGACATTGATCCGGGATCCCAATGTGGAGGCCAGGAAGTCCTCCATCAACATCCCGCTGATCGGGGATGTGCTCTCCGAGCAGCCCCCCTGGATCGTCAGTGATGAGGAATTTGATTTTAATGGGCTGTATTCCTCGGTATCTGTCACAGTGCCGGAGGCTTACTCGGTGAGCCTCAACGGCGTAAAGCTGGGCGAGGAGTATATCGTTGAGCGTGATATCCCCTATGACGTGCTGAAGGATTACTATTCCCAGTATCCCGCACTCCCCAAGAAAGTCACCTATAAATTCGACAATGTGTTCGGCCATCTGAGCCCTGTCGTTTACAACGAAAAGGGCGAGGAGACGGTCATCGACGAAACGAAGGACGATTCCCAGTTCATCAAACCTGTGGACGAGGCGATCATGGGCCGGCTCAGTGAGTTTGCCGTCCCGTTTGCGGACGCTTACCTGAGCTTCAGTGCCGCTGTCGCAGATCCCATGTATTCCTACTCCAAGCTGATGCCCTATATCCAGCTGGGCGGCGACCTGGATCTGCGCCTGAAGCAGGCCATGGACGGCACCGGCAACTGGGGTCATACCACCTCCTACCGCTTTGAGTCCGGACAGCTCAACCGCGCCACCGATGTGGGCGACGGCTATTATATCCTGGAGATCAGCGCTGTGACCACAACCACCTTCCCCAACCACGGCGAAAACGGCGTAGTCACCGACAACAACGGCCTGACGGTGATCGTGCATGATACGGACGAGGGGATCCGCGCGGTGGCGGTGGAGCGCTATGATGCAGATGAGGTCTGAGATGACAGAAATGAAATGCCAGCAGGAAGTGGCCATCGTGCTGCCGTCCCTGGACCCGGATGAGAAGTTCAGCCGGGTGGTGGAAGGCCTGGTGGAGAGCGGCTTTCAGCATATCGTCATCGTGGACGACGGCAGTGACGCCGCCCATCAGATCTGGTTTGACAAGGCGGCAGCGTACCCTCAGTGTACCGTGATCCATCACGGCGTCAACAAGGGGAAGGGCAGGGCACTGAAAACGGCGTTTCGCTATGTGCTGGAGCAGCTGCCTCAGATGAAAGGCGTCATCACCATCGACGGCGACGGGCAGCATCTGACCAAGGATATTATCGCCTGCGGCGAGCGGATGCTGCGGGAGAGCGACAAAGTGGTCCTGGGCTGCCGGGACTTTGATCAGCCCGGCGTACCGGCCCGCAGCGTGGCGGGTAACAAGACCACCTCCCGCATGTTCCGCATCTTCTACAGGATCAGGCTTTCCGATACGCAGACCGGGCTTCGGGCCATTCCCGTTTCCTGCCTGGAACGTTTCTGTGAGATCGCGGGCGAGCGCTTCGAATATGAGACCAACATGCTGCTGCAGATGAAGCATGCGGGCATCCGGTTTTTGGAGCAGCCCATCGAGACGGTATACGACCCCGAGGACTACAGCTCCCACTACAATGCGGTGAAGGATTCCTGGAAGATCTTCAAGATCATGTTCAAGGGCCTGTTCAGGCGGAGTTGAGGAATGAAAAAACTGAAACAACCCCTTCTGTACACCCTTAGCGCGCTGAGCTCTGTGGTGGTGGACCTGGGACTGTTTTATCTGCTGCGCCTGATCTTGGGCGGCGTGCTGGGGGCCTTTGCGGAATCGGTCTGCACGGTGGGCGCCAGGGCGGTCTCTTCCTTTTATAATTTCAATGTGAACAATCGCATGGTGTTCCGGAACAAAGGCGCTTACGGCAAGGCTATGCTTCGTTATTATTGCCTGGCTCTGCCGCAGCTGGCCGCCTCGGCTCTGCTGCTGACCTTGTTCGTCCGCCTTTTGGGCGTCACGACCGCCCAGGGCTCCACAGCCGTGAAGCTTGTGGTGGACAGCTGCCTTTTCGTAGCCAGCTTCTTTATCCAAAAGTTTTGGGTCTTCGCGCAAAAGAACAAATAAAAAAACGGTTCAACGATGGTTGAACCGTTTTTTCAGCTTTGCAGGGTCAGAAAAGAGGGGACCGGCGTGATGCGCACCTTCTCGCAGGGGGTCGAGCTCTCGCCATCCAGCGCCCACACCAGGTCCGGTGGGTTTTCCGCCAGGATCACCCGGCCCTGGGTCAGAACGATAAAGGGGCTGGAATAGTCCTGGGTCAGAAGTCCGCGAACAATGAGATCCAGATCCAGGAGCGTTTTGGGTACTTTGATCAGCAGCACCTCGAAAAGCCCGTCACAGGTGTTGACCAGGCTTGCGGGCAGCTCCAGGGTCCCGGCGATGGAAGTGGAATTGCAGACGGCGCCGAACAGATAATCATCCTCGTAAACGGTACCGTCCACGGTCATTTTCACATGCAGCGGCTTGATCCTGGACAGGTCCTTGATCCCGTCAAGGATGTAGGCCGTATGGCCCAGCACATTTTTCAGGTTCTGATCGGTGGTGTAGGACAGCCAGGAAAATGCGCCGAAAGCGGCCACGTAGGAAAAATACTGATCGCCGAACAGGCCGATATCATATTGTTTTTGTTTCCCCGAGGCCGCCTGTCTGGCGGCAGTCAGGATATCCGTGGAGAGAGCGCGGGAGACGGCAAAATCATTGGTGCTGCCGCAGGGAATATAGCCGATGGGCACATGGATATCGCCGCGGGCGAGACCGGTGATGGTCTCGTTCAAGGTGCCGTCACCGCCGGTACAGCAGATCAGGTCAAAGCCGCCGCCCAGATCATGGGCATAGTCCACAGCATCTCCCCGCCGGGAGGTCACCACCGTGGTGACCAGGTACCCGGCGTCCATAAAGATCCGAATGATCTGCGGGATGTAGCGCAGGACCATCCTTTTGCCGGAGACCGGATTGATGATCAGAAGGGCGCGCCGCTTAAACGGTGAAGATAAATGTTCCTGTTGCATAATGACTCCGGAAGATCACATAAGGCCCGCAATATACAGGCAGAGGTACGCAGTGGGGATGGAAAACAAAAGACTGTCGGCCCGGTCGAACATACCGCCGTGGCCCGGGATCAGATTGCTGAAGTCCTTGACGCCGATCATGCGTTTGATCAGCGACTCCGCCAAATCCCCGATCTGGCCCAAGGTGGAGGACAGCAGCGCCGTGATGACGAACACCGGCAGGGAGAACTGCGGGAAGATGGGCAGCAGATACAGAATGACACCGGCAGCGATGGAAGCCAGCGCACCGCAGAGACAGCCTTCTATGGTCTTGTTGGGGCTGACTAGGGGCGCCAGCTTGTGCTTGCCGAAGCGTATGCCGCCGAACAGGGCGAAGCTGTCACAGCTCCAGGTGGAGATGGCGCCGATCACCAGTGAGGGCAGCCATATGCCGCTGACACTGATGGCCATCAGAAGACCAAACAGGAAACAGGGGTAGGAGAGGCCCGCCAGCGTATAGAGAGCGCCGCTGCCGGAGACCTTTTTATGCAGAATGCCGGAGAACAGCGCCAGATAAATCCCGCCGGCCATGCAGGAGATATAGGCGATCACGCCGGCGTGGAACAGGGTGAGCACAGCCTGGATGGCGATGTATACGTACATCACCCAGGCGCAGCAATATACATTCAGCTTCTCCACATTCCGGCTGAACTCGTAGGCGCAGAGAATGCCGGCCACGGCAAAAAACAGGACCCTGCTCACATAGGAAGCAAACACGCAGATGAGAACGATGGCGATCAGGATCACTGCCGAGATCACACGCTTTTTCAAAAAAATGCCCCTCTCTCTTTTGGTCTTGGGGTAGCTTGTATTGTTTAATCATTTATTAGGATATCATATTTTTGAGATCGTCTCAATATGCAAGCATCTTTTTTTGTAACAGTTTTCCGTTAAGAAAAGGCATTTCCACCGTACGTAGATCCTTTTTCCGCTATTGTGGCCGGATAAAAGCTGTGCTATGATATAGAAAAACATCGCAGAGGGGGAATGCGCCCATGTATACAGAGCAAAAGATATGGCTTGCCCAATCCGATAAGGAGCTTTTCTTGCTGCCGGCTATGGCCAACCGCCACGGACTGATCGCCGGCGCCACCGGCACCGGCAAGACCGTCACCATGAAGGTGCTGGCGGAGTCCTTTTCCGATATGGGCGTGCCGGTGTTCCTGTCCGATGTGAAGGGGGATCTGAGCGGCATGTGCCGTCCGGGCGAGGACAGCGATGAGCTGCATGGCCGGCTGGACAAACTGGGGATCTTTGACTTTCCGCTGCAGGACTACCCGACCCGCTTCTGGGATATCTTCGGGGAAAAGGGGCATCCGGTACGGGTGACGGTTTCGGAAATGGGCCCCATGCTCCTGGGCCGTCTCCTGGGGCTGACGGAGGTCCAGACCGGCGTGTTGAACATCGTGTTCCGGGCGGCGGACGACAACGGCTTGCTGCTGCTGGATCTGAAGGATCTGCGGGCCATGCTGCAGTATGTGGGGGAAAACCGGGCAGAGTATACCCTCATGTACGGCAACGTCTCCACTGCCAGCGTGGGCGCCATCCAGCGGGCCCTGCTGCGTTTTGAGGAAGAGGACGGCGAGCAGGTGTTCGGTGAGCCGGAGCTGGATTTCAGGGACTGGATGCGTACAGGACCCGAGGGCCGCGGCTATATCAATATCCTCAACAGCCAGCGCCTGATCCAGAGCCCCACCGTATACGCCACGTTTCTGCTGTGGATGCTGACGGAGCTTTTTGAAAAGCTGCCGGAGGTGGGCGATTTGGAAAAGCCCCGGATGATCTTCTTTTTCGACGAGGCCCATCTGCTCTTTACCGACGCGCCCAAGGCCCTGGTCCAGAAGATCGTGCAGGTGGTCAAGCTGATCCGCTCCAAGGGCGTCGGCGTATACTTTGTTACCCAGAGCGCCTCCGACATTCCGGACGAGGTGCTGGCGCAGCTTTCCAACCGGGTGCAGCATGCCCTGCGGGCCTATACGCCGAGCGAGCAGAAGTCAGTCCGCGCGGCGGCCGGGGCTTTTCGCGTAAACCCCGCTTTCAGCACGGAACAGGCCATCACGGAGTTGGGCGTGGGCGAGGCGCTGGTGAGCTTTCTGGATGAAGAAGGCGTCCCCACCGTGGTGGAGCGGGCTTATATCCTGCCGCCCCAGAGCCTGATCGGACCCGCCGATGAACGGGAAGTTCTCAATCTGATCAAACAGGATGAATTCGAACTGAAGTACCGGGAGAGCGTCGACCGGGAATCCGCCTATGAAATCCTGATCAAAGCCAATGCGGAACTGGCTCGCCGCCGCCAGGAGGAGACTGAGGCGGCCGCCGAGGAAAAGCAGCGGGCCAAAGAGGAGGCGGCTGCGGCCAGGGCGGCGGAGCGAGAGGCGGCCCGGGAAGCGAAGGAAGCCGCACGGGAGGCGGAGAGGAAGAAAAAAGTGGTACAGCAGGCGGCCAATCGGGCGGCCAATTCGGTGATCACGTCGGTAAGCCACAACATGGTAAACTCGGTGACCGGCGGCAAGACCACCAGTATGTCCACCATCGCCAAGCGGGCGGCGTCCAGCGCCATCAGCTCGGTGATGCGCTCCGGCACCAGCTCCATCATCCGCGGCATCTTTGGCAGCATGAAATAAAGCCAGATAATCGGAAAAGAACCGGATCGGTCGATCCGGTTCTTTTCCTTGTATGTCTATTATGCGGGCTCGTAGGAACGGCTGATCTCGATCCCGTCGGCGTTATACTCCACGTCCTCCATCAAGGACGGGTCCACGCGGCTGCGTTTCTTGACCACCATGCCCTCGCCCTGATTGTTGAATACCCAGATCTTATGGGTGGGGAAGTCCGGATCCTGCTTGTTGAAGGCGCCGGATTCGTTCAGCCGGCAAAACTTGGCGCGGCCCTCCGGCGTGTCCAGGAGATCGCCGGGGCCGGTGTAGTACAGCTCGTCCTGCGCCGCCTTTTTCTTGAATTCTTCCCAATCCTTATCCTCTACCTTGTTGATATCGTTTGGCTGGATCATATCCCTGTCCTCACTTTCCCTGCTGCCTGCACCAGGTGTTCATTACGAAACTTACCGGCAGATGCTTGACCATGGCGGCCTGCAGCTGCTCCGGCAGGCCCAGGATCGAAACGGTCTTGCCCTTCTTCAGATCTCGCAGGGCCTTTTCAATGACCTGCTCCGGGAGATAAAACCGATTGTAATAGCGAATGGTGTCGTCGTGGACGGCGTGCTCGAAAAATTCCGTGGTGATCCAGCCGGGGCAGACGGCCATGACCTGGATGCCGCGGCCTTTCAGCTCCCTGCCCAGGGCCCGGGAAAAACTGAGCACGTAGGCCTTGGAGGCGCCGTACACGTTGATATAGGGAACCGGCTGCCAGGAGGACATGGAGCCCATGTTGATGATCCGGCTGCCTGCCTGCATATAGGGCAGACTCAGATAGCACATGCCGGTGAGACCCCGGGCGTTCAGATCGATGATGTCCAGCTGCCTTGAAACGTTCATCTCCTCAAAGACGCCGAATAAACCAAAGCCCGCGGCGTTGACCAGCACGGAGATCTCCGGCTTTTCTGCTTCCAGCAGCTGCCGGTAAACTTCCAGGCTTTCCCGCTTTTGCAGATCCAGTACAAGCGGACGGACGGAATTGCGGCATTTGGCCTTCAACTCCTCCAGGCGATGCTCCCTCCGGGCGATGACCCAGATCTCATCGAAGCGTTCTTCCTTGTCCAGCGCGTAAACAAACTCCCGGCCCATGCCGGAGGACGCGCCGGTGATCACAGCAATTTTCATAGTTACATCTTGCCCTTTCTCGTGTTGGCTATACACAGAATAGCACAAGAGGAACAAAAGTACAACAGCCCCGGATAGGGATTTCTCTTTCCGGGGCTGGAAACAGCCGGAGCAGAGCCGCTCAGCAAAATGCGGCGATCTCCTTTGCCAGCAGTTCGGGCTGCTCAATGGGAACCATGTGGCTGGCATTGGCACACTCCACGATTTTGACTCCGCCCTTGGCATGGGCAGTCATAAATTCGGAAGCCACTTCTTTCGGATACAGGCCGCTGTCCGGGTAGAAATACAGCACCGGGACCGTGATCTTATCGATAGCGCTGCGGAAGTCGGCCCGGAACATGGACCACCAAAAGAGGGCCAGGATCCGGCGGTCATTGATACCGATCAGACCCGGACGGATCAGCACGGCAAGCTGCTCGGGGAAGGTTGCGAATACAGGCAGCACTTCACCGTAGAAGGTGAAGAGGAACTTATCGAAATCTTCGCAGATCAGATCCATGTCCTGTTCGAGCAATTCCAATGTCTTGTGCACCTTCCGATAGCCCAGGGACCAGTTGTCGTCATTGAGAAGCTTGGGACTCATGTCAATGAACACGCACTTCTTGATATTGTCACAGCCAAATTGATCGATATAGCTGTAGATGGTCATGGCGCCCATGCTGTGTCCGATCAGGATCACGTCCTTTAAACCAAGGGCGTTGATCAGCGCGTGCAGATCTTGCCCCAGCTGCTGCATCGTTAAGCCCTTATCACAGGTAGAGGATGCACCGTGACCCCGGTGATCGTAATTGATGATCCGATATTTGCCCTGAGCCAGCAGCCTCTGGATGATAGGCTCAAAGAGCTTGCCGTTGGAACTCCAACCGTGGACGAAGACAATGGGCTGGCCCTCGCCGCGGTCATCATAGTAGAGCTTCGCGTCGTAGAGTGAAGTTGTAAAGTATGGCATGTTGCTTCCTCCTATAAAATATTGTAAGAATCGTTTATCATAGCGGGCCTCCCGCTGTCAAGCGTGCGGGCGGCGGAAACAACGTTCCCTGTCCTGTGAAACGCAGGACAGGGAATGTGCTCAGTCGCCGAAGCTGATGCCGATGTTGCGGGCTACCTGGATCATGGGATGATCCACCGGCAGGAACTTGGTCTTGCTGGCGGCTTCTTCCAAAGGAATGGAGGTGATCCTGCCGTCCTGGATGGCCACCATACGGCCGTATTCCCGATTGATGATCAGCTCCGCCGCTGCGGTGCCGAACTGGGTGGCCAGGGCCCGGTCATAGGGGCAGGGGGGACCGCCGCGCTGATAGTGACCGGGGACCGTTACGCGGGCTTCCATGCCGGTAAGCCTCTCCAGCTCCGCCGCGATGGCATAGGAGATCGTGGGATACATGCTGTTTTCTTTCTTCTTGCGGCTGGCCTCTTCGTCCAGAACCGTATCGTCGATGGAGACGGCGCCTTCGGCGCAGGCTACGATGGAAAAGCTGCTGCCCCTGCGGCGGCGGCTTTCGACCAGCTCCGCCACCTTGTGGATATCATAGGGGATCTCCGGGATCAGGATCACGTCCGCGCCGCTGGCGATGCCCGCATGCAGCGTCAGCCATCCGGCGTCACGGCCCATCAGCTCCACCACGAAAATGCGCCCGTGGGAGCTGGCGGTGGAGTGGATGTAGTCGATCACATTGGTGGCGATGTCCACGGCGCTCTGGAAGCCGAAGGTGGTATCCGTGCCGTAGATATCGTTGTCGATGGTTTTGGGCAGGGTGATCACGTTCATGCCGTAATCGGCGATGAGCTTGGCGCTTTTCTGGGTACCGTTGCCGCCCATGATGACCAGACAGTCCAGATTCAAACGGTTATAGGTATGCAGCATGTCGGGCAGCAGGCTCCTGCCCTGCTCGTCCACAATGTCCTTGCCCGGAATATAGCGCTGCCGGGAAGTACCCAGGATCGTGCCGCCCTGGGTGAGGATGCCGGAGAAGTCCCGCGGCTCCATAAATTTATAGTCGCACTCGATGAGACCCCGGTAGCCGTCGTACATGCCGTAGATCTCCACATTGTCGAGCTTCTCATACAGGGTCTTGCCGATACCGCGAATGGCGGCGTTCAGCCCCTGACAATCGCCGCCGCTGGTGACCAGCGCGACACGGGTCATTCTCTTCATACCGCATCCTCCATGATTTGTTAGTTCCTTGTCATTATGGAACATTCGACGGAAAAAAGCAAGAGGCATCCATAAAGTTTTGTGCGATTCGCTTTGGCAAAATTCAAGGCTTGTTCATAGACAAGCTCTGCGCTTTTTGCTATAATGACTCTGGAGTATGTCAAGCGAAGGAGATGTGGGGTTTGAGCAAGCCTGTTGTGATTACCGCTGACAGTACGGTGGACCTGTCCCCGGAACTGGTAGAACGTTTTCAGATCAAAGTGATCCCCTTGACCATCGTACTGGGGGATGAGAGTTTTCTGGACGGGATCCATTTTACGCCGATCGACATGTACAAGCGATACCATGAGGACGGGACCCTTCCCAAGACCGCGGCTCCCAGTGTTCAGGATTTTCTGGATTTCTTTTCGGCTCTGGTGGAGGAGGGCAATGAAGTCGTCCATCTGGATATCAGTGCCGAACTCTCCAATACCTATAACGCTGCCCGCCTGGCCGCCTCAGAACTGGAAGGCGTATATGTGGTGGACAGCCGTATGCTCTCCACCGGGGTTGGCCTTCTGGCCATCGAAGGGGCAGAGTGCCGCGATCAGGGCATGAACGCCTGGCAGATCGCCCGTCACCTGGAGAGCCTGACCGGCAAGGTGGAGACCAGCTTTGTGCTGGACACCCTGGAATTCATGCATAAGGGCGGCCGCTGCTCGGGCGTGGCGGCATTGGGCGCCAACCTGCTGAAGCTCAAGCCCGCTCTGGAGATGAAGGACGGCAAGCTGGGCGTGTATAAGAAATACCGCGGCAGCATTGAGCATGTGTACAAGCAGTACATAACGGAGCGCCTCAAGGACAAGGCGATCCGCCCCGGCCACATCTTCCTGACGGAATCCGGCGAGATCGCCCCGGAGGTGGTAGACGAGCTGGAGAAGCTGGTTTTGGAATTGAGCGGCTGCAGGGAAGTCCACCACACCATTGCGGGCTGTACGATCTCTTCCCACTGCGGACCCAAGACCCTGGGCGTCCTGTTTATCGACGAATAAGATATATGGAAACAGCAAGAGGCTCCCTCAACTGAGGGAGCCTCTTGCTGCTTATTCGTTGTAGCCCATGGGGTTTTTGGACTGCCAGGTCCAGGTGTCCCGGCACATGTCGTCCAGGTCATACTCGGCTTTCCAGCCCAGCAGCTGCGCGCTCTTATCGGGACTGGAATAGACGGTGGCCAGATCGCCGGGCCGACGGTCTACGATCTCATAGGGGATCTTCTGCCCGGTGACCCGCTCAAAGGCATGTACCATGTCCAGCACGCTGTAGCCGGTGCCGGTACCCAGGTTGAACACGTTCTCGCCCCGGTGCTTCTGCATGTAGTCGATGGCCGCCACATGTCCCCGGGCCAGATCCACCACGTGGATGTAATCCCGCACACCGGTGCCGTCGGGCGTGTCATAGTCGTTGCCGAAGACGCTGAGATGATCCCGCCGTCCCACGGCCACCTGGGCGATGAAAGGCATCAGATTGTTGGGAACGCCCCGGGGGTCCTCACCGATCAGACCGCTTCTGTGGGCGCCGATGGGGTTGAAGTAGCGCAGAAGGGAAACGGAGAAGTCCTCCACAGCCTTGGAGGTGTCCCGCAGGATCTGCTCGGACATGTATTTGGTCCAGCCATAGGGGTTGGTGCACATGCCGGTTTTGGAACTCTCCCGCAGGGGCATCTCATTGTCGCCGGAATAGACGGTGGCGGAGGAGGAGAAAACGATGTTCTTCACCCCATGATCCCGCATGGCCTCACACAGGGTGATGGTGGAGAACAGGTTGTTGTCGTAATACTCCAGGGGCATGGCCACGGATTCACCCACGGCCTTGAGCCCGGCAAAATGAATGGCGCAGCTGATATCGTGCTTCTCAAAGATCCGGTCCAGGGCCGCCCGATCCCGCACGTCGTTTTCGTAAAAGTCCACGTGCTTTCCGGTGATCTGCTCCACCCGTTCGATGGCCTTGGCGCTGGAGTTGACCAGGTTATCGATGACAACGACGCCGAAGCCCTTTTCCAGCAGTTCCACACAGGTATGGCTGCCGATATAGCCGGCGCCGCCGGTTACGAGTACGTTCATTTCATGTCCCTCCGATCAATCCAACAGTTTTTCGGGGTAGACCCCATCCCTGCGCAGCTGCGCGATGTAGGAAACGACGTCGTCCATATCCTCACGATAGGTGATGCCGTGCCAGGTCTCGCGGCAGTTGAGTACCCGAACCCGGCCCTCGCCGGCCTGGATCAAAGCATTGGTGACAAAAGGAAGAAAATACTCGCACTTTTCCGGATTGACCGGGAGATTGGCGTCGAGCCAGGCGGGAAAGCGCTTTTCCAGCTCCGCCATCATGGAGGGCTGAAAGCCCCAGAAATTCATGGATACCGGAGAGAGCCCGGAGAGGGGGATCCAGGTCTCGCCGTCTTCGGTATAAGCGGCGTCCTCGCCGCGCTTGGCGATCTTGGTGCGCTCCACCACGTCGCTCAGATATCCATCCTCCACCTGGCAGATACCGCGGGCTACAGTGCCATGCTCGGTGACCGTGTTCTTCAGCTGATAGGCCACCATGGCGTGCTCGTTCTCCCCATGCTCCCCGGTGAGAAAAGCATAGAGAGCAGCGTAGGCGCTGGGACCATAGAAATCGTCGGCGTTGATGACGGCGAAAGGACCGTCCACCGCGTCCTTGGCGCAGAGCGTGGCGTGGCCGGTGCCCCAGGGCTTGACGCGGCCTTCGGGCACGGAATAACCCTCCGGCAGCTTGTCCAGCTGCTGGTAAACATAGTGTACGTCGAAATACTTCTCCATGCGGCGGCCGACGGCGGCTTTGAAGTCCTCCTCGATCTCGTGCTTGATGATGAAAGCGACTCTACGGAAGCCCGCCCGATAGGCGTCATACAGAGAAAAGTCGATGATGGCGTGACCGAAAGGGTCCACCGCGGTGATCTGCTTAAGACCTCCGAAGCGGCTTCCCATACCGGCGGCCAGGATCACAAGTGTCGGCTCTGTCATGTGCGCCTCCCTCAGCGGCTCAGCGCTGCGCGGCAGTAGTAGTTGAACATCCGTTCCCGGGCCAGGGTGCTGCTGTCCATGTGGCCGGGATAGACCTCAAAGTCACCCTCCAGCAGGCAGAGCCTGCGCAGCGAATCCAGCTCCGTGTACATATCGCCGCCGGGCAGGTCGGTGCGGCCGCAGCTGCCGCGAAACAGGGTATCGCCGGTAAAAAGGGCGTTCTCACAGCGGAGCGTGACCCCGCCGGGGGTATGACCCGGGGTACCGATCACTTCAAAGTGCAGGCCGGCCACGTCCACCACGTCGCCGTCCTTGTAGTAGACGCCGCCCTCGGGCAGAGTGAAGCGCCCATTGCCCAGGTTGATATGCCTGGCGTCGTCCAGCTCGTTCATATAGACAGGTGCGCCGGTCTCCCGCCGAACGCCATCCACCGCGCCGATATGGTCCCAATGGGTATGGGTCAGCAGAATGGCCTTGCACTTGAGCTTATTGTCTTCCATGTAGTTGAGAATAGTGTTGGTCTCGTCGCCCGGATCAATGACGACACATTCAAGGGTTTCCTCGTTGGTGACCACGTAGCAGTTGGTCTCCAACTGGCCCACAGGCAGGGTTTTGATCAGCATAGTTACAGCTCCTTTGTATCCAGAATGATGGTGACGGGACCATCGTTGATCGACTCCACAAGCATTTCCGCGCCGAAGGAACCGGTCTCCACACGGAAGCCCTGCTCCCGGCACTTTTCGATGACCAGCTCATACAGAGGGATGGCGGTATCCGGCCGGGCGGCCTTGGAAAAGCCCGGGCGCCGGGATTTGCAGTCGGCAAACAGGGTGAACTGGCTGATGATCAGCAGCTCCGCCCCGGCGTCCTTGGGGTTGACGTTCATCTTGCCGTTTTCATCTTCAAAGATCCGCAGGCCGCAGATCTTGTCGGCGATTTTCAGGGCCTCCGCCTCGCCGTCCTCCTGATGAACGCCCAGCAGGACCAGAAAGCCCTTGCCGATGTTGCCCTGGACTTGACCGTCTATGGTGACGGAGGCGGATCTTACACGAGTAAGCACTGCTCTCATAGAAAAGCTCCTTTCGCTTCAGCTGCCGTTGCGGGTGACGCTGGTCACAGCGGGGATCGCCTGCAGGCGGCCCATGATGTAACGCACCTCGGCGGCGTTTTTGACCTCCAGCGTGATCACGGTGAGGGCCAGGTTCCCGCCGGTGTTGCGGGAGGAGAGATTTCGCACCTTGGCGTTGAGGGCGTTGAGCACGGTGGCAATGTCCATGACCAGGCCGGAACGGTCTTTGGAAGCAATGGTCAGGGTGGTCACGTAGCTGTCGGTGGTCTCCCTCGCCCAGGACACACGAATCCAGCGGCCCTCGTTCTCGGCGTTGGCCAGGCTCTTCTGATAGTTGCTGCAGTCCTTGCGGTGGATGGATACACCCTGCCCGCGGGTGATGAAGCCGATGATATCGTCGCCGGGCACGGGGGTGCAGCAGCGGGAGAACTTGATCAGGCAATTGTCCAGCCCCTCTACCAGGATCCCGTGGACAGCCTTGCCCTCTTTTTTTGCGTTCTGCTCCCGGCGCTCCGCCGCGGCTGCGACCTTATCCAGCGCGGTCTTGCGGTCGGGCTTGGCGTTCTTGATCTCGTCCCGCAGACGGTTGGCCACCCGGCCCACGGTGATGCCGCCGTAGCCGATGGCGGCATACATGTCCTCCGTAGAGGTGTAGGAGAGGCGCTTGAGGATGGGGGCCAGGATCTCCTCGTCCAGCACATCATCCAGGGACAGGCCGTTGTGCTTGAGCTCGTCCTCCAGCATTTCCCTGCCGCGGATCACGTTTTCTTCCCGCCGCTCCTTCTTGTACCACTGCTTGATCTTGGTACGGGCGGAACCGCTCTTGACGATGTTCAGCCAGTCACGGCTGGGGCCGGGGGCGGATTTGGAGGTGCGGATCTCCACGATATCGCCGTTTTGCAGCACATAGTCATAGGTGACGATGCGGCCGTTGACTTTTGCGCCCACCATGTGGTTGCCCACGTCGGAATGGATGCTGTAGGCGAAGTCGATGGGGGTGGCGCCCGCCGGCAGGTTGATCACGTCGCCCTTGGGGGAGAACACGAACACCTCGTCGGCAAACATATCGATCTTCAGATCGTGGAAAAAGTCCTGCGCGTCGGACTCCTGCTGGGTCTCCAGCAGGCGCCGTACCCAGGCGAACTTGTCCTCGTCGCCGCTGCGTACCGCGTCACCGCCGTCGGACATTTTGTATTTCCAATGAGCCGCGATGCCGTACTCGGCGGTATGGTGCATCTCCCAGGTGCGGATCTGCACCTCAAAGGGGATGCCTTCCGTGCCGATGACGGTGGTATGCACGCTCTGATACATGTTGGGCTTGGGGGTGGAGATATAATCCTTGAAACGGCCCGGCACAGGCTTGAACATGTCGTGGATGATTCCGAGCACATTATAGCAGTCGGGGATGGTGTCTACGATCACACGGAAAGCGCACAGGTCGAAGATGCCGTCGATGTCCAGCTTCTGGGCGTACATCTTCCGGTAAATGCTGTAGACGTGCTTGATGCGGCTGTAAATGGTGGCCTGGATGCCCAGGGCCTCCAGCCGGTCCTGGATCTTCTTCTCCATGCTGGACATAAAGCCCTCCAGCATGGGGAGCTTCTCCTCCAGAGACTTGGTGATCTCCATATAGCCGGCGGGGTCCAGGTACTGCAGGGACAAGTCCTCCAGCTCCCACTTGGCCCGCTGCATGCCCAGACGGTGGGCGATGGGGGCGTAGATCTCCATAGTCTCCAGAGACTTGGCCCGCTGCTTTTCGGTGGTCTGGTAGGCCATGGTCCGCATGTTGTGGAGCCGGTCGGCGATCTTGATGAGGATCACGCGGATGTCCTTGGCCATAGCCATGAGCATCTTGCGCAGGTTCTCCATCTGCTCCTCTTCCTTGCTGGTGTACTGGACACGGGTCAGCTTGGTAACGCCTTCCACGATATCCGCCACCGGGACACCGAACTGATGGGCGATATCCGCATGGGTCAGGGTAGTGTCTTCGATCACATCGTGCAGCAGGGCCGCGACGATGGAATCCTCATCCAGACCCAGATCCACCGTGATATCCGCGGCGGCCACGCAATGGGTCACATAGGGAGAGCCGTCCTTGCGCAACTGCCCCGCGTGGGCCTGCTTGGCCATCTCATAGGCGGCGCGGATGCGCTCCATATTCACAGGATGCCCGGAAGTACGCAGCTTTTCCTCCAACTGAGAGAACATAAGATCCGGATCCAGGGGCTTATTCTCTTGTAGCATTTCTTCCTGCATGGCGCACTCCTTATGATCGCGGCATAGAACGCAGAGTCCGGAGAATGTGGGTCGCTTCCAGATCGGCCTTGCCCTGAATCTCAACAGCCTCCGCTCCGAAAATACCGCCATCGGGGCCGGAAAGCAGCCCGGCCTCCAGCAAAGCGATCAGACAAATGCAATAGGTTTCCGGCAGCATACCGTCGGGGCACTGTTCCAGAATGGACTGCGCGTCAGCCCCCATACGGAGCTTGCCCTTGCTCTCCCGCCAGATGCGCACAAAGTCCGCACGGACGGGGCAGGCGTCCGCCGCCGCCCAGAGACAGTCTCCTTGCTGCTCCAGGATGTCCCGGCACAGCGGGGCGGCTTCGTGCTTCCGGGCGGCTGCCACCTGCAGCTGCACGGAGACATGACCGCGAAATTCATTGACTTTGGGATGGAAGGCCAGGTCGATCCGGTCGCCCTCGTGGATGTCCAGATCTTCGGCGGTATGGGAAAAGAATATCCCCTCAAAGCTGCTTTGCCCCAGGCGGACACGCAGCCGCAGATGGCGTCCGCCGCCCACATTGCAGGCATTGAGGACTTCCGCGCCGCTGAGACACAAGATGGGACGGGGATTGCCGTTCCCGTAGGGCTCCAGCAGATCCAGCTGCTGCACGGAATCGATGCTGAGCATGGCCGGATCCCGGATCAGCAGATCGCATTGGACCTCCGGCTGGGGCTCGGGCCGGTTGTTCCGATAATAGGCGGACAGCGCCCGGCGAAAATCCTCCACCTTGTCCCGGCGAACGTTGAGACCGGCGGCAAGCGCGTGCCCGCCGAAATCGATCAACTGGTCCGAGCAGGCGCCCAGCGCTTCAAAGAGATTGAAATTGCCGTAGCTGCGGCAGGAGCCCTTGCCCAGTTCGCCGTTGAGACAGATCATGATGGCGGGTACCGAGAACTGCTCCGCCAGGCGGGAGGCGGCGATACCGATCACGCCCTGATGCCAGTTGTCGCTGGCCAGAACGATGGGCTGATCGGGGACATTGTCCGGCAGGAGCATCTGCGCCTCCTCCCAGATCTCCATTTCGATGTTCTGGCGCTGGCGGTTCAGCTCACACAGCTCTGCCGCCAGGGGAGCGGCCTGCTCCAGACTGGCGCACATGAGCAGATCCAGGGCCTTGCCTGTTTGACCCAAACGGCCGGCGGCATTGAGCCGGGGGGCCAGACCAAAGCCGATGCTGGCGGCGGTAAGCCGCTGGGGATCCAAAGAGGCCTCCTTCAGCATGGCGGCAAAACCCGGTCGGGGCCGTTGGGCCAGCATGGCAAGCCCCCGGCGGACCAGGTAACGGTTTTCCTCTGTCAGGGGCATCACGTCCGCCACGGTGCCCACGGCCACCAGATCGGCATAGCGGTCCAGCATGGCCTCGCTGCTGCCTTCACAGGCGCAGGCCAATTTCAGCGCCATGCCCACACCGGCCAGCTTGTCGTTGGGATAGCTGTCCCCGGGCTGCTTGCAGTCGACGACCGAGACCGCATCGGGCAGGCCGTCGTTTTTGCATTCATGATGATCGGTGACGATCATATCCAGACCCAGAGAGCGGGCATAGTCGGCCTCCGCCACGGCGGTGATGCCGCAGTCCACGGTGATCACCAGGCTGACGCCCTGAGCCTTCAGCGCGTCCAGCGCGGCGCAGTTGAGCCCGTAGCCCTCCTCGCTCCGGTCAGGGATATAGGGGAGACAATGCAGACCCTTGCTGCGCAGGTAATCCGTCAGGAGACAGGTGGAGGTGATGCCGTCTACGTCATAGTCGCCGTACACAGCCACGGTCTCTCCATGGTCGATGGCCATGCGGACCCGGGCAACGGCGGTATCCATCCCCAGGATCAGGAAGGGGTCGTGGAGGCATTCCATACCGCCCTCGATCAGCCCGTGGGCCGCCGCTGCGGTGCGGATGCCGCGCAGGGCCAGGACAGCAGAAAGCAGCGGCCCGTAGCCCGCCTGCAGCAGCGCCGCCGGAATCTCCGGCCTGGCATATGGAATTTTCCATTCCTTTTTGTCCATGCCCACACCCAAAAACAATTAATAATTTATATTACCAGAATTCGACGTGTTATTCAATAGCGACAGGCATATTTCAAGCCTTTTTGCGCTTATTTGCTGTAATCCTCCAGCCGCCGGATGCTGCCGCTGAGAACCTCCGCGTGCTCCACGTGATCCAGCGCCTCTTCCGGCGTGGCGCAGAAGCCGAACAGACGCAGGCAGTTGCGGCTCATAAAACCGCCGTCCGCCGCCGTGTAAAGCATGGCCAGCATCGCGTCATAATAGCGCAGCGTGTTGAGCACGGCAATGGGCTTGCCGTGACGGCCCAGCTGCTTCAGAGTCAGCGTTTCAAAAAATTCTTCCAGCGTGCCGATTCCGCCGGGGAGGACGATGAAGGCGTCGCTCTGCTCCTCCATGAGCTGTTTGCGTTCCCGCATGGTTTCGGTAAAGAGAAAGCGGGTGCAGCCGGGGAAGAGGATACCCGGCTCGTCAAAGAAGCGGGGCGCGATGCCGGTGATCTCACCGCCTTGCCGGGCGGCGCCTTCCGCGCATGCGCCCATCAGGCCACCCTGCCCGCCGCCGAAAACCAGGCTGTGTCCGCCTGCGGCGAGCAGTTCGCCCAGCTTATGTGCCGCTTCGAAATATTCCGCTGCCAGCTCGCTGCCGGAAGCCCCAAAAACGCAGATCCGCATAGGTATCCCTCGTTCATCTACTTTATATTTTATTTTATTATTATAGCATTCTCTCTGATTTTTGAAAACCCCAACTTGACCGGAAATGGCGTTTGCGCTATAGTAGGAAACTGGATCGGAGGGAGCCCATGAAGAGATTTATCCCGATTCTGCTGACGCTTTCGTTATGCCTGGCCCTGTGCGGCTGCGGCGGCGCGGCGGCAGAACCTGAAAAGACAAGTGACAAATTGCAGATCGTGGCGACGGTATTCCCCGCCTATGATTTCTCCCGGCAGATCGCGGGGGAGCGTGCGGCGGTGACCCTGCTGATCCCGCCCGGCGCGGAGGTGCACAGCTTTGAGCCTACGGCCAAAGACATGGTGCGCATACAAAACGCGGATCTGCTGGTCTGCAACGGCGGCGAGTCTGAGGAATGGCTGGAGCAGCTGCTGGAAGGGCAGGATGCCCCGCTGCATATGCTCAGCATGCTGGACTGTGTGGACGCCCTGGAGGAAGAAACGGTCGAGGGGATGCAGGAAGCGGATGAGGATGCGGAGGAAGAGGGCCCGGAGTATGACGAGCACGTCTGGACCTCTCCTGTCAACGCCCAGCACATCTGCCGCGCCTTGGCTGACAGCCTGAGCCAGGTGGACCCGGAAGGGGCGGGCGTGTATCAGGCCAACTGTGACGCCTACTGCGAAAAGCTCCAGGTTTTGGACGAGGCCTTTCGCCAGGTGGTGGACGGCGCCGCCCGGCACACCGTGATCTTTGCCGACCGCTTCCCGGCGCGCTATTTCGTGGAGGAATACGGGCTGGATTACTATGCGGCCTTTCCCGGCTGTGCGGAGGACACGGAACCCGCCGCCGGGACTGTGGCGTTTCTGATCGACAAGCTGCGTGAGGAGAAGATCCCAGCCGTTTTTTATATCGAGTTTTCCAATGAAAAAATGGCGGATATCATCTGTGAGGACACCGGCTGCAAGAAGCTGCTGTTCCACTCCTGCCACAGCATCAGCGCGGACGATCTGAAGGCGGGGGTCGGTTATCTGGAACTGATGCAGAACAACGTGACGACACTCGGGGAGGCTTTGCGCTGATGGCGATCCTGGAATGTAAAAATCTGTGCCTCGCCTATGACGGGAAGATGGTGCTGGAAGGCGTCAACTTCTCCCTCCAGGCGGGGAACTACCTGTGCGTGGTGGGAGAGAACGGCTCCGGCAAATCCACGCTTATTAAGGGCCTCCTGGGCCTGAAGGCGCCGGACAGCGGCAGCATCCTCTATGGGGAAGGGCTCAAGAGCACGGAGATCGGCTATCTGCCCCAGCAGACCCAGCTGCAGCGGGATTTCCCCGCCAGCGTGGGTGAGGTGGTGCTCTCCGGCTGTCTCAATTCCCTGGGCGGCAGGCTGCACTACAATGCGGCGGACAAGGCCCTGGCCCGTATGAATATGGAGCGCATGGGTATTGAGGACCTGGCAAAGCAGAGCTACCAGGCGCTCTCCGGTGGGCAGCAGCAGCGGGTGCTGCTGGCGCGGGCTCTCTGTGCCACCAAAAAGATGCTGCTGCTGGACGAGCCGGTCACCGGTCTGGACCCCATTGCCACCGGGGAGATGTACAATCTCATCAAGCTGGTGAACCTCTGTGACGATATCACTGTCATCATGGTGTCCCACGATATCCATGAGGCGGTCCGCTATGCCACGCACATCCTGCATCTGGGACAGCGGCAGCTGTTTTTCGGCACGGCGGCGGAATACCGCGAGAGCGACCTGGCCCGGCGCTTTTTGGGAGGGAATCGGATATGACGGAAATCCTGCATATGCTTTCCTACCATTTCATGCAGCGGGCGCTGATCGTAGGCGTGCTGGTCAGTCTCTGCGCCGCGCTGCTGGGCGTGTCCCTGGTGCTCAAGCGCTACTCCATGATCGGCGACGGCCTGTCCCATGTGGGCTTTGGCGCCCTGGCCATCGCCTCCGCGCTGCATCTGGCGCCGCTGGCGGTGGCGGTCCCGGTGGTGGTCGTGACGGCGGTACTGCTGCTGCGGCTCAGCGAGAGCAGCCGCGTCAAGGGGGACGCCGCCATCGCGCTGATCTCCAGCAGCGCCCTGGCCATCGGCGTGATCAGCGTGTCCGTGACCACGGGCATGAACACCGAGGTCTCCAACTACATGTTCGGCAGCATCCTGTCTCTCAGCCGCTCCGACGCTGTGCTGAGCGTGCTGCTGTCCGTCGCGGTGCTGGTGCTGTTCATCCTGTTTTATCCCCGGCTTTTCGCGGTGACCTTTGATGAGAGCTTTGCCCGGGCTACCGGGACCAGGGCCGGTTCCTACAACATGCTGCTGGCAGTGCTCACGGCCATTACCGTGGTGTTGGGCATGCGCATGATGGGCGCGCTGCTGATCTCCAGTCTGATCATTTTCCCGGCGCTGTCCGCGATGCGGGTGTGCAGGAGCTTTCGCGCCGTCATCCTGTGCGCGGCGGCGATCTCTGTGCTGTGCTTCCTTATTGGGGCGGTGGCCTCCTACTTCCTGGAGACGCCCACGGGCGCCAGCATCGTGGTGGCGAACCTCCTGTGCTTTGCCGGTTTTTCCCTTGCAGGAATGAAAAATTGAATTGCCGACTTGCCCCGAATATGCATTTTTGACGTGCACATTCGGGGCAAAACGAATATTAAAGAAAAATATTCGTATATTTTTGCAAAATGCTGTTGACATATACGGCCTGCAGTGCTATTATCACAATCGTCCACCGGACAATTTATGGATTATGACGAAATGTGAGGAATAACAAAATGAAGAAGATTGTATGTATCGCTCTTGTGCTGGTCATGGTTTTGGCCCTGGCCGCGTGCGGCAGCGGCGCCAGCACCGCCAGCACTGCCAGTGCTCCGGCTGCCAAAGAGAAGCTGGTGATGGGCACCTCCGCAGACTATGCTCCCTTTGAGTTCATGTATCCCGATGACAACGGCGATCTGGTCTATGGCGGCATCGACGTCTCCGTTGCCCAGTACATTGCGGATTATACCGGCAAGGAGCTCCAGGTGGAGAACATGGGCTTTGATTATCTGCTGGCCAGCCTGCAGAAAGGCGACTTTGACATAGTCATTGCCGCAATGGAAATCAGTGAGGAGCGTCTTAACAGCGCCGACTTCTCCGACCCCTATTACACGGACTATCCGCCTATGGTTTTGGTGAAGGCTGCCAACGCAGACCAGTACACCTCTAAGGATTCCTTTGCGGGTAAGTCTGTGGGCGCGCAGACCGCAACTACCAAGGAAGGCATCGTCAAGGATGATCTGACCGGTGCAAACCTGGTATCCCTGCAGAATGTGAACGATCTGGTCAATCAGCTGGTCAACGATAAGATCGACGCTGTGGTTCTGGATGGTGCCGTTGCTCTGCAGTTCGTAGCCTCCAACAGTGATCTGGCGGTTGCCTCTGTGGATCTGGGTGAAGCCTATCCCTACTGTGTCGCGGTTGCCAAGGGTGATCCCAAGGGACTGCTTCCCGGCATCAATGAGGCGATTGCGGACATGCTGGATAAGGGCAAGGTCACGGAGTTTGAGGACGTTGCCGCTTCTCTGGAAGATGTCTTGGTAGAGGTCTCGGCCGAGGATTGATCTTCCCGGCCTACCGTATAGTGCGAACGGTGCAGAGCCTTGAAAAAGGCTTTGCACCTTCGCGTATTTCAAGCAAGTTAATTTGCGGAAAGGAATCCCTCTATGTGGTGGAGTAATCTGTTTACCGATATGAGCCCGGCCAGCTTTTTCAATTTCTCCTTCCTGCCGAAATACGGTGTGTTTTTCATTCAGGGGATTGAGTATACGCTGATGCTGGCGGTGGTGTCGGTGCTGCTGGCTGTGATCCCGGCTTTGATGCTGGCGCTGATGCGTTTGAGCAAGAACAAACTGATCCACGCCATCTCCGGCGCCTATATTGCGCTGTTCCGATCCACGCCGCTGCTGGTGCAGCTGTCCATCATTTATTTTGGCCTCTTTGGCGTGATCAATATCCCGCGCTATTCGCTGTTCGGCTTTGTGGATATCAGCCGCTTTATCCCCGGCGTGGTGGCCCTGGCGCTCAACAGCTCCGCCTATGTGGCTGAGATCTTCCGCGCCGGTATCCTGGCGGTGGACAAGGGGCAGACGGAGGCTTCCCGTTCCCTGGGGCTGAGTGCCTGGCAGACCATGCGCCTGGTGGTGCTGCCCCAGGCCATCAAAAATGTGCTGCCTGCTCTGGCCAACGAGATCATCACCATGGTCAAGGAGAGCTCCATCTGCTCCACGCTGGGTATGGCTGAGCTGATGTTCGGCGCCAAGGCGGTGGCCTCGTCCACCTATATTACACTTGCCCCGTATACCCTCGCGGCATTGATTTACTTCTGCATCAACTACCCGGCTTCCAAGGGTATCGAAGCCATAGAAAGGAGGATGCGCCGTGGAGACAAGGCCTGATCTGATCCGCGTAGAAAAGCTGACAAAAAAATACAACCACGGCCAGGTGGTCGCGCTCCATGAAAACGACCTGACGGTCAAGCGCGGCGAGGTGGTCGCCATCATCGGCCCCTCCGGTTCCGGCAAGTCCACGTTTTTGCGCTGCCTGAATCTGCTGGAAAAGCCAACCTCCGGCCACATCTATTTCGATGGAGTGGATCTGGCGGACCGCTCTGTGGATATCAACCTGCACCGCAGGAAAATGGGTATGGTGTTTCAGCATTTTAACCTGTTTCCCCATAAGACCGTTTTGCAGAACATCACCATGGCTCCTGTCACGCTGAAGCTGAAAACCCCGGCCGAGGCCGAGGCGAAAGCCAAACAGCTGCTGGAGCGGATCGGCCTGCCCGATAAGATCAACGAATATCCCAATATGCTCTCCGGCGGTCAGAAGCAGCGTATTGCCATTATCCGCGCCCTGGCTATGGAGCCTGAGGTGATGCTCTTTGACGAGCCCACCTCCGCGCTGGATCCGGAAATGGTGGGCGAGGTGCTGGACCTGATGCGGGATCTGGCGAAGGACGGCATGACGATGGTGGTCGTGACACATGAGATGGGCTTTGCCCGTGAGGTGGCGGAGCGTGTGATCTTTATGGACAGCGGTTCCATCCTGGAGGAGAATACGCCTGCAGAGCTTTTCGATCATCCTCAAAATCCCAGAACACAGTTGTTCCTCTCCAAAGTGCTCTGAGGAAAGGCGGCAGAATACAAAGAATGCTGAACAATTCCTATCTTTTGATAGATACAGCTGCTCTTGCTTTGAACGTTCAAACGCTGCAGGGAGAGCTGAATGGAGCCAAACTGGTCCCAGTGATCAAGGATGACGCCTATGGGCTGGGCGCGGTTCCGGTGGCAAAGCAATTGATGAATTGCGGTATAGACACCTTCGCGGTGGCCCATGTTTCCGAGGGACTGATCCTGCGCGAGGGCGGTGTGGACGCGGAGATCTGGGTCATGAGCATCCCGCTGGACTTCCAGGTCGAGAGCGCCGTGGCCGCAGACCTGGTCCTGACGGTCGGCAGTTTTCGTCAGTTTCCCGTGCTGTGCGAGGCGGCAAAGAAAGCGAATAAACGACTTGACGTACAGCTGAAGCTGGACACCGGCCTCCACAGGATCGGCTTCCGGGAAGATGAATTGCCCCAGGTGGCCCGCATGTTTGCGGAGGCTGCGCCGTATCTTCATTGCGTCGGGAGCTTTTCCCATTTTGCCAACAATGAAACGGAGCACATGGAGAGCCAATATTCGTTGTTCTTGTCCATGGCTGAACAACTGCGCAATCTCGGCATGGACCCGGGACCGCTGCACATCTCCAGCTCCGCTTCTCTGGAGGCCAACGCAAAGTATAATCTGGATGCCGTGCGTGTCGGCCGGCGGCTGTATATGGACAACCCGGAGAATCCCACCGGCAAGATCCGGGAGATCGCGAGCCTGCGGGCCTATATCACGGATATCCGTGAGCGAAAGGCGGGGGACAGCCTCTCCTATGGGGGCGTCTTCCATCTGCCGGAGGATGCAGTGGTGGGCGTGCTCTCTGTGGGCTACGGCGACGGTTTGACTCCGGAGCTTTTCGACCGGCACGCGCCGGTGTTGATCCGCGGCAAGCGTGCAAAACTTTTGGCCTCCTGTATGGACCAGAGCTTTGTGGACCTGACCGGGATCCCCTGCCAGGTGGGAGACGAGGTCACCTTCTTCGGCTATGACGCTGACGGGGGCTTCCTTTCCTCGCAGGAGATAGCCAATTGGATCGGCGCCAACGAGGGCTGCGCACTGACCGGCGCATTGACGACGAGGGTGGCGCGGGTTTTCCGGTAAAGAAAATAAGGTTCCCCGCTGTACCGAAACGTACAGCGGGGTTTCTTTTGCATAGCCTTAGCACTCAAAATGAAAGAGTGCTAATATTCACAGTCTGTTCATATTTAACGCTATATTTGTTCATAAATGTGCGGTATTTTATATATAGAACGAAACGAAAGAAATGAATGTTTCGCCAAAAGAAGTACATCATAGATTTATGGAGGTATAGATTATGTTTGAACTGATTCCTTTTGACCGTCGTGGCCGCAATGTTTCCGTGTATGACCCCTTCCGGGCCTTTGACGAACTGGAGCGCAGCTTCTTCGGCAACACCGCCAATAGCGTTTCCGCATTCCGCACCGACGTGACCGATACCGGCGACGCCTACAAGCTGGAGGCCGAGCTTCCCGGTTTCAAGAAGGACGATATCAAGATCGATATCGAGAACGATTGCCTGACCATCAGCGCCGAGCGCAAGGCCGAGAACGAGGACAAGAAGCACAACTTCGTCAAGCGGGAGCGCTTCTACGGGTCCTTCAGCCGCAGCTTTGACGTCTCCGGCATCAACGTGGACGGGATCGAAGCCGCTTATACCGACGGCGTGCTGACCCTGAACCTGCCCAAGAAGGTGGAGACTGTTCCCGCCAGCCGCCGGCTGGAGATCAAGTAAGAAGCCATCAGGCAAATATCGGAGGCACTCAGCAGAGTGCCTCCGATTTCTTTTTTTGTATGAGCGCCTTTGCAAAACGTGACAGGGGGAGCAAATAGAGCAGGCAGGCGGCCAGCAGGCTTTTGACCGGGACGCCCAATGTGGTAAGCGGAACGGAGCTTGCGATGGACCAGGGGATCAGCGGCGCGATGACGATCACCGTGTCCTCCAGATCGATGGCAAAGCTCTCCTTTGATTCGCTCAGATCGCTGCACAGTTGATTGGTCAGCATGGCGGCCAGCGTCTGATTGCAGGAGATGGCGCAGGTAACGACAGCGGAACAGAACGTCGCCCCAAAGGGGGTGATGCGCCGGCTGATCTGTACGAGGCTGTGTTTGGCTCCGTCCAACAGTCCGGTGCCCTGAAAGATCCCCGCGTAGCAGGAGGAGATCAGGATGATGCCGATCACGCTGAGCATGGACACAACGCCGCCGCCGTCCACCATAGGCGCCAGGGCGGGGGAGGAGCTCCGATATCCTGCAAACAGGATGCGGAACACTTGTGAAATGTTGAGACCCTGCACGGTGATGCTGAGTACGGCTGCCAGCAGCAGGCTGACAGACAGTGTGAGCAGGACCGGCCTGCGGAAGAAGGACAGGATCAGTACCGCCAGGGCGGGCAGCACGCAGATCCAATGGAGCTGAAAGCCCTCCGCAAAGAGCGCGCGGATGTCCATGCCGCTGTCCGCCGGGTGGCTGTTGAGCCCCACCAGCAGATAGACGCCGCAGCTGAGCAGGAAGGGGAGCAGCACGGTCCGGCACATGCGGCGGATGTTCTGAAACAGGTCTGTGTCGGTCAGGGTACAGACCAGAAGGGCGCTGGTGGAAATGGGGGAGCAGCGGTCACCGAAGAAGGCCCCGGCCAGAATGGCCCCGCCGATCCAAACCGGGTCCATCTGCATGGTATTTGCCATGGTCATGCAGATGATGCCGATGGTGGCAACGGTACCGAAAGCGGTGCCGGTCAATACGGAGACGCCGCAGTTGAGCAGAAAACATAACAGCAGGAAAACAGATGGGCGGATCAGCCGGGAAGCGTAGCAAATGATGACCGCTATGGTGCCGCTGGCCCGCCACAGAGCGGTCAGGGCGCCGATCAGCGCCATCATGATAAGGATCCCGCTGGCGGTCTTGACGCCGCTGAGGGACAGCCGCAGCAGCTCCCGCAGGGGAACACGCTTATACAGACCGTAGGCCAGGAACAGCAGCAGTCCGGCGAGCAGGGCGTACAGGATAGAGATATCCAGAAGGACGCAGCCCAGCAGAATCATACAGAACAGGGAAAGGGTAAGTGTCGCCATGGCTTGCCTCCTTTGGAAAATCTTGACTTTGAGAGTATACGCCCAAAGTCAAAGCTTGTAAATACCTTTTGACAGAGTATCGAATCCCCGCTATACTATATTGACTATATGATGGCGAAAAGCCAAAACGCTTTTCGCCGCGCCGCTTTGCGGCGCAGCAAAACAGCCCTGCTGTTTTGCCATATATTCATTGCAATGAGGAATGATTCAAAGAATCATTCGCTGCCAAACTAGTCGTTTGGCAGCGAAATCAATCGAACTTTCGATTGATTTTGCCATCCGATAATCATTATGATCGCTTAGGAGGGGAAGCGTATGATTTTTGACACCCATTCCCATTATGACGACAAGGCCTTTGACAAAGACCAGGAGGAAGTCCTTGGTCTGGCTCATGAGGCCGGTGTGGGCCTGATCGTGGATCCGGGCTGCGATGCGGAGAGCAGCGAGGCGGCGATTGCCCTGGCGGAACGCTTCGATTTTGTATACGCGGCTGTGGGCTGCCATCCGGAGGAGTTGGCCTCCTGCAGCGAGGAAGCTTATGCCCGGATCGCGGAGCTGGCCCGCCACCCCAAATGCGTGGCCATTGGGGAGATCGGCCTGGACTACTACTGGGACGACACCCACAAGGAAGAACAGAAGGCTTTGTTTCGCAGACAAATCCAGCTGGCGTTGGAATTATGTAAACCGATTATCGTCCACGACCGGGAGGCCCATGGGGACTGTATGGAGATCGTGCGGGATTACCCGGAGCTGCGGGGCGTGTTCCACTGCTACTCCGGCAGCGCAGAAATGGCAAAGGAACTGCTGAAACGGGGTTGGTATCTGGGCTTTGACGGCCCGGTGACCTACAAAAACGCGCGAAAGACCATCGAGGTGCTGGAGATCTGTCCTCTGGACCGGATGCTGATCGAGACGGACAGCCCCTATCTCAGCCCGGTGCCTCTGCGGGGAAAGCGCAACGATTCCAGAAATCTGCGCTATGTGATCGAAAAGATCGCCGAGGTCCGGGGAGAGCGCCCGGAGCGGATCGAACAGATCACCTGGGAAAACGGAAAACGCCTGTTTGGCATTGAATAAGCAAACCAGCCGTCTGTGGACGGCTGGTTTGCTTATTCATCGACTTTTCAAATCTCAGTGCTGCTTGACCCAGGCGACGATCTCACTGACGTCCCAGCTGGCGGGTTCGCCCCGGCCGGTGGTAGCCATGACATAGGTGGCCTGCTCCTGGGCGTTCAGCGGGGTCTTGAGCCGCTTGAACTCCAGCTTCTTGGCGATGTCCTTGACCTTCAGGCGCATGATGAGGTTCATGGGCAGCGGCAGCTTGTTGATGTTGAAGCCGCCCTGTAGGCAGAAGTAGCCCACACTGCCGGGGACCTGGTTTTTCTCCCGGCCGAAAGCGGCGCTGCCCTCCGTCACGGGGGCCATGCCCACCGCGCAGACAGCGGCCACAGGCAGCTGCTTTTTGACTTTGCTGTAGCCGACGACGGTCCCGGCCATGACCCAGCTGACGTAGATCACCTCGCCGTCTTTGATGGCGGGCTGCTGGCCCAGAGCATAGGCGGGCAGCGCCAAGAAACGGGACAGCTCCTCGGCATAGCGCTTGCAGGATCCGGTTTGAGAATTGTAGATGATGGCTTTGATCATTGGTATCCCTCCGTATAGATTGCCGTTTTCCTTTTCCGTGCTGCGGCTTGTTTGCTCAGCTGTAGCTGGCGTAGACGTCGGAATAGTCCCGGCCCTCCTTGTCGGCCTGGTAGCTGCCGTCCAGCTTGCTCAATACCCGGTTGTAGGCGTCGGAACCCTCGGTGTAGGGCGTGGGGCAGTAGTCGTTGTAGTTGTCTCCGGTATATCCCTCGTTAACGGGGCGGCTGCTGACACAGCAGGGGATGATCGTATAGCCGTCGTTGGAGATGCTGCCGTCCACATCCCGCTTGACGGAGACCTGGACGATGGCGGTGTCCCGGTCGGTGGGGGCGGTGTGGCCACCAAAGGACCAGTTGCCCATACTGTAGAGGATGATGCCGCCCTTATACTCCTCGATCGGCTGCAGGCAGTGGGTATGGGTGCCATAGACCAGATCCGCGCCGGCGTCAATGGCGGCGTGGCCTATGTCGGTTTGGCTGGCGTTTGGGTGGTAATACAGCTCCTGGCCCCAGTGGTAGGCGCAGATGATATATTCCGCCCCCTCATCCCGCAGCTGCCGGATAGCCGCGGCGGCTTTATTCTTGTCAGGCTGGAAGTCATTGTATGCGCAGTAGATCCCCAACTTCAAACCGCTGTCCGTGGTGATGATCTGAGCCTCGTCTTCTTTCCCGTAGGGGATGCCGTGGTCCTCCAGGGCTTTCCAGGTGAAGTCCAGTCCTGTCTGGCCAAAGTCCAGCATGTGATTATTGGCAGTGGTGACAAAGTCAACCCCGCCTTCGATCAAAATGTTGGCATAGTCGCTGGGAGCACGAAAATAAAACTGCTGGGCGGAATACAGCTTGTTGTCGGCAAGAGTGCATTCCAGGTTGGATATGGTGAAATCGTCGCTCTCAAAATATTGGACCGTGTTGGAGAAGGGGTAGGCATAGTCGCCGTTCATCCGGGCCGCGTAGGAATAAGGGGTCCCGTCTTTATATTGATTGGTGGCCAGGGTCTGGTCGCCGATGACGGAAATGGTGTAGGAAACAGGCTCCGGCGCCGGGGTCGGATCCGGTTCGTCCTCCGGTACGGCGGCAGAGGGAGACGTGTCTGCGGGAGCGGATACGGCCGGATCGGCATTCCCGACGGAAGCTGGGACAGATCCGGCGGGTACACGCAGATGCACCACAACGCCCAATACCGCGGCCAGGAGCACGGTTATGATAATTTGGAGTAATCTTTTCATGCAAAACAAGACCTCATTCAGAGAAATCGCCTGTTCATTATAAGCAGAAATCAGCCGAAAAGCAAGTAAAACAGCACCGAATTGTCTGTTCGGTGCTGTTTGATGTTCAGCCGTTATTCAAGTTGGAGTAATCGATATGCAGGTTGGGGCCGTCAAAGCCGCCGGTAAGCTTGCTCATGGCCCGGTCATAATACTCTGTGCCCTCTGCGTAAGGCGTGGGGCAATAGTCGTTATAGGCCTCTGCGGTATAGTCCTCCAGAACGGGCCGGCCGCTGACACAGCAGGGGATGATGGTATAGCCGTCGTTGGAGACGCTCCCGTCCAGATCCCGCTTGACGCTGACCTGGACGATGGCGGTATCCATATCCGAGGGGCTGGTGTTGCCGCCGAAGGACCAGTTGCCCATGCTGTAAAGGATGATGCCGCCGTTATATTCCTCAATGGGCTGCAGCGTGTGGGAGTGGCTGCCGTAGACCAGATCGGCGCCCGCGTCGATACAGGCGTGGGCCAGATCGATATCATACTGCGTGGGCTGGTAGACGCCCTCGTCGACGCCCCAGTGGAACATGCAGATGATGTACTCCGCGCCCGCGTCCCGCATGGCGCTGATGGCGGCCGTGCAGTTTTCGGTCTTGGGGTAGTAGCCGTTGTAGGCGCAGTAGATGCCAACCGTCAGGCCGCTGTCGGTGGTGAGGATCTTGTACTCGTTCTCCTTGCAGTAGGGCAGCCCCACCGCATCCAGAGAAGCGCAGGTCTCTTCAATGCCCTGCAGGCCGTAGTCGTCCGTGTGGTTATTGGCGGTGTTAACGAAGTCCACCTTGCCCTCCGTGAGGATGTTGGCATAGGCTGCGGGAGCCAGGAAGTGGAAGAAGGACTCGGAATAGATCTTTTCGTCCGAGAGCGTACACTCCAGATTGGCGATGGTCAGATCGTCGTTTTCAAAGTACTGCACCGTGCGGGAGAAGGGATAGGCGTAATTCTCGCCCACATAGGAGGCGTAGGAAAACTCGGCGGTGGCGGGCGTATAACGGGTATCGTTATAGAGTGTGCAGTCGCCGATGGCGGAGATCGTGAAGATTTCCGGTGTTGGCTCCGGTGTGGGTTCGGGGGTAGGTTCCGGTGTGGGTTCCGGCGTGGGCTCCGGTGTTGCCTCCGTTGCAGGCGCCGCAGCCGGCTCCGCCGTCGCTTCGGGGGTCACCTCGGTCCTGCCAGAGAAGGGAGATACTGTCAGGATCCGCAAAACGATCGCGGCTGCCAGCAGAAGCAGAGCCAGTATAAAAAAGAGTGTCTTTATTGTTTTTTTCATAATTCACCACATACTTCATTATTTGGGAAACACTGTTATTATAGTGAATCTCATCCAGGAAAGCAAGGGATAAGGACGAGTTTTGAGCCCAAAGCTCGAAAAAGTGCTCCGGGCCGCCGTACACGGCCCGGAGCGAGTATATGCGGTTAAGGAGTGAAAGTAGAATCTATTACAGCAGGCCGCCGATCTTGACGAACAGGGGCGCGAACACCAGCGCCACGACGGTCATGAGCTTGATGAGGATGTTCAGGGAAGGGCCGGAGGTATCCTTGAAGGGGTCGCCGACGGTGTCGCCGACGACGGCAGCCTTGTGGGCAGAAGAGCCCTTGCCGCCATGGTGGCCTTCCTCGATGTACTTTTTGGCGTTGTCCCAGGCACCGCCGGCGTTGGACATGTAGATGGCCAGCAGCACGCCGGTGACCAGAGAGCCGCCCAGCAGACCGCCCAGAGCCTCAGGTCCCAGCAGAATGCCCACGGCAAGAGGGACGACCACGGCCATGATGCCGGGGATGATCATCTCATGCAGGGCGGCGCGGGTGGAGATGGAGACGCAGGTGCCATAGTCGGGCTTGGTGGTGCCTTCCAGGATGCCGGGGATATCGTGGAACTGACGGCGCACTTCCTCAATCATCTTATAGGCCGCCTTGGAAACAGATTCCATCGTCAGCGCGGAGAAGGCGAAGGGAAGCATGCCGCCGATCAGCAGGCCGATGACCACAGAGGGGGTCAGCAGGTCGATGCTTGCCAGCTTGACCTCGGTGGCATAGGAGACGAACAGCGCCAGGGCGGTCAGAGCGGCGGAGCCGATGGCAAAGCCCTTGCCCATGGCGGCGGTGGTGTTGCCCACAGCGTCCAGCTTATCGGTGATCTCACGCACGTGGGGATCCAGGCCGCTCATCTCAGCGATGCCGCCGGAGTTGTCGGCGATGGGACCGTAGGCGTCAACGGCGACAGTGATGCCGGTGGTGGACAGCATGCCCACGGCGGCCAGCGCGATGCCGTACAGGTTGTTGGTCACAGCGTAAGAGATATAGATGCCCACGCAGATGAGCACGATGGGGACCCAGGTGCTCTTCATGCCAACGGCCACGCCGCTGATGATGGTGGTGGCGGAGCCGGTCTCGGACTGGTCGGCGATCCGCTTGACGGAGCTGTAGTCACCGGAGGTGTAGACCTCGGTGATATAGCCGATCACCAGGCCGACGATGATACCGGCGATGATGGGCAGGGAGAAGTACAGCTTGCCGAAGAAAGCATAGCTCAGGGGGATGGAGCACAGGCCCACCAGCGCGGCGGACACATAGGAGCCCATTTTCAGCGCAGCGTGGGGATTGGAATTATCCTTGCCGCGGACAAAGAAAGTGGCGATGATGGAGGCAAAAACGCCGACCGCCGCGATGATCAGGGGGAAGATGGCGCCGGCGCCGGTGAAGAGACCGGCCACGGAGACGCCCAGGGTCAGCGCGGAGACCAGCGCGCCCACATAGGACTCGAACAGGTCGGCGCCCATGCCGGCCACGTCGCCCACGTTGTCGCCCACGTTATCGGCGATGACGGCGGGGTTGCGGGGGTCATCCTCGGGGATACCGGCCTCGACCTTGCCCACCAGATCGGCGCCCACGTCAGCAGCCTTGGTGTAGATGCCGCCGCCCACACGGGCAAACAGCGCGATGGAGGAGGCGCCCAGGGAGAAGCCGAACAGGATATTATAGTTGCCGGTGATGATGTAGATCAGGCTGCAGCCCAGCAGGCCCAGACCCACAACGCACATGCCCATGACGGAGCCGCCGGAGAAGGCGATGGACAGTGCTCTGTTCATACCGGATTCCAGGGCGGCGTTGGCGGTGCGTACATTGGCTTTGGTGGCTACGCGCATGCCAAAGAAACCGGCCAGAATGGAGCAGAGCGCACCCAGAAGGAAGCAGACTCCGGTGCCCCAATTGATAAACAGACCGATCAACACAAAGAGCACAACAATGAAAATAGCCAGAATCTTATATTCTGACTTCAGAAAAGCGTCGGCGCCTTCCGCAATCGCAGAGGCGATCTCCTGCATACGGGTGTTGCCGGGCGCTGCCTTTGCCACATAGCTCGCTTTGTAGGCGGCGAAGAGCAGAGCGCACACCGCAAGTATGGGAGTGATCCAGATAATGCTGTTCATAAAACATACACTCCTTTTGTGTAGTTATTCTTTGTGTATTTTACACGATAAAGCCGTTTTTCACAAGGCCAAAAAGCAAGGATTTGTGGCAAAATGCCTAAGTTTATGGAAAGTGACGAATTCGACTTCCGTACAGAAGCCTTTATGGGCAAAATACCCAAAGTCCAGGGAGGCCCTGTCGCCGTATGAATGCGGCACATTCGGGGAATCTGGTAAAAAGCCCGGCAGGTTAAATGTATAACAGGCGGATTCACAAAAAATGCACTGGCTTTGGTGCAATCGAACTTGACATTTTTCACAAAAAGCCTCTGCCCGCAGGGCAGCGCACTGCAATCGACGGGGAGAAGCGGCCGGATGAAATCGAGCAAATAATACTTGGAATTGACAGGCAAAGGCGGTATAATGAAAAGCAGAAAGAGAAAAGGAGATATGCCCTATGGATGCACAGCATTTGAATCATATCCCCCGGGATGATATTTATCTGTTCAATACCGGCAACGCGCGGAAGGCCTGGCTCTGCTTCGGCTGCCGCTATGTGCCGGAGCTGGACGCCCACCGTTTCCTGGTCTGGGCGCCCAACGCCAGGGCGGTCAGTCTGGTGGGTGACTTCAACGGATGGGACTGGGGTGCAACGCCCATGGAAAAACTGGAAGGCGGCGTCTGGGCCGTGTTCCTGGGGGGGCTGCAGGACGGTCAGCGCTATAAATACTGCGTGACCGGCGCCGACGGCAGAGAGGTACTGAAGGCGGACCCCTTTGCGGCCTATTCCCAGTGCGGCATGGAGACGGCCTCCATGGTGTGGACCGAGCGGGAATACCCATGGAGCGATGGGGCGTATATGAAAAAGCGCGCCCGGCGCAATTTCATGAGCAGCCCCATGAGCATCTACGAACTCCATCCGGGCTCATGGCAGATCCCGGAGGGCGGGGTCAGCTATCGCTGGCTGGCGGACAGCCTGTCGGAGTACTGCGTGGACATGGGCTATACCCATGTGGAACTGATGCCGGTCACCGAGTATCCCTATGACGGTTCCTGGGGCTATCAGGTCACGGGCTATTATGCCCCCACCTCCCGCTACGGCTCGCCGGACGATTTCCGTTATTTCGTGGATAAGCTGCACAGTGTGGGACTGGGCGTGATCATGGACTGGGTCCCGGCCCACTTCCCCAAGGACGAGCACGGCCTTGCCATGTTTGACGGGACGCCCCTGTTCGAGTGCAAGGAACGACGCATGGCCGAGCACCCGGAGTGGGGCACGCTGATCTTTGACTATGCCAGCGATCAGGTCCAGAGCTTTCTGGTCTCCTCCGCCTGCAAATTCTTTGAGGAGTTCCATATTGACGGCATTCGTGTGGACGCTGTCAGCTCCATGCTGTACTTAAACTACGGCCGGCGGGACGGGGAGTTTACCCCCAACGAGGAGGGCGGCGTGACCAACCTGCACGCCTTGGACTTCCTGCGGAAGATGAACTCCGCGGTGCTGTCCAACTATCCCGGCGCGGTCACCGTGGCGGAGGAATCCACCGCTTTCCCGCTGATCACGGCGCCTCCCGACGTGGGCGGCGTGGGCTTCAGCCTGAAGTGGGACATGGGCTTCATGCACGACACCATCGATTATATGAAGCTGGATCCCTACTTCCGCAGCTTCAACCACAACAGGCTGACCTTCTCCATGATGTACGCTTTCTCGGAGAACTATGTGCTGGCCTATTCCCATGATGAGGTGGTGCACGGGAAGCTGTCCATGATCAACAAGATGAGCGGGGACTACGATCAGAAATTCGCCTCCCTGCGCGCCCTGTACGGCTATCAGTTCGGGCACCCCGGCAAGAAGCTGAACTTCATGGGCAGTGAGTTCGGACAGTTCATCGAATGGAACTGGAAACAGGGGCTGGACTGGCTGCTGCTGGACTATCCCCGGCATGAGGAGCTGCGCCGCTATATGCGCGCGCTCAACAAGCTGTACACGTCCACCCCCGCTCTCTATGCGGTGGACCGCTCCTGGGACGGCTTCAAGTGGCTGAATGTGGACGATGCGGGCAGGAGCTCCGTGGCTTTCCTGCGCTCGGCGAAGAAGGAAAACAGCTATGTGGTCTGTGTCTGCAACTTTACGCCGGTATCCTATGAGGGTTTTGTGATCGGCCTGCCCAAGGCCGGTACTTTGAAGGAGATCCTCAACAGCGATGATTTCCAGTACGGTGGAAAAGGCGAGGGCAATCCCAAGCTGATCCGCAGCAGAAAAGAGGCCTTTTTGGATATGCAGTATTCGGCGGCGCTGACGCTGCCTGCTATGTCGACGCTGTTCTTCCGCTATACGCCGAAGAAAGAAACAGCGGGCAAAGCTGCGGCCCCTAAGGAGAAAAAGAAAAAATGAAGCTGGTCTGTCCGCCTTGCCGCGGAGCGGGCGGAAAAACAGAAAAGCCGCGGCAGAATGGAGAAGTCAATGAAAAAAGAGTTTCGTGATCTGCTGAAAGAAAAGGGGAGAGACAAGCTGCCCGCCGTACTGCTGGCGGCGGCGGAGTGCGCCCCCTTGTCCAAGACCGGAGGTCTGGCCGACGTGGTGGGGACCCTGCCCAAGTCCCTGGCCGCTCTGGGCATCGACGCCCGGGTCATCACCCCGTATCACCGGGTAATCAAGGAAAAGTACGCCGACCAGGTGGAGCACATGTTCTATTTTTATGTGCAGCTGGGCTGGCGCCGGGAGTACGCGGGTATCGAGAAGCTGGTGCTGGACGGCGTGACCATCTATCTGGTGGACAATGAACACTATTTTGGCGACCGGATCTACTGGGGCGGTGAAGCGGAAGGAGAGCAGTACGCTTTCTTCACCCGCGCCGTGTTGGACGCCCTGCCCAATCTGGACTTCCAGCCGGAAGTGGTACACTGCAACGACTGGCATACGGCCATGATCCCCATGCTGGGGCGTACCCAGTATCCCGGCGGCATGCAGGAGAATCTGCGCTATCTGCTGACCATCCACAACATTGCCTTCCAGGGCATCTACAGCTTCGACTATGTAAAGGATCTGCTGGGGGTAGAGGACAAGTATCTGACTTCCGAGTTCATGGAGCTCAACGGCTGCGCCAATTACATGAAGGGCGGTCTGGTGTTCTCCCACAAGATCAATACCGTCAGCCCCAGCTACGCCCGGGAGATCATGATGCCCTACTATGCCGAGGGCCTGGAGGGTATCCTCAACGCACGTCATGACGACGTGAGCGGCATCATCAACGGCATCGACAAGGTGACCTTCAATCCCCGTACCGATCCGCTGCTGCCCGCCCACTTCGACCGGGGCCACCGCAAGGGAAAGGCCGCCTGCAAGGCTGCGCTGCAGGAGCGGATGGGTCTGGAGCAGCGGCCGAACGTGCCGTTGTTCGCAATGGTCACCCGCATGACCGAGCAGAAGGGCTTCGATCTGGTGGCCTGTGTGCTGGACGATATGATGAGCCGGGAGGACATGCAGTTCATGCTGCTGGGCACCGGCGACTCCCGCTTTGAAAACTTTATGCGGCAGGCGGAGGAGCGCTACAGGGGCCGGCTTTGCGCCTACATAGGCTACAGCGAGGAGCTGAGCCATCTGGTCTATGCGGGCAGCGATTTCTTCCTGATGCCTTCCCGCTTCGAGCCCTGCGGACTGAGCCAGATGATCGCCATGCGCTACGGCTCTCTGCCCATCGTGCGGGAGACCGGCGGCCTGCGGGACACGGTCCAGCCTTACAATCAGTACACCGGCGAGGGTGACGGCTTCTCCTTTGCCAATTTCGACGCCTGGGAGATGCGCGACACCATCCACAAGGCCATCGAAGCCTACTATAAGAAAGACGTTATGGAGGGGCTGATCACCAGCGCCATGAAGGCTGATTTCGGCTTTGAACTGTCCGCCATGGAGTATGCGAGGCTCTATCTATGCATGCTGTGAGGTCCACAGCATCCTGCACCCTGACAGAGGGCGCATATCCTGGAGACCTGGAGATCCCCTTCGGCGGCAGTTATCGGGAATGCTGGTCGGAGGATTATACCCTTTCCATCCAGTACGAGGGGCGGCGGTATGTACGCGCGGCCTGGACCGACGGCTGCTGGCAGGCCGTGGGAGGCGATCCTGTACTGACGGGTCAGCTGCGTACAGGAAATTGCCCGGCAATGACCCTGCAGTATTTTCAGGCGGCGGCAGAAGTGTCCGCCGCGGTGCAGCGCTGCGAGAGAAACGGCCTGCGTCTGGAACAGCTCCAGGAGTGCGCAGGCTTTTCACCGAATCCTCTGACCGGGCCGGAGCTGCTGCGCCTGCTGATGGACGACAGGGGCTTTCCCCTGAACTATGCCTATCAGGTGGTGGCAAGCTGCTGCGAGGATCTGGTGGCGGCGGGCGTGGACGTGGAAGCGGTCTACCCGCTCCAGCCGCGCACAGCCCATGTGATCAGCATCCTGCGCCGCTGCAGCAGAAACGTGTTAGCCCTGCAGCACAACAGCACGGAGCCGACGTTTCGTGATCCGATCGGAGCTGTCCCGGAGGGGACGGAGCTTTGCCTGGCGGTCCGTGTCCTGTCCGGCGATGTGGAACAGGCCTATCTCCATCTGTATGGGGACGCTTTTGAAAATGAGATCCCGATGAAGCGGGAGGGGGATCTGTACCGCTGTGTTTTCCGGGTACCGGATACGGCGGAGGCGCTGTGGTACAGTTTCCGGGTAGAGACCGGGACCAGTTCCCATTGGCTCTGTCCGGATGAGACCGGCTACCGGGGGCGCCTGTACGGATATCAGGCGCCGGGCTTTCGGCTGACGGTCTATCGCAAGGACTTTGAAACGCCTGCCTGGTTCCGGCGCAGCGTGATGTATCAGATCTTTCCGGACCGCTTTGCCTTTTCGACGGATGACATCGCCCGGCGCGGCGTCGCCTATCATCAGGGCCTGGGTCAGACGCCGGAGCTGCATGAACATGTGGAAGAGCCGGTGCGCTGGCAATCCCGGCCCTTTGAAGAGGATTACAGCCCGGACGATTTTTACGGCGGCACGCTCGATGGAATCCGGGAGAAGCTGCCCTATTTGAAGGAGCTGGGCGTCAATTGCCTGTACCTGAATCCCATCGTGGAGGCTCGCTCCAACCACCGCTATGACACCTCGGACTATCTGCGGGTGGACCCGATCCTGGGCAGCAATGAGGACTTTGAACGGCTCTGCACAGAGGCCGCGGCCCAGGGGATCCGCATCATCCTGGACGGCGTCTACTCCCATACGGGGGCGGACAGCGTATATTTCAACCGCTGGGGACACTACCCGGACAAGGGTGCCTGCCAGGGGTCGGATTCGCCGTATTTCGGCTGGTACGATTTTTACAGCTACCCCGATGATTACCGCTGCTGGTGGGGCTTCCGGGATCTGCCGGAGGTGGACGAGGAGAACCCGGACTGGCAGCAGTTCGTGATCCGGGGTGAGAACAGTGTGGTCAAAACCTGGCTTCGCCGGGGCGCCTCCGGCTGGCGACTGGACGTGGCGGACGAGCTGCCGGATCATGTGCTGGCTCTGATCCGCCAGGCGTCCAAGGAGGAGAAACCGGACGCGCTGGTGTTGGGCGAGGTCTGGGAGGACGCGGTCATCAAGGAGAGCTACGGGGGACGGCGCAACTATGCCCTGGGCTACTCGCTGGACACTGTGATGAATTACCCCCTGCGCACCGCGGTGCTGAACTTCATGCACCGCAACATCAGCGCCTATGCTCTGCGCGATTTTCTGATCGGCCAGCAGATGAATTATCCCGGGCCCATGTACTATTCCCTGATGAATCTGATGGGCTCGCACGACGTGGAACGGCTGCGTACAGCTCTGGCCGCGAACATCAACTACGACGATTTAAGCCGGGAAGCACAGATGCATCTGTATTTTTCCCCGGAGGACCTGGACCGCGCTTCCCAATTGGAGATGCTGTGCGCGGCGATCCAGTTCGCCCTGCCCGGTGTGCCGAGCATCTATTACGGGGATGAGCAGGGCATGTGCGGGGTACGGGACCCCTTCAACCGAATGCCCTTCAAGGAGGGGCACCGGCAGCTGCACGAGTATTATGCGGCGCTGGCCAAGATGCGCCGCAGCGCGGATGCCCTGTCTACCGGCAAAGTCCGCTTCCTGGCTGCCAGCGGGGATGTGCTGCTGATCCTGCGCTATATCACCGATGGAAAAGATGTGTTCGGCCAGCCTGCGGAGAACGGCGCGTTCCTCGCGGTGATCAACCGGGGCGATACGGAAGCGGTGTTTTCAGTGGACTGCAGTGAGGTCAGCCCGGGTCAAATCAAGGGGAAGATCGACGCCTGCTCGGCGGAGATCCTGGTATTATAAGGAGCGTTTTCATGGAGAAAAGGGAACTGTCCGTTCTGGAGCGGCTGTTTGGCTGGCTGGCAGAACGGATGCGCGAAAACAGAATACCGCTGCTCTGCGGCATTGCGGCGGGGCTGCTGGCGCATATGTTCGCCTTTACCAACAAGCTGGTCAATGCGGACGAGGTCTGGTCCCTGTTCGAGCGGGGGGCGACCATTACCTCCGGCCGCTGGGGACTGGAGCTTTCCAAGTGGATCTTTCCCAGTATTTCCATGCCCTGGATCTACGGGGTGATCAGTATCGTTCTGCTGACTGTGACGGCCTGCGTCACCATCCGCCTGTTTCAGATCCGCAGCAGGTGCCTGCAGGCCCTGCTGGCGGCTGTATTCGTCAGCTTCCCCTCGGAGACGGGCTTGTTCTGCTTCATGTTTACCAGCGCACCCTATGCTCTGGCCTTTCTGCTGGCGGTCATCGCGGTGGCTCTGGCGGAGCGCGGCGGGAAAGTGAACTGGCTCATGAGCTTCCTGCTGCTGGTGCTGGCGATGGGCACGTATCAGGCCTATGTGGCCGTCGTAGCCAGCTTCTTTGTGATCCGCATGATCCAGCGGCTGCTGCGCGGCGAGGGAAGCGCGAAGGAGGTCTTGCTCTACGGCGTATATCGGCTGGGCCTGCTGATCGTCAGCCTTGTGGTATATTACCTGATCAGCCTGGCTGCTGCGCGGCTCTCCGGCCTGGGCTTTGCTGACTACGGCGTGTCCCGCTGGACGAGTATCTTTTATAAGATCGCGTTGGCCTACAGCGCCTTTCTGCATACCTTTACCAGAGGCTATTTCGCCTTTGTCCGGTCGCCGCTGGCTATGATCCTGCATTTCCTGCTGGCTCTGGCTGCCGCGGTGCTCCTGCTCCGTTGGCTGCTCCGCTGCAAAGACCGGGCCAGGGGCCTGCTGCTGGTGATTTGCCTGCTGCTGTTTCCCCTAAGTGCGTACTGCATTTACCTGATCGCCGAGGTCGACATCATCCACTCGCTGGTGCTGGTCAGCTTCCTGTCGGTCTATGTGCTGGCGGCTGTGGTCGTGGAGACTGCGGAAGGAAAAGCCGGGCGCTGGAGCCGGGACGCGGTACTTTTGTCTCTGCTGCTGGTTATGGCGGGGAATGTGCTGTTCGCCAATAAGGTGTATTTGAAAATGCACTTCCAGTATGAGCAGGCTTATTCCATATACACCAGTATCATCACGCAGATCGAGAGTACGGAGGGCTTTGATGCGGACAAGAAAGTCGCCATTGTCGGGAACGGGGATCAGCAGGGTCTGGAGATGGAGGAGCTTGACGCGGAGGGCCTCATGGGACCCAGCAAAAATCTGATCGATATCTACACGAGGGAGCTGTTCATGCAGCGGTATCTGGGCTTTGATGTGAGCTTCGCGACAACGGCTGAGCGCAGGGCGCTGCAGAAGGATGAGCGGGTACAGGCTATGCCGTGTTATCCCTATTATGGCTCCGTCCAGGTGATCGACGACTACATCGTTGTCCGGCTGGACTAAGGTGCACAACAGTCGCAAAGGGCGCAATTGGCAGGCCCTTTGCGACTAAAGAATTTCCTCTTTACAAATCCGAATTTCGTGTTATAATAACAAGGCGTTCAAACAGAAAGCTGTTTGAAAAAGCGTATAAGGGCTTGTAGCTCAGCTGGGAGAGCGCACGGTTCGCATCCGTGAGGTTCGAGGGTTCGATCCCCTTCAAGTCCACCAAAAAGAGCAGCACCCGTTTGGGTGCTGCTCTTTTTGGTGGACAAGGGATGATCGAATCAAAATCGAACAGCCCAGCGGGCTGTTCATTGACCAGTGCGGACACTGGTCAATTCTTTAATCGGCGAAGCCGATGCATGCGATCATCCTTCAAGTCCATTGTTCAAGATTGCGACCCGGCCTATGAACACAGATGCGACAGCGTTGACCATTTAAAAATAAACAGGATCATGCATATTTCCCAGAGAAAACGACATACTAAACAGGAATGTTGAGAAAGGGGGAGAGCACATGATAGAACAAGATACCATCAAGCTGCTGCGGGAATGTGACGCGGGCGTAAAAATGGGCGTTAGCGCCATCGAGGATGTGCTGGGTTACGTGCATGACGGTGAGCTGGAGCAAAAGCTGCAGACCAGCCGCCGGGAGCATGTTGCACTGGCCGGGCGGATCGAAGCGGAGCTCAACCGCTTCCGGGACGTGGGGAAGGACCCCAATCCCATCGCGGCGAAAATGAGCTGGATCAAGACCAACGCGGAGCTGATGATGAACGGCACAGACCAGACCGTGGCGTCGCTTATGACCGATGGCTGCAACATGGGAGTGAAGTCCCTCAACCGCTACCTGAACGAATACAAGGCGGCGGACGAACAGTCCAAGGACATCGCCAAGCGGCTGATCCACCTGGAGGAACAGCTGACAGGGGACATGCGCGCCTATCTTTGAAACGAAAAAGGACCCGGCCCTGCGGCCGGATCCTTTTTCATTTGTCGGGTTTACAGTCAGGCTGCGTCAGCCAGTGCGCCGTTTACTGCGAAGTCAGAGGCGCTCTGACCAGCGATACGGCCGAAGACGATGAAGTCGCACACAGCGTTACCGCCTACGCGGTTGCCGCCGTGGACGCCGCCGGTGACCTCGCCCGCGGCGAAGAGACCGGGGATCACATCACCCTTGGTATCAATGACCTGGGCGTCACTGTCGATCTTGACGCCGCCCATGGTGTGGTGGATACCCGCCGTCACATGGATGGCGTAGTAGGGACCCACATCCAGCGGCTGGGCAAAGCTGGTGCGTCCGAAGTCGGGATCGTTCTTCTCCTCTACATAGGTGTTCCAGGTGTTCATGGTGTCCGCAAACACCTCGGCGGGTACGCCCATGGCCTCGGCCAGTTCCTCGTAGGTCTCGCCCTTGACCATGAAGCCGCTCTTGTCATAACCCTGGATCACGCCGGAGGCGTCATACATCTTGGAATCCACTACCAGCCAGCTGGCGGAACCGGTCTGAGCGATCTCAGCTGCAGAAACCTTGTCACGGGTGGAGACCTCGTCGTAGAAGCGCAGGCCTTCCTGGTTGACCAGAATGGCGCCGTCACCACGGAGACCCTCGGTGATCAGGGAAGCGGTGTTGGCTTCCACAGTGGGATGGATCTGGATCTGCTCCAGGTCCACGGTGTCCGCACCGGCGGCCACGGCCATGTCGATGCCCTGACCCTGGATGCCGGGGGCGTTGGTGGTCATGAAGCCTTCCAGCGCCGGCTTGTAGGACACGACCTTCTCCAGGTTCGCGCCGAAGCCGCCGGTGGCCAGGACCACGGAACCGGCGTTCACGGTGATGGTGTTGCCGGTCTTGCCGGTAGCGATGACGCCGACAGCCTCACCATTATCCATGATAATCTCAGTGGCGGTGGTGTTGAGCAGCAGCTCGATGCCGCGCTCGGTCAGGTTGCGCTCCAGGATGGGGACGATGTAGGTGCCGACAGAGACCACCTTGCCCTCGTCGTTGACCGGGCGGTGGATGCGCTTGACAGATGCGCCGCCGAAGCTGGACACATTGTGCAGATCCGCGCCTACGGTGCTCAGCCATGCGATGGCGTCCTCGCTGCTCTCAGTCAGGGTCTTGACCAGCTCGGGGTCGTTCAGCGCGCCGCCGCCGATCAGAGTGTCCAGCTGGAACAGCTCGGTGGAATCGAAATAGCCGGTGGGATTCTCCTGATAGGCTTCCCACTGCTCCTTGACGATGGCGGCCAGCTCCTGAATGCGTTCATTGTCGGGATAGTTCTCCGCAGCGGCAAGCTGCTTCTCCACGCCGGCGGATTCGCCGAAATCGTTGACATCCTGCCACTCGGTTTTGGCGGCGTTCATACCGCCGGTGGAACGGATAGAGTTGCCGCCCACCATGGCCTGGCTCTCCAGAACCAGGACGTTCATGCCAGCGTCATGGGCCACAATGGCAGCGGTCATGCCGGCGCCGCCGGCACCCACAACAACCACATCCACATCGTAGGTGATGTCGGGCTCAGCCACTACTTCCACGGGAGCGAGCTCCGTTTCAAAGGCCGCCGCGTCGATGCCCGCATTGGCGAGAGCGTCACGGATGGCAGCCTTGATGCCGTCAGAGGTCAGGGTCGCGCCGGTGATGGCGTCTACCTGCAGGCTCTGGGCCTCATAGATGGCGACGGGCAGCTGATCCACTGCCACGGTGCCGATGCCTTCGGTCTCATCGTGCTTGGTCACATTGATCTGATAAATCTTTTCCGGCGTGGCGACCACTTCTACTTCAATGGGACCGTTTCTGCCGACGGCAGAGCCGGAAAGGGTTTGCGCTTCCGCGGAAACGTTGGCGTCACCCACCGTTTTCACCGTGTGGCTTGCGATGATGTTGGCCACCAGGAAGACCAGAAGGATCACGCCGCAGGCGATACCGATGATATCGAGCAGTTTCGCTTTCTTCTGCTTGTCCATTTGTCCCTCCATATGTATCGTTTTTTTTGGTGAGCAGGGGCCCTGCTCTTTATGTTGCACTTACAACAATAATACCCGATTCTTCTCTTTATTTCAATGGAGTCAGACAAAGAAATGCCAAAAATGATTTGCCCTTTTTCGGGATGTTGATGTTTGACAATTAACTTGCAAATACGGCCCTGCTGTTATATACTGATATCACAAAATGGTGAAGTGTGCGCTTCACGCAAAGAGCATAATATTTTTTTAAGAGAGGGATTATTATGGCAGAACTCAGACCCAAGATCGTAAAGCTATGTCATATCATTGGCGGCTTGACCGGCGTCGTCAACAAGATCGACGAGAACGCGCCGGAATACTACAGCCTGGCCGACATCCTGACGGATGACGAGGCTGACGTTGCCATCGCTGCGGGCCTGCGCAAGGAACGTACCGCCGAATGGCTGGCCAAGAAGGTCGGCAAGCCGGTGGACGAAGTGGAGAAGATCGCAAAGCATCTGGCCTGGATCGGCGTGTTCCGCTGCACCTATGACAAGGAAGCGGGCGTGGACAAGTACTTCATGCAGATCTTCGCCCCCGGCATCATGGAGATGCTGGTCAACAACCAGGAGCTGCTGGATACCCATCCCGAGGTGGGACGCGCCTTTGAGGAGTACACCCGTATCCGTATGCAGACCATGAGCCCGCTGATCCCCAACGGCTACGGTCTGATGCGCGTGGTGCCGGTGGAGAGCGCCATCAAGGACATCCCCAATGTCAACGATTTTGAAAAGCTCAGCTATTATCTGAATAAGTACGACACCTTCTGTGTGTCTCCCTGTTCCTGCCGCGCTTCCCGCAGCTCCATCAATGATGGCTGCGGCCACCTGGCGGAGGAAATGTGCGTGCAGATGGGCAAGGGCGCGGAGCACTACATCCGTACCGGCCGTGCCCGCCAGATCAGCCGTGAAGAGGCGCTGGAGATCATTCATCGGGCCGAGGAAAACGGTCTGATGCACGACATCCCCAACATCGAGGAAGCCGGCGAGAGCGCCGCTATCTGCAACTGCTGCGCCTGCGCCTGCTTCGGCCTGCGCGTGGGCCTCATGTTCGGCGCCCGCGACGCCATCCGCTCCAACTTCCAGGCGGAAGTGGATGAGGCCAAGTGCGTGGCCTGCGCCCAGTGCGTGGAGGTCTGTCCCGCCAACGCCCTGAGACTGGGCCAGAAGCTGTGCACCACCGTGAACATCGCCCCGGCCAAGTACACCAAGCTCTCCGAGCATATCGTGTCCAAGGAGGCCTGGAACCCGGATTACCGCGAGAACCGGGAGGACGTCATGCCCAGCGGCACCGCGCCCTGCAAGGTGGCATGTCCCGCACACGTTCCCGTTCAGGGCTATCTGAAGCTGGCGGCCCAGGGGCGTTACACCGAGGCTCTTGAGCTTATCAAGACCGAGAACCCGCTGCCCGCGGTCTGCGGACGTATCTGCAACAAGCGCTGCGAAGCGGAGTGCACCCGCGGCGGCGTGGACGAGGCGGTGGCCATCGACGAAGTCAAGCGATTCATCGCCGACCATGACCTGAACAGCGAGACCCGCAGCATCCCCAAGATGGTCAACCAGATCGGCAGACCCTATGAGGAGAAGATCGCCATCATCGGCTCCGGCCCGGCGGGTCTGAGCTGCGCCTACTATCTGTGCAAGAAGGGCTACAAGGTCACCGTGTTCGACCGCAACCCGGTCCCCGGCGGCATGCTGACCCTGGGCATCCCCAACTTCCGCCTGGAGAAGGATGTGCTCAACGCGGAGATCGACATCATCCGTGAGATGGGCGCGGAGTTCAGATGCGGCGTGGAGGTCGGCAAGGACGTGACCATCCAGCAGCTGCGTGAAGAGGGCTACAAGGGCTTCTATCTGGCCATCGGCGCCCAGAAGTCCAGCGCCATCGGTGTGCCCGGCGAGGATCTGAAGGGTGTTTACGGCGGCGTGGACTTCCTGCGGGAGGTCAACCTGGGCAAGAAGCCCAGGATCGGCAAGAAGTGCGCGGTCATCGGCGCCGGCAACGTGGCCATGGACGTGTGCCGCACGGCGGTCCGTCTGGGCGCGACCGATACATACATCATCTACCGCCGCTCCCAGGCGGAGATGCCCGCCGATCCCGAAGAAGTGGCCGAGGCCATGGAAGAGGGCGTGCAGTTCCGTTTCCTGAACGCTCCCGTGGAGATCGAGGGCAATGACAAGGGCAAGGTCACCGCACTGAAGGTGGAGATCATGGAACTGGGCGAGCCCGATGAGAAGGGCCGCCGCAAGCCCGTGGGCACCGGCAAGTTCGAGACCATCAAGGTGGACTCCGTCATCGGCGCCATCGGCCAGAAGGTGGACTGGGGCACGCTGGATGTGGGCGCTTTGGTAAAGACCGGCAAGGGTACCGCTGAGGCGGACGCCCTGACCTATCAGACCGCCGAACCCGACATCTTTGTGGGCGGCGACGTGTACACCGGACCCAGCTTTGCCATCAACGCCATCGCAGCCGGCAAGGAAGCGGCCATCTCCCTGCACCGCTATGTGCATCCCGGCCAGACCCTGACCATGGGCCGCGACCGCCGCGTCTACCGCGCGCTGGATAAGGACCATGTGCAGCTGAGCGTGGGCGGCTTCGACAAGGAGCACCGCCAGGTTCGCGGCTACAACGCCGAGAAGGCCAAGACCTTCGCGGACGCCCGCGTCACCTTCACCGAGGAGCAGGTCCGCAAGGAGACCGCCCGCTGCCTGGGCTGCGGCGCCACCAAGGTGGATCCCTACCTGTGCATCGGCTGCGGCATCTGCACCACCCGCTGCAAGTTCGACGCCATCCATCTCAAGAAGGTCCGCGACTGGCATGCCGGCACCTTTGAGACCATGCCCATCAAGGCGGCGGAGAATCTGGTCCGCAAGACCGGCGGCATCGTCAAAAGAGCGGTAACGAAGTAATGCACGAGCTTGGAATTTGCGACGCCATGCTGAAGATGGTGCGCGGCATCATGAAGGATGAGGAGCTGGACGCCATCACCCGCATCACGGTGGAGGTGGGCTCCCTCAGCGGGGTCATGCCCAACTTCCTGGCCGATTGCTGGGTAGCCGTCACCGATGGCACCGAGCTGGAGGAGACGGAGTTCGTGATCGAAGAGCTGGCCGGCACCGCCAAATGCCTGGACTGTCAGCGGGAGTTCGTCGCAGATCTGAACGACCTCAGCTGTCCCGTCTGCAAGGGGAAAAAGCTGATGCCGCTGACCGGACGCGATCTGACGCTCAAAGAGATCTTGGTACCATAGCAAGAGAAATACATGCTTGAATCCGCCTGAGGGTTTTCCTCAGGCGGATTTTTGCGTTACAAAAAGTTCATTTTTTGCCTCAGGTTTTCTAAGTCATTTCTAAGTTTCCGGCGGTATGCTTTAGCCACAAGATGAAACGCAGGAGGCGATAGCGGTGGAAAACAACATCTTTCAGCGGCACGAGATCAAGTTCCTGCTGGACAGCAGGCAGCGGGCCATCATGGAGCAGGCCTTTGCCGTGCGCATGGAGCCGGACCCCCACGGGCAGAGTACCATCTGCAACATCTATTACGACACCCCGGACTATCGGCTCATCCGCGAGTCTCTGGAAAAGCCCGTATACAAGGAAAAGCTGCGTATGCGCAGCTATGGGCAGGTGACCGGCGGCGGTGAGGTCTTCCTGGAACTGAAGAAAAAGTATGACGGCGTTGTATACAAAAGGCGCATCTCTCTCACCGCGCGGGATGCCGCGGCCTATATGAGCGGACGGGTCCCGCTCCCCGAGGACAGCCAGATCGGGCGGGAGATCGACTACTGCCGGAAGTACTACCGAAATTTGCGCCCGGCGGTGTATCTCTGCTATGACCGCTGCGCCTACTTCTCCACGGAGGATCCGGAGCTGCGGGCGACCTTTGATAAAAACATCTGTTGGCGGACTTATGACATGCGCTTGACGGCAGCGCCCGGCGGGGAGCATCTGCTTCTGCCCGGCCAATCCCTGTTCGAGGTCAAGACTGCCACAGCGATCCCACTGTGGCTGGTGGAGGTACTGGACCGGGCCGGGATCCGCCAGGCCTCCTTCTCCAAGTATGGCGAGGCGTATAGAATCATGAGCGAGCGGGCAAATAAAGAAAGACGAGGTGTCGGTTGTGCTTGAATCCTTTTTTTCCGGACTTTATACTGGCGGTACGGATCCCATTTCCCTGCCTGTGTTTCTGACTTTGATTCTTTCGGCGCTGGTGATCGGCGCGGTGCAGGCCCTTGTGTATCTGCACAACAACAGCGGCAGCAAGAGCTTTGTGGTGACCCTGGCCACCCTTCCCGCCGTAGTCAGCACCATCATCATGCTGGTCAGCGGCAGCATCGGAGCGGGCGTGGCCGTGGCCGGGACCTTCTCCCTGGTGCGTTTCCGCTCCGCACCCGGCAGCGGCAAGGAGATCGCGGCGGTCTTTACCGCCATGGCGGTGGGCCTGGCCTGCGGCATGGGCTGCCCGGGACTGGCCGCTCTGTTCGCCCTTGTCATGTGTCTGGCCGATACCCTGTATGCGAAGACCGGCTTTGGTGAGCGCAGGGGAGAGCAGCTGCACAAGTGCCTGCAGATCACAGTCCCGGAGAGTCTGGAATTTGGAGAGATCTTTGACGATCTCTTTGAGGAATACACCACCGAAGCCAAAATGACCCGGGTAAAGACCACCAACCTGGGCAGCCTCAACCGGCTGAGCTATGAGGTCACCCTCCGGAAAGGCGGGATCGAGAAGCAATTCATCGACGCGCTCCGCTGCCGCAACGGCAACCTGGAGATCAGCCTGTCCGAACGGATGGAAGCATCCGCGGAACTGTAAGAAAGGACGGATCAAACATGAAAAAGTCATACAATCGTATCCTGGCGGTCCTGGTGGCGGGGACCATGCTGACGGCCTGCGGCAGCGCGTCCGCCCAGGCCGCCGAGAAAAACGAAAAAGCCGCCGACGCAATCACGGAAGCTGCAGAGCTTACCGAGATCCCATCCGCCGCAGCGGACGGGGACGCCCGGGAAGCGGAAATCAGTATCACCCTCAGCGATAAGAAGTCTGCCTCTTCTGACGACAGCGTCAGCATCAGCGGCAGCACGGTGACCATCACCCAGGAGGGGACTTACCGCGTCAGCGGCACCCTCAGCGACGGACAGATCATCGTAGACGCCGATGAAAACGCCAAGGTCAAGCTGATCCTGGACGGCGCCGATATCAGCAAAGAGGGGAGCGCCGCCATTTACGTGCTCTCTGCCGACAAGGTCATCCTTTCATCCGCCGAGGGCAGCACTAACAGCATCCGCTCCTCAGGCGAATTCGTGCAGACCGATGACAACAATGTGGACGCCGCGGTTTTCGCCAAGTGCGATCTGAATCTGAACGGCGACGGCGTCGTCAACATCAGCTGCGAGACCGGCCACGGTGTGGTCAGCAAGGACGACCTGAAGGTCAAGGACGGCGAGTGGAACATCACCGCCGCCGGAAAGGGCCTCAGCGGCAAGGACAGCGTCACCGTGGAGGACGGCACCCTGAACATCACCAGCGGCACCAAGGGCATCTGGTCCGACAACGACGAAGATGAGGAGAAGGGCAGCATCGAGATCCTGGGCGGCAGCATCACCGTCACATCTGCAGACGACAGCATCCACGCCGGCAACACTGTCAGCATCAGCGGCGGCGAGATGACGCTCAGCAGCGCTGACGACGGCATCCATGCAGATAACACCCTGACCGTCAGCGGCGGCAAGGTCGACGTTACCAAGAGCTATGAGGGCCTGGAGGCCAAGGATATCGACATCAGCGGCGGCGAGATCAGCATCGCTGCCTCCGATGATGGCATCAACGCGGCGGGCGGCAACGACGGATCCAATGCCTTCGGCCCCTTCGGCGGCGATCCGTTCGGCTCTGACAGCGGCTCCACCCTGACCATCAGCGGCGGTACCCTTGTGGTGGATGCAGGCGGCGACGGCCTGGACGCCAACGGCGAGCTGACCGTCAGCGGCGGTGTGATCTACGTGAGCGGCCCCACCAACAGCGGCAACGGCGCGCTGGACTACGGCACCGACGCCGCCATCACCGGCGGCACCATTATCGCAGTGGGTGCGGCGGGCATGGCGGAGAACTTCGGAAGCAAGTCCACCCAGGGCTGCATCCTGCTGAACCTGAGCGCCGCCCAGACGGCAGGCACCACGGTATCCATCGAAGATGAGAACGGCAAGGTGCTGGCCAGCTACACCCCCGGCAAAAACTATCAGTCCGTGGTCATCAGCACGGAGGGCATGGAAGTGGGCGGCACCTACACCGTCAAGGCCGGATCGGTCAGCGAAGAGATCACCCTGGACTCTGTCATCTACGGCAGCGGTATGGGCATGGGCGGCTTCGGCGGCATGGGCGGCCATGGAAACATGGGCGATCCCGGCTGGAGCGGTCAGGGAGCCGGCTGGGAAAGAAACGGTGCGGGCGGTTTCGAGGGCCGGACAGGCGGACCCGGCGGCTTTGGCGGCCGCCGCGGCCAGGGCGGCTTCCCTCAGCAGTCGAGCGCGGCATAAAGCGCTGGACCATGGGTGAAAGCCTATATGTCTGCCGGAAAAAGAACAGACGCGGACATCTGACCAATACAGCGAAAACAGGAAGACGAGACCGTGGCGCACGCCGCAGTCTCGTCTTTTTCGTTATTCCGTACGAAGCGTGTATGCTGTCGCCAACGGGTATTTTGAATTTTTTCTAAATAGCTGTTGACAGGTCGACGCCCCGGGAGTATAATGCATTTAGATAAATTTCTAAATACTTAAGGCGGAGGAGAAAGAAATGGCGTTCGCGGACACCTTCAAAGCACTGTCCGATCCGGTGCGGCGGCAAATCCTGGAGCTGCTGAAAAACGGGCCGCTTTCTGCCGGAGATATCGGCGCCCATTTTGATATGACAGGCGCCACGATCTCGTATCACTTGAAGATCCTGAAGCAGGCCGGACTGGTTTTTGAGAGCCGTGAGAAAAACTTTATTTATTATCAGCTGAACACAAGCGTGCTGGAAGAGATCCTGCTGTGGATATCGACCATCAAAGGAGGGGATACCGATGTTGAAAGCCAATAAGAAGACCTTGCTCATTACCAGTATTGTGACAGTCCTGCCGGTGCTGATCGGTCTGTTGTACTGGAGCCGTCTGCCGGACGTGATGGCGACCCACTTCGGGATGCATAACGAGGCGAATGGATTCAGCAGCAAAGCGGTTGCGGTTTTTGGCCTCCCGCTGTTTTGCCTGGCGATCCTTTGGCTGGGCGCGGTGGTCACATCACGGGACCCCAAAAAACAGAATATCAGCCCGAAGCTGTTTGTTATGTGTCTGTGGATTGCGCCGCTCGTCTCGCTCATCTGCGCGGCGACGATCTATCCGGTGAATCTTGGCGTCCCTGTAAACGTCACTTTTATTGCGGAATTACTGGTGAGTGTGATGCTGATCGTCCTCGGCAACTACCTGCCAAAGTGCAGGCAGAATTATACGATCGGCATCAAGCTGCCCTGGACACTGGCAAATGAGGAAAACTGGAACCGGACCCATCGATTTGCCGGATATCTCTGGCTCGTGTGCGGCTTGCTCATGCTGGCGCTTTCACTCTGCGGGGCGATGCAGGCAGCCTGGCTGATTGCCATTCTTATTGGAATGGTCCTTGCCCCTTTCGCTTTTTCTTTCTGGCTGCATGTGAAAAAAGATCTGTAAGAGTTCAGGGCACTTTTATCTTTTGACGGATCGTGATATACTTTGGAAAAGGAGATGGAGAGGATCGTATGCACAGAAAGGTGACTTTTGCCCAGGCAAAGCAATTGCTGGATACCCTGCCAGACTGTGTGCTGATCGACGTGCGGGAGGAAGAAGAGTATATCACCGGGCACGCCGTGGACGCGGTGCTGCTGCCGGTGGATGAGCTGACGGAGGAGACGGCAGCGCAGGTGATCCCGGACAGGGAGACCCCGGTGCTGGTCTACTGCCGCAGCGGTTACCGCAGCGATATGGCGGCCCGGAAGCTGGACGGCATGGGCTATACGCAGGTTTACGATATCGGCAGTCTGATCGGATGGCCCTATGGATTGATCTGATATTATGTAAAATAAATTATGTAAACTTGAACAGCAAAAGGGACGGCGCTGCTCCATGCAGCGCCGTCCCCGTGTTTCTGAGGCGGATTCAGGCCATATCCATGGCCTTTTTGATGTTCAACAGCAGTTCGTCGTAGCTGTCGCAGGCTGGGAGGTCCGGATTGTCCCGCTTGATGTTCTCCGTGCTGCGGAAAAGGATGCCGGCCTTGCTGGCCCGGATCATATCCAGATCGTTGAAGCTGTCGCCGCAGGCGATGGTCTCATAGCCCACAGACTGGAATGCACGGACCGTAGAGTACTTGGTGTTGGTGGTGCGCATCTTGTAGTCCGCGATGCTGCCGTCCTCGGCCACGACCAGTTCGTTGCAGAAGATGGTGGGCCAGCCCAGCTTCTTCATCAGGGGTGTAGCAAACTGGGAGAAGGTGTCGCTGAGGATCACCGCCTGGGTGATGGAGCGCAGCTCATCCAGAAATTCCTTGGCGCCGGGCAGGGGATCGATGGTCGCGATGGTATCCTGGATCTCCTTCAGACCGAGACCATGCTCCCGCAGGATACCCAGCCGCCAGCGCATCAGCTTATCGTAATCCGGCTCGTCCCGGGTGGTGCGGCGCAGCTCGGGAATGCCGCTGGCTTCAGAAAACGCGATCCAGATCTCCGGGACCAGAACGCCCTCCAGGTCCAAACAGGTGATATACATATCGCTACCGTCCTTTATCTTGATTGTTATTAGTAAACAACATGCTTTCCGTTTTGTCAAGCGGCAGACGGAAGAAGGAAAGCGGCAGAAATTTCTGTTGCATTTTGCGGAAAACTTGGTATAGTATTAAACAGATGGAACACACAAATAAACACAGGAGGGACCATCATGGGAAAATTTGAAGTCAAAAAAGTCAAGTCCGGCGTGAAATTCAATCTGAAGGCCGGCAACGGCGAGATCATCGCCACCAGTGAAGTATACACCACGGAAGCCGCCTGCATGAAGGGCATCGCCAGCGTCCGCCGCTGCTGCGTCGGCCCGGTGGAAGACCAGACGGTCGAGAATTTCCAAGTCCTCAAGCACCCCAAGTTCGAGGTGTACGTGGATAAGGCCGGCGAGTATCGCTTCCGCCTGAAGGCCAGAAACGGTGAGATCATCGCCGTGGGCGAGGGCTACAAGGCCAAGTCCAGCTGCCTCAACGGCATTGAGAGCATCAAGAAGAACGCTCCCGAGTCTCCCGTCGTCAAGGTCGAGGATAAGTAAACAGCGCAAGTACATACGCAAAAAGGCAGTACCGTATCGGTACTGCCTTTTGCTGTAGATACGATCAATAGCTGGCCTGTGCGATCGCCCGCAGCCCGTCCACAGTCTGGACCAGGATCAGCTTGGAATTGTTGGTGGTCGTTGTAAAAGCGCCGTTTTGCCCGTAGGTATCCACCAGGTAGGTGACGTCCACCACATAGGAATCCTCACTGATCTTTATCGTGTGGTTGATGGTGATGGACTGGAGGAAATCACCGCGGCTGCTGGCAAAGCCCTGCCCGCCCAAGGCCTGGTACAGACGGGAGTACAGATCGGAATCCCGCACCGTGAGCACCAGAAGCGCATACAGGTTCGGGGTGTGCGCGCCGTTGGAGCCTGACAGATAGATCACGTAGCGTTCGATATACAGATCGGTAAACTCCTTGATGGCGGCCTTTTCCTCTGCGGAACAGTTGTCTGTGAGCTTCTCCTCGTCCAGATCCGCCTCCGTGACGACGTTTCCGTTGGGATCGAGGATCTCCAGCTGCACATCCCCGATGACCTTTCCGGTACGGTAGGTTCGTTTCGTGGGCAGCTTGTAATTGTCATAGAATTCTTCCAGCAGCTTGTAATGGACCTGGTCGTCCACGATATAGGAATCATCCAGGATATAATCGCCGCAGCGTACATGATATCCGGCCGGGACCGTCTGTTCAGCGTCATTGTACAGAAAGTCCAGCGTCAGCTCATCCTCGCTGACCTCCCAGGTGCTGAAGCCCATATGGGTGTCTTCCGAGGGGACCAGGGTGACCTTGCCGAGCACAGTGCTTCCGGATTTCAGCACGTATACCAGCTTTGTGTCGGTGCATTCGGACACCTTCTTGGCCCACTTGACGTCCTCAAAGAGCGCCAGTACGCGCTGTTTGCTCTCCGCCTCCGGCTGGATGTTGTGATCCAGCGTCGCCACAAAAGCATCCACCTTGCTCTGAAAAGCCTCATTCCCGATATCCTCGATATAGCGGTTCATGGCGCCCTCGGGGCGGCTGTATTCGTACGCGGAGATAAAGAAGTAGAAAAAGACCAGCCCGACCACGATCAACAGGGTCAGAAAGATGACATAGATCGCCAGACCCCTGGCGAAGGAATGTCTTTTTTTCTTAGTAGCCGTCACGTTCTCTCGCTCCTTCCTTCAGTACGATAAAGCTGGAGGGGACCGGACGGATACCGATGACCGACGCGGTATTGTTCACGTAGTGGTCGTTGTAATACATCAGGGAAGAGGAGCCGCCGTCCAGATTGCAGGCGTTGACCGCGCCATAGCGGAGCATGATCTCCATCAGATCCGCATAGGTGGCGCCCAGGGAGATGACCTGCCGCCCGTCGATGACCAGCAGGAGCACGGCGCCGTCGGAACGCTGGCCGATGGCGGTCCGGGGATTGATGCCGCTGGCCAGAGAATCCGGGTCCACACCCTCGCCGTTGTGGACCAACACCGGACCGAAGGAGCAGCCGTATTGGATGTTGGCTTCCCGCACGGCTCGGGAGCCGACCAGGCCCACATGGAGGATATACTGATCATCAAAACCCACAAAGCCGTTTCCGGTGCCTTTTTCACCGAAATACATGGTGCCGTTGAAAACTACGGCGGAGTCCGGCTCGCTGCCGTTGCCCATGCCGTTGGGGTCTTCAAAGCCGCCGGCGTTGGTACCGGCTACCGCGTCAAAGTGCTGGACCATCTCTTCTACGGTGTAGCCCCGGTAGAAGAACGCTTCCGGCACGCTGCCCATGATGACCCGGGAGGGATCCAGCACGATCATCATGTAACCGGAGTACCCCTCACCCTTGACCACGTCCAGGATGATGCCATCGCCGTCCTCGTCCACAAAGCCCCAGGCGTCCGCGTTGGATTCTGTGCCCTCCTCGCTTCCTGTGCCGATGCTGATGAGCGAAGCGTCGGTCTCGTCAAAGACCTCCTGGGTCCGCCCGGATTCGATGTCTTCAATCTCCTCGTCGCTCAGGTACAGATTGGCCAGAAAACCGATGGCGCTGGTCTCTCTGACAGACAGCACAAAGCGGTCCCGCGCAGTGGGCGAGGGACCCTTGGTCAGAATATACATGACGCCGTACAGCCCGGCGACCAGCAGCAGCACCGTCACCAGCAGAACACAGAGCACGCGGCCGAAAAAAAGCCCGATGCGCTTGCCGACGGAGGGCTTTTCCCCGGGCGGCGGAGTCATTTCTTCACTAAGACTGGACAGGTCCTCCAGCAGGGCGGCCATTTCCTTGTCTTTGTTTTTTGCACTCATGTTGCGTTGCATTCCTGTTCTTCATCGAAGTGTAATGATTTTACCACAATGCGGCACGTTTGACAATGACAATCTTCAAAAGCCGGACGATTGACTTGATATGTCCGGCTATGATAAAATCAAGATCGGATCATAAGAAAGGAGGGGAGAGGATATGACAGGGGAGCTTCGTCCGACCGGGGAACGGTTCAGCCGTTTCTGCGCGATCATCGTGCTGAGCCTGATAACGCTGATCATGGGTTACCTGTTTATCATGTCCATGCTGGCCACCTCCGATATCAGTACCGGGGAGGGCTTTGGCGAGCTGCTGACCTTCCGGCGGGACAATGTGCTTGTGAATCTCGCGGTCCTGGTCCTCTGCGTGGGACTTTTGTACCTGTTCTGGCGGTTCTGCGACGCGATCCGCCTGTCTTCCCTTACCGCGCTGCTGCTGATATGGACGCTTGCGGCCGGGGCGATCTTCGTAATGTCTTCCCGGCTCCAGCCCTCCCAGGACTCCTATGTGGTCAGCTTCTGGGCCATGCAGTCCGCAAAAGGAGATACCTCCTATTATCACTTTTACTTCAAACGCTTTCCCTATCAGTTCGGCTACGCCCTGTATGAAGAGCTGATTTTCCGCGCGGTGTTTCTTGTGCTGCCCAACATCCCGGAGGGCTTTGCCAGCATGCTGGTCCAGGCAGGAAACGTGTTTTTCCTGGCGGTGACGGAATATGCGCTGATCCGTATTGTGGGCCTGACGTTTCATTCCGGGCGGGCACAGAAGCTGACGGCGCTGCTCCTGCTGCTGAGCCTGCACGGCATTCTGTTCAGCACATACATGTACGGCAACGTGCCGGGGCTTGCTTTCTCTGCTCTGGCGGTCTGGGCTTTCCTGGCCTTTCAGGAGAGGCCGAACTGGCTGTCGGGGATCCTGTGCGCGCTGTGCCTGGCACTGGCGGTGATCTTGAAATACAATTATATGATCGTGTTTATCGCCGTCGCCATCACCTGGCTCGTCTGCCTCCTGCGCCGGCGGCAGCTGAAATCCCTGCTGTGCCTGCTGCTGTGCGCCGCGGCGGTACTGGGATTGAAGGACATGCCCCAGCGGTATTATGAGCACCGCATGGGCGAGGACTTTGGCAGCGGCATCTCCCTCTGGGGATGGATGGCCCTGGGCTTCAACGAAGGGCAGACCGCTTCCGGCTGGTACGACCCCGCCTACACGGTGAATCTCTTTGAGGATAACGGCGGCGACAGCGCGGAGGCGGCCCGCCAAGCCAGGGCGATCATCAAGGACAGGATCGCGTTCTTCAGGCAGGAGCCGGGAGAGGGGGCGGCCTTCTTCAACAGGAAGTTTCTGAGCCAGTGGAATGAGCCCAGCTATGAAGTGATCTGGAACAACAATGTGCGGGAACATTATTCCCAACCCGGCAGGATCTATGAGCTGCTGTGCCGCAGCGGCGAAAGTACCCTCAAGCTGCTGATGAATTTCTACCAACAGGGCATCTTGTTTGGTTTTCTGCTGGCGCTGGTGGGTCTGTGGCGCAGGCGGGAGATCTGCCAGTGCCTGCTGCCGCTGATCATTCTGGGAGGCGTGCTGTACCACCTGCTGTGCGAGGCCAAGTCCCAGTATTCCTTTGCCTTCTTCCTGCTGATGATCCCCATTGCGTCCTACGGACTGCATTTCCTGTTTGAGGCCCTGCAGGGAAGAAAAAACGCGTAAATCAAAAGCTGTCAGCCGAGGCTGACAGCTTTTTGTTACCAGTCATATCCGATTTGATCGTGCAGCAGCTGATAGCGGGGGACCAGACCGCCGCCTTCGGCATAGCGCCAATGGTAGCCGTTGACAGCGCCCTTCGGGTCGTAGTGGAAAGCGACCTCCGTGTTGGGCATCAGGGCTGTGATATACTCCACCTGCTCCGCCGGAACGTTTACGTCGCAAAGCCCGTAAAGCCGTTCCAGATTGGGCAGCTCGTAAAGCGGGGAGATATCCGTCAGACCCAGCAGACCGCCGATGTTCAGATGCTTCAGGGACGTGCATGCGGCCAGGGGACTTACGTCGGTCACTTGGGTCTCGCCCACCTCCAGGAACTCCAGGTTCTCGCAGCTGGCCAGGGGCGTGAGATCGGAGACGAAGTCATTTTCCACGATGAAGACTTCCAGCTTGGGCATGTAGCGCACAAAGTCCAGACTGTAGATGCCGTTATGACCCAAGTCCAGGTACTTGACCTCCGTGCAGTAACGCAGGGGGAAGAGATTGGCGTCGCCAAAGCCGCCGATGGCCCAGATCCGTTCCGTGTCTGACCAGGAGTTGCCCCAGCCGTAGACCACACGCCAGGCGATCTTCTTGTCCGGGAAAGAATCCCGCAGATCCGCCATGGCCCAGTCGGCAATGTCACAGTATTCGATGCGCAGCTCCTGCAGCTTGTCCAGGTAGGGGAGCACCTTGGAGAATACCAGAACGCCATCGTTGCCGATGGGTACCCGGGAGTAGCTGAGAGACTCCGTCTCCGTGCTTACGGTCTGCCCGAACAGATCAAAGGAATAGGAAAACTGCGCCTGGGGAGCGGCCTTTTTCAGCTGAATGTAATCATCCACCGACAACGCATCGGACAACTGTACCTGCGCAAGCTCCGGCAGAAGGGCGAGGGCCTGGGCCGCTTCTGCCGCCTGGCCGCTGCTCAGATCTGACAGATCCAGGCTCGTGGTGTCCGCAGGGAGCGTTTTGCCCAGCAGGGAAACGCTGTACTGCGGCTGAATGCCGGGCAGCGCCGTGCGGAGCAGCTCCAGCTGCTCCGCGGTAAGGGCGCCCTCGACGTTCAGTGCCTGCAGGTCCGTGAAGGCCGCCGCGTTTTCGGCCAGGTCCAGGATCTGTGCTTCTCCGCTGATGGTGAGTTCCCGCGCGTCCGCTGCAAATTCGGCGCCGCCGAGGCTGACGGTAAGCGGCTCTGTCTCCGCAGGCGCCGCAGCTTCACCGGGTGTACCCGCAGCTTTGGAGCCGCAGCCGCTCAAGCAGAGCGCCAGGACAAGCAGGACCGGCAGGAAGATTTTTCTCCAGTACGACATATCGTTGCTTTCCTTTACCCATAGTTTTCGATATCCCTATACTAACGCAATTTGGGGCAAAAAGCAACAACAAAGCAAGAGGACTGCCGCGCGGCAGCCCTCCTGCGTTGTCGTATGCTTATTTTTCTGTCAGTCCTGTCCGGGGACCTGGGGCAGTCCGGCAAAGCCCTTGGCCAGATCCTCATCGGTGGGGATATAGTCGGTCATGGTACCGTCATTGAACTGCTGATAAGCCATCAGGTCGAAGTAACCGGTGCCGGTCAGACCGAAGAGAATGGTCTTCTCTTCGCCGGTCTCCTTGCACTTGAGCGCCTCGTCGATGGCGGCTTTGATGGCGTGGCTGCTTTCGGGAGCGGGCAGGATGCCCTCCACCCGGGCGAAGATCTCCGCCGCTTCAAAGACCGAGGTCTGCTCCACCGCGCGGGCTTCCATATAGCCGTCGTGATACAGCTGGCTGAGGATCGTGGACATGCCGTGGAAGCGCAGGCCGCCGGCGTGGTTGGGAGAGGGAATAAAGCCGCTGCCCAGGGTGTACATCTTGGCCAGGGGGCAGATCATACCGGTGTCGCAGAAATCATAGGCAAACTTGCCGCGGGTGAAGCTGGGGCAGGAAGCGGGCTCCACGGCGATGATGCGGTAATCCGCCTCACCCCGCAGCTTCTCGCCCATGAAGGGGGCGATCAGACCGCCCAGGTTGCTGCCGCCGCCGGCGCAGCCGATGATGATATCGGGCTTGACGCCGTATTTGTCCAGCGCCGCCTTGGCCTCCAGGCCGATCACGGACTGGTGCAGCAGTACCTGGTTGAGAACACTGCCCAGCACATAGCGGTAGCCGGGATTGCTGACGGCTACCTCCACCGCCTCGGAGATGGCGCAGCCCAGACTGCCGGTGGTGCCGGGGTGCTCGGCCAGGATCTTCTTGCCGACCGCGGTCTCTGTGGAGGGGGAGGGGGTGACGCTGGCGCCGTAGGTACGCATGACCTCACGGCGGAAGGGCTTCTGCTCATAGCTGATCTTGACCATAAAGACCTTGCAGTCCAGGTTGTAGTAGGAGCAGGCCATGGACAGGGCGGTGCCCCACTGACCGGCGCCGGTCTCGGTGGTGACGCCCTTCAGACCCTGCTGCTTGGCATAGTAGGCCTGGGCGGCGGCGGAGTTCAGCTTGTGGCTGCCGCTGGTGTTGTTGCCTTCAAATTTGTAATAGATCTTGGCGGGGGTGCCCAGCTTCTCCTCCAGGCAATAGGCCCGGACCAGGGGAGAGGGACGGTACATCTTGTAGAAATCCTGGATCTCCTGGGGGATGGGATAATAGGCGGTGTCGTTGTCCAGCTCCTGCTTGACCAGTTCCTCGCAGAAGATGCCGCTCATCTCCTCGGCGGTCAGGGGCTGGCCGGTGCCGGGATTGAGCAGGGGAGCGGGCTTGTTCTTCATATCGGCCCGCAGGTTGTACCATGCGGTGGGGATCTCATTTTCACTCAGATAGATCTTGTAGGGGATTTTGACTTCGCTCATGGTTACAGGCTCCTTTTCAAAAAGATTTTTGGATTCAGAGACAAAAGAAAAAACCCCTGTCTCTGCAATTGCAGGGACAAGAGCTCACACTCCTGCGGTACCACCCGGCTTGGCATTTTCATGCCCACTTCAACGCGCCATCACGCGTCGGCCTTATGCTAACGGATGGCCAACTCCGTCTCCCATACTGCGGCTCACGCCGGTTCTGTTCGCCCTCGCAAGTCCATTCCCCCGGAAATACAAGACCGCGATCACACCCTCCGCGGCTCTCTGGACCCGTATCGGTCCGGGATACTCCTCTTGCTCACTGGTTTGAGGCTACTATAGCACCGCTTTTTGCCCTTGTCAAGAAAAATATTTTAGCACATAAAATCGTTAAACATATTTACTTGATGGGTAAAAAGTGCTACACTGCACGCGAAAGGAGCGGTGCATATGAAACTGGCAATGGCACAAATGCGCATGTCCGCCTCGCTGCAGGAAAACCTGAACGAGGCGCTTCGATATATGGAACGGGCGGCGGCTGCCGGGGCGGATCTGGTCTTCTTCCCGGAGGTGCAGCTTTCCCCCTTCTTCCCGGCGGAGGAGAAGCAGGAGGTATCCCGATGGCTCGTGCGGCTGGACGGACCGGAGGTGCGGGCCTTCTGCGACAAATGCCGGGAGCTTGGCCTTTGGGCCTCGCCCAACGTATACCTGGAGGAAATGGGGGAGCGATATGACGCCTCTCTGCTGATCGACAATCAGGGACAGATCCGGGGCGTGAGCAAGATGGTGAACATTTTCCAGGCAAAATGCTTTTACGAGCGGGATTACTATACGCCGTCGGACACCGGCTTCCGGGTCTACGACACACCCTTCGGGACGCTTGGCATCGTCATCTGCTTTGACCGGCACATCCCCGACAGTATCCGCAGCTGTGCCAGGCAGGGGGCGGAGCTGGTGATCATCCCCACAGCGAATCTGACCGACGAGCCCATGGAGCTGTTCGAGTGGGAGATCCGTGTCCAGGCTTTCCAGAATCTGAGCTACGTGGCCATGTGCAACCGTGTGGGCCCGGAAGGGGAACTGTGCTTTGCCGGTGAGTCTCTTGTGGCCGGACCGGACGGCAGCCTGCTGTTCAAGGCCGGCGGCGCGGCCGGGCTGTATCTGGCGGAGCTCCCATTGGAGACCGTGGCAGAGACCCGCAGGGGCCGGGACTGGCTGCAGTTTTAACCATGGCCGAAATGAGAGAAAAGCGGGCGCTGATCGCCATGAGCGGCGGCGTGGACAGCTCCGTGGCGGCCTGGCTGATGCAGCGGCAGGGCTTTGCCTGCGAGGGAGTGAACCTGCAGCTGTACCGGAATACGGATATCGGTCTTGCCTGTCACAAGAGCTGCTGTACCGCCGAAGACCAGGCGGACGCCGCGGATGCCGCTTTCCGGCTGGGGATGCCTTTTGAGGTGCTGGATTACCAGGGGCTGTTTCGGGAACTGGTGATGGAGGACTTCGTGCGCAGCTATGAGGCGGGCCGCACACCCAACCCCTGCATCCAGTGCAATCGCCATATGAAATTCGATTTTCTCCTGGACTATGCGCTGGACCAGGGCTTTGACTGCCTGGCGTCCGGCCACTACGCGCGAAACGAATGGAATGAGGAAACCGGCCGCTGGGAACTGAAGAAAGCCTTGGACGAGAGCAAGGACCAGACCTATGTCCTGTACATGCTGACGCAGCGGCAATTGTCCCGTTTGCGCTTCCCCCTGGGGGAATATCGCAAGACGGAGATCCGCAGGATCGCCGCGGAGCTGGGGCTGGTGACCGCCGCCAAGCCCGACAGCCAGGACATCTGCTTCGTGCCGGATGGGGATTATACGGCTTTTCTGGAGCGCTATACGGGAAAGCAATACCTGGCCGGGGATTTCCTGGACCTGACGGGAAAGAAGCTGGGCCGGCACCGGGGCGCGGTGCGCTACACGGTGGGCCAGCGCCGGGGACTGGAGCTGCCCATGGGCAGCCGGGTCTATGTGGTCTCCAAGGATATGGAGAGCAACACCGTCACCGTCGGGCCGGAGAGCGCCCTGTACAGCGACAGCCTGATCGCCGCGAGGATGAACTGGGTCTCCATCCCGGAACTGACGGAGCCTTTGCGGGTGACGGCCAGGACCCGCTACCGCCAGGCGGAACAGGCGGCCAACGCTTATCCCATGAGCGGAGGAAGGCTGCGCCTGGTCTTCGATGAACCCCAGCGGGCGGTCACGCCCGGACAGGCGGTGGTCCTGTATGACGGCGAACGGGTCGTGGGCGGCGGCACCATCCAGCGCGCGGAAAAATGAAAAAGCTGTTGACAAGGGCGGAGGGCAGTGCTATGATAAGCGCCAAGATCCCAGTTGACCTCTGGGAATGAATGGAGAAACACATGAAGAAGCAGACCAGCATGATGATGAGCATGTGCATGGACATGGCTATGATGCCGATGTTCATGATGCGTCGCGCGCAAAATTGCTGTGGCTGCCAGACATGCTTGTGATTTTCTTCATGATCGTTTGATCGTGCATGTGAATCCAAAGGCCGGGAGCCGCGGGCTCCCGGCCTTTTTACTTTTGTCATGACGGGAGGAAAACAAGTGATAGACCTTAGTCACATCAGCAAGGATTTTGGAGATGGGGAAGCCCAGGTGCATGCCGTCAGGGATGTGTCCCTGAAGATCGCTGACGGCGACATCTTCGGCGTCATAGGCTTTTCCGGAGCGGGGAAGTCCACTCTTGTCCGCTGCATCAATCTGTTGGAGCGGCCCACGGCCGGCAGGGTGGTCGTGGATGGGCAGGAGATGACGCAGCTGTCGAGCGCCCAGCTTCGTCAGGCCAGAAAGAAGATCGGCATGATCTTCCAGCACTTCAACCTGATGCCCTCCCGCACGGTGGCCGACAATGTGGCCTATCCGCTGCGCCGCAGCGGCCTGAACAAGCAGGCAAGGCTGGCGCGTGTCCGGGAGCTTCTGGAGCTGGTGGGCATCGCCGACAAGGAGAACGCCTATCCCAGTCAGCTTTCCGGCGGGCAGAAGCAGCGTGTGGCCATTGCCCGCGCCCTGGCGAACGAGCCCAAGGTGCTTCTCTGCGATGAGGCCACCTCGGCCCTGGACCCCCAGACCACCAAGGCCATCCTCCACCTGCTGCGTGAAGTGAACGAGAAGCTGGGCATCACCATCGTCTTGATCACCCACGAAATGGCTGTGGTTAAGGAGATCTGCAACCGGGTCGCCGTCATGGAGCGGGGCCAGATCGTAGAGGAAGGGGACGTGTTCGGTATCTTCGCCGATCCCAAGCAGGATGTGACCCGCAACTTTATCAACTCTACCTCCAATCTGCATAAGATCGACGAACTGATCGACCTGAACGCCCACATCGCCCAGCTGAAGCCCGGCGAGCTGATCGTCCGGCTCAGTTACGCCACCCGCAACGTATCCGAGGCGCTGATTTCCCATGTGTCCAGAGAGTTCAATGTGGATGTGAACATCATCTTTGCCAACATTGAGATCCTGCAGGATTCCACCCTGGGCGGCACGGTGGCCATCTTCAGCGGCGAGCGGGAGAACATCACCAAAGCCATCGCCTTTATGATCGAGAAAAACGTAGGAGTGGAGGTGCTGAAAGATGCAAGAGTTTCTGCTTAATATCATCCCCAACGTGGTGAAGGACGCCAACATCCTGGGCAGAAGCGTGATCGAGACCCTGCAGATGACCGTCCGCGCCGGCCTCATCTCCTTCGTGCTGGGCATGATCTTCGGTACCGCCCTGGTGGTCACCAGGCCCGGCGGCATCATGCAGAACAAAGTGATCTATCAGATCCTGGACAAGGTGATCAACGTCCTGCGTTCCGTCCCCTTCATCATCCTGCTGTTCTGCCTGCTGCCTCTGACCCGGCTGATTTCCGGCACGGCTATCGGCGTCAAAGGCGCCATCGTCCCACTGGTCTTCGGCACCACGCCTTTCTTCTCCCGGCAGATCGAGGCGGCCCTCAGCGGCGTGGACGCCGGACTCATCGAAGCGGCCCAGTCCATGGGCAACAACAACTGGGAGATCATCTTCAGCGTGTACTGGAAGGAGAGCGTCGCGGCCATAGCCCGGGGTACTTCCATCACCCTTATCAATCTGGTGGGCCTCACCGCCATGGCGGGCGCCGTAGGCGCCGGCGGTCTGGGGAACTTCGCCTATATCTATGGTCAGCAGCGCAACCACATGGACGACATCTATGTGACGGTGGTGATCCTGGTGCTGCTGGTCATGCTGATCCAACTGATCGGAAACATCGTTGTTAAGCGGAATACGCATTAACATACACAAAACTGTCCGGCCGGAGCCTCCTTCCAAGGCTGCCGGGGACAAAAAACATTTTAGGAGGAAGAAAAAATGAAAAAGATCCTTGCAATCGTATTGACACTGGTCATCGCCCTGTCCTTTGCCGCCTGCGGCTCCGGCAGCACCCAGCCTGCCGCCACGGCCGCTCCCGCAGCCGAGTCTTCGGAAGAGACCGCCGCGGAACCCGTCACCGTCCGGATCGGTCTGACCGGCGCTGTGTATGAGCCCATCTGGGACGTGGTGAAAGAGAAGCTGGCTCCCGAGGGCATCAATCTGGAGTATGTTCAGTTCAACAACTTCTCTCTGCCCAACAATGCCCTGAACAACGGGGAGATCGAGATCAACGCTTTCCAGCACCACGCCTTTTTCAATAACGACACCAGCAGCAACGGCTATGATCTCACCGCCATCGGCGACACTTACATCGTGGCCATGGGTATCTTTTCCGATAAGCTCACTGACCTGTCCGAACTGAAGGACGGCGACCTGGTGGGCGTGCCCAATGACGTGACCAACGAGGGCCGCGCTTTGAAGCTCCTGGAGTCCGCGGGTATCATCGTCATAGACCCTGAGGCCGGCAACTCTCCCACCATCAACGACATCACCGAGTACAAGGTGCAGGTGAAGTTCCAGGAAGTGGACGCAAACCTGGTACCCTCCATCCTGCCTGACGTGGCCGTGGCCGTGGTCAACGGCAACTACGCCGCCGACGCCGGTCTGAAAGCCGCCGACGCTCTGTACATGGAGAACGAGTACTCCGACAACAGCTACTACTGCCTGATCGCTGTCCGCAGCGAGGACGCGGACAATCCCATCTATCAGCGCATCGTGGAAGCCTATCAGTGCGACGAGGTCATCGACGTATACAACAGCCAGTTCGCCGGCCTGTTCACTCCCACCTGGAAGCTGGGCTGATTTCCCAAAAAGAAAAACCGTGCAGTTTTTTGCTGCACGGTTTTTTCTTTCCTGCGTATGCTATATGATGTAGTCGTATTCCACATTGTCCCTGGCCATCAGGTCCTCCAGGGTGAACTTGTCCAGATACTCTGCGATGACCCGGTCCAGCCCCTGCCAGAGGGGGAGGGTGCGGCAGCCGGCCATGCGCTTGCAGGGAGGACTGTCCTTATCCAGACAGGCCACCGGGGCCAGCGTGCCCTCCATCAGCCGGAGAATATCGCCCACCACGAACTGGTCGGGCGCCTTACTCAGCCGGTAACCGCCGCCCTTGCCGCGCAAGCCGGTCAGCATGCCTTCCTTGACCAGGGCCTTGACGATGCTCTCCAGATATTTTTCCGAGATCTCCTGGCGCTCGGCGACCTCCTTCAGCGGGACGTAGCCGGCGGACTGATGCTCCGCCATGTCCACCAAAACACGCAGGGCATAACGGCCCCTTGTAGATATCATCATAGGTCTCAACCTCGCTTATCCTGTATAAGCCTATTATACCGTGCGGTTTGTAGGATTTCAACGAAAATATTTTTGAATTCCTATTGACAAACTTGGGAATATACGTTATAATCCCCACAAACATATGCGAAAGGTGGGTTTTTAATCGTGCCCCTGCAAACTAAGCGATGTTGACCGTGTAAATGTTTTCAAACCGTATTTCGTTCGACCATCATTTTCAATTATATTTTTTGGAGGAAATATAAAATGGCTAACATTTACACTTCTGCGGATCAACTGATCGGAAAAACTCCTCTGCTGGAGCTTGTACATATCGAAAAGGAAGAGGGCCTGGAGGCCACCGTTCTGGCGAAGCTGGAGTACTTCAATCCCGCCGGTTCTGTGAAAGACCGTATCGCCAAGGCCATGATCGACGACGCCGAGGCCAAGGGCCTGCTGAAGCCCAATTCTGTGATCATCGAGCCCACCTCCGGCAACACCGGCATCGGTCTCGCTTCCGTGGCCGCCGCCCGGGGCTACCGCATCATCATCGTAATGCCCGAGACCATGAGCGTGGAGCGCCGCCAGCTGATGAAGGCCTACGGCGCTGAGCTGGTGCTCACCGAGGGCGCCAAGGGAATGAAGGGCGCCATCGCCAAGGCGGATGAGCTGGCCGCCTCCATCCCTGACAGCTTTATCCCCGGCCAGTTTGTAAACCCTGCCAACCCCGCCGTCCATAAGGCTACCACCGGCCCCGAGATCTGGGACGACACCGACGGCAAGGTGGATTTCTTCGTAGCCGGCGTCGGCACCGGCGGTACCATCACCGGCGTGGGTGAGTATCTCAAGAGCCGAAATCCCGACCTCAAGGTCGTGGCGGTGGAGCCTGCCGGGTCTCCCGTCCTGAGCAAGGGTACTCCCGGCGCCCACAAGATCCAGGGCATCGGCGCGGGCTTTGTCCCCGACGTGCTGGACACCAAAATCTACGATGAGATCATAGCGGTGGAGAATGACGACGCCTTTGCCGCCGGCAGGAAGGTGGGCAAGGCGGAAGGCGTGCTGGTGGGTATCTCCTCCGGTGCAGCCGTATGGGCGGCCATCCAGCTGGCCAAGCGGCCGGAAAACAAGGGCAAGACCATTGTGGCCCTGCTGCCGGATACCGGCGACCGTTACCTCTCCACACCGCTCTTTGCCGAGTAAGAAACGTCAAGCATTTATACCTCCACCTTTATTCCGTTTTGCCTCTTTGATTCCTTGCGGAAAAGCGCCGGACCCGGGTCCGGCGCTTTTTCCACGTCAAATGAAAAATAATGGTAGACAAACACGCGCGTTAGTGGTATAACTGTATACACATATACAAGAACGCATTATGCGCCAAAGGAGAGAGCACCATGCTTGAACTGTCTGCCAAAACCAATCTGCTGGAGGAGAACGATTACCGCTACTCGCTCCAGGATGTGAAGGAGCCAATCCTGTACCGGGACGTGTATAATTATGACGAGGTCCCCAAGGTGGCTTTCAACCATCGCCGCGTGCCCATGTCCATGCCTGAGGATATCTGGATCACGGATACTTCCTTCCGGGACGGGCAGCAGTCCATGAATCCCTACACGCCGGACCAGATCGTTGATCTGTTCAAGCTTCTGAGCAAGCTGGGCGGGCCCTATGGCCTGATCCGGCAGACGGAGTTTTTCATCTACAGCAAGCGGGATCGGGAAGCCATCGAGCGCTGCATGGACCTGGGGCTGAAATTCCCGGAGATCACCACCTGGATCCGGGCCAGCCGGGAGGACTTCCGGGCGGTGAAGGAGCTGGGTATCCGGGAGACCGGCATCCTGGTCTCCTGCAGCGACTACCACATCTTCAAGAAGCTGAAGATGAGCCGCAGCCAGGCCATGGAGCATTACCTGGCTACCGTCAAGGACGCCTTTGAGGCCGGCGTCATGCCCCGCTGCCACCTGGAGGATATCACCCGGGCGGACTTTTATGGCTTTGTGGTGCCCTTCGTCAACGAGCTGATGAAGCTCTCGGACGAGGCGGGCATCCCCGTACGCATCCGGGCCTGCGACACCATGGGCTACGGGGTACCCTATACGGAGGTGGCTTTGCCCCGCAGCGTTCCCGGTATCATCTACGGTCTGCAGCAGTATTCCGGCGTGGCCAGCGAATACCTGGAGTGGCATGGGCACAATGATTTTTACAAGGCCGTGGCCAATGCCTCCACCGCCTGGCTGTACGGAGCCAGCGGCGTCAACTGCTCCATGCTGGGCATCGGTGAGCGCACAGGCAATGTGCCGCTGGAGGCCATGGTCTTCGAGTACGCTTCCCTGCGCGGCTCTCTGGACGGCATGGATCCCACGGTCATCACCGAGATCGGAGAGTATTTCAAGAACGAGATCGGCTATACCATCCCGCCCATGACCCCCTTCGTGGGCCGCAACTTCAATGTGACCCGGGCCGGCATCCACGCCGACGGGCTGCTGAAGGACGAGGAGATCTACAATATCTTCAACACCGAGAAGCTGCTGGACCGCCCGGCCATGGTGGCCGTCAGCAAGACCTCGGGCCTCGCGGGCATTGCCTACTGGATCAACCAGAACTACCGGCTGAAGGGCGACCGGCAACTGGATAAGCAGACGCCGCTGGTGGTGGCCATGAAGGAATGGGTAGACAAGGAGTACGCGGATGGCCGTACCACCGCCCTGGGCACAGAGGAGCTGGAAGCCAAGATCGCGGAGTTGTCCGGCGGCGTGCTCGGGCGGATGCGCTAAGGAGGGAACATCATGAGAGAACATAAAAGTATTTCCATTGCGGACCAGATCTTTGAGCAGCTGGAGCATGACATCCTGTCCGGCAAATATGCCAGGGGAGAGACGCTCAGCGAGCTGCGCCTGTCCAACGAACTGGGCGTCAGCCGCACGCCGGTGCGTGAGGCCATCCGCCGCCTGGAGCAGGAGAATATCCTGGAGGAATCCGGCCGCGGCATGATCGTCGTGGGCATCACCCATGAGGATATGATGGATATGTACGAGATCCGCATGGAGGTGGAGAGCCTGGCGGCCCGCCGCGCTGCCGAGCGGATCACAGATGCGGAGCTGAAGGAGATGCGCAACATCCTGGACCTGCAGCAATTTTACGCGGGCAAAGGCGGAGTCGACAGCTCCAACCAGATCCGGAACCTGGACTCCCAGTTCCACGATCTGCTGTACCGCTGCAGCGGCAGCAAGATTTACTATAACGTGCTGCACTCCCTGCACAAGAAGATCACCAAGTTCCGCATGGCCTCTGTCAGCAGACAGAGCCGGGCGAAGAAGTCCATCGAGGAGCACGAGGCCATCTATGAGGCTCTGGCGGCCCACGACGGGGATCGGGCATACGCCGCCGCCGTGCAGCATATGAACAATGCCAGGGACAGCATGGCGGGAATGGAGCTGTGAGCATGGGACTGAATCTTGTACAGAAAATCATCGGGGCGCATCTGGTGGGCGGCAGCATGGAGCCGGGCGCCGAGGCGGCCCTGCGCATCGATCAGACCTTGACCCAGGACGCCACCGGCACCATGGCCTATCTGGAGTTCGAGGCCATGGGCATCGACCGGGTACGCACGGAGCGCTCGGTGGCCTATATTGATCACAACACTCTGCAGTCAGGCTTTGAGAATGCGGACGATCACCGCTATATCCAGAGTGTGGCCCGGAAGCACGGTATCTGGTTTTCCCGCCCCGGCAACGGGATCTGCCATCAGGTGCACCTGGAGCGCTTCGGCGTCCCGGGCAAGACCCTGGTGGGATCGGACAGTCACACGCCCACGGCCGGTGGCCTGGGCATGCTGGCCTTCGGCGCCGGCGGCCTGGACGTGGCGGTGGCAATGGGCGGCGGGGCCTACTATATCAACATGCCCAAGGTCATCAAGGTGGAGCTGACGGGGACTCTGCGGCCCTTCGTCACCGCCAAAGACGTGAGCCTGGAGATCCTGCGGCTCCTCTCGGTCAAGGGCGGCGTGGGCCGGATCATCGAATGGGGCGGCGAGGGCGTCAAGACGCTCAGTGTCCCGGAGCGGGCCACCATCACCAATATGGGCGCGGAACTGGGCGCCACCAGTTCCATCTTTCCCTCCGACGAGGTGACCCGGGCCTTCCTGAAGGCCCAGGGCCGTGAGCGGGATTATACCCCCCTGGCCCCGGATGCAGACGCGGAATACGAACGGGTGATCACGATCGACCTGTCCGCTCTGGAGCCGCTGATCGCCTGTCCCCATATGCCGGACAATGTGGTGCCGGTCAGCAGCCTGAAGGGAACCAGGGTGGACCAGGTCTGCATCGGCTCCTGTACCAATTCTTCCCTGTACGATATGCTTAAGGCGGCGGCCCTGCTGAAGGGCAGAACGGTCGCCCCCTCCGTCAGCATGTCCGTATCGCCCGGCTCCCGCCAGGTGCTGACCATGCTGGCCGACTGCGGCGCGCTGACGGATATCCTCAGCTCCGGCGCGCGGCTGCTGGAATGCGCCTGCGGCCCCTGCATCGGCATGGGCTTTTCGCCCAATTCCGGCGGCGTCAGCCTGCGGACCTTCAACCGGAACTTTGAGGGGCGCAGCGGCACCCGGGACGCTATGGTCTATCTGGTCTCCCCGGAGACCGCGGTGGCTTCGGCTTTGACCGGAGAGATCACCGATCCCCGCAGTCTGGGCCTGCCTCCGCTGGAGGTGCAGCTGCCCGCGGCGTTCCGGGTGGACGACAGCACCATCCTGGCTCCGGCGCAGCCCGAAGAGGCCGGACAGGTGGAAGTCCTGCGCGGACCCAACATCAAGGCGGTCCCGGAGGGGCGGCCGGTGGAAGACAGTCTGACGGCGGCGCTGACGCTGAAGGTAGGGGACAATATCACCACCGACCACATCATGCCCGCCGGCTCCAAGATCCTGCCTTACCGCTCCAACGTGCCTAAGCTGTCCCAGTTTTGCTTTGAGGTCTGCGACAAGTCCTTCCCGGAGCGGGCAAAGGCGGCAGGGCAGAGCCTCATCGTGGGCGGCGCCAACTACGGCCAGGGCTCGTCCCGTGAGCATGCGGCCCTGGTGCCCCTGTATCTGGGGGTGCGAGCCGTTGTGGCCAAGAGCTTTGCCCGCATCCATGCGGCCAATCTCATCAACGCCGGGATCATGCCGCTGACCTTCGCGGATCCGGCGGATTACGATAAGCTCAGTGAGGGCATGCAGCTGCAGCTGCATGGTATCCATGCGGGTATGGACAGCGGTGAGCTGACCCTGGAAGCGGAGGACTTGCGCATCCCGCTCCGCTGTGCCTTTACCCAGCGGCAGAAAGCCATTTTGAAAGCCGGCGGCCTGCTCAATTATACCCGGGAGGAGAACCGATGATGGAAGAGAAAATCGCCGCCGCGGCGGCGCAGTTTGAAACCCTGCTGCGCCAGCAGCTGGCCCGGCAGGAACGCATGGAAAAAGGGGCCTTTACCCGGGATTTCGCCGGGGCGGAAAAGATCGTGATCGGCGTCATCGGAGGCGACGGCATCGGGCCCATCATCGTAAAAGAGGCGCGCCGCGTACTGGAAAAGCTGTTGGCGGATGAGATCGGGAGCGGCCGCGTGGCGCTGAAGGACATTGAGGGGCTTACCCTGGAAAACCGTCTGGCCACCGGGGAGGCGGTACCGGCGGAGGTGCTGGCTGCCATCAAGGACTGCGACGTGCTGCTGAAGGGGCCCACCACCACGCCCAAGGGCGGAACGCTGGAGAGCGCCAATGTGACGCTGCGGCGGGAGCTGGATCTGTACGCCAACGTGCGGCCGGTCACCGTGCCGGAGGAGGGGATCGACTGGATCTTTTTCCGGGAAAACACGGAAGGTGAATATGCTCTGGGCAGCCGTGGGATCGAGATCCCCGGCAAGCTGAGCATGGATTTCAAGGTGACCACCGACGCGGGGACCAGGCGCATCGCCCGGGCGGCTTTCGACTATGCCCGGGTCAACGGCAAGACCGAGCTGGCCATCGTCACCAAGGCCAACATTATGAAAAAGACCGACGGGATGTTTTCCCGTATCGCCCATGAGGTGGCGGCGGAGTACCCTGAGATCCATGCTGAAGATTGGTATATCGACATCATGGCCGCGAATCTGGTCAATCCTGACATCCGCGGCAGGTTCCAGGTTTTCCTGCTGCCGAATCTGTACGGGGACATCATCACCGATGAGGCGGCCCAGATCCAGGGCGGTGTGGGCACCGCGGGCAGCGCCAACATCGGCGGCAGCTGCGCCATGTTCGAGGCCATACACGGCTCGGCGCCCCGGAAGATCGAGCGCGGGGAAGGGGACTACGCAAATCCCGCCAGCATCCTCAAGGCGACGGAAATGCTGCTGCGGCACATCGCTATGCCGGACAAGGCGGACCGATTGGCGCAGGCCATGAAGCTCTGCACCGAGACCGAGCGGCGCGTGGTGATCACAGGTCACCGGGATGGGGCCACCTGCCGGGCTTTCGGCGATTACCTGATGGAAAAACTGTAAATGAGAAAGCACCGGGCGGTCTGAATGACCGCCCGGTGCTTACTTGAGCAGACGTTTATTTTGCGTAGATCAGGCCGATGATCCAGTTAGAGAGGCGCCGCGGCAGCAGCTTTGCCAGAACGGCGGCGCCCTTGTAGGGGAGTCCCAGGGCAACAAGGGGCTTGCTGCTTTCCTTGAGAGCCATTTTGGCCACATAGGCCCCGGCATCCTCGGGGCGCATTCCGCCCCGTTCATCCTTCTCCATTACGGCCACAGACCGCTCGATGCGTCCGGCGTAGACGTCGTCTCCCATGGAGGACTTCCTCCGGGCGTCGGTAAAGCCGGAGGCAATATCGCCGGGCATGACTGCGCAGACGGAGATGCCGAAGGGACGCACCTCGTTCTGCAGGGCCAGCACGTAGGCGTTGATGGCCGCTTTGCTGACGGAATACCAGAGCTGGAAGGGGATGGGCAGGATCCCGGCGATGGAGCTCATGCAGACGATGCGTCCGCTGCCCTGTCTGCGCATGGCGGGCAGCACCGCGCGGGTAGCGTTGTCCATGCCGTAAAGGTTCAGCTCCAGCTGATCATGGGCATCCCGGGAGTCAGTCAGCTCCGCGGCACCGGAAATACCGAAGCCGGCATTGTTGACCAGAATATCGATCCGGCCTTCCCTGGCCAGGACTTCCTGGACTGCGGCCTTCACCTGGCCTTCATCGGTCATATCCGCCGTCAGATGGGTGATGCCGTCGGCGGGCTTTTCATGGCGGGAGAACTCATATACCTTGCAGCCTGCGTCCCGCAGAGCTGCCGCCGTGCAGCGGCCGATCCCTCCGCTTCCGCCGGTGACGATCGCGATCTTTTCCATGCGCATCCCTCATTTCTCCGTGTTTGTCCCAATTCTATACCGCGGACGCGGGCGCGTCAAGGAAAATCCTTAAAATACTTTAAGTATCTTCGGACAAATGGACCATTGCGGAATGAAAACTTGTATGATACAATCAAGCAGAAATACAGTTGCGGAGCAGGACAATGATCGAGTGGCTTACGGGAACGACACTGGGAAAGTTCATAACGACCTTCTTCATCTCCATGGTCCCGGTGGTGGAGCTTCGGGCCGGGCTGCCCTATGGCATTGCCCTTGGCCTGGATTATCCCCTGGCCCTGATGGCTGCCGTGGTGGGGAATATGGTCCCGGTCCCGTTTATCATTGTATACATCCGGCGGATCTTTGCCTGGCTGCGCAG
>CACYXE010000016.1 GCA_902778275.1 Oscillospiraceae bacterium
CCGGCGGAGATGTTGCGGATGATGACCTCCAGCGGGACGATGCGGACCTTCTTCACCACGGTCTCCCGGTCGTTGAGCTCCTCCACGAAATGGGTGGGGATACCGTTTTTCTCCAGAAGCTGCATCAGATAGTTGGTCATGCGGTTGTTGATGGAGCCCTTGCCCACGATGGTGCCGCGCTTGGTGCCGTCAAAGGCGGTGGCGTCGTCCTTATAGGAGACGATGACCAGATTCGGATCGTCGGTGGCGTAGACCTTCTTGGCCTTGCCCTCATACAGCTGAACGGTTTTTTCCATGGTGAATGTCCTCCTTGCAAAAATGATTTAAATTTTTGAAAAACAAAAAATCCGCTTGACCGTTTCGACGCAGCATTTCATGCTACGCCCGGGATCCGGTAAGCGGACAAGGCAAGGCCCTCAGGCCGTGCGATCAAATTGTTGTGCAGAGCGGGGCGCAGACAGGCAGCGGGGCGCAGGGCTCTGCCGCCGGCAGGGGAAATCCCGATGATTCTCAAAGCGCACTCCTCCCATCCGTAAAAACAAAAGGACAGACTGATTCCCTTAAGAAAAGAGTCCGCCCAGGCAGTCGACACTATCCCGCGCGGTTCCCTCATGGTGACCCATGAACCTCTGCCAGTTGCCGCGTAGTTTTTGCTGAAAACCATGCTCTCACATGCAAGATTATCTTATCAAATAGAGAGGCTTTGTGTCAATGCACCGAACGACACATTTTTCCCCGTTTTTCCGCCCGGGCTTTTTTGCACTTTGCTGAACGGCTGGTAAATGTTACAAACTTGGCATTCTTCTGCGTTGACATTGGCCGCCCGGGAAACTATAATAACGTCAAAAAATCCCGGCAAATCTTCTGCTTTTGGAGGGGTTGACATGGATAAGCTGCGCGCCTTTTTGAAACGGAAAAACATCGTTTTCTCGGCCAAGCGCTATTTTGTGGACGCCATGGGCGCCATGGCGCAGGGCCTGTTCTGTACGCTGCTGGTGGGGACCATCCTCAACACCATCGGCAGCCAGTTCAACGTGGGCTTTCTCAAAGCCGTGATCGTGACCCTGGGCTCCGGGGACGGCGCGGTCAAATATACCATCGGCGGCCTGGCCTCGGCTATGGTGGGCCCGGGCATGGCGGTGGCCATCGGCACGGCCCTGCAGTGTCCGCCCATGGTGCTCTTTTCCCTGATCCCCGTGGGCTTTGCCACCAACGCCATGGGCGGTGCAGGCGGTCCGCTGGCGGTGTTCTTCGTGGCCATCTTTGCCTCGGAGGTGGGCAAGGCGGTCAGTAAGGAGACCAAGGTCGACATCCTGGTGACCCCCATCGTCACCATCCTGGCGGGCGTGGGTCTGGCGGCGCTGATCGCGGCGCCGGTGGGCAAGGCGGCCTCCGCCTTCGGGCAGGCCATCATGTGGGCCACAGAGCTCCGGCCCTTCTTCATGGGCATCATCGTGTCCGTGGTGGTGGGCGTCGTGCTGACCCTGCCCATCTCCAGCGCGGCCATCTGCGCGGCCCTGGGCCTGACGGGCCTTGCCGGCGGCGCCGCGGTGGCGGGCTGCTGCGCCCAGATGGTGGGCTTTGCGGTGATGAGCTTCCGGGAAAACCGCTGGGGCGGCCTGGTGGCCCAGGGGCTGGGCACCAGTATGCTGCAGATGGGCAACATCGTGCGCAATCCCCGCATCTGGATCCCGCCCACTCTGGCGGCGGCGGTGACCGGACCCATCGCCACCTGCATCTTCCGCCTGCAGATGAACGGCTCTGCCATCTCCTCCGGCATGGGCACCTGCGGCCTGGTGGGGCAGATCGGCGTGTACTCCGGCTGGGTGGCGGATATCGCCTCCGGCGCCAAAGCGGCCATCACCGGCTTTGACTGGCTGGGCCTGGTGCTCGTCTCCTTTGTGCTGCCGGCCATCCTCTCCTGGCTCTTCGCCATCCCGCTGCGCAGGTGGGGCTGGATCAAGGAGAACGATCTGAAGCTGGATCTGTGATTTAAGAAAGCTTAAGAAACGAAAAGCCTTCTGTGTGCTATCATAGGATCGAGCCGGACAGGGATCAAAACGGTTCCTGTCCGTTTTTTTGTTTTTCTCTGAAACAATTTGGCTGTTCGCCGCATTTATAAAGTGAACGCATGAATACGGAGGATACGGATATGAAACGATGGATCGCGCTGCTGCTGGCGCTCCTGCTGCTCCTGACGCTGGCCGGCTGCGGCAAAGGGAAGGAAAGCGCCGAAATCCAGACTTTGACGGTGCCGGGCGTGGACCCCCAAACGGGAGAATGGATCGGCCGGGGCGGCTGCTACCGGCTGGAGCCCTATGAAGGAGACGGGACGCAGACGACGCTTGCCTTTGACGGGAAGGAATACCGGATCTATAACAACTGGGACGGCTGGCGTTTGCTTCTTGGTGATGAGACGGTCTATGACACGGCAAATCAGGTGTGCGGCGCCGGCGCCGCGGACCGGGGCATCTGGATCTGCGAGGAGCTCCGGGACGGGAATGACTGGTATGCCCATTTTGTCCTGCTGGACAGCGCCGGAAAAGAACAGTACAGCCTGCATATCCCGCTGCCGGCGGACAGCTATCCCCGGGGCTTTTCCACCGACGGGGAACGACTGTTTCTCAACTGCTCGGACGCGCTGCGCGTCTATGGCGACCAGGGCGAGAGCCTGGCGGAGATCCCCCACGCGGAGTGGGCCGGACAGCTGCTCACCGGCAGCGACGGCGTGCTTTACTACATAGAGGAAAGCGACCAGGGAGGCGGCAGTGTCAGCGCCATCGATGTGGAGAACGGTGATTTCCGGGAGCTGTTTCGCTATGAGCGGGGCCAGCTCTGCAGGGGCGACGACACGGCGCCCTTCCTGCTGATCCGGGATACGGGCATCGAGCGGGTCCAGACCGATGGCAGCGCCAGCCCCCTGGTGATCTGGGAGGAGTGCGGCCAAAGCGTCAGCGGCCTGCTGGATGTGAAGGCCCGGCAGGACGGCAGCTATCTGCTGACGGGCTTCGCCGATCCTCTGCGCATGGTCCCGGCCCAGCCCTCGGAGCTGAAGCCGCGTACCAAGCTGACGCTGGGCGTGCTGCCCATGAATACGGAGGGAGCGCAGATCGACTTTGCCATGGCCAACGCCAATCTGGTCCGGGAGGTGTCGGCCTTCAACGCCTGGAGCACCGACAACTTCGTGCAGCTGGAGGATCTCAGCGAGGGCGGAACCCTCAACGCCGAGCAGGCGAAGCTGAAGCTCAACACCAGGATCCTGGCCGGGGAGTGCCCGGACATGCTGCTGTTCTCCAACTGGAGCCTGTCGCCCTTCCCCTTCGTGCGCAAGGGCCTGCTGCGGGACCTGGGCGAGGACTTTATTGCCGACGACCCGGATATCCGCACGGAGGATATCGTCATCGCACCCATGCTGCAAAACGACCTGGGAGGTCTGTACCTGCTGGGCAGCCGCTTCTCCATCGAGACCCGCTACGGCCTGCAGGAGCGCTTCGGCAAGGTCTGGGGCTGGGACTATGACACCTACCGGCGCATAGACCGGGAGGCGCCCCAGGGCAGCATGGTCATGTACAACCTGACCCGGGACTACTTCCTGCGGGAGAGCGCCAGCCGCTTCCTCCGCAGCGCCATCGACTGGCAGAGCGGCAGCTGCGACTTCGACAACGCTGATTTTATCAAGCTGCTGGAGGCTTGCCGGGATATGCGGGAGACCCCGGAGGATCCCAACAATATGGTCTTCGGTCTGCCGGCGCAGCTGATGGAGGGCGGCTACATGCTCACGTCCATGACCATGATCGAAAGCCCGGAGAGCTTTGCCCGGGACCAGCGGGAGATGGGCAAGCCCCTCAGCTATATCGGATTTCCCACCCCTGACGGCAGCTGCGGCACGGATCTGAGCTTCAGCGACGCCATCGGCATCATGAGCAGCTCCCCTCACGGGCAGGATTGCTGGCAGTTTTTGAAATACAGCCTGACGCATTGCCGGTACAGCCTGCCGGTCTATCGCCCGCTGCTGGAAGAGCGGATCGCCGAGGCGCAGCGGCCAAAGACGGAAAACGAGACAGAGCCCTTCAGCGAGCATCTGACCCCGCCTGTGACAGACGACGAGGTGCAGGGCTTCTATGAGCTGCTGGGCCAGATCCGGCATACTACCCTCTGCGACCAGGCTGCGCTGGCCATCATCCAGGAGGAATTTGCCGCGGTGCTGGCCGGGGACAAGAGCCCCCAGGAGGCGGCAAAGCTGGTGCAGAGCCGGCTGAGCCTCTATGTGGCGGAACAGAACTGAAGAAAAAGTCACGGCAGCGGGTACAGTAATGCTTTACTGTACCCGTTTCTTTGTGCTACAATAGCGAAACAGAGAGAAAAAAGGGGGACTGGCGATGCCGATCGTAGTCGTGGGCAATGTGTTCGTGGATATCAAGGGCTTTCCCGATAATAAATATATCCCCGCCGGGCGCAACGCGGGCTCTGTGGAGTTCGTGCACGGGGGCGTGGGGCGCAACGTGGCGGAGGATATCGCCAACGTGGAGCTGCGGCCCCGCTTCGTCAGCATGGTGGACGACACCGCCCAGGGCACAGAGGTGCTGGACAAGCTGAACCGGCACAAGGTGGACACGCGATTCGTGGCCCAGGTGCCGGACGGCATGGGGATCTGGCTGGCGGTCTTCGATTCCGGCGGGGACATCGTCAGTTCCCTGTCCAAGCGGCCGGATATGGAGGCTATGGTCCGGATGCTGGACGAGCACGGGGATGAGATCTTTGCCGACGCCGACAGCGTCGTCATCGAGATCGACGTGGACCAGGAAGTGGTCAAGCGGGTCTTCCAGTACGCGGCCAAGTACCGCAAGCGGGTCTACGCGGTGGTGGCCAACATGAGCATCGCCACCCAGCGGCGGGATTTCTTCCAGTCCATCGACTGCTTTGTATGCAACGCCCAGGAGGCGGGCATCCTCTTCGCCGCCGACTATGAGGGCTGGGAGCCGGAGGCCCTGTCCGCCGATCTGGCGGAGCGGGTAGCCAATGCCCGCATCCCCTCCATGATCGTCACTATGGGCAGCAAGGGCGCGGTCTACGCGGACATGCAGGGCAACCGGGGCTTCTGCCCGGCAAAGCCCGTCCGGGTCCGTGACACCACCGGCGCGGGGGACGCCTTCTGCGCGGGCGTGGCCATCGGACTGACCTACGGCAAGAGCATGCCGGAGGCGGTGGATATCGGCTCCCGCCTGGCCTCCTCGGTGATCACCCTCACCGAGAATACCTGTCCCCGTTTTCTGCCTCAGGAGCTGGGGCTGGACGTGACGGTGGAGTGAGCCGGAGAAGACTTGACTTGCCGCCGCCCGGCTGATAAGATGGGCACTCAGCCCATAAGACCGAACGATAATCCCTGTGCAGAAAGAAGGGCGAACGTATGATGAAAAAAACCATTTTGATCCTATTGGTATTGGCCCTGCTGCTGAGCCTGAGCGCTTGCGGCGGCGTCAAGACCGCCGCGGAGGAGCCTCCCGCCGCGGAGGAATCGCTTGAACCGGCGGTGGAAGAGGCGGCGCCTCCCGTGCATATCGTATATTGGAACGACCTGCCTGCGCTGGATGCGGCGCTGCAGAGCCTGGCTGCGGCCTACGCGGCCCAGACCGGGACGGAGGTGGAAGTGCGCACCATCGACCGGGAGACCTACGCCGAGACCCTCAGCGCCGCCTTCGACGCCGGGGACGCGCCCACCGTCTTCTGCATGCGCGGACCGGTGGACCTCCACGCATGGGGCGGCCACGCCCTGGATATGTCGGGCGCAGCCGTCACGGCGGAGGCCAGCAACGAGAGCTACCGCCTCTATGGGAGCAGCGGCGCGCTGCTGGGCCTGGGCTTCGACGAGGAGACCTACGGCCTGGTGGTCAACACCGAGCGGCTGGCCAAGGCGGGCTATACCGTGGAGGCGCTGAACGGCTTCAACAGTCTGAGAGCGCTCTCCGACGGCGTCCACATCCGTGCCGGCGAGCTGGGCTTTGACGCCTTCGCACCCGCCAGCCTGATGGGGGAGGAGGCCAGGGAGCTGGCCGATCATCTGCTCAACATCCCGCTGTTCTATGAGTTTTGGAATGACGGCGTGACCGCAACCCCCGAAACAGTCAACGGCAGCTTCCTGCCCTATCTGCGTTTGCTCTGGAATCTGGAGCTTATGGACTCCAAGGTCAACACCGCCATGCTGATCCAGTATGACGAGGACGTCGCCATGCAGGCTTTCTTTGACGGCAAGGCCATCTTCTATCCCCAGGGCTCCTGGGCCTACGAGCGCCTGGCGGAGGGGATGGACCCGGACCAACTGTGCATGATCCCCCTGTATTGCGGCGCCCCCGGGGAGGAGAACATGGGACTCAGCACCGGCTGCCGGGATTACTGGGCGGTGAACGCCGGGGCCCCGGAGGAGGAGCGGCAGGCCGCGCTGGACTTCCTGTACTGGATGGTCAGCTCCGCGGACAACTGCAAAACCCTGGCCCAGGGGATCAGCTCCGTCCCCTTCAAGGCGGCGCCGGCTTCGACCAATCCCTTCATTATGGAGGCGGCGGCCCGGGCAGAGCAGGGACAGACCAATTTGACCTGGATGTTCAACTACACGCCGGAGGATGGGCTGTGGCGGGACGCCGTTCTCAACGCCCTGGCCCGCTACGGCATGGACCCGGTGGACATGTACTGGACAGAAATGACCGCCACCTTTACGGAGGCCTGGCGGATCGCCTGCGCCTATGCGCAGCAGAGATAAATCATTTACAAGTAAGGCGGCCTGTGCCGCAGAAAAGAGTTGATCGCTATGGAACGCTGCAGCGGTGTGTTGATGCCCATGAGTTCTCTGCCCTCTCCCTACGGGATCGGCACCATGGGCAAGAGTGCCTATCATTTTGTTGACTTTCTCAAGGCGGCGGGACAGAAGTACTGGCAGATGCTGCCGCTCTGCCCTACCAGCCACGGGGACAGCCCTTATTCCGCCTTCTCCACCTTCGCGGGCAATCCCTATTTCATCGACCTGGATCTGCTGATCAAGGATAAGCTGCTCCGGGCGAAGGATCTGGAGGGCATCGAGTGGGGAGAGGACCCCCAACAGGTGGACTACGGCAGGATGTACGGCGCGCGCTACGTGGTGCTGCGCCGGGCCTTCGCGCGGGGCTGGGACGCGCTGGGCGGGGAGATCGCGGCCTTCCGGCGCGAAAACGCCTGGGTGGAGAACTACGCCTTGTACATGGCCCTGAAGCAGCATTTTCAGATGCTCAGCTGGACCGAGTGGCCAGATGAGGAGATCCGCATGCACCGCCCGGCGGCTGTGGAGCGCTATAGCGCCCTGCTGCGCGGGGAGATGGACTTCCAGATCTTCGTGCAGTACCTGTTCTTCAAGCAGTGGGCCGCTCTGCGGGCCTACGCCCATGAGAAGGGCGTGGGCTTCATCGGCGACATCCCCATCTACGTGGCCCTCGACTCCGCCGATGTGTGGAGCGAGCCGCAGTTCTTCCAGTTGGATGAGAACAATGTGCCCAAGGAGGTGGCCGGGGTCCCGCCCGACGCTTTCACCGCCGACGGCCAGCTCTGGGGCAACCCCCTCTATGACTGGGACGCCATGCGCGCCGACGGCTACGGGTGGTGGATCCGCCGCATCGACGGGGCGAAAAAGCTCTACGACGTGATCCGCATCGACCATTTCCGCGGCTTTGAGAGCTATTGGTCGGTACCTTACGGAGAGAAGACGGCGATGAACGGCAAATGGAAGCCCGGTCCCGGCATGGACCTTGTGGGCGTGCTGACTTCCTGGTTCAGCGACCTGAAATTCATCGCCGAGGACCTGGGTTATATCACGCCCGGCGTGCGCAAGCTGGTGGAGGATTCCGGCATGCCCGGTATGAAGATCATGCAGTTTGCCTTCGACGCCCACGACGATTCGGACTATCTGCCCCACAACTGCCAGGCCAACAGCGTCTGCTACATCGGCACCCACGACAACGACACGGTCATGGGCTGGCTGAAGGGCACGCGCCCGGTGGACCGGCGCTTTGCCACCCGCTATATGAACATCACCGCGGAAGAGGGCTGGTGCTGGGGCATGATCCGCGCGGGCATGGCCACGTCCTCCAGACTGTTCGTGGTGCAGATGCAGGATCTGCTGGAGCTGCCCGGCAGCTGCCGGATGAACGTCCCCGGCAGGCCGGAGGGCAACTGGCGCTGGCGCATGCTGCCCGGTGCGGACAGCAAGGAGCTGGCGAAAAAGCTCCGTCAGTATACGGAAACCTTCAGAAGAATATGAACGTCAAACGACCGCAGCCACTTGGCTGCGGTCGTTTGATATATTTTTTGATATTTTTTTCGCCGGAAGGCGGAAATGGAATGGAGCGAGTTTCTCTCCCTGCGTCTCTCGCGGGAAAGCCCAGCGGAGCGGGTTTGCCGCGAAAAAGGAAGAAGGAAGGAGCGGATATGCAATTTTCGCCGAAAGGCGGAAATGGAATGGAGCGAGTTTCTTCTGACGCCGTCAGCCCCACAGAGCCGTGAGCATGGGGATGATCTGCTTTTTGCGGGACATGACCTTTGGCAGGAACACATGCTTGTCCTTGGGCACCACGGTGAAGGCCTGCTGGATGACGTCGTCGCTGCCCACGTAGAACAGGTGCGAGCCCTCCAGCAGCACGTCGGTGATCATCAGGATGACCAGATCGTAGGCGTTTTCCTTCTTCTCCTGCTCCATGACGGCCATAAACTCGTCCTTGCGTTCCAGCAGACGCTCGGAATCCACGCTGGTGATCTGGCTGACGCCGATGTTCTGACCGGAGATGTGGAACTGCTTGTAGTCGGTCTTGAACAGTTCCTCGGCGCTCTTGCCGTCGGAGCTGCCGGCGGCAAACAGTTCCTTGCCCAGTTCGTCCAGGGAGACGTTGGCGATGCGGCTGAGCCGCTCGGCCATGGTGATGTCCCGCTTGGTGCAGGTGGGGGACTTGAACATGACGGTGTCAGACAGGATGGCGCCGGCCATAAGGCCCGCCATCTTGGGGGAGGGTACCACGCCGTTTTCCTGGTACATGGAGGCGATGATGGTGTTGGTGCTGCCCACCGGCTCGTTGCGCACATGGATGGGCTGGCCGGTCTGGATATCCGCCAGGCGGTGGTGGTCGATGATCTCCAGGATGTCTACCTGCTCCAGACCGGGGACGGACTGGGAGATCTCGTTGTGATCCACCAGAACCACCTGCTTGCGGCGGGGACGCAGCAAATGATAACGGGAGAGCGTGCCCACCACCTGCTCGTTCTCGTCCACGATCGGGTAGCTGCGGTAGCGGCTTTTGAGCATCTGCTCCTGCACGTCGTCCACATAGTCGCTCAGATGGAAATAGGTGATGTCCTTGCGCTGGCTGATCCGGGACACCGGCAGGGCCAGGTAGATCACCCGGGAGACGCGGCGGGCGCTGAGCGGCGTGGAAATGATACAGGTGTTCCTGGCCTCGGCCCACTCCGGCTTGACGTCCGCCCGGCAGACGATCAGGCAGCGGACGCCGGCCTCAATGGCCCGGTCGATCAGCTCCGGCTGATCGCCGCAGACCAGGATGCTTTCAGGATTGATGAGGGCGGGATCCTCGTAGTTTTGCGGGATGGTGATGAACAGCTCACCGGAGACGCTGCTGGTCTCGGTGCTGTACTCGTTGACAAGGGTACCCTCCAGCACGCTGATCAGATTGAACAGCGGAACCTCCTGGATGCGGTTTTCATACATGGTCTGCATCTCATAGGCGGCCAGGTCCCCGGCGGAGAGCATGCCGTACAGATGCCCGTCGTCGTCCACGATGGGGACCACGTTCAGAGACTGGTCCCGCATGGTCTGCCAGGCCAGACTCATGGTGACGGACCAGTTGAAAGCGGGGGTTTGGTCATAGTCCAGGTCGTGGACCTGGGTGCGCATGTTCTTGATCCGGAGCGGCGCTTCCACCCCAAAATGATCCAGCAGGCGCTGGGTCTCGTCATTGACGCCGCCCAGGCGCACAGCCTTATATTCCCGATCGCCCAGGGCGTTGCGCAGATGCGCGTAGGCCATGGCGGATACGATGGCGTCGGTATCCGGGTTGCGGTGCCCGGTCACATAGATTTCACCCATAGAAGAACCCTCCCGATTGGTAAGATCATAGCCATTATACGAAACAAAAACAGGAATTGCAAGCCGGGAATGAGAAAGAAAGGCCGGAAGCCGCTCACGCAATTGTGGCTTTTCAGAAAGGGCGGGATATGGTAAAATATTGTTTATCAATGGCGCAACGGAGGATCAAGCCATGAAACGTAAAGTGAGTGCCTTTTTCGCGCTGCTGCTGTCGCTGCTTTTGCTGTGCGGCTGCAGCGCGGCGGAAAATTGGATTTCGGAGCTGAGCAATGCCTTTCAAAATGAGGGCAGCAGCTCCCGGGAGGATATGCCGGTCTTCGATGAGATCCCCTATGAGCGCCCGGATGTGGACGGCCTGCAGCGGCGGGTGGAGGAGCTGGAAGAGGCCCTGAACGCGGGGAAGAAAATGAAGGATGTGACGGCTATCCTGGATGACTGCTACGCGGACTATTACCACTTCGTGACCATGTACAACCTGGCCTATATCCGCAGCTGTCAGGACGTTGCCGATGCCTATTATGCCGACGAGTACGCCTGGTGCGACGAGCAGCTCTCCCTGGTGGGACAGATCGTGGAAGACATGTATTACCTCTGCGGATTGTCGGACATGGCGCAGGAGCTGGAGAAGGAGTACTTCTGGGAGGGCTTTGCAGAGGAATACGGCGATGAAGGGGAAGCGGTCTATGACGATGAGCTGATCGCCCTGTTTCAGGAGGAGAGCGTCCTGATGACCCATTACCGGACGCTGATGGCCAACCCCATGCTGGAAAACGACAGCGGGGAGGAAGATGAACTGTATGACCGCCTGCACCAGGAGGACGACCGCTATTTCGACACGTTGATGCGGTTCTATAAGCGATACAACGAGGAGGCTGCGTCGATCTTCATCGAGCTGGTGAAGGTGCGCCAGCAGCAGGCCAAAAAGCTGGGCTTCGACAGCTATGAAGATATGGCCTACGCATATGTCTATGAGCGGGACTACAGCCCGGAGCAGGCGGAGGACTACCTGGAGGGAATCAAAACTTGGCTGGCCCCCCTGTACAAAGAGCTGGACGGGGGCTGGAGCCTGGACCCCAGCCGCCTGACCGCGAACCGCCTTCAGCGGGCGCTGGGCGCAGGCGCGGAGCTGATGGGGGATATCGTCGCGGAGGCCTATGAATTCATGGACAGCTACGAGCTCTGGGACGTGGAGGCCAGGTCCAACAAAGCGGAGACCTCCTTCCAGAACTATCTGGACGAGTATGACGCGCCGTTTTTGTTCCTGGCCGCCGACGGCGATGTGGAAGATATGATGAATCTGTCCCACGAGTTCGGCCACTATGTGGACGCTTATGCCAACTACAACGCCAGCGAGAGTGTGGATATGTCGGAGACCTTCTCCCAGGCCATGGAATACCTGATGCCCTGCTATCTGGACGGCGTGCTCAGCGACACACAGCTGGAAGAGCTGTTTATGATCAAGATGCAGGACACGCTGGAGCTCTATGTGCAGCAGGGCTCCTTCGCCGAATTTGAGCATATCGTGTACAACATGGATCCCGACGAGCTTTCCGCGGAATTCCTCAACGAACTGCATCTGCGGCTGACCAAGGAGTACGGCTATTACGACGGCTACAACAGGGATTATTACGCCAAAAGCTGGATCGACATCTCCCACTTCTTCGACGCGCCCTTCTATATCATCGCCTACCCGGTGTCCAACGATATCGCCATGCAGATCTACGAGCTGGAGCAGCAGGAGAGCGGCGCGGGCCTGGAGAAATATCTGGAGATCCTGCCCCGGGAATACGACGGCCTGATCGACACGGTCACCGCCGGCGGACTGGAGAGCCCCTTCACCTCCGGACGGCTGGAAAAGGTGGCCGGGGATCTGCGGGCGTGGCTGGCAGACGATGCCGCCGCCGCGTGATAAGGAGAAAGAACATGGCGTTTGATTTCAAGAAAGAATACAAAGAGTTTTATCTGCCGAAGAACAAGCCGGAGATCATCACCGTGCCGCCCATGAACTATGTGGCGGTGCGGGGACAGGGCGATCCCAACGAGGAGGGCGGCGCCTACAAGCAGGCGATCGCCATCCTGTATGCGGTGGCCTACACCCTGAAGATGAGCAAGCTGGGCGAGCACCGGATCGAGGGCTATTTTGATTTTGTGGTGCCGCCGCTGGAGGGCTTCTGGCGGCAGGAGGGCATCCCCGGTGTGGATTACGCCAACAAGGCCGCTTTTCACTGGATCTCCGTGCTCCGGCTGCCGGATTTCGTGACTGAGGCGGAACTGCGCTGGGCGGCGGATGAGGCGAAACGCAAAAAGGGCCTGAACTGTGCGGCGGCGGAGTACCTCACCGTAGACGAAGGGCTCTGTGTGCAGATGCTCCATGTGGGACCCTATGACGACGAGCCCGCTTCCCTCGAGCGGATGGACGCCTTTGTCCGGGAGCAGGGCTGTGAAAACGATCTGAGCGGGACCAGGCTGCACCACGAGATCTACCTGAGCGACCCGCGGAAGACGGCGCCGGAAAAGCGGCGCACGGTGCTCCGGCATCCGATCCGCAGGGGGTGAGTAGATGGCGTCGAGCAGAAACTATCTGGATTTTGTTCTGGAACAACTGGCTGAGCTGGATGAGGTCAGCTGGCGGGCTATGATGGGGGAGTATCTTCTGTATTACCGCGGCAAGCTGATCGGCGGCGTCTATGATGACCGCTTCCTGGTCAAGCCCACGGCCTCAGCCCGGGCCATGCTGCCGGAGGCCGCCCGGGAGACCCCTTACGAGGGGGCGAAGGAAATGCTGCTGGTGGATCGGGTGGAGGACCGGGCCTTTCTGCGGGATCTGCTGGAGGCTATGTACCCGGAACTCCCGAAGCCGGGGAAGCGGAAATAAAAAACACTCTTGGCGTTCAGGGCCAAGAGTGTTTTTTTGTCAGGAGCAGTGCTCATACAGCGCCAGCGCCAGTTCCCGGAGGGTCCGCTCCGCCTGGGGCACATCCGTGCGGTTGGAGGCAAAGCAGAGGACGAAGGGTTCTTTGGCAAAGACGATGCCCACGTCGTTGGTGATCCCGACGTCCTCGCCGGTCTTGTGGGCAACGACCGTGCCCCGGGGCAGATAGCCCGGGATCTTGTGCTTGATCTGCTGGCGGCACAGCAGCGCCTCCATCTCCTCGCTGGCGGCCGGGGAAACGAAGCGGCGCAGGGCGATCTGCTCCAGCAGCCATCCCATCTCCGCCGGGACGATGCGGTTTTCCAGCCCACGGGCGGAGGCCTCAATGTCAAAGAGAAAGCGCTCTATATGGCTTTGGGCAAGGCCGACGGTCTTGAACTGCTCGTTGAGAAAATCGATGCCCAGACGGCGGATCAGCAGATTGGTGGCGGAATTGTCCGACAGGGAGATCATCAGGCCGCAGAGGGTCCGGATATCCACGCTCAGCTCGCCGGTAAAGTACTGCAGCGCCCCGCAGGAGGGGAACTTGTCCTCCTCCCGGCAAAGGAGCTTTTCCGCAAAGTCGATCTCGCCCGCCTCCCGCAGCTTTATCAGCACCGCGTAGATGGGCAGCTTGATCACGCTGGCGGACTCGAACAGCTCGTTTTCCCGATGACCCAGGCTCTCGCCGGTCCTCAGGTTTTTGTAATAGAATCCGATTTCACCGGGCAGCCCGGCAAGTCTTTCTGGGATCTCATCATATCGCATGGCGCACCCCTCAGTTGTCCAGAGCGCAGAGATCGTCCAGGGTCTCCCGCCGCACGGCCACATAGCTGCTGTCTTTGGTGAGCATGACGATGGGCGGGCGGCCCAGGCGGTTATAGTTGGAGGCCATGGAATAGTTGTACGCGCCGGTGGTGCAGACCGCAATGTGGTCGCCCCGGCGGGTATCGTCCGGCAGCTTCACGGCGGGCTGAATGATGTCGCCGCTCTCGCAGCAGCGTCCGGCCAGGTCATAGACCGCGTAGAACATGGTGTCCCGATCCGCGTTGAGGACCGTATAGGGGGCCTTGTACAGGCAGTAGCGGGGATTGTCGGTCATGCCGCCGTCCACGATGGCATAGCGCTTGTAGCCGGGGATGCGCTTGACGGTGCTGACGGTGTAGACGGTCATTCCGGCGTCGGCTACGATGCTGCGGCCCGGCTCCATCAGGAAGAAGGGCAGGGGCAGTCCGGCCTCCCCGGTGCGCTGCTTCAAATGCTCCGCCACATGGGCGATGCGCGCGGGGATGTCGATCTGCTTGTCGGTGTCCAGATAGCGCACGCCGTAGCCGCCGCCCACGTTCAGCACCCGGGTCACGTAGCCCAGCTTCTGCTGCAGCAGGGATATGAAGTCCACCATGATGTCGATGGTGTCCTCGAACACGGATTCGTCGAACACCTCGGAGCCCACATGGCAGTGCAGGCCCTGCACGTCCAGATGCTCCATGGTCAGCGCCTGATGGACGAAGGCAAAGCCCTGCCCGGTCTCCAGCGCCACGCCGAACTTCACGTCCACGGTGCCGGTGCTGATGGAGTGATAGGTGTGGGGGTCGATGCCCGGGGTGATGCGCAGCAGGACCTTCTGGACGACGCCCTGGCGCTCCGCCTCGATGTTCAGCTGCTGAAGCTCCGCCTCATTGTCCACGATGAACCAGCCCACGCCCTTGCTGACGCCGTAGCGGATATCCTCATCGGTCTTGGCGTCCCCGTGGTAATAGATCTTCTCCGGAGGGAAGCCCGCGCTGAGGGCGGTATGGATCTCGCCGGGGGACACGGCGTCCACGCCCATGCCCTCCTGGCCCACGATCCGATAGATCTGCTTGAAGGAAGCGGCCTTGCCCGCGTAAAGGGGCAGCGCCGCGTCGCCGAAGTTGTCCCGGAAGGCCTGGATATACATGCGGCAGTTGGCGCGGATTCGCTCCTCGTCCATCAGGTACAGGGGGGTGCCGAACTGGCGGGCCAGGGCGGGAACATTGTGCCCGGCAAAGGACAGGCTGCCGTCTTCATTTCTTTGAATGTTGTCTGAAAGCATGGGTTCCTCCTTTATACGGCGGCGGTCTCTTCCGCCAGCCGCTGAAACGCCTCGGCCTCGACCCTGCGCCCGGGGGCGGTGAGGAAGGCCAGATCGTCCTTGTTGGTGAGTTTTTCGATATCCTCCGGCTCATACACGGCGCCGGGATGGGCCAGCAGCTCCAGCCCCATGCCCCGCGCGGCGGCGCAGTCTTCGGCGTCTTTCAGGATGAGGCGGAATTTCTCATAGCTGAAGTTGCCGGAAAAGAGCACTCCCAGAAAAACCTTGCGCTCCAGCCGGGAAAGGGCCGGGCCGTGACGGCGCAGGGCGCGCCGGGACAGGATGCGCAGCAGGCCGGTCTTGACGATGTTGATGGGATGGAAGGGGAAGATGCGCAGGAAGTGCCGCAGGTACAGACTGATCGGCTCGCTGGGGATGCGTATGTAAGTGACCGGCAGCCGCTCCTCGTGGATCAGCTCCATGAGCGCGTCGAAAACGACGGGCAGCATGTGCCAGTGGGCATGTCCGTCCAGCCGCAGGGGCAGCCCCTCCCGCTCCAGATAAGGGAGTAAAGCCTGGATCTGGGCGTGCAGTTCTTTTTTCAGCTGTGTCCGGTACTGGTCTTTTTGAGGCGACAGATGCGCGAACAGCAGCCGGACAAAGGAGACGCGGAAGATCCCGTCGCCATCCACCAGCAGCGGCAGCTCCTCTTTGGGCGCAAGACAGCGCCCCTCCATCAGATTCAGATGGACGGACAGCTGCAGCTGCGCGTTCTGCTCGCGCAGCATGTCCATGCAGGCGGACAGGTATGGGCTGTTGGGCATGACACTTGTGCCGTTGAGGGCGCCGTGCAGGCAGCAGTCCAGGATCCGCTGGCTCTGGCGGGGGAACAGACCGTAGTCGTCCGCGTGGAATTCAGTCATAAGCTGGCCTCGCTCCGTGATGATGATGGTTGCGGATCGCAACAATGGTCATTATAGCATCGTTTTGTCCGGGAAGCTATTGTTTTCTGCGAAAAAAGGAAAAATGTGCCGCAGACCGCCCTTGCGTCCCGCCCTGGCATCCGTTATAATGGAAGCCGCTTCCAATGCAACACAGGGACGCGTAAAGGAGAGCCTATGGATCTCAACGAAATCCGCCGGGATCTGGCGGACCGCTATCCCCAGTGGGCGCCGCTTCTGGAGACTGTCGGCTTCCGGGAGGCGCCGACGCTGGAACCGGCGGACAACGACGGCAGGACCATCTACTACAACAGCCGCCGCATGAAATACTATACGCCCGCGGCCCAGACCTTCCTGATCGCCCAGCAGGTGCTGCACGTACAGCTGGCCCACGACCAGCGGGGGGCGGGGAAGGACAAGGCTCTTTGGCGCAAGGCCACCGACGCGGTGGTGAATCTGATGCTGCGCCAGGACGGCTTCCTTCTGCCGGAGGACAGCTATCAGCGCCGGGAGGCGGCGGACGCCAGCGCGGAGGAGCTGTACGAGCTGCTGCTTTCCGAGCAGCCGCCCCCGCAGGAGGACCAGGACCGGGAGGAGCGGGAGACTGAGGAAAGCGACGAGATCCGCCCGGTGAGCGACGACCCCAAGCCCGGGGACAGCAGCCAGAGCCGCGCCCGGGAGATCGACGATCCGGGGCTGGCCGCCGCGGTGGCGGGGCTGGCGGAGATGCTGGAGCCCACCATGGACCTGGACTTTGACTGGTTCCCCGGGGACACCATCCGCCACGGCGTGTTGGGCTATCGCTTCCGCCCTTATCCCGTGGCCCGGGCTGAGATCCTGCTGGATACCAGCGCCTCCGTGGCGGAGGAGCTGCTGCGCGCCTTCGTGCGCGGCGTCAAGGCCCTGCTGCAGGAGGACGCCGTGGTGCGGGTGGGCTGTTTCGATACCCGCTTCTACGGCTGGCAGGATATCCACACCGAGGAGGATATCGACAAGCTGGAGCTGCGCGGCTCCGGCGGCACGGACTTCAACGTGGCCGTGAGCGCCTTTACAGGCGACGCCGAGAATCAGATCATTTTTACCGACGGCTATGCCGAGATGCCGCAGCAGCGCTGCGACGCGGTGTGGGTCGTTTACAGTTCCTCCCCCATCGATCCCAAGGGCGGGCGGGTCCTGTATGTGAAACCGAAAGAGGAGAAGGAAAAGTATGAAATCGAGTTTCTTATCACCTGAGCAGGTGTTTGCCCAGCGGGGCCTGACGCTGTTTGAACTTCTGGGCGCTGCCGCTCCCGCCACGGATCTGGCGCTGCTGAGCTCGGATGACGACGGTTTTCTGGTGGACGCCGCGGGCGGGATCAACTACTACCTGTCCGAAGGCGGCTGTGTGGACCGCTTCGGCCGCAGCGGCGAATGCGCGGTCTGCGCGGTGCGCCCGGCCATCCTGCTGGAGGCGGGAGACCAGGCCCTGCTGCGGAGACCTCGCCGGGAGGGGGAGCTGAGCACCGTGGAATACGGCGTCTATCCCATGAACATCCTGGATGTGACCCTGCGGGATATGGCCTCCCGCGCCCTGAAAGAGGGAACGCTGCGTAAGCTCAAAAAGACCTATACCCTGGCGGGAAAGCCTATCCCGGTCTATCAGCTGGGCGCCAAACAGATCGTCTGCCTGACGGCGGAGCACAGCTATGCCGCGGGCTTTGCCCAGCTGTCCGACGGGACCTGCGTCAGCGAGGGAGAGCGGGTCTTTCTGGAGCTGCGGCCCGTCCGCTGGTTTTATGACGCGCCCAACAGCCTGCTGGTCTGCTGCAAGGCCCTCTTTGCCGGGCTGGATCGGGCGGCGGCGGAAGCCTATCTGGCCGGGCCTTTCCTTTCGGAACTGGCCCCGGAGGAGGCGGAGGAGCTGCCGGAGGACGCTCCCTACCGCTATGAGCAGCGGGACGAGCTGAGTCTGATCCGCGCCTATGTGGACGCCGACATCCCCGTATTCCTGCACGGCCTGACCGGCGACGGCAAAAGCGACCGCGTCCGCCAGGTGGATCCGCTTGCCCTGGACATCGAGCTGGTCAACGAGACCCCGGAGACCATCAACGGCCGGGCCATCTACAACGAAGCGAAAAACGAGATCATCGACGTCAAGCCCGTGTGGCTGGTGAAGCTGGAGCGCCTGTGCGAGGACGGCCAGATCCACATCCTGTTTTTCGACGAGTTGACCAACGCCACCAAGCAGACCCAGTCGGTGATCTTCAAGATTGTGCTGGAGCGGGTGGTGAACAACCGCTGGCCGCTCCCGGCCAACGCCCGGATCGTGGCGGCGGGCAACGACCGCAGCGAATCCAGCGCGGCCCATGACCTTGCCGAGCCGCTGTTCGGCCGCTTTGCCCACATCTATATCCGCACCACCGTGGAGAACTGGATGCCCTGGGCCGTGCGCAGCCGCATCAATCCCTATGTGCTGGAATTCCTGGCCAACAACGATCTGTACCTGCGTACCCCGTACACCGGCGCTGAGGGCCATGCTGACCCCCGCCGCTGGGAAATGGTGTCCAAGGCGCTGGACCACTCCGGCAACGACTTCTCCCTGCTGGCGCCCATCGTGGGGCGGGACACGGCAGAGGCCTTTGTGCGCTTCTTCCGGGCCCAGCAGCAGCTGGCGGCTCTGGGTCACTATACCGACGAGGAGCTGGCGCGCTTCAGTATCGCCCGCCGCTATCAGCTGGCCCAGCAGTGTCTGTATCTGTCGGCGGCCAAGCCGGAGGAGGCCCGGGCGCTGGTCACCCGGCTGGGGCCGGAGTTTCTGGCCTGGTTCGACTATGTGCAGCAGCGCAAACAAAAAGCCTACGGCAAGTAAAGAAAAGCAGAGGGAAGCACACCGGACGGATGTGCTTCCCTCTGCTTTTGCGGCATCAGGCGGCAGCGCCTTCGTTCTTGAGAATGCTGACGACGGCGATGAGCATGACGATCAGCAGCAGGATATTGAGCAGCAGCTGGTTCATGGATATGGCCAGCACCACGCCCAGGATCGAAGCCACACTGCCGGCGGTCATGGCGGCCAGGACCATCTTGCGGTTGTACAGGCCGGCTTTGACAATGGAGACGCCGCCGCTCATGGGATTGATGGCGCCCAGCACCAGGGTCAGCGTCAGAGCCGCCACAGGGGAGAGGCCCAGCAGCAGGAGCATGGCGGTGGCGATGGGCTTGCAGGGGACGCCGGTCATATTGATAAAGCCAATGCCCACGCACGCAATGCTCATGATGAGCAGCTTCCCGCCCCGCAGGCTGACGGCGCTGCCGGTGGTCCCGGCGCTGACGATCATCTTGACCACCAGCGCCGCCATGGAAAACAGCAGCGCAAAGCCCATCACCTTTTTCACCGTCGACCCGTCCATGCGGCTGACGACCTGGCTGCCGAAGACGGCGCCCGCCGCCAGGCAGACCATAAAGAGGATCAGCGTCAGCGCGTCGGCGGAGTTCTCCGTGCGCAGATAACTGAAGGCGATAAGCGCGCCGGGCACGATGGTGGCGGCGATCAGGCAGCTGGGAATGCTCCTGTCATCGGCCAGCCGGAGCTTTTTGATGATCAAGGTGTTCAGCAGAAAGTCTGAGACCCCCAGGGTACAGAGGAAAAAGACGATGAATTCCAATCCGCCCAGGACTTTCAGATCGCCCGGGGCCTGCCGCAGGGCATCTTTGTTCTTTACAAGATCCCTGCCCAGCACACAGGCATAGACCAGCCCGCACAGGAGAAAAACGCAGCCTATGATTTTCGGAATACTCATGTTTTACCCTCCCGTACAGTGTTGGACCGGCCTTCACGGGCCTCAGCCGATCAGATGGAAATCGCCGATGAGCGGCAGCGGCTCGTCGCTCAGCTTGGCGGCACGCACGATGCCCATGATGAAGAATACCAGAACGGCAATGTCGATGAGCGATCCGAGCAGGCCGAAAATGCCGCCCAGCCGGCTGATGAGGGTACCGATGGTCTCCAGGATGTTGATGACCAGGGCCTGGTTCAGATGATGCCGCACCATCTTGTCGTCCTTCTCGCTGAGAAAGAGAGCGGCCAGAAAGCCGATCCAGGTGATGTAGCTGATGACGGAAAAGAGTTTTGTGTTTTTATTCATGGGAATGCCTCCTTCAAATAAGTATCACGTATCGCAGCGAGGGTCAAAACCGATTCAAACGGAGAGGACCTGATCGAAGGCGTCCCGGATGCTCCGCTTGATCCGGGAATAACTGTGTGTCGGCTTTGCCTCATACAGCTTTTCATCCCCATAGAAGATGGTCGGCACATAGTAGTAATCCCGGCTGTCTGCCAGTTCCGCCTCTTCGCTCTCTTCGATCCAGTGGATCCGGATCTCCTCGTAGGCTGAATTTTCGCTTTTCAGTTCTTCGATCGCCCGCCGGGCGTTGATGCAGTACGGGCAGTGGGTGAGATAGAAAAGCTCGATCTGTTTCATGGGACTCCCTCCGTTTCTCTTCCGTCGTAAGATAAAGTCGAATCAGCTTGTGATAAAAGTATAGCACGGGAGATTGCGGTTTTCAATTTATATGTGAGATCAGGGGCAAAAGACAGGGTACCCGGCATGGCCGGGTACCCTGCGAATGGCGGGAGAAGCTGGATTTGAATCCGTACGCATGGAATTCACGCAGGCAGCCGCGAATCTTCTCGAAGCTCTGGATCGATTCGCTGCAGGCCACGGCTTCACCTCCTTTGTTTTTTTTTCTTTGGACACCTCGGGATTTCAACGAAAAAGAGCTCCTGCTCGACCAGTCCAGTCCGGCAGGAGCTCTTTTCTTTTCTGCACCCGAAGCGTTCCTCTTCCTGTATTCGCAATAAAACCGTGAGGTATGCAAATCTCAAGGCCTTCCCGATCCCGCATGACGGGCATTTCCCGTCATTCTGCTTCAGGCTTTCGCTTTTCTCGCAATAACACGGTGGACCGCATCGATGATCGCCGACGCATTGAGCCCGTACTTTGCCATCAGTTCATCCGGATCGCCGGATTCTCCGAAGCTGTCGCGTACGGCGACAGTCTCCATTGGCGCTGGGCAGTGCAGAGCAAGGTATTCCGCGACCGCGCCGCCGAGGCCTCCGATTTCCTGATGCTCCTCCGCCGTAACGATGGCTCCGCAGCTGCGCACCATTCGCTCGATACAGGCGCCGTCAAGCGGCTTCAATGTGTGCATGTTGATGACGGAGATTTCGACTCCTTCGGAAGAAAGCTGCTCTGCGGCTTCAAGAGCTTCATAGACCTCCGCGCCTATCGCAAAGACCGCGGCATCACCGCCCTCGCGCAGGATGTTTGCCCTGCCGATCTCAAAAACGCTGTCCTCGTCAGTGATTACCGGCACAGGCTCTCTGCCAAAACGGAGAAAGCAGGGGCCGGGATACTTGGCGACCGCCAGGGTCGCTTTCTTAGTCTCAACCGCATCGCATGGGGCAATCACCGTCATATGCGGAAGAACACGCATCAGGGCCAGATCTTCGAGCGCCTGGTGTGTCGCACCGTCCGGGCCGACTGAGATGCCTGCATGCGCTCCGCCAAACTTGACGTTCAGGTCATTGTAGCAGACTGTGGTGCGGATTTGATCCCATGCCCTGCCGCACAGGAATACGCAGTATGTGGAGACGAAAGGAGTCACGCCGGAAAGGGCAAGACCGGCCGCAGTACCGACCATGTCCTGCTCACTGATGCCCATATTCAGAAAATACTCGGGATACTTGTCATGGACCCAAACGGTGCGGGTCGATTTCGAAACGTCGGCATCAAGGACCAGAATGTCCTCCTTCTGCCGGCAGAGCTCCAGCAGCGCTTCTCCGTATCCGTCGCGCATGGGGACCTTCTTGACACTCATTCGTTTACGCCTCCTTTGCGTCCAATTCTGCCATCGCGGCAGCAAATTGCTCCTCGTTGGGTGCGGCGCCGTGCCAAGCTGCCTTGTTCTCCATGAAGGATACACCCTTGCCTTTGACGGTATGCGCCAGAATGACGCTGGGCTTGTCTGTGCACGCTTTGGCAGCCGTAAAGGCGCGGAGCACGTCATCTGGGTCATGGCCGTCGCACTCGATCACGTTCCAGCCAAAATCTGCCCATTTCTTTGTGAGGTCCCCGACGTCCATGATCTCCTCAGTAGTCCCGTCCAACTGGACGTGGTTCCAGTCAACGATCCCGCAGACGTTGGAGAGTTTGAACTGCGCGGCGCTCATGGCTGCCTCCCAGATCTGGCCTTCCTGCAGTTCACCGTCGCCCATCAGGCAGTATACGCGCGCCTGGCTGCCATGCCTGCGCAGGCCGAGGGCAAGCCCGTTGGCCACGCTCAGCCCCTGGCCCAGAGAGCCTGAGGAGCAATCCAGTCCCGGAACGCGGTCGGCATGCGGATGTCCCTGCAGAGGGCTGCCGAGCCTGCGCAGACCATCCATCCAGTCGAGGGGATAGAAGCCTTTGCGGGCCAGGACGCTGTAGAGCGTGGGGACGCCGTGCCCTTTGGAGATGATAAAACGGTCGCGGTCCGGCCAATCGGGATCTTCGGGCCTGACGTTCATGACCTCAAAATAGAGGACGGTCAGCAGCTCAGCAGTAGAGAGCGACCCACCGGGATGCCCTGAACCCGCACGGCAGATCATCCCGAGGATGTCCCTGCGTACGGTGTTCGCCATTGCCTTTACTTGTTCTGTTTGCATGTTTTCCTCCTTTTTATGCAGATGTTGGAGCGATGTTGCCGTAAGTGCGCTTCCGTCAGAAGAGGACAGAGGAGAGATAAAGCATCAGAGGGATTGTTAACAGGGATATGATCGTAGTAAAACAGGTCGCAGACGCTACCGCGTCTGCTTCGGAGACCATCCCGCAATTGCTTACGATGGCCACCATAGTCGCTGCAGGTGGCATAGCTGCCAGCAGAAACACGACAAGATCATACTTTTCGGGAAGGGGGAGTACGCATTTAACAAGAAAAGCTGCGATGAGCGGCATCAGCAGCAGCTTGATGCAGGCGGGAAGGAGCATCGAAAAGCAGTCCCCGCGGATTCTCTGTCCCTGCATTTGGATCCCGATCAGCAAAAGGCAGAGCGGAAAAGCCGCGGAGGCGAGCTGGTCGATCGGAGTCATCAGCAGGCTCGGCAATTCGACCCCAAGCCCCTTGAGGAGAAAGCCCAGCAGCAGCGCATAAAGTACCGGCATCCGCAAAAGCTCACGCAAGGTCTGAAGAAGGCTTGTCTCCTGTTTCACCTTGACCAGCAATGGCGCCGTCAGGTTGATCAGCACATTGCCGAATGCGGAGGAGACTGCCGCGATAGAACTATAGGCTTCTCCCAGAAATGCATGGATGATCGTATAGCCGGCAGCGCCGTTGTTGCTGTATGGAGAACAGATGCAGACCATTCGTAAAGCTGTTCCTCGAAAGCCAAAGAGCTTCCCGAGCAGGAAACTCAGCAGCAGGGTACACAGATAAACGGAAAACAGAGAGAAATAGAATAGCAAGCAGTCTTCTGGCTGCATGGGCGACTGATACACGCTCCGAAAGACCACTGCCGGAACCAGAACATACATGATCAGAGATGACAGCATTGGGATATGCTGTTTCACAAGGCTTGCCCGTGCGAGGATCCATCCGACCCCCACAAGAAAGAGTACCTGAATAATTGGGTTGATATATGTCATGAGGATCGCCCTTTCGATAGGGGTATGGAAGGAGAAGCAAGCGACCTTGGCGGGCGGCTGAATCGACCGCCGCTGTCAGAGGGAATAGAAGGTCTGCTCCAGATGCTCGGACATCAGGCGTTGACTCAGTTCTGCGTCCTTGGCATTGATTGCACTCAGGATCGTCTTGTGCGCCTCGAGCGCCTCTTTGGGATGCTGATCATTGCGCTTCATCATATTCTTCTCCATCCACAAGTAGATGTATGTGTGGTAAGTGCGGAGAAGCGTGATTACATGACGGCTGCTGCAGCTGTTGTAAATCACAGAATGAAACGCGTTGCCCGCCTTCCAGCATTGCTCGGGATCGTTCCGTTCATAATAAAACTGCTGAAGGTCAATAATCTCCTGAAGGAGTGCGCGGGTTTTGTTGTCCATGGTCGTCGCTGCCAGCTTGGCGGCCAAGCCTTCCAGAAATGCACGGATGATCAGGATGTTGTACATTTCTTCCTTGGACAGGCCAATAACCTCCGCTCCGCAATTCGGTTTCAGACAGAGAAGCCCGTCGTTTTCCAGACGTTTGATCGCTTCCCGTACCGGTGTGCGGCTGATTCCGAGTTCCTTTGCAATCTCGATTTCGTTAAGCATAAAGAGAGGCGGGTACTCTGCCACAACAATTTTTCTCTGGATATAGCGGTAGGCTTGATCCGAGAGGGATGTCTTTTCGGGGACAATGTCCGAAAAAAAGTTGGGAATAACTGTCATGATCGAATCTCCTGATATCATTCTCGGTATTGGATACTGAGATATTATAATACTATTATACTATTATCAATACACTTTTGTCAATAATATCCGAAATGTATGTACAACAGAACAATGATTTGTGGTTAATAGACAAAAGAAATGGGGAATTATTGTATTTCTTGGCTGTTGCAATTCAACACGCAAGTAATTATAATTATTGTATACAATAACATCGGTATTTTCAACCCTTATTTGAATAGAAAAAAGGAGGTGTATGAGCAGATTCTTTCGCACGCACTGTAGGAAAAACATCGTTCGGAATCATTCTTATGAAAGGAAAGAAAAAAATGAAAAAACTTGTCGTTGTCGTTTTGGCGATTGTTATGGTGTTTTCTATTGCTGCATGTGGTCAGTCGCCAGCACCCGCGGCTACGCAGGCGCCCGCTGCTGAAGCGCCCGCCGCTGAAGCTCCCGCGGAGGAGGGCTTCGTGTTCAATCGCCGCATTGAGGTCATGACGCCTTCACCCGAAGGCTCCAATGCGGACATCACACTGCGCAAGATGGCCGATCTGCTTAGCGCAGAACTCGGCGTCGACATCATTGTTACGGATATGCCCGGCGCATCCGGCGTGACCGGCTATACCTGGGCAAAAGATCAGCAGCATGATGGCTACTTCTACCAGTATACGTCTCCCTCTGCGATCGGTTCCGCGGTTCTTGGAAACTTCGACTTTGATTTTCTGGGCTCCATCACGCCGATGTGCAGCCTGCTCAGCTCCAAGGATGTGTTCTTTACGAGCAGCAAGAACAGCAAGTTCAGCGACTTTGAGTCTCTGAAAGAATATGCTCTGGCCAACCCTGGCAAGGTCACCATTGCGGTTCAGTCCACCACCGGCATTGACGGCGCCTCTATGGGTGAGTTCTTAGCCGAGTGCGGCTTTGATCTCAAAATCGTCAACTATGAGGCCGATGCGACGACCGCATGCCTGTCTGGCGAGGTCGACTTAATGATGAGCACCTACGGTGAAAACGAGGCCTATATCGAATCCGGCGACATGCTCCCGATCATCGTCCTGAGTGACAAGCGTCAGCCGGAGCTGCCGGACGTCCCATGCACGGTGGAAGTGGGTATCAATGCTACACTCGGCCCGTGGTTTGGCTTTACCTGCTTCAACGATACACCTGTCGAAGCCAAGGAGGCTTTTGAGGCTGCCGTTGCCAAGGTCGCTGAAGGTGAGGAGTGGCAGAATTTCTTGCTCAGCCTCGGATATAACGTCGACTTCCGCGATGAGGCCGGGTTTACCGAACTTCTGAATGATACGGCCACAATCATGGCTGATGCCTTCTCCTTCTTTGCCAATCACTAACTAAGAGCTTTGCGCGGGGGAGCACCATCTCCTCCGCGCCTGTTTCTTCGGAGGAATACTTACATGGCAGAATTCATCATCTGCGGTTTGCTGGCCTTGTTTTTCCTGGTCATGCTGATCGCCGGATATGTGACCACAGCGGTCTTCCTGGGGGATGAGAGCGTAAGGCTTTACCCATCCGTCCTTCTGCTCGCAATCATTCTCTGCCTGGTTTTGCATTGCGTCCAGCTGTGGAAAAAGCTCCCTTCGGAAGAGAAAAAAAGAAGCATCGCCGATATCTTCAGACTGAAGGATCGGCAAACGCATATCTTTTTGCTGACTATTGTGGTCACAATCCTTTATTTCCTTTTGTTAGATACACTGAGTTTTGTCCTGCTCACGCCCTTCATTTGCCTTTATTACATCATGATGTTAGGAGAAACAAGCTGGCTGAAAGGGATCGTGACCTCCATTCTGATTACGGCGGCGGTCTATTGTGTTTTTATCTATGGGCTGCACATCCGCCTGCCACGGGGTACCGGTATTATTCGAGAGCTCACAATGAAGCTTGAGTTCCTGTTTGGATGAGGTTCTCAAGCCGGTCTGAACCCAAGGGAGGGACATAATGGCAGAAGCTTTTGCCTATCTTGGTCAGTCGTTTTCTATCATCTGCCAACCGATAAATCTACTGATTATGTTTGGCGGCGTGATTTTTGGCGTCATCATGGGTGCCCTTCCGGGCATCAGCGCAACAATGGCCGTCATATTCTGTCTGACCTTTACCTATTCAATGGACCCCGTAATGGGGATTACCTTTCTCTGCGCAGTGAACTGCTCCGCTGTAACCGGCGGCGGGATCACAGCCATCCTGTTCAATATTCCAGGTACGCCTGCCAGCGCGGTAACGACTTTTGACGGCTCACCCATGGTCAAACGCGGCGAAGTGGGAAGGGCCCTGAGCCTGGATCTTTTCTCCTCAGCGATCGGCAATCTCGTCGGCGCCGTCATCATGTTTTTCTGCACGGCCCCTTTAATGGTGGCCGCATTGCGTTTCGGCGCATCTGAAATGTGCATGATCGTCCTGATGGGGCTGAGTGTGATCATCTTTCTGGATGAGAGCAACATCCTGCTTACCATCGCTTCCGGTTTGATCGGCTTGTGGATCTCAACCATCGGGCAGGACCCCATGACAGGGCAGGCGCGTTATACCTTCGGCTCCAGCTTCCTGCTCGCTGGCGTTGATATGCTGCCTTTCATGATCGGAATGTTTGCTCTGACAGAGCTGTACTCCGAGTTTTTGACGCCGGAAAAAACAAAACTCGGCAAAATGGATCCAAGAAAGGTTACGAAACTGACGAACTTCAAAGAGATGTTCTCCATGAGATGGCTGCTGCTTCGGGACAGCATTCTCGGAACCGTGGTAGGGATCCTGCCGGGAGCCGGAAGTACGATCGCCTCGTTCCTCAGCTACTCGATGGAGACACGGATCTCCAAACATCCCAAGGATTTCGGGACAGGTATTCCCGAAGGGATCGCTGCATCGGAGACGGCGAACAACGCCGCAGCTGCCGGAATGATGATCCCCCTTGTTGCGATGGGCATCCCAGGCGGCACCAGCGCTGCCATGATGAGCATCGCACTCAATATCCAGGGCGTTAAGGTAGGGCCGCTGTTGCTGAAGACGCAGCCGCTATACCTCTACTCCGTTGTTGCGGGCATGCTTTTCGCAAGTATCGCCATGGTATTCGTCTCCATATTGATTGCGAAAGTGTTTGCGCGTGTACTATGCCTGCCCTACCGTTACCTGGCGGCGATGATTCTTACGCTTGCCATTGTGGGCTGCTACGCGAAAAACGGCCGCATCAACGACGTATATATCATGCTGGGGGCCGGCGTTCTCGGCATCCTCTGCAAGCGTTGTCATTTCAACAACAGCGCCATCGTTCTGGGGCTTGTGCTGGGCAATCTGTTTGAGGTCAACCTTCGCCGGACGCTTAACCTCGCAACCGACGGGTTGCTGCCCTATCTCATGCACCGCCCCATTACTATCGTGCTGCTCGTGACCGTTGCCGCGATATTCTTCTTCGCCATACGCAAGGCGAACCGAAAGAAAGCAGATTCAGGAGGAGTAATATGATCATTACGAAACAGGCCTCAGCCGGAACCAATACCAAGAACGATGCCCTCGTCACGGTGTTTCATCGAGAGGGAGAAGGCATTGACGTCGAACTGCACAGCATTGTGGCTCTTCAGTTTGGGAGGCAAATCATAAAGACAGCGAAAGAGATGGCGGCAGAAATGGGCGTCAGTTCCGCCGGTATCCGCATCGAGGATCAAGGCGCGTTGGACTATGTGATTCGCGCGCGCGTGGAGGCCGCGATCGTTCGGTCAATGGAGGGTGTGAAGTAATGAGAAGAAGCATCATGTTCCTTCCCGCCGCGAAACCCGGCAACCTGCTGAATGCAGATGTGTACGGAGCCGACGGGATTGTAATCGACCTGGAGGATGCGACCGCCATCGGAGAGAAGGATTCAGCCCGGATCCTGCTCAAGCATGCGCTCCGCACCTTCCACTATAACGCGGAGGTCATCATTCGGATCAACTCTCTGTCAACGCCTTGGTGGAAAGCGGATTTGGAGATGATCGTTCCGGAAAAGCCCGACACGATCATGCCTACGAAAGTCTATACGCCGAATGATATTCGCCTCATTGATGAAACGATAACCCGGATTGAGACCGAGCACGGGATGGAGGTTGGGAAGATCAGGCTGCTTCCGCTGTTGGAGACTGCCGGCGGGATTGAGCATGCATATGAGATTGCGCTCGCAAGTCCCCGCATCGACGGTCTGTATCTCGGCGCAGTCGACTTGGCCCTGGATATGAAGGCGACGCTCACAGACGAATCATATGAAATCGCTTATGCGCGCTCACGCCTGGTTACGGCGGCGCGTACCGTCGGCATTGACGCGATTGATACGCCGTATCTCCAGGTTCGCAACTACGAAGGGCTTCAAAAGGTGACCAGGATTGTAAAAAATATGGGCTTCAACGGGAAGGCCTGCATTTATCCTGGCCAGGTATCCTATGTCAATGCGATTTTCTCACCGACTGCAGAGGAGTACGAGATTGCTAAAGCAGTCGTGAGCGCATTCAATCAGGCAGAGTCCGAAGGCCGTGGTGTCGTGGTCGTCGGAGGCAAGATGTATGACGGTCCCGCCATTACCATTGTGCGGAATACCGTAGAGGAGTATGAAAGAATAAACGGGGTGCGTACATGAAAGGGAAACTTGTAGCGTCTGTGGAAGAGGCTATTCGCCTTTGTGGTCTAAAGGACGGCATGACCGTCTCCTTCCATCATCATCTCCGCGACGGGGACGGCGTGCTGCCGATGGTCATGAATAAGATCTCTGAAATGGGCTTTCATGACATCACGGTGAGCGCAAGCGGTATTCACGGTTCCCATGGCTGCCTGGTCGATCTGATAAAAAATGGTGTGGTGACGGGGATCGACACCGATTACATCAGCAAAGTGGTTGGCCTTTCCATCTCTCACGGCAGCATGGATCGCCCGGTCATTTTCCGTACACATGGCAATCGCCCCCACGCGATCGCCGTGGGAGAGTCCCCGATAGACATTGCCTTTATTGCGGCGTCTGCTGCGGACTGTCAGGGCAACATGAACGGCGTAAGCGGACCGTCTGCATTCGGCTCTATGGGCTATGCTTTCGCCGATGCAGCCTATGCCAAGAAAGTCGTTGTCATTACCGACAATCTGGTCGAGTACCCTTTGACGCCCATCTCCATTGACGAGCGCTACGCGGACTATGTGGTTGCCGTCGACTCGATCGGCGACGTCAATGGGATTCGTTCCGGAATCACTGCCGTCACCCAGAACCCGATGTCTCTGGAGATTGCGAAAAAAGCTGTCTCTGTATTTGAAAACTCCGGGCTTTTCGAAGAGGGCTTTATCTATCAGACCGGCGGCGGGAGCATCTCCCTTGCCACTACAAAATTTCTTCAAGCCGCCATGGATCGCAAAGGTATTCGCGGTTCGGCGATCCTGGGCGGGACTAACGGGCTGCTGGTGGATTTGCTGGAGAAAGGCTATTTCCGAAAGATCATGGATATCCAGTGCCTTGATCTGGATGCAGTAGAGTCCATCAAAAGGAACCAGGAACATCAGGAGATCTCTGCCGCCTGCTATGCGGACATGCTGTCAAAGAGCTGCGTAGCCAAACATTTGACCTGCGTAATGCTGGGCGCGACGGAGATCGATCTGGATTTCAACGTCAATGTACACACCGATTCCAACGGAATCATTCGCGGCGGTTCCGGCGGCCACACGGACATTGCTCACGGCGCAAAGCTGACCATCGCCATGGCGCCCCTCCTGCGCCAGCGCCGCTCAGCCGTTCTGGAGCATGTGACTACTAAATCCACTCTGGGGGACAGTATCGATGTGTTTGTCACCCAGCGCGGGATTGCTGTCAATCCGAAGCGGCCCGATCTGCGCAGCCGGCTGGTTGATGCCGGCCTTCCGGTGAAGGAAATTGGAGAGCTTTACGAGACTGCCCGCGCCTTGGCGGGCAAGCCTGATCCGCTGCCCTTCACGGACAAGGTAGTGGGAAAGGTTTACGGCTATGACGGACAGCTCAGTGACGTCATCCGCCAGGTCGACGAAAGCAAAGCTGCCGTTTGATGCAGCCGGGCTGACCGCCATGGCCAAAGGAAAGTACGCCGATGAGCTCGACATCCCCGTCAGCGATGAGGAAGGCGACTGCTTGGCAGAGGCCGATGCCCCATGACTCCAACGAACTCAGGCGAAAACCCAACGAACCCATGTTTTGCCGCGAGCATCTAAAAGCGCATAAAAGCAAAAAAGGCCGGTCCCGGGAGTATCCGGGACCGGCCTTAAAACGCTGAAAAACTCAGGAATACTGGGGGCTTGGCAAAAAATGAAAAGTAAGGATGTTGATCTTTCCACTGTACGCCGTGCAGGCGTCCAGCGCGATCACGCCGGGACCATAGTACGGACTGAAATCCGCGTCGGGGCCGAACTCGGAACCTCTGTTTTCATACCTTGCGTGGCCGTAGGAACAATGCCAGTGGCCGCAGAGGATGGTCTTGTCTTCGGTGCAGGACTGCGCCGCGTCCATACCGTTGATCCACCGCGCCCGGCGCCATTCTGTGGGCGTGGCTTCGCGCCAGTCGGAGCGGTGGCTGTAGCTGCCGTCGCGCTCCTGAATGCAGGGAATCCATCCATGGACGAAAATGTAGTGCTCTGTCTCGTAGTAGTCGAGCATTGCCGGGATGATCTGCTGAAAAAACGGGGTGTTCTGTGCGGCCTCAGCGAAATCATAGTTGCGCACGATCGCCAGCCCGGGGTCAAAGCCCGTCAGCTGCAGGGCGGTCCCGTATGTCCCGTTGCTCTTGTGATGCCGGACGGGCAGGCCCTCATCGATCGTGATCATTTCCTCATAGAGATCCTCATGGTTTCCCCGAATCAAGATCACGTCTTCCTGTGCCATGAGCTGGAGAATGAACTGCTGCATCTCCACGGCTTCCTGCCCGCGGTCGAACAAATCGCCCAGGATGATCAGCTTATGCGGCTCCGGATCTGTGAAATACCCCGCCTCATCCAGCGCCTTATGAAATTCAGTATAAAAGCCGTGAATATCGGCGGTAATGTAGTATTTCATGATTTCATCTCTCAGTGCTCCATACCCTTTTTCCATAAAAGTGAGCGAATATATGCGGCTAATGCTTCGTCTTCACAATAAATGAAACAGCCCTTCTGTCCGCGTGTAAGAAGCGTCTTATATGTATTCTTGATTAAGCGTGCGGCAACTGCATCAGGTGCTGTCCTGATTCCGGATGAGTTATCATCCTTCGATATTTTGGTTTTGTCTGTGATAACCTTTCCTTCAACCGGATCATAACGGAGATCGTTTCCGATGAGTACGCCCACATAATCGAATTCTAAGCCCTGAGCAGTATGGATACAGCCGACCTGTTCAAACGACTTCGGATTAATAGCCCAAATCTTATCCGCAGCAAGGTTCCATTGGGCTTTAAATCCGTTTTTCAAGAAGATATCATAATCTCCACGATTGTTCTTCACGTCCCAATCATAACAATATCCAGCGACCATTCGTGCTTTGTTGTTTACTTGGTTAATCCGGCGTAGTTCATCGCGCATCTCATTTGGATCGTCAAATACTCTTATATCAAAGTGGAGGTCTTCAAAATCAATATCGACGTATTCACCAATCTGAAGGAGATTATTGACATACTGAATGTATTGGTCGCTGCCATTGCACCGGAACTGTGAGTGGAGAACTGTTTCGGGATTCATCGTAACATGGCTTCCCAACGCGGAAGCCCATTTCTTTATTTCAGCGATTGAACCGATATCTTTTGTGGTTATTTGCTGATCTTCATCGATCAGGAAAACCGTAAACAAAGAGGCATTGATGCACTCTTTAATCTGTTTTTCTCCGTTCCAATCGCCATACATCTTAGCCACAAGCCGATGCGCTTCGTCTACAAGGAGGCAATCATAGAAATTCGGCGCGGCATTGCAAAGGGCGAAAGGAGAACGAAATAGTTGTTTTATATTGACTTGCGCCTTTAAATCGGACTTTGCCAGCAACCGCTGATAGGCCTCTCTTGGTGCACTGTTTTTTGTGCAATAGCTTGCGTTTAATCCTTTAACAATAAACTCCTTAAGAAGATTGACCGCTAATACAGATTTCCAGGTACCTGGCCCTCCTTGTACAATAATGGTTCGCTTCTTCATGTCTTTTCGACACTGATCCATTATCTTCTTACACATGTCAAATACAACAGCCTGGTCATCCAGGAGAATGAATTCTTTATTTCCCTTCATAAGCGAAACAATACAGTCTTGAAGCGCTTTTGATGGTTTGATTCGACCATTATCAATTTTGAAAAGAAGGTCTCCAGAAGAGGATTTTTTCGAAATGAACTGCTTGATAAAGCTGCGAAGTTTTAAAGCTTGCGTTTTAGCAAACAAGGGGGCTTCTTCATACCACAACCGGTATATTTCATCATCAAGCGGCTCTCGGGTTACAGGGTCGCAGTTGTGAAGATAAGCGCATGGCCATATTCCAATATGATCATCTTGAACCTGTTCAGAAGAATTTTTGATAAATGTCGCGTAGGCATAGGCTTGATAGGAAGGGTGATTTACAATTCTGTATGCTCCGCCAGTAAAAGCTCTGACGCTGTGAAGCATGATATCATCAACCTTCTCGGCTTTGTCCCATTGCTTCAACTCAACAACTACGACATTGCTGTTGTCGCTGCTGTCTGCACCGGCAATCATAAAGTCAACGCGTTTTGAAGTCCGGGGAATCTGATGCTCAACAGCTACTTCCACATCGGAAGGAATGTCGGGATCATCAATGACAGCACGCATGAAGTGTAGAGAGTTCTGCCAGGAGTGATACTCTGCAAGTTGCCCACCTGGGAGTTTCTTTTCGCGCAGATTATTTAAAATGATGTCTGATATCCTGTTGAAGTTTACGTCATCATTGAATTAGGCTTTCGTAGCATTATATACGATCATTAACTATGCCCTCCAAATCACGGATTTACAAAACATTCCTCGCGTTCGAAATAGTTAATACTTGTTGAGTACGGTAAAAACAACACATTTCAATATATTTCAGACCACAAAAAACACACATTTCAACATCTATTTTACACAGAAAAACACACAAATCAATAGAGTGCGCAAAAAAGAGCAGCCCGCCCGGGTGGGCGAACTGCTCTTTTTTGGCAGCGGGAGAAGGATTCGACCTCCGCTGCGGCGGAGGCCGGGTCGCGGGGAAAACGTGCCCCCGGCACGTTTTCTGACACCGCTCCCGTTCGAATCCCTCCGGGAATAAAATACCAGGGCCCGTCCTTTCGGACAGACCCTGTAATTTTGGCAGCGGGAGAAGGATTCGAACCCTCACATACGGAGTCAGAGTCCGCTGTGCTACCTTTACACAATCCCGCTAAACGCAAGAGTTATTATACCGAAGATTTCGGGTTTGTCAAGGTTTTTTTCCGCGCTTTGTGAGAAACTTTTATCGCTGCTCCCATTTTTCCACAAGCTTGTGCAGAGCCTCGGCACGGTGGCTGATCCGGTTCTTCTCCTCGGGGCTGATCTGGGCGGCGGTGCAGCCGTGATCCGGCAGGTAAAACAGGGGATCGTAACCGAAGCCGTTGGAGCCGGCCTCCTCGTGGGCGATCTTCCCGTACAGATAGCCCTCCGCTTCCAGCATGCTGCCGTCGGGCAGGGCCAGGGCCATGGCGCAGGTGTAATGCGCGCCCCGATCCTCACAGCCGGACAGCTTTTCCAGCAGCAGCCGGTTGTTGGCCGGGTCGTCCCCATGGCGGCCGCAGAAGCGGGCAGAGTAGATCCCGGGAGCGCCGTCCAGCGCGTCCACACACAGGCCGCTGTCGTCCGCAAGAGCGCAGCAGCCGGAGATTTCCATGATCTCACGGGCCTTTTTCCGGGCATTCTCCATAAAGGTGCTTCCGTCCTCGATGGTCTCGTGGTCGATGCCCGCCTCGCGCATGGAGAGGATCTCCTCAAAATGATCGCCCAGGATAGCCTTGATCTCGATCAGCTTGTGGGCGTTGTTGGATGCAATGATCAGCTTCATATCTTTCCCTCGCTTGTAAGTGTTCTTTTCAGAGGGTAACACGGGAAAACATGCTGTGTCAAGGATTGCTTGACAAGCCTGTAGGGGAACCTTATAATATTTTTATCGTCAAATGAAACGACAGAGTAGGAACAGCGCGCTGGCCGCAGGCCTGGAGTGACGTGGAATGGGAAGTTGTCCACGGACGAAACATTTAATGTGCGGTGCTGTTTCCGCTTCCGCTGCCACCTGAGAGCGCTGCTCCCTTCGTGGCAACCGTCACGAAAGGAGTATTTTTATGCCGAAAATCAGCACAAAAAACTTGACCGCAATGGCGCTGCTGATCGCCCTGGAGATCATCCTGTCGCGTTTTTTGTCTCTCAGCGCGTGGAATACCAAGATCGGTTTCAGCTTCGTGCCGGTCGTGATCGCGGCGATCCTGCTGGGACCTGTCTATGCGGGGATCGTGGGCGCCCTGGCGGACTTCGTCGGCGCGCTCCTGTTTCCCATCGGGGCGTATTTCCCCGGCTTTACCCTGACCGCGTTTTTGACGGGAATGGTCTACGGCCTGTTCCTGTATAAGCGGCAGAGCCTGCCGCGGATCCTGGGCGCGGTGGCGGTGAACCAGTTCATTTTGAGCCTGCTGCTCAACACGCTGTGGATCTCCGTTCTGTACGGCTCGCCTTTCGGCCCGCTGCTGGTGACGCGCCTGGTCCAGAGCGCGATCTTGACGGTGGTGCAGATCGTAGTCATCGAACTGATCGTAAAGGCGCTGCCGCGCTTGCGAAGAGGGTTTTCCGCATGAGCAAACGGGAACAGCGAAAGATAGCCGTCGCCGCCCGGGCGGCCATGTCCGAGCTTGAACAGACCGAAGCCAATGCCGCGATCTGTGAAAAACTGATGGAACTGCCGGAGTTGCTGGATGCAAAATGCATTTTCAGTTACCGGGCGATGGCGAAGGAAGTAGATCTGACATCGCTCCACGACTGGCTGCTGGAGCGGGGGATCCCCCTGACTTTTCCCGTGAGTCTGCCCAATGGCGTCATGGAAGTCCGGGAGCCGACGGGCTGGAAGCAGGGCGCCTTCGGCATCTGGGAGCCGGACCGGAAGAATTCGCGGCTTGTAGACCCGGAGGAGATCGATCTGGTGCTGACGCCCTGTGTGGCCTTCGACAGCAAGAACCGGCGCCTGGGCCATGGGGGCGGCTACTATGACCGCTATTTGCCTGGGTGCGCCCATGCGATCACCGTGTGTATCGCCTTTGAGGCCCAGCGCCTGGACAGTGTGGTCTGCGACGCTTATGACCGCGTTATGGACATTGTGGTCACAGAGCGGGGCGTGTTCCGCAAACCTTAAACCTGCATACAATACAGAGCCCGGCGGGGATTCCCGCCGGGCTCTGTTTTCATAAGTCGCTGTTTACGATATCGATCTGGCAGATCTGCATGGCCGCCAGCGCGTTTTGGTGACTGGCCGGGGTAACGCCGGCGCAGCAGGCGGCGTCCACAAGGATGGGAACCTCCGGCAGCTGAGCCTTGACCAGCAGCGCATTGGAGATCACACAGATATCGGTGCACAGGCCGATGAGAGTGATCTGGCGGATCGGCTCCTTCTCGTTGGCCTCGGCCAACAGCTCCGCCAGCCGGGTGGAGCCAAAGCTGGGCTTGTCCACTACAGTCCGTCCCTGGGTATAGGCCTTCAGCTGGGGAACGATCTCCCAGCCGGGTGTGCCCTGGACGCAGTGGATCACCGGCAGCTTTCTGCCCTCCTGCGTGTCCAGATAATTCGTCTGATGGGTGTCCCGGGTGAAGTAGATCTGCTCCCCCCGGGCGATGGCCTCATCGATACGCGCCGCCACGGCAGGGACGATCCGGACCGCCTCCGCGGTACCCAGCGCGCCGTCAACGAAATCTGTCTGCATGTCGATCACAAGCAAGATATCCTGCATGCCGTACCTCGTTTCTCAGCGATTCCGCTGGGGGATGATCTCGATCCAATAGCCGTCGGGATCTTCAATGAAATAGATGCCCATGGAGGGGTTCTCAAAGCAGATGCAGCCCATGGCCTCATGCCTGGCGTGGGCGGCCTCCATGTCGGGCGTCTCCATGGCCAGATGGAATTCGCACTCGCCCAGATCATAGGGCTCCGTCCGGTCCACCAGATAGGTCAGCTCCAGCTGGAAACCGGTGACCCCGTCGCCCAGAAAAACCAGGCGGAAGCTGCCGTCCTTGGCCAGCTTTTCCCGCACGGGCTTGAGGCCCAGAGCCTCGTCATAAAACTTCAGGCTGCGTTCCAGATCCAGGACGTTGAAATTGAAATGATTGAATGTAAACACGGCGTTCGCCTCCTGTTTTGAGCTGCGTCTATTATATCCTGTCTGCGGCTGTGCGGTCAAGTGGCACAGAGGAGACAGAGGGCATAGACTGAGGGCAGGAGCGTGAAGAAAAATGGAAGTATTACGGCTCCGGGATCTGGATACGGGACAGCGGGCCAGAGTCCGCTCCATGGAACTGGAAGGCAGCATGCGCCGCCGCCTGCGGGATATCGGGCTGATCGAGGATACGCTTGTGGAATGCCTGGGCGCTAGCTCCGGCGGCAGTCCCAAGGCCTTCCTGGTCCGCGGCGTCGCCTTGGCGCTGCGTGCTGAGGACAGCGGCGGGATCTGGGTAGAGAGGATATGAAGGCAAGGTGCGAGTGTGCCGACAGGGAGGGCAAGGATGGGACAGACCAGGAACACCATGGGCAGAGCCGCCGTGAAAACGGCGGAAAAGGGGACCCGGGAAAACGGCGTCACGGTCGCCCTGGCGGGCAATCCCAACGTGGGCAAGAGCAGCGTGTTCAACCGGCTTACCGGCAGCCGCCAGCATACCGGCAACTGGGCAGGCAAGACCGTGGTCAATGCCCGGGGAAGCTGCCGGAGCGGCAATAGGAACTATGACATGGTAGATATCCCGGGCACCTATTCACTGCTGGCCCGCTCGGCCGAGGAGGAGCTGGCCCGGGATTTCATATGCTTCGGCGGCGCGGATGCAGTGGTGCTGGTCTGTGACGGGACCAACCTGCCCCGCAGCATGAACCTGCTGCTGCAGGTGATGGAAAGCACGCCGCGGGTTCTCCTGTGCGTCAATCTGATGGATGAAGTGCGGCGGAAAGGGATCCGGCTGGATCTGCCGCTGCTGGCCGGACGGCTGGGGATCCCGGTGATCGGGATCAGCTCACGGGAAAAAGGCAGCCGCGGACAGCTCCTTCGAGCTTTGGACGCTATGCCGGATACGCTGCCGGATACGGTCTTCCAGCCCGTCTACCCCGCGGCGGTGGAGGCGGCGGTCTCCAAACTTTTGCCTGTTGCGGCGCCGCTCTGCGGCGGTAAGCTCAGCCCCCGCTGGCTCAGCCTGCGTCTGCTGGAATGGGACGGGAGCATCCTGAAACAGGCTGACAGATTCCTGGACGGCGCCGTGACCCAAAGCGCCGCGCTGCGGGAGGAACTGTCCCGTCAGCGCGCGTACCTGAAGGAGAAGGGACTGGACAGCGATTCTCTGTCGGATCTGCTGGCAGAGACGTTGGTTCGGACAGGGGAGAAGCTGTGCAGCGGCGTGGTCACTGCCCGGGAGCAGGGCTACTCCGAGCGGGACCGGCGGCTCGACTGCCTGGTCACCGGACGCCGGCTGGGCTATCCTTTGATGCTCCTGCTACTGGCGATGGTGCTGTACGTCACCATCGCCGGGGCGAACATTTTGTCGGACGGGCTGGCGTCGCTGCTGTTTTCCCTGGAGAAAAAACTGGACGCGCTGCTTCTCCTGCTCATGGCCCCCGCCTGGCTGCGCGGGCTGCTTGTAGACGGCGCGTACAGGGTACTGGCCTGGGTGGTGTCGGTGATGCTGCCGCCCATGGCGATCTTTTTCCCCTTGTTCACGCTGCTGGAGGATCTGGGCTATTTGCCCCGGGTGGCCTTCAATCTGGACCGGCCGTTCCAGCGCTGCGGCGCCTGCGGGAAAATGGGACTCACCATGTGTATGGGCTTTGGCTGCAACGCCGCGGGCGTAGTGGGCTGCCGGATCATCGACTCAGAGCGGGAACGGCTGCTGGCGATCCTGACCAACAGCCTCGTACCGTGCAACGGGCGCTTTCCCATGCTGATCGCGGTGCTGAGCATGTTCTTCACCGCGGCGGCCGCCAATGGCTGGAATACGCTGCTGTGCGCCCTGCTGCTGTCGGGACTGATCCTTGTAAGCGTGCTGTGCACGCTGCTGGCGTCCCGGCTGCTGACAGCCACAGTCTTGAAAGGGAAGCCGTCCTCCTTCGTGCTGGAGCTGCCGCCCTACCGCAGGCCCCAGATCGGCAGCGTGCTTCTGCACTCGCTCCTGGACCGGACCTTGTTTGTGCTGGGACGGGCGGCTGCTGTGGCGCTGCCCGCGGGGATGCTGCTTTGGATCATGGCCAACGTGCAGCGGGATGGGATCAGTCTGATGACCCGCTGTGCCGCGCTCCTCGACCCGCTTGGGCGCTTTATCGGTATGGACGGTGTGATCCTGCTGGCCTTTCTGCTGGGGCTGCCCGCCAATGAGACTGTGCTGCCTATAATCCTGATGGCTTATACCGCCCGGGGAAGCCTGCAGGAACTGGGGGCGCTGTCCGACATCCGGCTGCTGCTGGTGCAAAACGGCTGGACCGGGGTCACAGCTCTGTGCGTCCTGCTGTTTACCCTGCTGCACTGGCCCTGCTCCACCACGCTGTTGACCATCCGCCGGGAGGCGGGGAGTTGGAAGTGGGCGGGCCTTGCGGCATTGATCCCGACTATAGGAGGCATGACGGTCTGCGCACTGGTCACTGCTGCGGCCCGGCTCCTGGGAATATAAAAATACGCCGTCCGGTCACCCGGGCGGCGTATGTATCAGAGTCAGATGTTCCCATCAAACTGGTACCGTTCCTGCGTCAGGGGCTTGAGCTTGTCATAGAACAGCAGGTAGCTGATCTCGTGATAAGGCTGGTACCAGACGCTCACGGCATAGCCCAGGATAGGGATCGCGGTGAGGATGACATAGCCGAGAAAGCTCAGGTCCAGGACGAAAAGCTGCCCCTTGTAGCCCATGGTCATCTGCTTGCTGGCGCGGATGCAGTTCATGATGGAATAGTCCGGATGCTCCAGCATAATATAGGGGGCCATGCTGTAGCGGTAAGCCGCGACGATGCCCGGAATGAGGAACAGCAGGGACCAGAGCGCGATGAACAAGCCCATGACCAGGCGAAGGATGACCAGCCGGAAGTTCGGGCCGAAGCCGTCCAGCAAATTGCCGTATACCGCGCCCAAGCCGCGGACGGTATTGAAAATAAAGACGGTGAAGCCTACGCCGATGAACAGCTCCATGATTTCCAGAGCGGTGGCGATCAGCTGAGCTCCGGCGGAAGGCTGCATCTCATTGAGGGCGGACAGGGCATAGTTCACGCTGCCCTCATTCATGTACTCCGTGTACTGGGCAAACTGCTCATAGGAGACGCCGGTAAGCCTTGCAGAGAGATAATTGCATAAAGCCGTAACGGCAACGAAGATGATGCTGGCATAGATGACTTTTCGGTTGGACAGGCGGATGATCTCGCGGGCCTGCCGCTTCAATTCGGGACGTTCTATTTTCATTGTGATCTCCTGCAATTGATAGAAAAAAATGGGATTGACGGATAAACACAATATAGCATTCAGGACCTGAGAAGTAAAGAAAAATAATCTGATATTTTACAAAAACTCCTTGACAAGCAGGGGTGTCAGTGCTATTATTATCAAGCATTCCAAATGTGCGCGAGTGGTGGAATTGGCAGACTCGCTAGATTCAGGTTCTAGTGCTCACTCCGGGCGTGCGGGTTCAAGTCCCGCCTCGCGCACCATATTTTGACCTCAAATCGAAAGATTTGGGGTCAATTTTTATATTTCTGAGAACTTTTTTGGCAAGTTCATTTTTCGCCGTTTCTCACTTTCCTTCGACAAAGGGCCGATTTCTAACGTTTTTCTAACACTTTTCTAACGCCGTGTTAGAAAAGGCTGGACGCCATTTTCTGCGTCAGAAGTTCTTTCCTCTGCATATCCAGGTGTCCGTAAATGTTCGCGGTCATCTGAATATCGGCGTGACCCATGTATTCCTGTACATCTTTCAGCGTAAAGCCGTTGTTCAAGAGCAAGCTGGCGCAGCTGTGCCGAAGCTCATGGAAACGGATATGCGGTAGATGGTTCTTCTTCAGGAGAAGCGAGAAATGAGAGGAAACGTAATCCGGCGAAAAGGGTGTGCCGTTGGGCCACTTGAAGATAAAGTCGTTTTCCTCGTAGTCTGCGCCGCAGAGCTTTCGGTTGATCGCTTCCTCGGTTTTGGCTTGGATAAAGATTTCCTTTGCCTCGGGCGATAAGGGGAAAGATCGGTGGCTGGAGCTGTTCTTAGTCTTGTCCTTGCAGACTGTTGTCGTGACCTTCGAGACAGTGTGCTTGATCGTGAGCCGTCCGGCAGTGAAATCTACGCTGTCCCATTTCAGCCCCAGGACTTCGCTCCGGCGAAGACCGTAAAGTGCTGTAATCTTCACAAGGGGATAGATGGGATCATCCCGGATCGCGTCAAACAGGGCTTTAAGCTGTTCGGCGCTGTAGTAGCTGGATTCATACCGCTGCTTCTTCGGAAGCTCGACGAATTGACAGGGATTCGTTTGCAGCATGCCGTTCTTCACCGCC
>CACYXE010000017.1 GCA_902778275.1 Oscillospiraceae bacterium
CGGAAAACTATGAGATCGCCTCCGCCGCCACCAGCACGGAGGAGATCGGCAGCCCGGTCTATCCCCCGGTGCGCCGCCTGCTCAATGAGCACGGCATCGACTGCTCGGGCAAGACCGCCCGGCAGATCCGCCGCAGCGATTATGAGTATTACGATCTGCTCATCGGCATGGACGAGGAGAATCTCTGGAACATGCGCCGTCGCTTTGGCGGCGATCCGGCAGGGAAGCTGCGCAACATGCTGGAGTACGCGGGCCGGCCCCATGACGCCATCCCGGACCCCTGGTACACCCGGGACTTCGTCAGCGCCTGGGACGATATCTATGAGGCCTGTCTGGGTATGCTGGAGGCCCTGTCCGACACGGTCCTGCTGGACTTCCTGGTACGGGGAAAACCTGGACGCCCTCTACGACGTGCTCACCGGGCTTCCCCACAAGGGGCGCCGCTTCGTGATCACCATGCCGGAGGATGACGCGCCCGCCGAGGTGCGGCTCTACGCCCGGCGGATCCTCAAGGTCTTCAAGGTGGCCGGGTCCGAGCTGGTCCTCCCGGAGGAGGTTGAGACGCCGTGAGTGAAAAACAGATCGTTCTTGCGGGCGGCTGTTTCTGGGGCATGGAGCGGCTGTATCGGGGCCTGCCCGGCGTGCTGGACGCCACCGTGGGCTATGCCAACGGAGACGCGGAGAGCCATGCCGACTATGAGACCGTTTGCACCGGCTTCACCGGCTTTCGGGAATCGCTGTATCTGCGTTACGATCCCACGCGGATCTCTTTGCGAAAGCTGCTGTTTTTCTTTTTCGCCGTGATCGACCCCACCATGTTCAACCGTCAGGGCATGGACATCGGCACCCAGTACCAGACAGGTATCTACTGGCTGGATGAGGAGGCCGAAGCGGAGGTCCTTGCCGTGGCCGCCATGGAACGCGCCGCCCGCCGGGAATTCTATGTGGAGCTGAAGCCGCTGGAGAACTTTTATCCGGCGGAAGAATATCACCAGCGCTATCTGGAAAAGAACCCGGACGGCTACTGCCACATTTCTCCGGCCAGGATGGCCGCTCTGCGGCGCTATCCCTACCGGGATGAACTCTATACCGTCCCCGCCGCCGAATTGCTGGCGGCATACCGAAAACAGACGGAAGAATAAACGACGCCAACACGCGGGAGTCAGTCTGCTCCCGCGTGTTTTTGCTTTACATCACAGACGCTTATGATACAATAGAAGGCAGGAAACCGCAAAGAACGGAGGTCGGGTCATGTTCGGAAAGAGAAAGCGAAACCGGGGCAGCTTCTTTCTGTGGGCGGTGTTTGCCCTCATGATGCTGTTGATCCTGCTGGTGTCGGTGCTGTTGGTCGTGCCCCTGCTGGAGCGGGGAGACCGCACCGCAGTGGACGGCTCCGCAGCCTGGATGGCCCGGCTGGACGACGGGCTCCCGCTCAACCGGCTGACCATCCCGGGCACCCACGACAGCGCCACCCAATACGTGCAGCTGGCCTTTTTCTCCAAATGCCAGGCCTTGAGCGTGGGCGAGCAGCTGGAGGCAGGCTTCCGCTATCTGGATATCCGCCTGGGCGAGGACGGGGAAGGCGGTTTGAAGCTGATGCACGGCTTCACCGACTGCAAGACCGGCTTCGGCCCTCAGAGCGAGGTCCTGACCCTGGACGCTGTGCTGGAGCAGTGCTACGGCTTTCTGGCCGCCCATCCCACAGAGACGGTGCTCTTTGCGGTCAAGCAGGAGCACGGGGAATTGAGCGTGGCGGAGTTCCAGACCTTGCTGGACGGCTATATCCAAAAGGCGCCCAACGGCTGGCTGCTCACCGACAGCGTCCCAAGCTTGGGACAGGCCCGGGGCAAGCTGATCCTGCTGCGCCGCTATGCCGACGAGGCCGGGCTGGGCAGCCGGGCGGGCATCCCCTTTCTATGGCCGGATCAGCCCGGGACGGAGGACCGCTCCCTGAACACCGCCGCCAGCGACAACGGCGGCTATACCCTTTGGGTGCAGGATCGCTTTGAATACGACAGCGCGGATAAATGGAACGCCTTCCGCGCCGGCATGGACAACGGGGCCGGCGTCAAGGATATCTCCCTGAACTTTTTAAGCACCAAGGGCAGCCAGACCTACGGACATCCCTATCGTTACGCCCGGGTGCTGAACACCCGGCTCCTGGGGACGGCTCTGCCGGCCGGCAGCTTCCACGGCTGGATCGTGGTGGATTTCGGCAGCGCCCCCCTGGCCAGCCATATCTACCGAGCCAATTTCGGATGAATGCGCCATGTAGTCATTATGGAAAACAGCTTTGAAAAAATCTATGCCGTCGTCCGGCGCATCCCCTTCGGCCGCGTCACCAGCTACGGACAGATCGCCCGCATGCTGGGCGATCCCCGCATGTCCCATGTGGTGGGCTACGCCATGCACGCGGCGCCCGATCCCCTGCCCTGCCACCGGGTAGTCAACCGTTTCGGCGGCCTGAGCGACGCCTTCTCCCCGGCCGGCAAAGAGACCCATCGGCTGCTGCTGGAGATGGAGGGCGTGACCTTCACGCCCGACGGCTGCGTAGATATGCCCCATTTTTTCTGGGACGGCAGCGAGGAAGCGGAACAGACGCTTGATTCGTAAATTCCAATCTGCTATAATCGACAGAGAACGACAGGGCTTGCGGCGCAGCGGGAGAATAAAATGGCACTGGATAAAGAGTACTTCGACGCGATCCATATCGACGTCGTAAAGAAAAAATACTATAACGCCAACAAGGTGGAGGCCGTTTTCGAGGACATCCGCCGGGAAGCGGCCGCCCTCATCCAGGAGAACGAGCGGCTGCGGCAGGAGTTGAACGCCCGCTCCAGTCATCGGGAGGAGCTGCGGGAGTCCGTGATCTCCGCCCAGGCGATCTATCAGCGGATCATCGAAAAGGCCCAGCTGCGGGCCGATGCCATTTTGAGCAAGGCACGGCAGGAGAGCGAGGAGATCCGCCGCAACAACGAGGCCCAGCAGGATCTGGCCGTCAAACAGTTGGAGGCCTGTCTGAGCCGTGTCCGCCAGCTGCAGGAAGCCGCCATTGAGGAGATCAATACCCAGTGGCAGAATTTCCTGATTGGCCTGTACCCCGAGGAGGAGCCCGATTCCGACAAGGTTCCTGCGGACCTGTCGGACAAAGTAGGCAGCATCGCCCGTGAACTCCGGGCCATCAACCGCTCCGATGATTAAAACATATATTAAAAGCCCAGACTGACCCTCGTCAGTCCGGGCTTTTATTGTCCCGCGGCGGGCTGGTCCGGCGGACCGGCAAAGTGATCAGCGCAAGCAAGAAACCATTTGCAAGAATACCGGATGAGGAACGGAGAAAGAAAGGAGTAATTATGGATCAAAACATATACAACAGCTATCTGGATATCCTGGAAGAAGAGTTGGTCCCGGCTATGGGCTGTACCGAGCCCATAGCCGTTGCCTACGCGGGGGCGCTGGCCCGGCAGACGCTTGGCGCCGAGCCGGAGCGCACGGTGTTGACGGTCAGCGGCAACATCATCAAAAATGTAAAAAGTGTGATCGTCCCCCACACCGGCGGGCGAAAGGGACTGCGTACCGCCGTGGCGGCCGGCATCTGCTTCGGCCAGGCTGACAAGGAACTGGAAGTGCTGTCCGAGGCCACAGAGGAGCAGCTCAAAGAGCTGGACGCCTGGCTCAGCAAGGCGGAGATCGAGCTCCGGGACTCCAGCGCCAACTGTCCCTTTGATCTGCACGTGGAACTGTTCCGGGGCAATGACAGCGCCTATGTGCATATCATCGGCCACCACACCAATGTGGTTTGCATCCGCCGCAACGAGGAGATCCTGTTTTCCAAGCCCTTCTCCGACGACGCGGTACAGGCCCCGGAGAACCGCAGCCTGCTGAACGTGGAGGACATCGTGGCCTTTGCCGACTGCGTGGAGATCGACCGGGTCAAAGACCTGCTGCAGCGGCAGATCGACTACAACCTGGCCATCGCGGAGGCAGGCCTCACCGGGGAATATGGCGCGGCCATCGGCAAGATCCTGCTGCTCTCCTACGGCAACAGCGTGCAGAACCGGGCCAAGGCCTGGGCTGCCGCCGGATCTGACGCCCGTATGGACGGCTGCGAGCTGCCTGTGGTCATCAACTCCGGCAGCGGCAACCAGGGGCTCACCGCCTCCGTGCCGGTGATCGTCTACGCCCGGGAGTGCGCCGTCTCCGACGAGATGCTGTATCGGGCCCTGGTGGTCTCCAATCTGGTGACCATCCATCTGAAGACCGGCATCGGCAGCCTCTCCGCCTACTGCGGCGCCACCAGCGCAGGCGCCGGGGCGGGCGCCGGCATCTGTTATCTGTATGGCGGCAAATATAAGGAGATCGCACACACCATCGTCAACGCCCTGGCCATCAACTCCGGCATGATCTGCGACGGCGCCAAGGCCAGCTGCGCCGCCAAGATCGCCTCCGCGGTGGAGGCGGGCATGCTGGGCATGCGCATGAACATGCACGACAGCCAGTTCTACGGCGGCGACGGCATCGTGGTCAAGGGCGTGGAAAACACCATCCGCGCCGTCAGCGTCATCGCCCGGGACGGCATGCGCAGCACCGACAAGGAAGTCATCCGTCTTATGATGGAAAACGAGTGAGTTTTATCAACGGCGAAGGGGCCGGGACTGCTTGTACAGCCCCAGCCCCTTCGCCGTTAAACGTGTTGCAAACGAGCTTGCATGAAAGGGAAAACGCTCATAAATAAGGATAAGGAAACAGATACCGCATTTTCTGCATCCTGTATCTATCCGGCATGTGCAAGGGAGGGCGTAATGGAACGAGATCTTGAGTATACTTACACGGTCTATAAGACCGGCAGCTTCTCAAAGGCGGCGGATTTTCTCTACACGACCCAGCCCACCGTGAGCATGGCCGTGCAGCGGGTGGAAGAAGACATCGGCAGTCAGATTTTTGACCGGAAGGCAAAACCGCTGCGGCTGACGGAGGCCGGACAACAGCTGATGAAGCACATCGAGCGCGTCCGTGAATCGGAACTGCTTCTGCATGGGGAGCTGGACCGATTAAAGCATCCGGAAACCAGACGGCTGCGTATCGGCTGTACGCCGGTCCACGCCCATTACCTGTTCCCGGAGGTCCTCTCCAAATTCAGGGAGCTGGCGCCGGACGTGGAGATCACTCTCATCAACGGGGTCCCGTGGGAGATGAACCGGGATCTGCGGGATTTCAAGATCGACATCGCGGTAAACATCATGTCGGAAACGGACCCGACGGATTTTCTGTATATTCCGGCGTTTGTGGTCCGCTACCTGCTGGCGGTGCCCCCCGCTTTTCCGATCAACGAGGAACTGAAGGCATACGCGTTTACGGCCGAGGAGGTCGTAAGCGGCAAAGCGCTGAGCCCCCAGGGGCCCTTTGTCCCCATCTCCGCTTTTCAAGACATACCGTTTGTCGATTTCACCGAGGGAAGCGAGTTTTACGAGCAAAGCAGAAAGATCGCCGACGAGTGCGGCTTTATGCCGCGCACCAGCCTGTCGGTCTACAACCCGTCCATGGCGCAGGAACTGGCCAAAGTGGGAATGGGTGCGACCCTCACAAGCAACTACATGGTCAAAAAAGGCTCTCCCCTGCTGTACTACCGGCTGCGTACCGCCTGGGAAGAGAGGGCCTTCTATTTCGTCCTGCGGAAGGATTATTCCATACAGGAACATCAGAAGCTGTTTCTGAAAACCTTTCTGGATGTTCTGGACGGAAAATAAACAGACGCTGCGCGCAATGGCGTCAAACGGCGGCCTTCTCCCGCGCAAACAGGAACTGGCAGTATTTCCACGCGGTAAAGCCGCAAAAGACAAGGGCAGACGCGATTTCCACCTGGATCAGAAACCGCAGGGAAGCGGTGACGGTCAGGAACGCGGCTGCCCTTTTGCATGCCGTCGCCACGATCACGAAGGGGAAGGAAAAGGCTGCGAAGGAAGGCGCAAACGGGTCCCGAAACGTTTGAAAGAAGCGAAACAGCGCCGGGATATACAGGAGCTGTGAGAGGAGCAGCAATCCCAGGACCAGCGGTCCGGAAGGCTGCGGCGCGACGCTCAAATACCCGACCAGCCAGATGCTGACCGGCGCCGCGGTAATACAGAACAAGGGGCGCTGCGGCTGCGGGATCGGTGCAAGATGATCGGCACGGCAGACCAGCGGAAGCAGAACGACAGCGCCCAGCGCGGCGGGGATCAGCAGGATCCTGCCGACGGTCTCCGCGGAAAAAGCGGGCGCTGAGATCGCGGCGGCGGCGATGCCCACATAGACCAGCAGCCAGCTGCCGCGCACATCGGAGAGGGCGGTACGCTCCCGCAGGAGCTTCACGCTGAAGGCGATTATGAGCGCAAGGTGGAGCAGCAGGCCGGCGCCCCAGTACAGGGCGGCGATCCGCAGATGCAGGACTGTGCGCATAGGCGCTGCCGTCAGCATCATGGCCATACTGGTTCCCGCCAGTGTGCTCAGGGAGGCGCGGTCGGCATACAGGCGCTTCAGGCTTCCGGAGCGCAGCAGCTTCATAAGCACGCAGATCTGGATCGCGAAAGAAAGCAGCCCGAGAAGAAAAAGAAACAGCCGGGAATAGGCGCCCAGCAGCGTGCCCAGACCGATCAGGCCAAGGGCGACACAGCCGGCCGGGATCGGAAGTCGGTTCCAGCAATTGCGGAGCATCCCTTATCACCTCCTTACCCCTGCAGTATATCGCGTCCCGGGGCAAATGTCACATCAATAGTATTTATGCCACTATTTGTTTATACAATTTGACCGATGTGACAAAGAATGAGATAATCAAGCTGCAAGATTAAAACAATTATTGAGGAGGAACGGCCATGAGCGAGCATATGCACACCCATGTTGACCAATTCGGCAACATCATGGAACACTGCCATCACCACGATGTCGACGACATCACCGACTACAACGAGGCTGTAAACGCCTACCGCAAGACCTTCCCCAACAAGCAGAGAGTGATCGACGAGACCCCGGACCCGGCCGTGAAGGCCATGCTGCTGCGCATGGAGCAGCTGGGCATCGACAACGCCTTCGATCGTTTCGACAAGCAGCAGCCCCAGTGCAACTTCGGCCTGGCCGGCATCTGCTGCCGCATCTGTCATATGGGTCCATGCCGCATCACCAAGAAAAGCCCGCGGGGCGTCTGCGGCGCCGACGCTGACCTGATCGTGGCCCGCAACCTGCTGCGCGCCGTGGCCGCCGGCACCGCGCAGCACGGCATGCACGCCAGAGAAGTGATCCTCTCCCTGAAGTGGGCCGCCGAGGGCAAGCTGCCCCTGCCCATCCTGGGCGAAGAGAAGATGCTGGCCACCGCCGCCGCCTGGGGCATCCCCACGGAGGGCCGCAGCGTCAACGAGGTCGCCATAGACTTTGCCAACGTGCTGCTGGCCGACCTGTCCCGTCCGGAGGCCACCGAGGAATACCAGACCATCAAGTTCGGCGCGCCGCCCGAGCGGCAGCAGGTCTGGAAGGATCTGGACATCATGCCCATCTCCACCTATCATGAGGTCTTTGAGTCCATGCACAACTCCGGCGAGGCCACCGACGGTGACTGGAAGAACATCATGAAGCAGTTCCTGCGCACCGGCCTGACCTTCGTGTTCGGCACGGTGGTGGACACCAACCTGGCCACCGACTCCCTGTTCGGCGTGGGCCAGCGCAGAAAGACCATGGTCAACATCGGCGCTCTGAAAAAGAACAGCGTCAACATCGCCGTGCACGGCCACATGCCCACCCTGGTCAGCGAGATCGTCCGTCTGGGCCAGAGCGAGGAGTACATCGAGAAGGCCAAGGCCGTGGGCGCCGACGGCATTCAGTTCTACGGCATCTGCTGCACGGGCCTGTCCGCCATGTACCGCTACAACAACGTCATCCCCCTGTGCAATCCTCCCGGAGCGGAGCTGGTGCTCTCCACCGGCGCGCTGGATCTGTGGGTCGCCGACGTGCAGGACATCTATCCCTCCATCATGAACGCGGCCAACTGCTTCAAGACCGTGGTCGTCACCACTGAGGATTCCACCAAGCTGCCCGGCGCCGAGCATATCGCCTATGACCACACCCACTCCAACATCGGCGAGACCACCGAGATCGCCCGCAGGATCGTGGAGCGCGGCATCGAGAGCTTTGTTGCCCGCAAGGGAATCTCCAAGTTCATCCCGCCCTACGAGGTGGAGGCCGAGCTGGGCTTCAGCGTGGAGAGCGTGACCAAGGATCTTGGCGGCAGCTTCCAGCCTTTGGCCGACGCTCTCAAGAGCGGTCAGATCCGCGGCGTCGTGAACCTGGTGGGCTGCACCAATCCCAAGACCGTCTATGAGCGCTGCATCGTGGATGTGGCGGACATCCTTCTGAAGAACAACATCCTCATCCTCACCAACGGCTGCGCCTCCTTCCCGCTGCTGAAGCTGGGCTACTGCAACATGGAAGCCGTGGAGACCAAGTGCGGCGAGGGGCTCAAGGCTTTCCTGAAGGAACACAACATGCCGCCGGTGTGGCACGTTGGTGAATGCGTGGACAACACCCGCTCTACCGGCATCCTGGTGGGCGCGGCCAGCCTGCTGGGCAAGGCCCTGCGTGAGATGCCCTACGCCCAGTCCAGCCCCGAGTGGGCCAATGAGAAGGGCGTCGGCGCCGCTCTGGCCTTCCGCCTGCTGGGTCTGAACTCCTACCACTGCGTGGAACCGCAGGCCTTCGGTTCCGAGAACGTCATGCGCTTCCTCAAAGAGGACACCGGCAAGATGGGCCTGGGCGTCATGGTGGTCGACACCGATCCGCAGGTCCTTGGCAATCGCATCGTATCCGACTTTGAAGCCAAGCGCAAAGCCCTCGGCTGGGATTGATCGATCTTTTCTCCCCCCTCCCTGCCAAACAGCCGGTCCGCCGGCTGTTTGGCAGGCTGTTCCGCTCCTGACGCGGGATCTTGCAAAACGCGCAGCCGGAATCGCCAAAGCAAGCGAAACGCCCTGTTTTCGTCTAACGAAAACAGGGCGTTTTTCACCGCCGGGCGGGGGATCATGCTCTTTTCTGTCCTGCGCCCACTGCGCTCACCGCAGGCCGAAAAAGGAAATGATCCTCTCGTTGAACGCATTCATTTTCGCCGGGTCCAGGAAGCGGTGATCCCCGCCTTCCACCGGGATATACGTGATGGCGTTGGCCCGGGCGAAGGCTTCGACCGCGTCCACGGGGACGACCTCATCCAGGGTCCCGTGGTGGATCAGCATGACGTCCGCGTACTGCGCAAAGCTGCGCCGGGTGATGTCCGTCTGCTTCAGGCTCTCAAGAAAGACTGCGTCCACATCGATCTTTCTGTCGAAGCCGACCTGCACCGTGTTCCCCTCCAGCACCCGGGCCAGCTCCTCTTCGCTCATAACGGACCTTGTGAGCACGTCATACATGTTCACCGCCGGACTGCGCAGGGCGATCTTTTGAAACGGATTCCCGTGCTCGGAGATATACTTTAAAAACAGGTAGGCCCCAAAGCTGTTCGCGTAGGCGTAAAGGGCCGGCGGGATGTGCTCGCCCGTGCGCGGATCCGCCCTCCCGTATTCCTCCAGAATGTGCGCGATCATCAGCCGCAGATAGCTGTCGCAATCCGCCAGGCGCAGCTGCCGGCAGGTATCGTCCCCATGGCACGGCCAGTTGAAGGTCATAAGCGCAAGGCCTTCGTTTTGGGAGATGACCCGCTCGGCAAACTTTTCTGCCGCCAGATTGTCTTTGTGCCCGCCAAAGCCGTGGCCGAACAGGATGACCGTCCGGATATCCCCGCGGTCTCCGCAGTACAGCTTACCGCGAATGCTGTGGCCTTCCCGCTTGTATTCAAAATATTCTGTCATATCGACTTTTCCCTCTCTTCCCCTGTTCGCCCCGGTCCTGCCTGTACGCTTTCAAATCCAAGCCGGACGCTCTTTTCCGCCTCGTTGTTCATCACCCGCAGCTTCCTTTTTGCTCACCATATAATACGCAACATATATTGACAAGAATCATTAGTATCATAAATCCTTGTCCTGTCCTTTGCGGCGGACAATGAATCGCGGGAACTGGCGCGTATCGCCGCTGCCATAAAACAAGCAGCCTCTCCGTCATCCGGAGAAGCTGCTGTCTGTTTTTTGAGTAGGCTCTCACAGATCGGAAAGTCGGAGCGTTTCACGCTCTCAACGGCTCCGCAAAAACGGAAGCGCTCAGCAAGAGCCCTATCCTCCCGTTATTTTGACAGCGCATAAAGATCGCCGAATTCTTTGACCAGCTGGTTATATTCATCGCTGCCCGCATATACCATGTCGTGACCGCTGCCGCGTCTGTCATGTGCGGAAACCAGCTGATCTCCCCAGAAGTAGAAGGTCACAGCCGGTGAGCTCCCCTTGACATAGGCTTCCGCGTAGAACAACAAGCCATCGGCATAATAAAACCCGATCGTATATCCTGAGCTGTGGTTGTTTATATGCGACGAGGTGTACCAGGATCTGTGATTGCCGGAGGAATCTTTCCGAGCATAATATGTCTGTACATCCACATCCTTTTTCTGCACGTCAGAATAAGCGACACCGTCGATCAGATTTTCTCTCAAGGCCTTCCCATATGGGGACTCCGGATACCTGGGTATGCTGAAGGACGGGGCCGGCTTGGGTGTCGGCGCGGGAGTAGGCTTGGGTGTCGGCGCAGGCGTCGGCTTGGGCGTGGGCGCAGGCGTCGGCGCGGGCGTCGGGGCCGGCGTCGGTGTGTCATCCACCAGGTATACTGTCAACGTTTTTGTAAAGCTGTCGCAGATGACGTGCAGCTTCACGCCGCCCTCTTTTGCCCCCAGCATGACGCAGGTGCAGCTTTGGGTATCGTTTGAAGGCACCAGTCTCAACAGATTGTCATCCTCGCTGATCCACGTAAATGTTGCATCCGCATACTTCTCCGACGGATATGCAGCGGCCGTCAGCACTACCGGGTCATCGCTCTTATGCATCGTGAAGTCCGTTCGGATCTCGTTGTTGAAATTGTATACTCGGATCTCCGTTACTTCCGCGGGTATAATTACGCTTGAGGATGAAGACGACACAGTTTCCACAGAAGGCACGGGCGAAGGCGCTGCTCCCTCGGGTTTCCCGGGATCCCTGTGAGCGAATTTCCAAAGGGAAAACACAACGGCAAGCGCCAGAACGCCTGTAATGATCGCAAAGATGAGCTGCATATCGGGATGCTTGGGCGGAATTTGGTCTTCATTCTCGAGAGATTTGCGTCTCTCCTCTCTATCATATGTGCTGATGCGTACCACCTCCGAAAGTTACGAAAATGAGAACGGCATTTTCCCTGCAATTTTTTACATTTTATCACAATCCGGGAAAATACTCAATCGGTTTTGCCCATTTTCAAGTTTTTTGGTGCAGAAAAACAAATAAACAAGAGCCGACTGATCAAAACATAATCAGTCGGCTCTTATTCGATCGAGGATACAAAGAGACTGCCGCAAAACACAGGTATTAGTCTGGTTTTACTATGTTGTTTTAGGCTGTCACAAGCTCATTCGATTTGTCATTTTCAGGCTCATCGTGAGTGTCACGCGACGACGGAAAATCACTCCCACTCGATGGTTCCGGTCGGCTTCGGCGTCAGGTCATAGAGCACGCGGTTGACGCCCGCCACCTCATGGGTGATACGGTCGGTGATGTGCTGCAGCAGGGCGAAGGGCACGTCCTCCACTGTGGCGGTCATGGCGTCTCGGGTGTTGACGGCGCGGATGACCACGGGCCAGTCATAGGAGCGCAGACCCTCCTTCACGCCGGTGGACTTGAAGTCCGGCACGATGGTGAAATACTGCCACACCTTCCCGGCCAGGCCGTTCTTGGCAAACTCCTCCCGCAGGATGGCGTCGGATTCCCGCACGGCCTCCAACCGGTCGCGGGTGATGGCGCCCACACAGCGTACGCCCAGGCCGGGGCCGGGGAAGGGCTGACGATAGACCATGCCGTCGGGCAGGCCCAGCTCCTTGCCCACCACGCGTACCTCGTCCTTGAACAGGAACTTCAGCGGCTCCACCAGCTCAAACTGCAGATCCTCCGGCAGACCGCCCACATTGTGGTGGGCCTTCACCGGGCCGCTCTCCAGGATGTCCGGATAGATGGTTCCCTGGGCCAGGAACTCGATGCCGTCCAGCTTGCGGGCTTCCTCCTCAAACACGCGGATAAACTCCGCGCCGATGATCTTGCGCTTGGCTTCCGGGTCGGCCACGCCGGCCAGCTTGTCCAGAAAACGGTCCACCGCGTCCACATAGACCAGGTTCGCGTTCATCTGGTTGCGGAACACCTCGATGACCTGCTCGGGCTCGCCCTTGCGCAGCAGGCCGTGGTTGACGTGCACGCAGGTCAGCTGCTTGCCCACCGCCTTGATGAGCAGGGCCGCCACCACGGAGGAGTCCACGCCGCCGGACAGGGCCAGCAGCACCTTCTTATCGCCGATCTGCTCCCGCAGCGCGGCAAGCTGCTCGTCGATGAAGGCTTTCGCCAGTTCAGGGGTGGTGATACGCTCCATGTTCTCCGGACGTTTGTTATCTGCCATAGAAAGTTCCTCCTGTATCTTTTTTCGTCGGAAATATTATAGCTTGCCTGCGGCCCTCGCGCAACAAAAACTTGCGCCGCCCTTGAGAAAGCAGGACGGCGGCGGGCCGTCCCCAGGCATCCGGTGCCGCCGGGGCCTTTGAAAATACTTGGGTTTTCCCTTAAGCATGCGAATTTTCGGCTTTACTTCTGCATTTTCCGGGTATATACTACGTGCATGGAAAAAACATGCAGGCGGCTGGGCTGCCCTTTCCGCCCCGGCGCCGGCCTCAGGTTAACCATGTAATTCTATTCAGATCCGAAAGGAGCGTACATCATGCAATTCAAACTGTCCACCATGATCACGAAGCCTGATTTCCAGGGCGAGTTCACCGCCAGCATCCTGGCGGCTGCCGCCTCCCCCGACATCATTTCCTTTGCCGGCGGCCTGCCCAACCCGGTGTCCTTCCCCATCCCCGAGATGGAGGCGGCCACCAAGAAGGTCCTGGAAGAGAACGGCGTCGTGGCTCTGCAATACAGCTCCACCGCCGGCTGGCCTGCCCTGCGCCAGTGGATCGCCAAGCGCTATGAGACCATGGGCGTCTCCGGCGTGAAGCCCGAAGATATCATCGTCACCAACGGCTCCCAGCAGGCTCTGGCCATGGTCGGCGCCGCCATGCTGGATCCCGGCGACAAGGTCATCGTAGAGGATCCCACCTATCTGGTGGCGCTCCAGTCTTTCCACGTGTTCGATCCCGAAGTGCTGCCCGTGACCATCAACGCCGACGGCATCGACTGCGACATGCTGGCCGAGACCGTGAAGGCCAATCCCGACGCCAAGTTCGCCTATCTGATCCCCAACTTCCAGAACCCCACCGGCCTGAGCTATTCTCAGGAAGTGCACGACAAGGTCGTGGAGATCTTCAAGGGCACCAACATCATGCTTCTGGAGGACAACCCCTACCGTGAGCTGCGCTTCGCCGGCACCGCCACCGACAGCTTCGGCGCCGACCTGGGCGAGCAGTGCTGCATGCTGGGCACCTTCTCCAAGATCGTCACCCCGGGCATGCGCATCGGCTGGATCTGCGTGCGCAACGAGGAACTGCGCGCCAAGCTGCTCAGCTACAAGGCCACCGCCGACCTGCATACCAACATCTTCAGCCAGATGGTGCTGGCCCAGTACCTGGCCGACAACGACGTGGACGCCCACATCGAGAAGACCAAGGTCCTGTACAAGGCCAAGGCCGAGTTCATGATGGACTGCCTGCGCAAGTACCTGCCCGCGGATGTGACCTTCACCCCCACCGAGGGCGGCATGTTCCTGTGGGTCACCCTGCCCGAGGGCATCACCGCGGTGGATCTGTACCGCAAGGGCCTGGAAAAGGGCGTCGCCATCTGCCCGGGCGACCCCTTCTATGAGGTCCAGCGCAACGTGCGCACCTTCCGCGTCAATTACTCCAACAGCACCGACGAGGCCATCGAAAAGGGCGTCAAGATCCTTGGCGAGGTCTGCGCCGAGCTGATCGCCCAGGCCTGAGCCGAAGCGAAAAACCTGTAAAACCAAGAACCGCCCTCCGTTGACCGGAGGGCGGTTCTGTGCCGTTTTGCTTTATTTGCCTTTGTAATAATGCTTCTCGGAATTGAGCATGGCGCTGCAGGTGGCCAGGGACAGATAGGTCTGCTCCGGGGGATCGCTGCGGCCGCTGATGGCGATGGGGATATTACAGCCCACCAGGATGCCGAAGCCGGTAGCCTTGGCGTTGCGCTGCAGGACCTTGACCAGCAGGTTGCCGGACATCAGATTGGGCACCACGATACCGTCGAATTCGCCGCAGTAGGGGCAGTCGTAATTCTTCAGGCGGGCAGCCTCCTTGCTGACGATCAGGTCATAGGAGATGGGGCCTACCAGGTTGCAGTCGGCGATGGGACGCATCTTGTGGTTGCGGACGATGGTCTGATCCTCCACGGTGTCGCGCATCTGGAAGCTGGGGGTCTCCACCAGGGACAGCAGGGCGATGTTGGGAGTCGTGATCTCAAAGACGCTCAGAGCCTTGACCATGTTCTTGGCCACTTCCACGCGGGCGTCGGCCGGGGGATTGATCAGCAGCGTCACGTCGGAGATGGCCATCACCTTCTCGTACTCGGGCACTTTCAGGAACACCACATGGGTGACCAGCTCATCTTCTCTGACCAGGTGGTTGGCCCGGTTGAGAACGGGCATCAGGAAATCGCGGGTCTGGGTATTGCCGCGCACCAGGCAGTCCGCGCTGCCGGCCTTGATCATCTCGATGGCAAACTGCACCACATTGGTGTCGTCGGGCACCGGCTGCAGCACATAGTCCCGCTCGGTCATGCCCAGCCGCTCGATCACGGCCATGATTTTCGCCTCGTTGCCGATCAGGATGGGCTCCACAAAGCCGTCCTCCTGGGCGTCGAACACGCCCTTCAGGATGTTCTCGGCATCCGCGCCGGCAACGGCCACGCGCATGACCTTCTTGCCCGCCTTGGCTTTCTCCACGATGCCGGCAAATTCTTTTTCAAAATAGTCCATTACGATATTCTCCTTCGTTAAGCTTTATTCCGAACTCGATGTGATCATATTCTATCATCCGCGGCACCACATTACAAGGGAAAACCGCAGTTTTGGCGAAAGAAAACTGACTTTTGCCGCCCCCTTGGGGCCTTGGCGGCAGTTCGCTGCCCGATCAATCCCGCCGGTCCAGGCCGCCGATGCGGCGCACCTTGCCCAGGAAGCGCACATTGCTGCGGAAGAAGCGGCCGAAGCGCTTGGGCTCCTTGGCGATCCGGTACAGCCACTCCAGATTCAGCTTCAGGAAGATCTCCGGCGCCCGCTGCTTTTGGCCGCTGAGCACGTCGAAGGAACCGCCCACGCCGACGAACACGCCCTTGTCGAACTCGTCGAGCCAGCGGGCGATCAGCAGCTCCTGCCGGGGCACGCCCAGGGCCACCAGCACCAGATCCGGCCGCTGCTCCAGCACGTCCCGGAACACCGCGTCGTCCTCATGGTCATAGCCGTTTTTCGCGCCTGCGATCACAGCGCCGGGCACCTCTGTCCCGATGCGTCTGACCAGCGCCTGCAGCACTTCCTCCCTGGCACCGTACAGGTAAATGCGCCGGCCCGTCTGCCCCGCGTGACAGATCAGCTCCCAGGCCAGCTCCACACCGGTCACCCGGCCGGGCAGTTCCAGCCCCAGGCCGCGCGCCGCCCGGACCACGCCGATCCCGTCGGGCACGATGGTAGCCGCATCCGAGCAAAGCACCGCGTCCAGCTCCGGCGTCGCCTGGGCGATCATCATGACCTCCGGGTTGGCCGTCACCACGAACAGTCGTTCCTCCCGATCCATGGCCCCGTCGGCCAGCCGGAAAAAGTCTGCCTGGCTGCCGGTATACAGTTTTTCAAAATAGTCCTTCAGCATAGCCGTGTTCCTCAGGCTTTCCGAAAGCGCTCCACGATGGCGTCGGCGATGCGGCGGCTGGCATACCCGTCCCCGTAGGGATTGCTGGCATGGCTCATCCGCTCATATTCCTCCCGGTCGCTGAGCAGCTCATCCACGATCTCAAAGATCTTCTCCTCGTCCGTCCCCGCCAGCTTCAGCGTACCGGCCTCGATGCCCTCGGGCCGCTCGGTGGTGTCCCGCAGGACCACCACGGGCTTGCCCAGGGACGGCGCCTCCTCCTGGATGCCGCCGCTGTCGGTGAGGATCAGGTAGGAGTGGGCCAGCAGATTGTGGAACTGGATCACCTCCAGGGGCGGAATGAGCTTGACCCGCTCGCAGTCGCCCAGGCATTCCTCGGCCACGCTCTTCACCCTGGGGTTGAGGTGCACCGGGTAGATCACCTTGATGTCCTCATACTTGTCCAGGATGCGGCGGATGGCCCGGAACATGCCCCGCATGGGGTCGCCCAGGTTTTCCCGGCGGTGGGCCGTCAGTGTGATGAGCCGGCTGCCCGCCGCCCAGTCGCTAAGCTCATCGGCGTAGTCCGGGCGGACGGTGGTCCGCATGGCGTCGATGGCGGTGTTGCCGGTGACGTAGATGCTCTCGGCCCTGCGGCCCTCCCGCAGCAGGTTGTCCCGGCTCTTGGCGGTGGGGGCAAAGTTCATGTCCGCCATGGCGCTGACGAACTGCCGGTTCATCTCCTCCGGATAGGGGGAATATTTGTTGTAGGTCCGCAGCCCCGCCTCCACATGGCCGATGGCCACCTGCTGATAAAAGGCGGCCAGGGCGCCGGCGAAGGTGGTGGTGGTGTCCCCGTGGACCAGCACGATGTCCGGCTGCACCTCGCGGATCACATCCTCCAGGCCTTTGAGTACCCGGGCGGTGATGTCCGACAGGGTCTGCCCATGCTGCATGATGTTCAGATCGTACTCCGGCACGATGGCGAAGGCCTCCAGCACCTGATCCAGCATCTCCCTGTGCTGGGCGGTGACGCAGACGGTGCAGGAGATCTCCGGCCGGCTTTTCAGTTCGATCACCAGCGGCGCCATCTTGATGGTCTCCGGCCGGGTGCCGAAGATGGTCAGGACCTTGATCTTTTCCATATCGTCCTCTTTCCGCCCGGCCTGTCCGGGCGTTTCGTTTTTCCTATTATACTATGCCGCCGCCCGGGTTTCAACAAATGAATTTTTTGCCCAGGCGCAACCGGATCGCTTTTTCCGGTGTTAGTATAAGTGAAAGGCCTTTCAAGACAACACAAGGAGGTGAATGCATGGAGGATCGAGAGATCGTCACCTTGTTCTGGCAGCGGGACGAGCGGGCGCTGCAGGCCGCGGCGGACAAGTACGGCGGCTACTGCCGCGCGGTGGCCCGGAATATTCTGGCCGACGAGCAGGACGCGGAGGAGTGCCTCAACGACACCTGGCTGAACGCCTGGAACAGCATCCCGCCCCACAGGCCGGAGACCCTGGCCGGATACCTGGCCAAACTGACCCGCTATGCCGCCCTGAAGCGCTGGCGGGACGAGCGGGCCCAGAAGCGCGGCGGCGGAGAGGCCGCCCTGGTCTATGAGGAGCTGGCAGACTGCATCCCCGCCCGGTGCGGCCCGGACGAGGCGCTGGCAGAGAAGGAGCTGGCGGAACTGCTTCGGCGCTTTCTGGCGCAGCTGCCCGCGACGCAGCGGCGGGTCTTTCTCTGCCGCTACTGGTACTTTGACAGCATCGCCGCCATCGCGGCGCAGTTCGGCTTCAGCGAGAGCAAGGTGAAATCCATGCTGCACCGCAGCCGCAAAAGGCTGCGGGATCTGCTCAACAAGGAGGGTTTTGCGATATGACAAGCGATCAGATCCTGGACGCCATCGGTCTCGCGGACGAGACCTGGGTGGCCGACGCAAAAGCAAACATCGCGGCTCAGCCGCGGAAAACGACGGTCTCTGTCCACCGGCGGGTGCGGCGCGTAGCGCTGCTGGCTGCCGTGGTCAGCCTGTTCTTCACCGTCACCGCCTACGCCCTGGGCAGCCCCGCGGGGATCCTGTCCTGGTCCCTGTCCCGGGGTCTGGGTCAAAACGATTTCCGGTTCCTGCCCGCCTATGAACGGCAGGTGGGCTTTCCTGTCTCGGCTGTGGAGGAATTCTCCAACGGCTACCGCTTCCGGGAGCTGTCCCTGGTCCACAGCTCGCCGGTGGACGCGGAGGGCAACGCCCTGGCGGAATACCTGGGCCTGGACCTGGCCTATGAAAAGGCAGACGCGCCGGACGTATATCTGGACGTGGAGCCGGCTGCGCTCTCCAACGAGGAGAACGCCCCGCCCGCCACGGAAACGCGGGAGGTCGGCGGCGTGACGGTGCGCTATCACTACAGCGTCTACATGGCCGTGCCCGCAGACTACCGTCCCACTGCGGAGGAGGAGGCGCGGGTCGCCTCCGGCGAGCTGCAGATCGGCTACGGCAGTGACGCTGTGCAGGTCAATCCCTGTGCCACCATTGGCTTTGTTATAGGCGACGTGCGATACACCCTGCTGTGTTTTGCCGACTATGACGCCGACTACATGTTCCAAATGGCAGCGGAGCTGCTGGCCGCCTGACGAAGGCCCAGGGCCGCGGAGAAGTACTCCGCGGCCTTTTTTATTTACAACGGATAAAGGATTCGTTAAAACGGCATCATCCCCGCAGGCTGCATGCGGGAACCGGAAAAAGAACGCCGCGGCGAGCGGGAAAAGCTGGACGCGCAGCAAATGAAGCTCTGACAAATACAGTCAGCGCTTTTTCTTTGGCCGAGGTTCCATATTTTATAGAAATTGCCCGTATTCAAACCCCTCAGACCTGTGATATAATTGATTCGGAATCCTGTAACGACTTCGCCGGGGATGGTTTGCGCATGGACGTTTTGACCGAACAATTGAATCTTGACGTTTTGCCGCTGCCTGTCCGCTGCGTCCATTGCGGCGCAGAGGCGAACTACGATCTGGCCCGGCAGAACTACCACTGCCTGTTTTGCGGCAAATCCACCCCGGTGCAGCAGCCCCTGCGCTATGCGCAAGCCTGGCAGGAGCGGCAGCTGGGCCTGCTGCGGCGGCAGCTTTGGGATGCGGAGGCGGCGCTGTACCGCTGCCCCGGCTGCGGCGCGGTCACGCTCAGCGCCAGAGCCACCCCGGCTGACTGTGCTTTCTGCGGCAGCGAGCTGCAGCGGGGCGCCATGTCTCGGGATCTGGATCTGCCCACGCTGGCCCTGCCCTTCGTTTTGTCGGCGGAGGACGCCAGGCGCGCCCTGAAAAGCTGGGTCGGGAAAAACCGCCTGCAGAAGGAGGCCCGCCGGGTGGAAAAAGCGGCGGACCGGCTGGAGGCCTGTTATCTGCCCTGTGAGCTGCTCCGGGGACCGATGCGCTTCCAGGTCACGCGCCGGGCCTGCGCGCGCAGCTACAGCTGCCGCGGCAATGCAGAGGACGTGCTGGTCAACAGCTCCGCCCAGGTGGACAGCCTGCTGCTGAGCGCGGTGGAGCCTTTCGACTGGCGGCCCGTCCGGGCCTTCGGACCGGAGCTGTTGGGCGAGGCCAGGCTCAAGCTCCGGGACCTGCCGGAGGCTCTGTTGGAGCATCGCATCGACGGAGAGCTGGCCACGCACCAGCTGGGCGCGGTGGAGCGGAAGCTGCGCAGCAGCGACCTGCAGCTGCAGCCGGACCGCGGCCAGGCCCTGTGCCTGTCGGTGCTGGTGCCGGTCTATCTGCTGACTGTAGAGGGCACCCGTGTGATGATCAACGGCCAGACCGGCCGCGTCGCCGTCAGCCGGGACAAGCGCGTCCGCTCCCATCAGTGGCTGATGGAGCCGCTGATCCTGTCCCTGCTGGCCACCCTGTTCTGGATCTACGCATCCGCCGGGAACCTGGAGCTGTTTATTCTGGGCACAGCCGCCAGCGTGGTGCTGATCTTTGCGCTGCTGGGCGGTGAGCGGGGCGAACGCCTGCACAGAAGGCTGTTTCGCATCCGGGATCCGCTGACCGAGCGCTATGAGGGGCGCTTCTTTACCTCGGCCCCGCCGGAGACCGACGGAGGAAGCACCGATGGCCTGCGCTTTTATGAGGCGCCGGACGGAGAAGCCGTCCCGGTGGAGATCCGCTACTACACGGCCAGGCGCATCGGTCTGTTCCTGCTGTTTACCCTGGGTGTGCTGGCCCTGCCCTGGCTACTGAGCGTCGCGATCACTGCTTTGCGCGCGCTGTTCGGCGCGGAGGTCCGGCTGGCCGGGATCGAGACCGCCTATGGCGCGGTATGGTATGTGCTTGCCCTGGCCGCTGTTTTCCTGGGCTGTCTGAGCCTGGGCCGCAGCCTGCTGTTTGATCACCCGATCCTGTACAGGATCCTGCCTGACGGCAGCAGCCGGCCCATCCCGCCGGACAAGAGCGCGCCCGGCAGGCTCTCCCTCTGGGTGCGGCTGCGCCGGATCTTCAGCGCTGACACCATCGTGGGTCTGGCCTTTGCCGCCCTGGTGGTGTTGATCGGATCGGTATTGGCTATGATGCCGTAACAAAAATCTAAGGAGGAGTCCCCATGCGCGTCAAAGTTTACGGGACCAGGGAATGCCCCGACACCCGGGAGTGCCTGGCTACCTACGAGGAGAAGAAGCTGGAATTTGACTTTGTGGATATTTCCCATCTGGACGGACTGAAGGCCTTTCTGGCCATCCGGGATACGGATCCGCTGTATGCTCCCATCCGGGGCGCGGGACGGGTCGGGATCCCGATGATCGAGATCGGAGAACGCCGCACCCTGGATTGGGAATCCCTGCTCTGACGGAGCGATAAAAGAGGACCGCAGATATACCATCTGCGGTCCTCTTTCTTTTTGTGCTTCACAGCCGGTCACCCAGCATCTTTGCCAACATACGATCCTCCGCTCCGGTCAGCTCTCGCAGATACGCGTAGACCCGACGCCGGGATTCTTCCGGCTCCTGCCGGTAGGCCTCCTCCATCAGTGCCTCCCCGAACTGAGCCTCGGGCGTGCTGTAGCGGGCCACGCCCCAGCCATAGGGTCGGCCGCAGCGGTCCATCTGGTACTCGAAATCGGCGATGCTCACATAACTGCGCATCTGCAGCCGGGTAATGACCGTGTCAAAGCCCTTGCCGCCGTCTTTCCCATAGCCGCAGCGCCGCTTGAGCTCCCTGGACAGCAGCGAGCCCGCCGCCTGCAGCGCGTCATAAACCGCCTTGTCCTTGTGCGCGGCGAAGCCGTCCTCATACAGGGCGTCAAAATCGTAGCCGTCACGGCGGTAGTTGGCAAAGGCAGGAAACCAGCGCAGGCTGATGAAGCCCGCACGGCCCTTGAAGAATTTGCCGTATACACAGCGGCCGTTGGAGGCCACCGGCCCCTTCCACTCCCAGGGCCCGTCCTCCGTCTCAGAGAACCAAAGCCGCGCCGGGGTGTGCTCCTCGATGGAAAAACCGGGGATCTCGTTGCGGAAAAAGGGCAGAAAGCCCAGCTCCTCCACCCGCTCAGCGAGGGCCTGTAAGCTGTCGATCCGGTCAATATGCATAATTTTTGTTTTGCCTCCGTCTGTTTCCTTTGTTTTAAGCATGCTCTTTTTTCCCGATTTTGACAATGCCGGGGAGAGAATTTACACTTTACACATGCTTTTTCCAAGAATATAATATATCTTGTATCTTGCAAAGGCCAGCACACCATAAATGGAGGTCCTGCCGTGAAAGAACTGAAACCCGTCTGCCGCGTCGCGGTGGTGCAGGCTGCGCCTGTGATGTTCGACAAGGCCGCCTGCCTGGAAAAGGCGCTGGCGCTGACTGCCGAGGCCGCGCAAAACGGCGCGGAGCTGGTGGTGTTTCCCGAGCTGTTCATCCCCTGCTACCCTTACGGAATGACCTTCGGCTTCACCGTGGGGCACCGGGAGGAAGCCGGCCGCAGGGATTGGCTGCTCTACTACGACAATTCCCTCCTGGTCCCCGGGCCGGAGACGGCGCAGCTTGCCGCCGCCGCCAGGGAGAACAAGGTCTGGCTCAGCATCGGCGTCTCGGAGCGGACGCTGAACACGGCCACGCTCTATAACAGCAATCTGATCTTCTCCCCCGAGGGGGAGCTGGTCTCCGCCCACCGGAAGCTCAAGCCCACCGGGGCCGAGCGGGTGGTCTGGGGAGACGCGGATCAGGGCTACTTCCCCATGGCGGACACGCCCTGGGGTCCCATGGGCAGTCTGATCTGCTGGGAGAGCTACATGCCCCTGGCCAGGGTGGCCCTGTACGAAAAGGGTGTGGCGCTCTACCTCTCCCCCAACACCAACGACAACGAGGAATGGCAGGCCACCATTCGCCACATTGCCATTGAGGGCCACTGCTATTTTATCAACTGCGACATGTTCTTCACCCGGGACATGTACCCCGCCGCGCTCCAGGCCCAGGATGAGATCGCCCGCCTGCCGGAGCTCACCTGCCGGGGCGGCAGCTGTGTGGTGGATCCCTTCGGTCACTATGTGACCGAGCCGGTCTGGGACCGGGAGGCAATCATTTACGCGGACCTGGATATGCAGAAGGTCCCCGCCAGCCGTATGGAGTTTGACGCCTGCGGGCACTATTCACGCCCCGACGTTTTAAGCTTGGAGATCCATGAATAAACGTGAAAGGAGAATGCCATGAAACTGAAAAAACAGGGTCTGGCCCTGCTGCTGGTCCTGATGCTGCTGCTGAGCCTGCTGCCCGCAACAGCGCTGGCCGCCCCCAAAGGCCCCAAGGAGGATGCTGAGGAAGCGGCCGAGATCGAGGCCGTGGCCGAGGCGGTAGAGGCGGAAGAAGCCGAGGCGGAAGAATTCGCCGGAGAGACCGCCGAGGAGATCGCGGCAGAGCTGGACGCAGCCATTGAGGCGCTGGAAGAACAGACCGAGGAAGCGCCCGACGCTGAGATCTCCGCGGAGGAAGCCGAGACGGAGGAAGCCGCGAAAGAAGCCGAGGATGCGGAGCCTGCCGAAGAAGAGGAACTGCCGCCCCTGCCGGATGCCATCTACAACGAGGCGGAGGAGACCCTCTACGCCAGGGAGGGCGACCTGGTCTTCAACAACGCGGGTACCGTCTACAACAATGCCGGCACCGTCTACAACAACAACGGTCTGGTCTACAACAATGGCGGTCTGGTCTACAACAACGGCGGCACCGTGTACAGCAACGGCGGCATCGTCTACAACAACGGCGGCAAGGTCTACAGCAACGGCGCCGTGGTCTACGCCTTCGACGGCGATGTGGAGACCAGTCTGATCGCCGGCTACTTCCGGGTGACCCTGGCCGGGGATTACAGCGCCTTCGCGCAGATCGACGGACTTGAGCCGGAGCCGGGCACGGAGGATTCCCTGATGATGTCCAGGGACAGCCTGGTCACCATCACCCCCAAGGAGGGCTTCTCCATCGTATCCGCCCGGGCGGATGGCGCCAAGCTCAGCAAGAATGAGGACGGCAGCTACACCCTGTCCGATCCTTCCGCCGCTCTGGAGCTGGCCCTCAGCTTCCGGGCCGACGCCCCGGTGTTCAGCCTGGCCGAGGGTACTTACGCCAGCGCCCAGAGCCTGGAGCTGACAGCCCCGGAGGGCGCGGCGATCTATTACAGCGTGGACGGCCAGCTTCCCGACGAGGAGAACAGCTTCCTCTATGATGAGCCCATCGCGCTGGAGGAAGGCGCCGTTGTCACGGCCGTTGCGCTCTTTGAGGGCGCGGAAGTCAGCGAACCGGCCAGCGCCTCCTATGCCATCGTCACCGTGACGATCCCCAGCTTTGAGGCCCAGGAGGAGGGCTACAGCACCCCCGCAGCCCAGGCCATCCGGGTGGAGAACCCCGGCCCTGTGGTCGCCCATGTGGAGAGCGTAGAGCTGTCCGGTGAGGACGCCTCCTGCTTCACGCTCAACCGCGGCAGCAGCGGGCGCGTGGGCGCCGCCGCCGTCAACGACAGCACCTGGGTCCTGCGTCCGGCCGCCAAGCTGGAAGCCGGCACCTACACCGCGCTGGTCACCCTGAGCTTCGACAGCGGCGACAGCTATGAAGCCGAGCTGAGCTTTGAAGTGACCGCCCCTGCGGAGCAGCCGGAGGCTGACGAGGCGGAAGCGTCCGTTGAAGACGCACCGGCGGAAGCGGTCGAAGCCGAAAGCGACGCCGAGGCCAAGGAGGCCCCTGACGCCGCGTAAAATCCCCATATCAAAAAAACCTCTGCCGCCTGGCAGAGGTTTTTTTGCGTTCACATTTCACCGAACAGGGTCAATTGGCCGCTGTCCCGGTCCACTGCGTAGATCCGCTGCGGGCCGATCTGGTCGGGGTCGGAAAAGAGCGCCCAGAAGCGCTGTGCGAAATCGTCATTCATGCGATAGACGACCACGAAATCATACTCCGCTTTCAGCTTCTCCCGCAACTGCTCCGGGGAACAGGCGCGCGTCCACACGTCGCCCTCATAGAAGGGCTCGCCCAGGCTCCAGCCCAGAGGCGAGGATACCGCGTGGGGCCGGAAGCTGTACTTGGTCATATAGAAAGCATACTCCGCGTCCTCCTGGGACAGGAAATAGATCCGGGCCGGCGCGCCGCTGTAGTCTTCTTCAAAGCGCTGCTCCAGCGCGGTGATAGGCGCGCGCAGCTCCCTGGACTGCGCCACGGAAGCACGATTGCTCAGATTGATGAGGCTCTGGGGCGGCGTGCCGATCAACACCGCGCAGAGAACAGCCGCCGCCAGGAGGTTCTTGTCCCCTTTGCCGCTCCGGATCAGGGCGATGACCAGAAACAGCGTCAGCAGCCAGACGGACAGAAGCGGGACCGCCATATAACGTTCCAGCGACGCCAGCTGCAGCGCCTCATAGGCGGAGAACTTGAACAGATACATGACCAGCAGGCTGAACACGTACAGCACCAGCTCCGCCAGCTTCAGCCAAAACACCCACTTGAACAGGTCCGCCCGCTCCGGGAAGCGCCTGCGGCAGCGTTTGAGCGCAAACAGAAACGCCGTCAACAGCAGGGCGATCAGCACGATATAGGTCAGACCGATCCCGGAAATGGCGGCGGAAGAGCCGTTTTCCAGAAGAGCCGTCCAGAACAGATCCCGCACGTCCTTGCGGTAGCTCTGATCCTGGAACAGCAGGACCTTCAGCAGCGCCGTCAGCGGGACCTTGTCGGGATAGGCCACCGCCGCGTTGTTCATCAGGATGTTCAGCTTCCAGCTGCCCCAGGGCAGCAGCACCGCAGCCACCGAGACCAGCGCCGCCCACTTTCTCTCCCTGAGTCTCTGCCCAAAGCCCTGTCTGTCCGGCCCCAGCTGGGACACCAGATAGAGCGCCGCCAGTACGATGGCATAGGCAAGACCTGCATCCTTGATCAGCACCAGCATGGCCGCGCAGAGGGCAACATAGGCGCACAGATACGGGCCGTTCCAACGCTTTTCCAGCAGGATCATGGCAAGGCCGGAGGCCGCAACCACGCCCAGCACCGGGTCCACGTAGATAAAGGTATAGATGTTGGCGAACAGGAAGGTGGGCGCCAGCAGCACCGCAGCAGCCAGCAGCCAGGCATAGATCTTTCTGAAATCCAGCTCCCGGAGGAAGGGCAGCAGGAAGGCCAGAAAGAAGACCTGAAAGGCGTGGTACAGCCGCCAGTCCGCATATTCCCCGCCGAGAAGGACCTCCAGTTCTTCCGACAGATACTGGAACAGAGACAGGCCGGGGGGGTAGGACTGGAAGGCGGAATGGGCCAGCGGATCTGTGGAGAGCCGCCCGGTCTGCACCATGGCCTTGACCACGTCCGCCCAATGGGACAGCGCGTCAAACTCCCAGGCCATGCGCCCGTAGTTGAGCACTGCCAGATAGCCAAACAGCAGCAGATACAGGAAAAAGGCCGGCGTGAAGAAGCGGCGCGCCGCCGCCCGCCAACTGCACTTTTTTTGCAGCAGCAGGCGCAGTGCATGCAGCAGGCACAGCAGGCACAGGCAGATCGCCGCCGCGATCCCCATATGCCGCAGACCCAGCAGCGCCGTCAAATACAGCGTCAGCGCCAGGGCCGCGCAGCTGAGAGGCAGCGTCTCTTCAAATTTTCGATCAGAAGCCACCGCGCAAAGGGCCGGCAGCGCGCCGATCATCAGAAAGAAGATCAACAAGGACAGCATCGTGTCCCTCCTAACTTATACTCCCTTATGCTTCCACCGGGCAGCGCAGCACAGCCGTCACCGGGGTCGTCAGCTTGTCCGGCTCCAACACGTTGCTGTCCAGCCGCCGGACGTTTTTCGCCAGGGCCAAAAAGTCCTCCACCGGGGACAGCACGTCAAAGCCAAAGCCTGCGCCCCGATAGTGCATGGGGACCAGGATCTTCGGCCGGATCGCCCGGGCCAGCTCCCAGGCCGTCTCCGGTCCGATGGTGTAGAAGCCGCCCACCGGCAGCAGCAGCACGTCGACCGCGCCCAGCTGCTCCAGCTGTTTCCCGCTGAGCATATGGCCCAGGTCGCCCATGTGGACCACCCGCAGGCCCTCCGCCTCCAGCACCGTAACGGCGTTGGCGCCCCGGCGCAGGCCGCCGACCTCGTCGTGCCAGGTGTCCAGCCGCGAGACGGACAGGGCCGCGTTCCTGCCGGTCAGAGTCACGCCGTCTCTCCAGTTGTGATCCCCATGCTCATGGCTGCACAGCACCAGGTCCGCCGTCAGCGCAGGCAGGCGCAGACCCGGCACGCTCCCGGGGCTGTAGGGATCCAGGACCGCAGAGCCCTCCGCTGTCTCCACCAGAAAGCAGGCATGGCCATACCACGTGATTTTCAAATACACGCACCTCCCGACAGGTTATTGTTTTTACTATTATAACAGATGCCCAGGGCGGGTTCAACAAAATAATGTTGACCGAAATGAAGCAAAATGCTATTATTGTTCTGTATGTTATCGTACGCTTTGAATCGGAGGTAAGCCAAGATGAGGCCCAAGTTTTTCGGTCGGATCGTGCTGGCGTTATTCGCGCTGGCACTGCTGTTCGTTTATTCATATTATCATTTTTCCAATGCCGCTTTCAGTGACGATATCGGTGCGCCGGGTGAGACCTACGTGCCCTGGACCGCTGCGGAATCCACGGTAAAGCCCCTCTTCGGCGTCGAGGTCGGCGCCGGTTCCAAGACGGAGCCCACGCCCGAGCCTACAGAGGAGGTCACACCGGAGCCCACGCCCGAGCCCACACCGGAGCCCACGCTGGATCCCAACTCGCCTGAGGCCAAGGCCCTGGCGCTTGGGCTGCCCAAGCCGCCGGAGATCGACGTGACCCTGCCCCAGTACATGCTGGTCAACGGCGATCACCCCATGGATCCGATCGACTACGAGCCGGAGAACCTGGTCTATCTGAACATGGTGGGCGACGATACGGACATCCGCACCGTCTATGACGGCAACCGCCAGGTGGTGGACGAGCTGATCGCTCAGCCGCTGATCGACATGACCCAGGCCTGCAAAGAGGCGGGCAATCCCATCTTCCTGTCCTCCGGCTATCGCAGCTACTACATCCAGTACCAGAATTTCCAGCGGGTCTGCGCCAACAACGGCATTTCCGACGGCAAGGACGGCGAAGGCAACTACATCACCATGCCCGCCGGCTGCAGCGAGCACCAGAGCGGCCTGTGCTGTGACATCACCGACAAGTACTATGAGGTCAAGAACGACTCTATCGTGGATACGCCCACCGTTCATTGGCTGGCCGAGCACTGCGCGGAATACGGCTTCATCCTGCGCTTCCCCGTGGAGAAGAAAGCCATCACCCATGTCATGAGCGAGTCCTGGCACTTCCGCTATGTGGGCGTGGAGGCCGCGACCTACATGATGGAAAACGATCTCTGTCTGGAGGAGTTCCTGGCGCTTTACGGCGTTGAATAAGTTCAGCATCATCTGGGAGGCGGGCCTATGAACCGCAAAATGAAATATAAATGCGCTGTTTCTCTCCTGCTGCTGGCCGCCATGCTGTGCATGCTGCTGGGCCTGGCCGCCTGCGGCGCTGGGGCTGCCCCCGCGGTCGAGGCTGCTGCCCCGGCCGTTCCGGCTGAGTCGGAGCCTGTCGAAGAGGCCGAACCCACGCCCACCCCGGAGCCGACCCCTACCCCGGAGCCGACCCCCGATCCCAACACCCCGGCCGGCAGGGCCTATGCCAAGGGCCTGCCCGAGCCGCCGGACGTGGACATCGACAGTTGGGAATTCAAGCTGGCCAACACCAACAACGGCATTTCCGAATACCACATCCCCGAATACGGCGGGATCGAGGGTCAGGGCATCGATCCGCGGATCATGGACCAGGCCTACGCCTTCGTCCAGGGCGCCCGGGCGGCCGGGTATCACGCCTACATTGCCGTAGCTTACCGGAACTTTGAATTTTTGTTCATGCTGTATCAGAGCATGATCGCCCAGTATGGCAGCGCCGCCGCCGTGGCGGAGATCTATCCGGGCGCCGGCGTCAGCGAGCACCAGCTGGGCCTGGCGCTGGACTTTACCGATCAATACGGATACAGCGCCTTCTACCAGTATTTTGACAACACCGGCTTTAAGGATACCGAGCTGTATCAGTGGCTCCACGAGCACTGCGCGGAGTACGGCTTTATCGACCGATACCCCGAAGGGAAAGAGTATTATTACGGCACCCCCTGCACGGAAGGGCACTTCCGCTACGTGGGCGAGGAGGCCGCCCGTTACATCATGGACAACGGGATCTGCTTTGAGGAGTTCCTCATGCTGTACGACCCGGACCGTGTATTCATCCCCGGCGCGGATTAGGCGTTTGTATCTGTCAAATCGCGATCTGTTCAGGGCGTGCTTCGGCGCTGTGGCCGCCGGACTGCTGCATACTCCCCCCGAAAACCGCAAAACGGACAGGGACCCGATCGGTCTCCTGTCCGTTTTTCTTTTTTATGCGCTCAGGCCAGCCTGATCTCCCGGCAGCTGCCTGCGCCGAAGTCCTCCTCCATGGCCGCCTTGTAGGCCGGAAAGTACTCGCTGGGCATCAGCGCCTGCACGCAGCCGCCGAAGCCGCCGCCGTGTACCCGCCACGCGCCCTTCCCTCGCAGGAGCTGCGCGCTTTTCTCCAGGCCCTGGGCCAGCTTGGTGTCGCCGCTGGCGCTGGTGATGATGTTGTTGAGCAGCTCCTCGGAGGAACGGCCCGACTCGTTCATCAGCCGCATATAGGTCTCCCCGTCGCCCGCCTTCAAAGCGTCACGCATTTGGGGGACCCGTTCGTTTTCATCGAAAAAGTGCATGGCGCGGCGGACGGGACGGTTGGCGGGGTCCCAGCCCTTGCTGCGAAATTCCTCCGGGTCCACGTCGCCAAGCACGCCCTTGTCGAAGAGATTGGCAATATAGACCATGTCCGCGGGAATGCGGGCGTAGGAGGTGGACAGCCCGGCATGGCTGCCGCCGGTATCAGTCAGGCACAGGGTCAGCCCCATGGCGGAGAAGTCTGCCTGGATGGGCTCGATCAAGCGGGTCTTGAAGTCGGCGTACACGGTGTGGCCCATGGCGCAGACCAGCTGGCTCATCAGCCCGCAGGGCTTGCCGAAGTAGCGGTTCTCCGCCTGCTGGGCTGCCCGGGCGATCACAATGGGCTCCACCTTCCCGTCGTTGTACAGCTCGCTGAGGATCCGGCCGATCAGCACCGAGAAGGCGGCGGAGGAGCTGAGCCCCGCGCCCACCGGCAGCGTGCTGGTGACCTCCGCGTCAAAGCCGCCGATCTTCAGGCCCAGCGCGTCGAAATTGGCCGCCACGCCCCGGACCAGGGATTTGGGCGTGCCGAATTCCTGGGTGCGGATGGACAGGTGATTGGTCCTCACTTCAAAGGGCTCGTGTCCTTCAGAGCGCACGCGCATCACGCCCGCGCCGTTGGCCTCGACCCGGGCGGTCACGCCCAGATCGATGGCGGCCGCCAGGATGCGCCCGTTCTGATGATCCGTATGGTTACCGGCCAGTTCGGTTCTGCCGGAGACAAAAAATTTCTTCATTAAAGCCCTCTTATCATCCAAAAACACGTTGTTTTCCTTCATTTGCTTACCTAATCAGAATATACCAAGTCCCGCTCAAAGTCAACCGCCGATCCCCGACAAGAGTTTAACGCAAGGCACAAATTTCTTGCCTTTCCCCGGGGCAGAATATATAATAACTGCAGACAGTCCTATTTATTCTGACAACAGGAGGGCTATGCATGAAAAGCGCAAACGGGATCAACCTGACCATGCTCTGCGACTTCTATGAGCTGACCATGGGCAACGGTTATTTTGAAAGCGGCATGTGGGACCGCATCACCTATTTCGATGTCTTTTACCGGGATGTTCCGGACGGCGGCGGCTTTGCCATCGCCGCGGGCCTGGAGCAGATCGTAGACTATATCCGGAACCTGCACTTCGACGAGGAGGATATCGCCTATCTCCGCGGCCGCGGCATGTTCAGCGAGGAATTTCTGGATTACCTGCGTCATTTTGAATTCACCGGCGACGTGTGGGCCGTGCCCGAGGGCACGCCGATCTTCCCCCGGGAACCGGTCATCACGGTCCGCGCCCCTGCCATCCAGGCCCAGCTGCTGGAGACCTATATGCTGCTGGAATTCAACCACCAGAGCCTGATCGCCACCAAAGCCAACCGGGTCTGCCGGGCGGCGGACGGCCGGGCCGTGCTGGAGTTCGGCTCCCGCCGGGCCCAGGGCATCACCGGCGCCGTCACCGGCGCCCGCGCCGCGTTTATCGGCGGCTGTGCGGGCACCGCCTGCACCGTGTCCGACCAGATCTACGGTGTGCCCGCCGCAGGCACCATGGCCCATTCCTGGGTGCAGATGTTCGACTCGGAGTATGACGCCTTTACGGCCTACTGCAGGATCTACCCCACCAACGCCACCCTGCTGGTGGACACCTACAACACCCTCAAGTCCGGCATCCCCAACGCCATCCGCGCCTTCAACGACGTGCTCAAGCCCCTGGGCATCACCAAGTGCGGCATCCGGCTGGATTCCGGCGACATCGCCTATCTGACCCGTCAGGCCCGCAAGATGCTGGACGAGGCCGGCTGGACCGAGTGCGCCATCACCGCCTCCAATTCCCTGGATGAGCGGCTGATCACGGAGCTGCTGCGTCAGGACGCCAAGATCAACTCCTTCGGCGTGGGCGAGCGGCTGATCACTTCCAAGAGCGACCCTGTGTTCGGCGGCGTTTACAAGCTCTGCGCCGTGGAAGAGCCCGACGGCACCATCGTCCCCAAGATCAAGGTCAGTGAGAACGTGGGCAAGATCACCAACCCCGGCTTCAAGAAGCTCTACCGTTTCTATGACCGGGAGACCGGCATGGCCGAGGCGGACTATATCTGCCTGCGGGATGAGGTGGTGGATGACAGCCAGCCTCTGGAGATCTGTGATCCCCAGGCCCGCTGGAAGCGCAAGCTCATAGAGAACTTCCAGGCGGTGGAGCTGCAGGTGCCCGTGTTCCTGGGCGGCAAGCAGGTCTATGAGCTGCCCAGCCTGAAGGAGATCAAGACCAACTGTGCTTATCAAGTCAGCACCCTCTGGCCGGAGGTCAAGCGCTTCGATTATCCCCACCAGTACTACGTGGATCTGTCGGAGAAGCTCATGGAACTGAAAGACCACATGCTGGCCGAGCACGGCCGCAAGGCGGATTGAACCGAAAGGAACTCGGATATGGTATCTGAAAAAAGCCTGGCCTGGGGCCGCAGCGACAATGTGATCCGGGTCCTGACCGCCTACGGCCTGGCCCGCAAGGCGGAGATCGGCGCGGACAAGGTGTTTGATTTCAGCATCGGCAATCCCAGCGTCCCCGCGCCTCCCGCAGTGGACGCGGCCTTTGCCCGTCTGCTCCAGGGCGACAGCGTGGAGCTGCACGCATATACCGCCGCCCCCGGTCTGATGAGCTTTCGCAAGGCCATTGCCGCGGATTTGAACCGGCGCTATGACGCCGGAGCAGAGGCGGATCTGGTCTACGTCACCTGCGGGGCCTCCGCGGGGCTCTCCATCTGTGCCCATGCGCTGATGAACCCCGGAGACAAGGCCGTGGCCTTTGCCCCCTTCTTCCCGGAATACCAGGTGTTTGCAGAGCGTGCCGGGGGCGAACTCATCAGCGTGCCCCCCGCCGCCGGGCTGCAGCCGGACCTGGACGCGCTGGTGCAGCGTCTGGACGAGAAGGTCACCATGGTCATCATCAACACCCCCAACAATCCCTCCGGCGTCATCCTCTCCGCCGAGAGTCTGTCAAGGCTTTCGAATATCCTCCGCGGGGCGGAAGAGAAATACGGCCATCCCATCTATCTCATCTCCGACGAGCCTTACCGGGAACTGGTGTATGACGGAACGCCCGTCCCCTGTCCCCTGCATTTTTACGACGACACCATTCTCTGCTATTCCTTCAGCAAATCCCTGTCCCTGCCCGGTGAGCGCGTAGGCTATCTGGCCGTGGGCAGCAGGGCCGCGGACAAGGGCGACGTGTTCGCCGCCATCTGCGGCGCCGCCCGTTCCCTGGGCTATGTGAACGCCCCCAGCCTGATGCAGCGGGTCATTGAGAGCTGCCTGGATCAGACCGCGGATATCTCCGTCTACAAAGAGAACCGGGACCTGCTCTACAACGGGCTGAAGGAGCTGGGCTTTGACTGCGTCTACCCCGACGGTGCCTTTTACCTGTTCGTCAAGAGCCCGGAGCCGGACGCCATGGCCTTCAGTGAGCGGGCCAAGAAACACGAGCTGCTCCTGGTCCCCAGCGACGCCTTCGGCGTGGGCGGCTACGTGCGCCTGGCCTACTGCGTCTCCACGGATATGATCCGCCGCTCCCTGCCCGCCTTCGCAGCGCTGGCAAAGGAATACGGACTGTAAAAACTCGCCAACATACAAAAGCACCTGCCAACAGGCAGGTGCTTTGTTTTTTGTTTACCTTGTCTTGTATATTCTGCGCATTTTGGTAAGCCGGCAATGTTTCCCACACCGGATCATATCAGCTTCTGCAGTGCGGCTTTCACGCCATCCTCGTCGTTGGAGGGGCAGATCAGGTCGGCGCGCTTTTTGGCCTCTTCCGTCCCATTTTCCACGACCACCGCCAGACCCGCCGCATCCAGCATCGTCAGGTCGTTTGCGGCGTCTCCGAAAGCGATCGTTTCTTCCAGCGGGATGTTCAGCATCCTGCAGAAATTGCCGAGCGCTTTTCCCTTATCCACGCCCTTCACGTTGACCTCGATGTAGATCGGTCCGGAAGACGAGATCTCCAGCTGGGGAAAGCGCTCCCGCAGATCCCGGATGACTGCCTCCCTGTCGGCCCTGTCGTCCAGATACAGCAGAAGCTTCTGCGCGTCCTGCTTTTTTGCGGCGAAGGCCGCTTTGACGTCGCAGGTGCCGGTGAAGTTGAACAGGATATCCTTGACCGCCCGTTTCCGGATGTATTCGCAGATATTCCCGTCCTCGTCGCCCTTGCAGATCCTTTCGCCGTTGACAACGACCGATTCATAGACCGGAATGCTTTTGGTATACTCCAGCAGTTCCAGCGCCAGTTCATAAGGAATGGTCTCCTCGTAGATGTAGCGCTTCTCTTTGTAGTCATACACCGCTGCGCCGTTGCAGCAGAGGGCGTAGTGCAAAAACGGAAGATCCCTGATGGCCGCCGGCAGTTCCCGATGCGTCCGGCCGGTAGAGGGTATAAACAAGACGCCTTTCTGGCTGATCCTTGCAAGCTCGGCCATCAGCTCCTCCGAGATAGTCTTGTCCGTTCTGAGAAGCGTTCCGTCCAAATCTGTTGCTACGACTCTGTACACATTTTTACCTCCCGATGTTTCTTGTGCATAAGAAGCTCCGAAATCGTGTGACACCGGGGATTGGGCATGTCAATGCTTGCTGAATCGGGGCTTGCGGCAGGCGGTTTTAAAGCCGTTCTTTCAAGTATGGCAGGTTTGAAGCCCTTGTATTTTGCAGGGGGGCGCTTACCAATTGCCATAAAACGTGCTGCCAAATCGGGATAACGCCGCTGAAAGACCGTTGTCCGCATCGTCATATCCTCCGAAGGCAATCGCCTCGGCAAATTTATGCATGATATGAACCTTCTCCCGATGCCCATCGATCCGGTGTGCTTCCGAAATGGGAAATGATCTTAAATCGTTTTCATTCGCCCTTCTGATCGGCTCATCAAACAGCTCGGCACTCGTATCATAGATGAAATAACCCGTCTTTTCTCCAAAAGACAGAAACCGGCAGTACTCGCCCCGGATGGCCAGCAGGTATTCCGACTCTTTTTTATAGACGCTCACCATTTCGGGGAAGTCGATCTGGGCGCAGGCCCGGAACGCAAATTCTTCAATGCTCGTGCCGTCTTGAAAAAAGATTTGTTCCAGGTGTTCCACATTTAAAAACGCTTCTGCCCCTATCGTTTTGACTTCCGCGGGCACAGAATAGGATCTGTCCGGTTTTCCGCAGGGATAGCATATCAGTTTATCCAGGCTTTTTGTAAACAGGACTCCCTCCCGAGACGCGTAATTCGGATTGTCTTCAGAAACCACGACCGCTGAAAACGGGTTGTTTGGATACCCATAAGGACCCGAACTATGGTCTCCTCTCATGGAGGCGATCCTTGTCACGGACGAAGGTATAACCAAAGTGTGCACCTTTGGCAGATCCTCTCGGACGACAAAAAACGCAAAATCAAAATCCAGAGAAGTTTTGCCCTCGGGAATGACCAGGATCCCGTCCCTGACGCCGGCAACGGCCTCCGCCCTTGTGAAGCGCGTGGATTCAGAATGCGGAACTTTACCATATTGTTTATACATCATAAAAATGCTCCGGTCTTCTCATATGGAAAAACCCCGGAATCTTGTGATTCCGAGGTTTTGGGCATGTTAACGCTTGCTGAACTGCGGAGCACGACGTGCGGCTTTGAGGCCGTACTCGAGCAAAATCAAACTCTGTATCCCTTGATTTTACTGGGTTTTCAAGCCTTGGGCTTTCCCGTTAGCCCCTTCGTTAACTAAGCGCCTGCCTCACAAAAACAGGCCCCCTGTATTCACTTTTCGAGAGCCTCATTGACGACAGCAGATAACTGTTCGGGCTTATTATACTTGACCTTTGCGTAAATGTCCATTGTAACCTTGCTGTTCTTATGCCCTGCTAGGTGCTGGACCGTTTTGGGATCCACTCCGGCGTGGATCAGGTTCGTGATATACGTGTGGCGCAGCAGGTGAGGTGTTACCGGGAAATCGATGGTATAAACAAATACTCGGCTTGTTCCTGCACTTCTGACCGAGCTCCAGAGTGACCTTCTTCTTAATGGACTGTCCGTTCACGTATTTGTAGAGCGTCCTTTCTCCTGTGCTGCGGACCTTGATATAGTTCCAGATCCGGACGAACTGAGAATAGGAAAGGGGCTGGCCTTCGCTGTCTGCAATCACGTAATCTGATGTCGTCTTTGCTTTCTCTTCGCGGAGGCAATCCACGAGGACCTTCGGGATGGGAACATCCCTTCTTGCAGACTTCGTTTTCAGTTCGGTATTGATCACCGGCCTGTTGCTTTCCTCATGCCATGCCCTTCTCACGGAAATGTAGGGCGTTGGAGCATCGAGAAACACGCAGTCCCACTGAAGGGCGAGGATCTCCTCGCGGCGCAGCCCGGAATACAGGCCTATCATAACGAACACATAAGGCGGAAGGCCTCGGATCGTATCCAGAAGCGTTTTGGCTTGAGCATCAGTCAGAGGCTCCTTTTTGGCTTGAGCATCAGTCAGAGGCTCCTTTTCCTTCTTGGGCGTCCCACCTTTTGCATTCAGCTTTTTCGTGGGATTATCCTCAATCAGGTTGCTGTACTCAGCAGAGTAGAAAATGCTCTTGAGCAGCATATTCACGGTGCTGTAAACAGCCTCGGACTTCTTCGAGACCGACACCATCGCCAGCTTGATGTCATCAGCCGTGACTTCAGACATATACATATCGCCAAGCGGTTCGATTATGTATTTCCTCGCGGCGTAGGTATAGCCTTCCAGCGTCGTGGGCTGAATATGAGCCGACTGCATGACCAGCCATTTCTCAGTGTATTCGGCAACAGTTGGATTGTACTTGCGGAATCTGGCATCTTCAATCTCACCCCTGGCCATAGCGAGTTTAACAACCAGCTCTTTCTCCGTTCTGGCATACAGGCTGACACGCTTGCCGTCTGCATCTTTGATACGGGTCCTGTAATAAGGGATCCCCTTGATCATCACCCTTGAGAAGGTGGGCTGGGCTACTTGTTTGTTTTCCATTGTATGTTCCTCCTTGGTAGATTCTATCCGGTATGGATTGATTACATTCTCTTGTGACACCTGAGCTTTCGCAAGGATGTCACCCTTATGTATAAAGAAAGAGCGAGGATCCTGGGCTTTTCCCCGATCCCCGCTCTGTTTTTCTCTGGTTTTGAATTACTCATTCCACATGGCAAAGGCATCCGCGAGTGCCGGCGCAACATCCTCCGGCCTGTTGTATTTTGCCTTCGCATAAATGTCCATGGTAATCTTGCTGTTCTCATGACCGGCCAAATACTGAACCGTCTTAGGATCGACTCCGGCAGCAATCAGATTCGTGATATAAGT
>CACYXE010000018.1 GCA_902778275.1 Oscillospiraceae bacterium
TGGTTCGGAATAGTGTAGTGCTGGCGGTCTATCTCTTGTTTTCGGTTGCTTGCTTCCTTACCGTACATGAGCATTCGCGCCGGGGTTGTCATTGCCATAGCCTTCCAACAGATTGATGGCTCCCCAGATGCCAAGACCGGCACCGAGAGCGACGACGAGCGTCTGGAGAACGCCGACAGCAGAATTGAAAAATGCCATAAATGTGTTTGCCGGAATCCTTGGGATGGATTGTTATGAAATCTCGCGGAAATAGCAAAAGCCGGAGCGAAAACTGCGATGCAGCTCCCGATTCCGGCGTCTCCTTTCATTATTTAGTTATTGAATGATCCGTTCCGACCCTGCCAGCGAGGAGGTATCTTATATCTCTGTCCTTATATATAAAGCCGCCGCTTTTACGGCGACGGACTTTTGCGCTCAGACTTGGCCTGCGTCAAATACCTCATAGGCTTCATCTGCTTTCGGCACCAACCTTGTAGAAAGATACTTTTCCATATCGAAGGCGTATTTAGGGTTCGCATCCGAAAGATATTTATAGTTGGGGTGTTTTGTGATGTCGTATTTATCTGAGAGGAAAGGGCGTACACCGCGAAGCTGCAAGATGCACTTGCCGCCGTCCAGAACAGACAGTTCGTCAATGGTCGCAAGGTCTTTGCCCAGCTTCTGATAGTTCAGTGAGTGTGATACTTCGCGTCCACGGCTCTCGCCGGTGTTGTAGGTGTCTATCGTTTCCTTGCCAAGCGCCTGATTCAGTTCCTTAAGTGTGGTCGGCTCCTTCCCGCCGAGAAAAATGGAGCTGTCACAGTTGCCGATGATGGTATCCGCGTTGTCCTTATACAGCGCCTTTAGCTGAGACTGCGCCTGCAACACAAGGCAGGCGGAGATCTCTCGGCTTCGTATCGTGGCCATGAGCTTTTCCAGGTTGGGTATCTGCCCGATGTTGGCGCACTCGTCGATGAGGCACCGTACATGAACGGGCAGCCTACCGCCGTACACGTCGTCGGCTTTCTCGCATAACAAGTTGAATAGCTGACTGTAGATCATAGAGATCAGGAAGTTAAATGTGCTGTCCGTATCAGACATGATAAGAAACAGCACTGTCTTTCTGTCCCCAATGGTGTCAAGCTCCAGCTCGTCGTACAGGGTAATCTCCCGAAGCTCTTGGATATCAAAAGGTGCGAGGCGAGCGCCGCAGGAAATATTGATCGACTTCGCGGTTTTGCCCGCCGCCAGCTTATATTTTTTGTACTGCCGCACAGCAAAGTGATTCGGCTCTCTGGATTCCAGCTCCTTGAAGGCTAAATCCACGTTGTTTTCGAAGGTCTCGTCGTCTTCGCGTACCTCCATGGCATTGATAAACTCAATGAGCGTTGCGAAGTTCTGTTCCTCCTCGGGCGCTTCGTAGTGGATGTAACCGATGAGTGCCGTGTAGAGAAGCGTCTCAGCTTTCTGCCAGAAATCGTCGCCGGCTTTGCCGTCGCCCTTGGTATTGGCAATGAGCGTCGTCACCAGCTTCAGGATGTCTTTTTCCGAATGGATGTACGCAAACGGATTGTAGTGCATGGACTTCTTGAAGTTGATGGAATTGAAGATTTTGACCTTATACCCGTTACGAAGCATGAGCTTGCCGCATTCTACTGCGATGCTTCCCTTCGGGTCAGTAACAACATAGGAACTATGGAGCTGCATCAGGTTGGGCTTGATGAAAAACCTCGTTTTGCCGCTGCCGGACCCGCCGATCACCAGCACGTTTTTGTTCCGTGCGGTTTTGGGGTCTTTGGGGCGGTTGCTCATCATAAGCCGTTCCGTCTGCGTAAGAATGATGTTGTTTTCAAACTTGGGATCAATATATGGGGCGATGTCGTCATGCGTGCCCCAGCGAGCGCTGCCATATTCCATGTTTTTGCGAAATTTCTTGGCATTACGACCTTTGACATACACTACCCCCCGTATAATACCTGCTATCCCGATGCCCACAAGCAAATCAATAGGATGGAAACTCGGCCATGGAGAAGAAAAGGCAGCGCCAAGACCTTTCGACATAAAGCTGAGCAGCTTCGCGGACATATCTGCGCCGCCCGCCAGCCGCCATGCCAGTCCAAGCTTTGTTCCCAAAAGGGCAATAAACACATACGGAATATTGGGAAGCACGATCTTCTTGATATTCAATGGCTTCTTCATATCTCCAGCCCCTTGTCCTTGTGGCGTACCTTTGTCACGTCCTTTGCAATCTCCGGCGCACGGAGCGATCTGAGCATCTTGATAACTGACGGCCTTTCCTTGTTCTTTTCTTTCTTGCCGGTGTATTCGGCAAAAGCAGCCGTCAGCGCGTCCGCATCCCGCGCCTTGAAAAAGACCAGGTATTTGGGAATCTCACCGGTCTTGTCCTTTTTGATGGCGTAGTCCACACCGTACTTCCGGGCAACACGGTCAAAGCCCTTGATGTTGCTTTCTGTGACCTCGATATTGGATACCCCCTGATTCTGGCCAACAAGCTGCTTCACCGTCTGTTTTCCGGTCGGCTTGACAGAAGCTTTACCTTGCTGTTTCTGCGCTTTACGGTTGGCAAGATACTTTTCTATCGCTGCTTTCAGCTCTCTCGCAGTCAGTTTTACTCCGGATATGATAAGTGTAACGGCTCTGTTTTCAACTTCCTCCTGCATAGGGCAACCCTCCTTTCACGTGTAATAGGGCAAAGCAGTATCATCGCTCTGCTGCCGGTGCCGCCTTGCTTTTGGGTGAGGCTTTGGCAGGGCCAGTGGGAATAGCCATAATTCTGCTGCCCATCTTTAAAAAAGCTTCAGGCTGACGGAACTTGTCCTCGTACTTCTTTTGCAGCTCCTTCGGAAGAGAAGCAAAGTCTTCTTCGCCCAGGCCGCACACAAAAAACTTGCCGGCAACAATATCGTAGATCTCGCCATCTTCGCCACGCAGGGCGCGATTTAAGGGTTTTCCCTCCAGCTTGGCTTCTTCTCCACAAATCAATGCCACAGGGTCGTCATAAGGGTAGATCGCCTGGATATACCCGTCTACAGCCTTCTGCATAGAAGTAAGGTCAGAGCCGATGGTCTTCATCTGCGGATACTGTCCCGGTTCCACCATGAGGACTTCAATGGAGTTGTCCGGGGCTCTTTCTGCAACGATCTCTTTTCCTTCGTTGCTTTCAAACTCCACATCCACGAAATTATCCGCGTCCAGCACATGATCTCCAGCGCGCCACTGATCGCTTACCATTTGCTCGGCTTCCTCTTTGGAAGAGGCTTCTACCGATACTGTGAGCTTTAGCGTTTCGGTGATGGTCACATCAAATTCTTTCATGCGCTTCGCCTCAAACATCTGTCTCTGCCTGAAGAAGGGGGATAATTACGGCTTTTAAAACGGCCTCAGCTTCTTCAGGGGGCAGTTCGGAGTCTTCGATTGCATCTTCATCCGGCATTTCGATGTCTTCATTGAAGAAGTCCTCAAATTCATCGCAATCTCCGCAGCAGTTGCAGTGGACATGGATGTCGCCATTGATCTTGATCGTTACGTTCATGTATATACCTGCCTTTCTCAGCGCTCGTTCTGGCGCTGCCTTTTTTTCTGCCACTGTTCCAGCAGCTTGATTATGGTTTGCTGCATTTGCAGCGGTGTGTAACTCCGGGGGAAATATTTGCGGAGGATATCGCTTTTCAGCGTGATCCGGTCCAGTTCGTCCTTCTTTTCCTCTGACATAATGGCGAACATGGCCTCCTGGGTGCATTTTCCCTCGCGGCTGAGCTTCTTAAGCCGTTGTGCCTGGGAAAGGGATGGGGTGTTCTGCGAATAGTCCATTGCCTCAAGAAACTGCTTCTGTTCGTCATGTGTGAGATATGACAGTTCAACGGCGGGACTGAAAGCGATCTCCTTGCTGTCCACCTTTTCCTGTACCTCCGGTAAGAGTTCTGTGAGACGGATATATCGGCGAACCTGATCCCTGCTTGTGCCTGCTTCTTCTGCAACTTTTTCCACCGATAACTTCTGTGCAATTTGCGTAGAAGTTGATTTGTCTTCCAAGTCAACACGTTTCCCCTGATGTTTCAGCGCTTCCAGCTTCATCCTGTAAGCCTGCGCTCGTTCCATGGGCGTTATCGTTTCTCTTTGAAGGTTGCTGTCTACCATAAGGATCACCGCCTCATCATCTGTAAGTTCGCGGACGATTGCCGGGATGGTTTTCAGACCTGCAAGGTCGGCGGCGTGAAGCCGTCTGTGTCCGGCTACCATTTCATAGCCGCCCTCCGGTGCGGGGCGGATAATGGCGGGGCTGAGGATGCCCACCTGCATGATGCTGTCAATCGTTTGCTGCATCAGCTCGTCATCCACCACCTTGAAGGGATGGTTTCTGAACGGACGAATCTCCGACAGCGGTATCTGCTGTACCTGTTCTTGTGATTCTTGCTTTGGCATAGTCATCACCTCCTGAGATGACAAAAGCCGCAGGCATCGACCTACGGCTTAGATGAATCCCCTCGACATATCGTGTTTAACAAGACTGCGATAATAGTTCCCGATTGTGAGAGGGGCATTATATAGGGTTGCCAATAGATATTGGCGCATATTGCGGATACGGGTGGTGTTTTCCTCCAGTCCATCCATGACGAAGCGAATGTGCTCGCTGTCCAGTTTCAGAAACTGGCTTTTAACTACTTCTGCGGGCTTATCATCTCCGGAGATACGAACAGTGGATTTTGTTGTGCAGACCACATCGACCATGAGCTCCAGGATCTCTGAAAGCGTGTCCCGATCATATGGAAAATCCAGCAGGAGAGTTTCATACGAAATGTTCTCCATAATGAGATTTCTGTATTTATCTCTCTGATCCGCTTCGCTTCTTTTCGGTTCCCGATCATGATTCTCTCTGAACGAAGTGAAGAGAAAAGAATCAGTATCACTATATTCAGTATTATTATTCTCAGTATTATTAGTGTGTGATATTAATGATTCCTGATCTGTGATTATCACATCTCCAGAATCATGATTTTCACATTTCTTGAATTGTGATTCTGAGGGGAGAACGAAGTTCTTGACATAGATGAGATTGGGCTTTCCAAGTCCCTGCCTCCTGCGCTCGATGAGATGGGAATTGGTTTCCAGCTCATACAGGAGCTTGCCGGCTTTCTGATTGGCACATCCCATGGAGATCATGATGTCCTCAATGGTAAAGATGATATATACACGGCCTTTTTCATCCAACCAGCCATTCTTTGCTGAAAGGCTCATGCGGTCAAGGAGCAGACCATAGAGGACTTTTGCTTCCGCTGAAATACTCTTGAAGCGTTCTTCCGTAAACAGTACCTTGGGGATGCGGTAGAAGGAAAACTGTTCTGCTTCTGCGCCGTAGAAGTAATCATACATGGGGGTTGCCACGCTCCTTTAGAAGTCCTACAGCACGCATGACCTCCTTTGTACACCACCCGATGCAGGGAGAAGCGCGACCATAGGGACAGTCTCTGCACTCTGAGACAGGAATTGGCTTCTCTGTATCTGCATTATGGAACTGATCTGCGCCCATACGTCTATCGGGCCGTTTCGCTGTAAAACAACAACATCCTCTTGAATTGACACAGCCTTTTTCTTTTCCTTTCCAGTAGAGGCAGTATGGGCAGTCATACATGTTGTAGTTCCGCAATATGCCATATGCTTTCAAATAAACACCTCCTTCCACCCTCGCCAGGGCGTAAAAAAGCGCGGCTGCCAACCCAAGCGTCACTTTGGGTAAACAGACGCGCTATGTAATAAACTATATTCAGATGTGCCAGTTTAGGACAAATTCAGGCAGCTCTGTCATGCGATTATGCGATTATGCGATTATCGCTTCGAGATCTGCGGAGCCCGACGAGCGGCTTTGAGACCGCCGAAAAACGAACTTCTTGCTCTCCTTCATTTTCCGGAAATTCCCCCTTTTTTTAACTCAAAACTAGTTCAAAATTGAGTTTTCCCCCATTTTTAACTCAAAAATACGGGATCAAAACAGAATAAAGAACGACAAACCCAATCAAACCAAAGCAAATTTTTTGAAATAGCAAAACCCCGGAAAACCTTGATTTTCCGGGGTTTTTGACGTGTTTTGATGTGGTTTGATAAGCCGATTATCTCTTCGAGAACTGCGGGGCCCGACGAGCGGCTTTGAGGCCGTACTTTTTACGCTCTTTCATTCTCGGGTCGCGGGTCAGCAGACCGGCGGCCTTCAGGATGGGGCGATAGCTCTCGTCCACCAGCAGCAGCGCGCGGGCGATGCCATGGCGGATGGCGCCGGCCTGGCCGGAAACGCCGCCGCCGGAAACGGTGGTCTCGATATCGACCTTGCCCAGGGTGCTGGTGGCGACCAGGGGCTGACGAACGATCAGCTTCAGGGTCTCCAGGCCGAAGTACTCGTCGATGTCACGGCCGTTGACGGTGATGACACCGCTGCCGTTGGGGATCAGATGGACGCGGGCGACGGAGGACTTTCTGCGTCCGGTGCCGTACATATAGGGCTTCTTGGTCTTGTAAGTTGCCATAGTTCTTTACCTCCTCTTAGCGATCCCAAACTTCGGGCTTCTGGGCGGCGTGGTCATGCTCCGCGCCGGCGAAGACGCGCAGCCGCTTCAGCTGCCACTGGGCGATGGTGTTCTTCTGCAGCATGCCGCGGACAGCCAGTCGCATAGCCAGCTCGGGCTTGTTGGCCATCAGGTGCTTGTACTGGGTCTCCTTCAGGCCGCCGGGGTAACCGGAGTGGGTACGATAGTACTTCTGCTCCAGCTTCTTGCCGGTGAGGACCGCGTCCTTGGCGTTGATGATGATCACATAATCACCGCAGTCGACGTGGGGGGTGTAATCGGTTTTCAGCTTGCCGCGCAACAGGTCGGCAGCCAGTGCAGCGGTCTTGCCCATGGGCTTGCCGGCTGCGTCAAGGATGTACCATTTGCGATCAACGGTCTCCTTGGTAAGCATGGTAGTGGACATAGTTTCTGCCTCCATATAAAATGAAATGATTTGACCATTCAAGGCGCGTGTTACCGTTTGGTAACCAGGCGCGCTTTATTTTTATACCACAGCAGTCGGGCCCTGTCAACCGCAATTTTAATTTTGATTTTCAATTCTCTTAAAATCTCTTAAAATCTCCTGATTTCTCCCGAAATCTAAAATCGATTTTTCAATTTTTCTCCGTTTCGATCTTTTGGAGCGTCTCTTCCCGCACCGTCTGGCGCAGCCTGCGCAGGGTTTCGGAGAAGGCCACCTTGTCTTCCGCATAGTGAAGGTTCAGCTCAAACTCGTTATCCGACCAGGTGTTCAGCGGCGATTCGTTGTGCTGGATCAGCGCCTCCAGCCCGTCCAAGGCTTTGTAGATCCGGGCCTCCAGGGTCCTGCGTTCCGCCATTTCCCGATAGAGGGCGGCCATCTCTTCCCGGTAAGGCTGTGGGAGCGAGGCCACCCAGGCCGACAGGAAGCCTTCTTCCCGGTCCTCATCCGCCTTGGTTTTCAGGAAGGTGGGAATATCTCCCGTAAAGGCCTCCCCCAGATCGTGGATCAGACACATGCGGATCACCTTGTCCATGTCCGCCTCCGGGAATTCATCCCGCAGCCAATAAGCCATCAACGCAAGCCGCCAGCTGTGCTCCGCCACGCTCTCATGGCGGCCGCCGGAGGTATAGCAGTGCCGGGTGGCGTCTTTCAGCCGCTCCGCCACATGCAGGGCCTTCAACAATTCCTGTGCATCCATAGATGTTCCTCCGCTCCGTTTTTCCAAAGTATATCACATTTCTCTCTGGGGCGTAAAGAAGAGGACGCAGGCTCTCTGCGTCCGCTTCTGTTCTCTGCTGTCAGCCCACCTGGACCAGGGTATCCGCCGGGAGGATACCCACCCGGCCCAGCAGCTCCGAGACCTCCTCCACCGGTACGATCTGCAGCGCCTGGCGGACCTCCTCGGACACGTCGGCCAGGTCCTCCTCGTTCTCCCTGGGGATGAACACCGTGGTGACCCCGGCCCGCTGGGCGGCCATCAGCTTCTCCGGCAGGCCGCCGATGGCGGTGACGGCGCCCCGCAGGGACACCTCGCCGGTCATGGCGTACTGGGGGCAGATGGGCGTATCCGTCACCAGAGAGGCGATGGCGGTGGTCATGGTCACGCCCGCGGAGGGGCCGTCCTTGGGTACCGCGCCCTCAGGCACATGGATGTGCAGGTCGTTCTCCGCAAAGAGATTCGCCTTGTCCGGGTACATGGACTTGACCAGGCTTACGGCGATCTGGGCGGACTCCTTCATCACGTCGCCCAGCTGACCGGTGATGATGATCCGTCCGCTGCCCTTGGTCAGCAGGGTCTCTATGTAGAGGATCTCGCCGCCCACCTGGGTCCAGGCCAGGCCCGTGACCACGCCGGGCTTCTGCTTCTCCGGCGTGTGAGGATGGCGCACCGGGCGCATATCCAGATCGCCCCGGATCTGGTCCGGCGTGATGGTGAACACCTGCTCCGGCTGGGAGGCCACCGCCACGGCCGCGGTGCGGCACAGGCTGTCGATCCGCTTGCGCAGGCCGCGCACGCCCGCCTCCCGGGTGTAGTCGGAGATAAGGGTGGTCAGCACTTCGTCGCTGATCTCCATCTGTCCCGGGGCGATGCCCATGGCCTGCATGGCCGAGGGCAGCAGGTGCTCCCTGGCGATGGACAGCTTTTCGTCGGGGGTGTAGCCCTCAAACTGGATGACCTCCATCCGGTCCAGCAGCGGCTGGGGGATGCTGTCCACGGTGTTGGCCGTGCAGATGAACAGCACGTCAGACAGGTCATAGGGCACGTTCATGTAGTGGTCGGTAAAGGTGTTGTTCTGCTCCGGGTCCAGAACCTCCAGCAGGGCGCTGGCCGGGTCGCCGTTATAAGAGGCATAGAGCTTGTCCACCTCGTCCAGGACCATCACCGGGTTGGACACGCCGCTTTTCTGAATGCCGTCCATGATGCGGCCGGGCATGGCGCCGATGTAGGTGCGCCGGTGGCCGCGGATATCCGCCTCGTCCCGGACGCCGCCCAGGCTGACGCGCACATACTCCCGCTTCAGGGCCCGGGCGATGCTCCGGCCGATGCTGGTCTTGCCGGTGCCCGGCGCGCCCACGAACAGCAGGATGGAGCCGGACTGTTCCCGCTTGAGATTCATCACGGCGATCTGCTGGATGATGCGCTTCTTCACCTTTTTCAGCCCGTAGTGATCCTGGTCCAGCACCGCCTGCGCCTCGTCAAGGTCGATGAAGGCGGCCTCCTGCTTCTTCCAGTTGAGAGAGGTGATGAAGTCCAGATAGTCATAGAGCATGCCCGCCTCGGGGGAGTTCTTCCCCTCCTGGCGCAGGCGGTTGAGGACCTTGTCGGCCTCGGCCCGGGCGGTCTCGTTCATGCCGGACTCCTCGATCTTCATCTCGAATTTCCGGATGTCGGAGATCTGCTCCGGGTGCATGTCGTCCAGCTCCTTCTGCAGATACTCGATCTGCTTCTTGATGGCGGACTCCCGGTACACGTCCTGGTATTCCTTCTGCTGGGCGCTGGCGGCGTCGTTGGTCACCTTTGCCCCCTCCAGGAACTCGTACACGATCTCCTCCATGAGCTCCGTGCGCCTGGCCAGACTGTCCTCGGCCAGCACCGCGTAGCGCTCCTCGTTGGGGATCTTCAGCCAGATGGACAGCATGGCGCCGATGCTGCCCATGGTCTCGATCCGGTCCACATAGCCGGCGGTGGCCTTTCCCCAGTCAAAGCCGGAAGCGAAGTCCTTGATGGCCTGCTTCATCCGGGCCAGGCGGTCGGCCGCCTCCAGGGGGCTCAGATCCTCAATGTCCGCCCGGCGGGAGAGCATCAGGGAGATGCTGTGGTCCCGGTTGACGCTGACCGTGTCGATGTTCACGCGGCCGCCCGTGTGCACTACCACATAGCCCTCGCTGCTGATCTCGCTGATCACGCCGGACAGCCCGATGGGATAAAAGCTGTCCTCGGTCATGTCCTCCCGGCGCTGCTCCTCTTTGCACACCAGGATGACCACCTTTTCCTCCAGCACGGCCCTTCCCGCCAGATAGCGGAACTGGTCCCGGCGGAAATACACGTCCGCGTCCGGGGCCACCAGCTTGTTATATACAGGTACTACGATCATATTGTTTCCTCCGTTTAATGAACGCTCGTTTATTATATGCCGCAAAAGCACGCGAGACCGTTTCGGCCTCGCCGCTTTGGTTTCCTCACAACAATATCGCTTCGGACACGATCTGGATCAGCTCGTCCAGCAGGTCCTCCGCCCGCCGGCCCCCCGCCGGATACTCGGTGGAGATGGCCTTCACCGGGGAAAAGATGATGGCCGCCAGACTCTCATTGCTGTAGCGCCGGAGCACGCCCCGGTCCTTCATGCAGTCGAAAAAGTCAAAGGCGCAGCACACGTCGTTGTACTCCTGGGCGGAGAGGGTGGGACAGTGGGAGCACTGCTCCACGAAGCGGTAGATCTCCGAGTTGTCGGTGATGTAGCTGTAATAACCCCGCACCAGGGAGCTGACCAGCTGCCGCCCGTCCATGTCCGCGCGGATGCGGTCCATCAGGTATTCATAGGTGCTGTTGGCGTATTCCCGGTAGATGCTGGAAAGCATCTGCTCCTTGTTGTCATAGTAGATATACACCGTGGCAGGCGAGACACCGGCCGCCCGCGCGATCTTGGAAATGGAAGCGCCCTCGAAGCCCTCCTCCAAAATCAGCTTGATGACCGCCTCTTTCACCCGCTGTTCTTTTTCAAAATCTTTTTTTCTCATATCCTGCCCTCCGGTGACGAGCGTCATTATAAACGATCATTCATTTATTGTCAAGTCCCCGGAATAGAGCCCGCTGCAAAACGGGACGCCCCTGTCATTCCCTCTTTCGCCGGGGATCGCGGATTGCCGCGGCCCCTGTGGGGCCGCGCAATGACAGCGCGGATGAAAAGCAGCCCCCCGGCCGTGGCCGGAGGGCTGTGGTAATCGCGTTATTCGCTGGGGGCTCAGGCTTCGCCGCGCTCGCGCAGGGCTTCCTTGCGGGAAATGTTCCAGCGGCCCTTCTCGTCGATGCCGGTGAACTTGACCCAGGTCTTGTCGCCCACGTTCAGCACGTCTTCCACCTTCTCGGTGCGCTTGAACTCCAGGTCCTTGATGTGGCACATGGCGTCCTTGCCGGGGGCCAGCTCCACAAAAGCACCCAGGTTGGAAATGACGCGCTTGACCTCGCCGTAGTACAGGGCGCCCACCTCGGGGACAAACACGATGTCCTCGATGGTCTTGCGGGCGGCGCGGCAGGCCTCGATATCGGCGCTGGCGATGAAGATGGTGCCGTCGTCGTTAATGTCGATCTTGCAGCCGGTGTCGGCAGTGATCTTCTGGATGACCTTGCCGCCGGAGCCGATGACCTCGCGGATCTTATCGGGGTTGATCTTCATCTGGATCATCTTGGGCGCGCTCTTGGCCAGCTCCTTGCGGGGCTCGGGAATGGCCTTGAGCAGGATGGCGTCCAGGATCTGGAAGCGGGCTTCCTTGGTGATGGCAAAGGCTTCCTTGACGATCTCATGCTTGAGGCCGTCGTTCTTCAGATCCATCTGGATGGCGGTGATACCGGCCTTGGTGCCGGCCACCTTGAAGTCCATCTCGCCGTGGAAATCTTCCACGCCCTGGATGTCGATAAAGGTGGTGAAGTCGTCGCCGTCCTGGATCAGGCCGCAGGAGATGCCGGCCACGGGGGCCTTCAGGGGGACGCCCGCGTCCATAAGAGCCAGAGTGGTGCCGCAGATGGAGCCCTGGGAGGTAGAGCCGTTGGAGGACAGGACCTCAGAGACCACACGGATGGCATAGGGGAAGTCTTCCACGTCGGGGATGACGCTCTCCAGCGCCTTCTCCACCAGAGCGCCGTGGCCCTGCTCGCGGCGGCTGGTGCTGCGGCTGGCACGGGCCTCACCCGTGGAGTAGGAGGGCATGTTGTAGTGGTGCATGAAGCGCTTCTCGGTGGGCTCCCAGATGGTGTCCAGCTTCTGGGCGTCGCCCAGGGTGGCCAGGGTGGCGATGGACAGGACCTGGGTCTGACCGCGGGTGAACAGGCCGGAGCCGTGCACCACGGGGATCACGCCCACTTCGGCGGCCAGAGGCCGGATCTCGTTCATCTGACGGCCGTCCACGCGCTTGCCGGCCAGCAGCCACTTCTTGACGACCTTCTTCTGCAGCTTGTACAGGATCTCGTCCATGTACTGCATCAGGTCGGGGTGCTCCTCGCCATACTTTTCCTCGACCATGCTGACCCACTCGTTGACGCGAGCTTCACGGACGTTCTTGTCGTCGGTGTCCATGCAATGCTCCATGGACTCGAACTCGTTGGCGACCAGCTTCTCGAACAGCTCCTCGTCAAAGGCGGCGTGCTCATAGCTGAACTTGGGCTTGCCCACCTCGGCGACCATCTTGTCGATCAGGTCCAGGACGGGCTGCAGGTGCTCATGGGCCTGCACGATGCCCTCGTACATGACCTCGTCGGGGACCTGGTCGGCCTCGGACTCGATCATGACGATCTTCTTGTGGGTGGCGGCGATGGTGGTGGTCATGCGGTTGGTGGCCTGCTCCTCGTGGGTGGGGTTGAAGAGATACTTCTCGCCATCCCAGCCCAGGACGATGCCGGCGATGGGGCCGTTGAAGGGCACGTCGGAGATGGACACTGCGGCGGAGGCGCCGATCATGGCGGTGATCTCCGGGGAGCAGCTGCGGTCCACGGACAGGACCTCGCAGGCGATGACCACGTCATTGCGCAGGTCGGAGGGGAACAGGGGGCGCATGGGACGGTCGATCAGGCGGGAGGCCAGGACCGCGGGCAGGCTGGGCTTGCCCTCACGGCGCATGAAGCTGCCGGGAATGCGGCCCACCGCGTAGAGCTTCTCGTTGAAGTCCACGGACAGGGGGAAATAGTCGATGCCGTCCTTGGGGCGGGCGGAGGCGGTGCAGGTGACCAGCACGGTGGTCTCGCCGTAGCGGACCAGGACGGCGGCGTTGCACAGCTCGGCCATCTTGCCCACCTCCATGCTCAGGGGGCGGCCTTCATAGTCGATCTCATACTTGCGATAGTTGGGGAACTGCTTGTTGGTGATGATCATATGGTTCTCCTTTGTGAAATGTCGGTTTGCTTGCTTTCTATTTTCAGGGGCAGCCGACAGCTTAGCACTTGAAACAGCGGCCCGGAAGCCGTTCTTTCAAATGCTGATCCATCGGATGCCCCTGGGTTTACGGTCCGGGGCAAAAAAGACGCAGGGGACAATATTCAATTATCCCCTGCAAAAAACCTTCATACCCCTCAGTAATGAGAATCCGTAAGCTTCTTACTTGCGGATGCCCAGCTTGGCGATGATCGCGCGGTAACGCTCGATATCCTTCTTCGCCAGATAGTCCAGCAGACGGCGGCGCTTGCCGACCATCTTGTACATGCCCAGACGGCTGTGGTCGTCGTTGGGATGCTTCTTCAGGTGCTCGGTCAGCTCGCGGATGCGCTGGGTGAGAATGGCGATCTGGACCTCGGGAGAGCCGGTGTCGCCCTCGTGGGTCGCGTTGTCGGTGATGACCTGGGTCTTGACTTCTTTGGTGATCATGGTGAAAAACTCCTTTCAAATTCTGCTATACCCAACAGCCAGGTCACAGGCGGAAAGGAAACCGCATCGGCGGCATGACCCTGTGACATAGTCTGCGGGCGCGTACTTTGGTATAGTAACATTCCGATTACGGGAAGTCAAGAGGAAAATCATGAAAAAGCCCCCAAAGCAGGGCTTTGGGGGCTTTTGGCGGTTTGTGCGGCCGGGCGATCAGAACTCGCCCATTTCAAATTCGTCGCTCTCGGGAATCTCTTCCTCTGCCTCGGGCTCCTCGGGCGCGGTGGAAACAAACTCCGTCAGATACGCTTCCTCGGGAAGGCCGGCCAAATAGCCGGGGAGATTGATGATCACGCCGTCCATGTTATAGGGCAGTTTGATCTGGTAGGTGGCGACGGTCTCATCGCCGCCCTTCTCCTGGGTGATCTCCAGGGTCATCTCAAAGTTCTGCCCCACATTGGTGGCGGAGCCGCGTTCCCGGTCATAGAGCTTAGCCACCTGCTCGCCCTTGACCAGGACGACCACCTTATAGGGCGTCTTGTACTCCTGGCCCTGGTACTCCAGCTTTTTGTTGTCCAGGTAGACCGTGTGGCCGCGGCCTACGACCATCATCACCGCCGCAATTGCGACGAGAATCGCCAGGGTGCCCAGACGAAACAGAAGCATTCTTGTCTTATTCATTTTCAGCCTCCTGCTCCTGGGCAAGCTGCTGAGCCATCTGGCTCTTGACCTTGCGCTTCTTGGTCTCGTACATGATCAGCGCCACCGTGATGACCGCATAGGAGACGAACACGCGGAAGTATTCGCCGATCATGGAGTCGCCGGTGATGGCGGCGCCTGCCTTAGGCGCCACGATGAACATGGTGTGGAACAGCACGACGCCCAGGAACACGTTGCCGATGGACGCCTTCTCAACGGATGCGCCGCCCACCAGCAGCGCCGCGATGCAGAACATCCCGATCTGGGAGTGGGAGCTGTAGGTGGCGATGTTGCCCATATTCTGCAGGTAGATCACCATGCCGAAGCCGGCCAGCACCGTGGACATGACGATGGAGATGATGCGGGTCCGCTCCACGTTGATGCCCGCGTCCCGGGCCACGTTCATGTCCTGGCCCACCGCGCGCATGTCCTGGCCCAGCTTGGTACGCCGGAACCAGACGATGAACAGGCACAGCAGAGCGATGATGAGGAAGGTCAACACCGGGATCTTCACGCCGCCCACCTTGATGGCCAGGAGATTGTCCAAGCACTGGCGCATGTTCAACAGAGACACGGTGTTGCGGATCCCGTAACCGCGGGGCAGCTTGATGGAAAAGTGCTTGATGGGGATGATGGGTCCCATCATATACAGCACCACCAGCTGATACAGGCCGTTGGTGAAGAAGCTGATGATGTAGCTGGTGATCATCTCACGACCCTTGGCCATATTCAGGATCTTGCCGCAGAAGGCACCCAGCAGCACGGAGATGGGAATGGACAGGATCATGGCCAGCACCACGCCGGGGATGCCCCAGATCTGCCAGTCGGAGACGAAGATCAGCGCGATCTCGCCCGCCATGGCCCCCAGGGTCATGCCAAAGTTCAATCCCATGCCGGACATGATGGGGATCAGCAGCGCCAGGATCAGGAAGATGTTGCGGCCCATGCGGGTGACGATCTCATTGAGCAGATAGCTCACGGACAGACCCGACAGCGGGATACACACCGCGCAGATCAGCACGAAGGTGACGGGGACGGAATTGGCCTGCAGCAGAGACAGCAGCTTTTTGCCCATGTTTTTTTCTTTCATTTCGCCGCCTCCGTTTTCCTTGTCAGCGCATACAGGATCATGCCCTGCGAAGCGACAACGCGAATGACCTCGCTCATATCCATGTGGATCATGTTGTTCATGACCGTGGGAGTCATGGTCACGATGCCTTGGAAGAGGAAGGTGCCGATGATGACGTTGGCGATGGTGGCCTTGTTGACGCTGGCGCCGCCGATCAAAATGGCGGAGACCGCAGGCAGCGCCATGTAGAAGGGCGCCATGTACAGCTGGATAAAGCCGAAGCCCTGCTCATATACCAGGATGCCGATGGCGGCAAGCCAGGTGGAGAGCACCACGGACAGCAGTCTTGTCTTATCCACGTTCACACCCGCAGCTTTGGCGAAAGTGGGGTTGGAGCCCACAGCCGTCATGGCGGTGCCGGTCTTGGTGTGCAGGAAGGCCCACATGCCGAAGGCCAGCAGCGCAAAGAACAGCAGGGTTCCGGTGGGGATGGAGAGATTGCCGATGTTAACCTGCAGGAAGTTGGCCAGCACCTTGTCGTAAAAGCCCTCCAGGGAGATGGTAGTACGCAGGCCCTTGCCCGCAAAGCCCCAGACCATGGTCGGGCTGTGGTATGGCAGCAGCAGCCACATCATGCACATGAAAGATACGGAGGAGAAGCCCACATAGGTGGCGATCATCATCTCGCCGCCCTTGATCTTGTTGAGCAGCCAGCCGTAGAGCGCGCCCAGCAGGATGGCGATGGGGGTGGCGATCGCAACAGCCATCACAAAGCTGATTGGCCCGGTAAAGCCAAACTCGATGGACAAAGTCGCGCCCAGCAGGCCGGAGATGATGCCCAGGGGCAGGCCGAAGTTCAAGCCGCAGCCGGAGTGGATCATCGGCACCATGGCCAGCACCAGGATGGCGTTCCAGCTGAAACGGTTGATTGTGTTGCTGATCTGCGTCCAGAAGTCGGCGCCCACAAAGGGGGCCGCGATGAACAGCAGCAGCAGGAAGGCCGCGATGATCAGGCGGGGAAGGCCGAAGCTGGCGGCAAACGCACGAAGCCGGTTGCCCAGCGTCAGGTTGTTTTTATCCATTAATATCTCGTTCATGCTGCCCTCCTCACTTCACCATGCTTACCATCAGCATACCGAAGTCTTCTGACGGGTCCGACGCAGGACGGATCCCGGCGATCTTGCCGCCGGATACGATGGCAATGCGGTCACAGATCTGGCGCAGCTCCTCCAGCTCGGAGGAGATCATCACCACCGTGACGCCGCTTTCCCGGTTAAATTTCTTCAGTGCCTGGAGCACCAGCGCCTTGGCGCCCACGTCGATGCCGCGGGTCGGCTCAGACACGAAAAGGAACTTGGGGGTCAGAGCAAAGGCCTTTGCCAGGCAGATTTTCTGCTGGTTGCCGCCGGACAGTTCCCTGGCCTTCTGCTTGGAACCTGTGCACTTGATGGCCAGTTCTTCAATGTACTGCTCGGTCACGCCGCGAATGGCCTTTTCGTCACGCCACTTGATAAGGCCGCCCAGATAGTTTTTCAAAAACTTGTTCTGTACCTGCATGGCGGGGAAGGCCACGTTCCACTCCAGACTCTCGTCCAGCAGCAGGCCCACGCCGCGCCGATCCTCAGACACGAAAGCCAGAGAGGCGTCCAGGCACTTGCGGGGGCTGTTGAGGGGGATTTCCTCTCCGTCCAGTTCCACGGTGCCGCCGGCTTGGTACAGGCCCATGATCCCGTTGGGGATGCCCAGCTTGCCCTGACCGGCCAGACCGCCGATGCCCAGGATCTCGCCTTCTTTGATATCCAGGTTCACGTCCCGGACCGTCTCGCCCGGCATATCCACCCAGAGACGGCGGATGGACATGATGGTTTTGGCGTCCTTGTTGTCTCTTATATCAAGGCTGGCGGCATTTTCCACGCTTCTGCCGACCATCCACTTTGAAATCTCACTTACACTGGTATTCGCCGCCGGCACGTCCGACACGACGAAACCATCGCGCATGACCACGACCTTGTCGCAGACGGACAGGATCTCATGCAGCCGGTGGGTGATGAAAATCACCGCGATGCCCTTTTCCGACATAGACCGGATGGAATCCAGCAGTGCTTCCGCTTCCTTCTCGGTCAGGACGGCGGTAGGCTCGTCGAGGATCAGCAGCTTCAGCTGGTCCTTGCTCAGTTCGCGGGCGATTTCGGTAAACTGCTTGTGGCCGACGGGCATTTCATTGATGACCATATCTTTGTTGATATGGAAGCCCATCTTATCGATCGCGGCCTCGGCGCGGCCGGTCATTTCATTGTAATTCAGGGTGTCGAGCCGCTCTCCGAAAACCTCGGAGACCACGTTTCTCTTTTTCGGCTCCCGATTAAGCAGGATGTTTTCCGTGGCGGTAAAGCCGGGGATCAGGGAAAACTCCTGGTGCACCATGCCGATGCCGGCAGCCAGCGCGTCAAAGGGCGTTTCAAACTGCACCTTCTCGCCGTTGATCAGAATATCGCCCTCATAGCCGCCGGTCTCGCGGATCACGTCCATACCGAAGAGGATCTTCATGAGCGTGCTCTTACCGGCGCCGTTTTCGCCGCAGAGGCCCAGGACCTCACCTGCCTGCAGCGTGAGGTTGATATCCGTCAGCACCTGGTTGCCGAAGAAGTCCTTTTTGATGCTGCGCATCTCCAAAAGCGGAGCTGTACTGTTTTGCATATCTGTACCCTACCTGAAATCAGCGGGGAGGAATTGCTCCCTCCCCTAATTTGCCTGATTGTTTTGTCTTACTTTACAGTGAAGTACTCTTCGGGAACCTCAACAGAGGTGGAACCCATGTAATGGCCGGGATTGCCCATGATGTAGGTATCCTGGTACACCAGGAAGGTGTTGTCAGCCTTGACGCCGGTCTCGGCATTGGTGTAGTTGGAGCCGTTCCAGGCAGCGCCGGGAGAGAAGACCTCATAGGCCTTGGAGATGTCGTCGATGTCCAGCAGCTCGCTCTCGCCGTTGATGACGTTCAGCGCATGCTGAGCAAGGCCGGCGGAAACGGTGTAGCCGTAGGAGTAGGCCCAGGTACCGAACCTGCCTTCGCCGCCCTTTTCAACGATGGCTTCCTCGACCTTGGCCAGGATCTTGGCGTAGTCGCCGGCCTCAGCGGTCAGGTCAATGCCCAGAGCGCCGGGATAGCCCATGGTGGGAGAGGGCAGGTCAGCCTCGATGAAGTAGCCGCCGTACTCCAGCAGCTGCTTGAGCAGAGGCTCGGTGTGCGCGTCGTTGGTGCAGAAGTAAGCGGCGTTCTTGCCGTACTTCTCGACCCACTCGGGAACCTTCTCGAGGATGTAGGCCTGGGCGCCGGCAACACCGACGTCAGTGGTGGGGTCGGGAGCGGTCTCCAGGACGAAGGACATGCCGAACTCCTCGCAGGCGGCCTTCATGATGGCCACACGGCGGCTCATGGTCTCATAGGACATGTGGCGGGGGAAGGAGATGTGCACAAAGGTGTCGCAGCCCAGCTCGTGAGCGGTGCGGATGATCAGGTAGCCGCGGGCAACGAAGTCGTTGTTGCAGACCAGATCAGCGGCGCTGCCGATCTCGGGCAGGTCTTCGTGGGACTCACCGGCGATGCAGAGGATGTCGGGACGACGCTCCTTGATCTGACGGAAAGCCTCGGTAGTGCCGGGGACAGCCTGGTTGACGATGATCGCCTTCATCTGGGGGTCATCAGACATGTTGACGATGGTCTGGATGGTGGTCTCCAGCTCTTCGGTGAAGTTGTCGGGATAGATGGCCAGCTTGACCATATCCTCGCCATACATCGCCTGGAAGGCCTCGGCGCCGCGGCGGTCATCCTCGCTCTGAGAAACAGAGCCGGTGATAATGCCGATGTGGACCTCGTCGCCGGAAGACTCTTCGGCCGGTGCTGCGTCAGCAGGGGCGTCGGCCTTCTCCTCAGCGGCGGGCTGGCTGCTGGACGCCGCGGGAGCGGCGCTCTGGCCACAGGCCGCCAAAGCGAGCACCATGACCAATGCAAGCAGAACAGAGATTAGCTTTTTCATTTTTTCCTCCTTGTTTTTTAGAGAAGATCCTTCAAAAGTCCGCTTCAGAACGCCCCGTCATGCTTTCCGGAGAAAAGCATGCGGCAGGGCCCTGCTGCGAATTTTGACGCACTTCTCTTTTTCTTTCGATTCAATTTTCGAAAGTGCATATTAATATACCATGTTCTCCTGCTGATGACAAGCCACTTTTTCCGGTTTTGACAAAGAAAAAGCACAAAAAAGCCCCCAAAGCAGGGCTTTGGGGGCCGGGATCGCTTTCTCGGATCAGCCGATGGTGCAGTACATGAAGTACTTGTAGCCAAGCGGGTTGGAGAAGAAGCCGTCCACGTTCTTATCCAGCATGTAGATGTCGGTGTAGAAGTAGAGCGGGCAGATGCAGCCGGTGGACATGAGCAGGTCCTCGGCGCGGTGCATGAGCTCATAGCGCACTTCGTTGTCGGTGCAGCTCTTGATGGTCTTGATGAGCACGTCATAGGTGTCAGCCCAGGTGCCGTTCTCAACCTTCACTTCATAGCCCAGATCGGTCAGGTCCAGATTGTACATGGCCAGATCCTTGTGGGCGCCCTTGCCGAACTGCACGTCGTTGTTGCCGGAAGCGGTGGTCCACATATCCAGGAAGCAGATAGGATCGTTGTAGTCAGCCAGCCAGCCGTTGCGGGCGATGGAATAGTCGCCCTGCTTACGGGTGTTCAGGAAGGTGTTCCACTCCTGGTTCTCCAGATTCATGGTGATGCCCACGCCGGCCAGAGCGCTCTGCAGGTACTCGCCGATAGCCTTGTGGCCTTCGGAGGTGTTGTACAGATAGGTCATGGTCGGGAAGCCGGAGATCTGACCGGTGGTCTCGTCATAGTCGTAGTACTTCTTCAGCACTTCCAGGGCCTGGGTGAAGTTGTCCTCAAAGGCATCCTCAGACACGTTATAGTAGCCAACGAAGCCGTCGTTGTGGCCGGCGGTCTCATAGAACTGGCTGCCGTCGGGGTTGGTCATGCCCATGGCCACGAAGGAGGAGGCGGGGACCTGACCGGCCTGGCCGATCTCTTCCACGATGTAGTTGCGGTCGAACAGCAGGCCGATGGCGTTGCGGATCTCGGCCCTGGCGGCCTCGGCCTCAACGCCGGTGAGGCCGCTGGAGGCGGGCAGGATATCCTCGTTCACGTTCCAGCAGACATAGTAGGTGCCGATCTGGCCGACAACGGTGAACTCGTCGGGATAGTCGACCTTCAGGGCGGGGATCTCGTTGGTGGGCACGTCGTCGATCAGCTGCCAGGTGCCGTTCTTGAAGTTGGACAGCTGGTTGTTGGCGTCATCGGACAGGTAGCACTCGATCTTGTCCATGAGGATCTCGTCGGCGTCCACATAGTCGGGATTCTTTTCCAGGGTGATCAGGCTGTTGTGGTCCCAACCGGTCATAACGTAGGCACCGTTGCCCACATAGGTAGAGGGATCGGTGGCCCAGCCTTCGTCGGCGACCACGTCCTCACGCACGGGGAAATAGGTCGGGAAGGCCAGCAGCTCGTTCCAGTAAGCCACGGCGTTGGCCAGGGTGACCTCCAGGGTCTTGTCGTCGATGGCCTTGACGTTCAGCTGAGCGTCCTCGGGAGGCTCGTCGGCCCAGATGTCCTCATAGCCGTCAATGACCTCGAACATGTAGCCGTAGTCGGCGGCCAGCTCCACGGAGGCGGCGCGCTGCCAGGCAAAGGCGAAGTCGGCGGCGGTGACGGGCTGGCCGTCGGACCACTTCAGGCCGTCGCGCAGGGTGTAGGTGTAGGTGACGGTGCCGTCCTCGTTCTCAACGCCCTCAACCAGCTCTTCGGCTGCGTCGGGGACGATGACCAGGGCGCCGTTGGCGTCCTCAGCCCACTTGGCCAAGCCGGAGAACAGGTGGACCAGCATGGTCGCGCCGTCAACGGCGGAGTTGAGCGCCGGGTCCAGGGTGTCGGGCTCGGAGGCCAGACACACGGCGATGGAGCTGGGACCGGCTTCAGCAGGGGCCTCAGCAGGGGCGGCGCTGCTGTTCTCGGCCGCGGGGGCGGCGGTGGCAGCAGGCGCCTGGGTGCTGCCGCAGGCGGCCAGGGCGAACACCATGGCCAGCGCCAGAACCAGTGCAAGGATCTTTTTCATTTTGAGTTTCCTTTCAAAATATATTTTCAAACCGCGCGCACCGCGCGGATTTGAAGCAGATGACTGACGGCGCTCAGTTGAGCTCCGCGATACGGTGGCAGGCGGCGAAATGGCCTGGCGCCGCCTCCTTGAATTCCGGCATGGCCTCCGCGCAGGCCTCCGTGGCGTGGGGGCAGCGGGTACGGAAGGGGCAGCCGGAGGGCGCGTTCAGGGGGCTGGGAATGTCCCCGGAAAGCACGATGCGCTTGTTGGCCCGGGCGATCCTGGGGTCGGGCTGGGGCACAGCGGACATGAGGGACTTGGTGTAAGGATGCAGGGGATGCTCGTAGATCTCCTTGGCGTCGGCCAGCTCCACCATCTTGCCCAGATACATGACGGCGATCCGGTCGCTGATGTGCCGCACCACCAGGATATCGTGGGCGATAAACAGATAGGTCAGTTCCAACTGGTCCTGCAGCTCGTCAAACATGTTGATGACCTGGGCCTGGATGGACACGTCCAGGGCGGAGACCGGCTCGTCGCAGACGATGAATTCCGGGTCCAGGGCCAAGGCGCGGGCGATGCCGATGCGCTGGCGCTGGCCGCCGGAAAATTCGTGGGCGTAGCGGGCGGCATGCTCGCTGTTCAGTCCCACTTTGTCCATCAGCTCCAGGATTCGCTCCTGCCGCTCCGCCTTGCTGCCGTACATCTTATGGATATCCAGCGGCTCGCCGATGATGTCGGAGACGGTCATACGGGGGTTCAGGGAGGAATAGGGGTCCTGAAAAACCATGGTGGCCTTCTTGCGGAAGGCGTTGATCTCCTCCCGGGTCTGTACCGGCTGGCCGTTATAGAGGATCTCGCCGCCGGTGGGCTTGTACAGGTGCAGCAGGGTGCGGCCCACCGTAGTCTTGCCGCAGCCGGATTCGCCGACCAGACCAAGGGTCTCGCCCTTGCGGATGGCAAAGGACACATCGTCCACTGCCTTGAGGGGCTTGGACTTGAACATGCCCACATTGATACTGAAATACTGTTTCAGATGCCTGACCTCGATCAGGCTCTTTTCCGTTATCTCAGGCATCCGCTTCACCGCCTTCCGGGTCTTCATGCTCCAACTGGATGCTGCCGTCCTCTGCGCCGGCCTTCACATTCATCCAGCAGGCCGCCATGTGGTCGTCGTTGATCTTCATGCGCTCGCAGCGCCGGGTCAGACAGATCTTCATGGCGTTGTCGCAGCGGGGCGCGAAGGGGCAGCCCTTGGGCATGTTCAGCAGGTCGATGGGGGTGCCGGTGATGGGCTGCAGCCGGGTGCCGGCGGTGTCCGCCGTGGGGATGGAGCGCATCAGGCCCTTGGTATACTCGTGCCGGGGATTGTAGAAGATCTCCTCGGCGGTCCCCTGCTCGCAGATGGAGCCCGCGTACATGACGATCACCTCGTCGCAAAGCTGGGCCACAACGCCCAGATCGTGGGTGATCATGATGATGGCCATGCCCAGCTCCTCCTGGAGGGATTTCATCAGCTCCAGGATCTGGGCCTGAATGGTCACATCCAGGGCCGTGGTAGGCTCATCGGCGATCAGGATGTCCGGCTCGCAGGCCAGCGCCATGGCGATCATGACGCGCTGACGCATGCCGCCGGAAAATTCAAAGGGGTACTGCTTCATGCGCTTTTCCGGCTCGTTCACGTTTACCAGACGCAGCATTTCCACCGCCCGGTCCCAGGCCTGCTTCTTGCTGCGTTCGGTGTGCAGGGTGATGGCCTCCATCAATTGGTGGCCGATGGTGTAGGTGGGGTTGAGGGAGGTCATGGGGTCCTGGAAGATGATGGAGATCTTATTGCCCCGGACCTGCTTCATGACCTTTTCGCCGGCGTTGACCAGCTCCTGGCCGTCCAGCTTGATGGAGCCCTCCACGATCCTGCCGGTGCTGGCCAGGATCTGCATGATGGAATAGGCGGTGACGGACTTGCCGGAGCCGGACTCGCCCACGATGCCCAGGACCTTGCCCCGCTCCAGCTGGAAGGATACGCCGTTGACCGCGCGCACCTCGCCGGCGGGGGTGAAAAAGGAGGTGTGCAGATTGTTGACTTCCAAAAGTGCCATGCTTCGTTCTCCTTTCTCAGGTTCTCAGCTTGGGGTCAAAGGCGTCCCGGAGGCCGTCGCCGAACAGGTTCAGCGACAGGACGATCAGGGAGATGACCACAGCGGGGATGACCAGACGGGAAGGATAGGAGGACAGGCCGTTGAGCGCGTCCGAAGCCAGAGAGCCCAGAGAGGGCATGGGGGCGTTGACGCCCAGGCCCAGGAAGGACAGGTAGCTCTCAGTGAAAATGGCATTGGGGATCTGCAGGGCCGTGGAGATGATGACCACGCTGATGCAGTTGGGCAGCAGGTGCTTGCGGATGACCCAGCCGCCCCTGGCGCCGGCGGCCCGGGAGGCCAGCACATATTCCTGCTCCCGCAGGGACAGGATCTGGCCGCGGATCAGACGGGACATGGAGACCCAGTACAGCACGCCGAACACGATGAAAAGGCTGATGATGTTGCTGCCGATCTTCTCCAGAGCCGTCCCCTCCAGGGCGGGCCCCAGGGTGGTTTTCAAAACGCTGGCCAGCAGGATGACCATGAGCATATCCGGCAGGGAGTAGATGATGTCCACGATGCGCATGATGACCAGGTCCACCTTGCCGCCGCAGTAGCCCGCGATGGAGCCCACCGTCATGCCGATGATCAGCACGATGATGCTGGCGAAAAAGCCCACGGCCAGGGAGATGCGGGTGCCGTAGACCACACGGACAAAGTAGTCGCGCCCGGAGGCGTCGGTACCGAACACATGCGGAAAGACCTTCTCCCCGTTGTCGATCATCTTCAGCTCTGTCTTGCCGTAGGTGAAGGGCGCCAGATTGTTGTAGGAGGCGTCCACGGGCTTGCCGGGCCGCACGCCCAGCATGCTGTCATAGGAATAGGGCCAGAACATGGGGATGAAGATGGAGGACAGGGTGATCAGCAGGATGATGATCAGGCTGATGGTGGCCACCCGGTTTTTCAGCAGGCGCTTGACGCCGTCCTTGAAAAAGGTGGACGACGGGCGCATCTGCACCATGTATTCTTTTTCTTCCTCTGTGGCCGGGAGGAACGCGTCCACGTCCACATGCATGGTAAATATCTTCTGCATGTCGGCCCTCCTCAGTCCAGATTGATCCGGGGATCAACGACCTTGTACAGGATATCGCTGACCAGGTTCATCACCACGATCAGCACCGCCAGGATGATGGTGGTGCCCATGACCATAGGATAGTCCCGGTTGGTGATGCTGCTGACGAAGGCGCGCCCGATGCCCGGCACGGCGAAGATCTGCTCCACCACCAGGGAGCCGGTGACGATGTATGCCAGCATGGGTCCGAAATAGGTGATGACCGGGATCAGGGAATTCTTCAGCGCGTGGCCGAAGATGATCTTCACACCGGAGACGCCCTTGGCCTTGGCTGTGCGGATATAGTCCTGCCCCAGCACGTCCAGCATGGAGGAGCGGGTCAGACGGGTGATATAGGCCATAGGGTACAGGGCCAGGGTAATGATCGGCAGGATGAGGCCCTGGGCCGTGGAGCCGTTGGCCGGCAGCAGCGCCCAGCGGATGGCAAAAAGCACCAGCAGCAGCGATCCCATGATAAACGAGGGCATGGACACGAAGGCGGTGGTGATCACCATGATGACCTTGTCGATCAGCTTGTTGCGCCGCAGCGCCGCCACAGCGCCCAGGGGGATGCCCGCCGCCGCGGCGCCCGCCGCCGCGATGACGCCCAGCTTGACGGAGGTCCGCATACCGTCCCGGATCACATCGATCACCTGGCGGCCGCGCTGCTTCAGCGAGGGGCCGAAGTCAAACTTCGTCACGATGTCCTTCAGATAGGTGAAGTACTGTTCTATCAGGGGCTTGTCCAGGCCGTACTTGGCTTCCAGCGCCGCCTGGGCCGCGGGCGAGACCGCTTTCTCACTCATGAACGGACCGCCGGGCACCGCGTGCATCACGAAGAAGGTCACCGTGATGACCACCCAGACCGTCAGGATCGCCAGGCCGATTCGTTTGAGGATGTACACCAGCGTTTTTGAATTCATTGGCATGACCGCCTTATCTCTTTCTTTTTCGGGGAAAGGCTCATCATCTTTTCGTCAGAAAAGATACAAGGGGGTACCCCCTTGCGGTGCGGTTTTTCAAAAAACCGTAAGTTTTGCCGGTATTTTTTTTATTATACAGCTCGCTTGGCCGATTTGCAATTCTTTTGGCAGCGATTACCGGTTGCGCATCAGCGTCTTCATGCGCAGGCTGTGGTCCAGTATGCTCTTGCGCAGGCGCAGATTTTTGGGCGTGACCTCCAGCAGCTCGTCGTCTGCCAGAAATTCCAGGCACTGCTCCAGACTCAGCTGCCGGGGCGGGATCAGGCGCAGGGCCTCGTCCGAGCCGGAGGCGCGGGTGTTGGTCAGGTGCTTGGTGCGGCAGACGTTCACCGGCACGTCCTCGGCCTTGGGGCAGACGCCCACCACCATGCCGGCGTAGACCTTGGTGCCGGGGGTGATGAACATGGCGCCCCGCTCCTGGGCGTTCCAGATGCCGTAGGCCACCGCCTCGCCGGTCTCAAAAGCGATGAGGGAGCCGGTGCTGCGGCGGGCGATGTCGCCCTTGTAGGGCTCGTAGCGCTCGAACACCGAGGCCAGGATGCCCTCGCCTTTAGTGTCGGTGAGAAATTCGTTGCGGTAGCCGAAGAGGCCGCGGGAGGGCACAAGGAACTCCAGCTTCATGCGGCTGCCCACCGGGGTCATCTCCAGGAATTCCCCCTTGCGGGCGCCCAGCTTCTCCATGACGGAGCCCATGGCCTCCTGGGGCACGTCCACCACCACCCGCTCGATGGGCTCGCACTTTTTGCCGTCGATCTCCTGATACAGCACACGGGGCGGGGAGACCTGGAACTCATAGCCCTCCCGGCGCATGGTCTCGATCAGGATGGACAGGCTCATCTCGCCCCGGCCGGCCACGTTGAAGCTGTCGGTGCTGTTCTCCAGCTCCGTCACCCGCAGGGACACGTCCTTGAGGGTCTCGCGAAACAGCCGGTCGCGGATCTGGCGGGAGGTGACGAACTTGCCCTCGCGCCCGGCGAAGGGGCTGTCGTTGACGGAGAAGGTCATCTCCAGGGTGGGCGCGCCGATCTTCACGAAGGCCAGCGGCTCCGCCGCGCCCTTGGCGCAGACGGTGTCGCCGATGGTCACGTCGCCGATGCCGCTCATGGCGATGATGTTGCCGGCCCCGGCCTCGGTGACCGGGACGCGGTTGAGCCCGTCGAACTGATACAGGGACACGGCCTTGGCCTTCATGGTGGGCGCGTCGGGATTGTGGTAGTTGCAGACCTCGATCTCCTGGTTCTGGCGGATCACGCCCCGCTCGATGCGGCCGATGGCGATGCGGCCCACATATTCATTATAATCAATGCTGCTGACCAGCATCTGGAAGGGAGCGTCCACGTTCATCTCCGGCTCGGGGATGTATTCCAGAATGGTCTCGAACAGGGGCTTGAGATCCGTGCCGATCACTTCGGGGGAATAGCTGGCGGTGCCCTGCCGCCCGGAACAGAACAGCATGGGGGAATCCAGCTGCTCGTCGGTGGCGTCCAGGTCCATCAGCAGCTCCAGCACCTCGTCGATGACCTCATGGATGCGCTGGTCGGGCCGGTCGATCTTGTTGACCACCACGATGACCCGGTGGCCCAGCTCCAGGGCCCGGCTGAGCACGAAGCGGGTCTGGGGCATGGGCCCCTCCGCCGCGTCCACCAGCAGGATGACGCCGTTGACCATCTTTAAAATGCGCTCCACCTCGCCGCCGAAGTCGGCGTGGCCCGGGGTGTCCACGATGTTGATCTTGGTGTCCCCATACCACACGGCGGTGTTCTTGGCCATGATGGTGATGCCGCGCTCCCGCTCCAGGTCGTTGGAGTCCATGACGCGCTCCACCACTTCCTGGTTCTCCCGGTACACGCCGGACTGCTTGAGCATCTCGTCCACCAGCGTGGTCTTGCCGTGGTCGACGTGGGCGATGATGGCCACGTTCCTCAGTTTATCCATAGGTATTCGCTCCCTCTGTCGAGTTTCCTCGGGTTTTTCAACACAAATTTGGATTTTAACACCCACAGGCGGAAAATGCAACTGTAATCTTGCATCAAGCCCTTTTCCGTGATAAAATCGGGCCAGAAACAAACAGGGAGGCACTTATGAGCCACAACTTTTTCGCCTATATTTCCCGCATGCGCTACATCGTCCGCTGGAGTCTGATGCGCAACGCCCTGCCGGAGAACATCCAGGAGCACAGCCACATGGTGGCGGTGATCGCCCATGCCCTGGGCGTCATCCGCCGGGACGTGTTCGGCGTGCCCTGCGACCCCAACGAGTGTGCAGCCGTAGCCCTGTATCACGACAGCTCCGAGATCCTGACCGGGGACCTGCCCACGCCCATCAAGTACCACAGCGCGGCGATCCGAGGCGCCTACAGCCAGGTCGAGGCCCTGGCCAACGAGAAGCTGCTGGCCACCCTGCCGGCGGAGCTGCGGGGCGCCTATGAGCCGCTGCTCACCGGGGAGACCCAGGCGCGGCTGCACGACCTGGTCAAGGCGGCGGACAAGCTCTCCGCTTACATCAAGTGCATCGAGGAGCGCAAGGCGGGCAACAACGAGTTCCTCTCCGCCGAGGCGCAGACCCGCCGCTGGCTGGAGGAAAACCCCCTGCCCGAGGTGGCGTACTATATGGAGCATTTCATCCCCGCCTTTGAATTGACGCTGGACGAATTGGGGACCATAGAGGAGTGAGCATGGAACAGAAGAAGCTGGACCGGATCAACGAGCTGGCCCATCTGGCCAAGGAGCGGGCGCTGAGCCCGGAGGAACTGGCCGAGCGGGACGCGCTGCGGAAAGAATATATCGAGGAATGGCGCAGGAGCACCATCGCGGTGCTGGAAAACACCTACATCCAGACGCCCGACGGCAAGAAGCACAAGCTGCAGAAAAAAACAGGAGGGACGCCGCAATGAAAAAAATGATCGTTCTGGTGGGCAACTACGGCTCCGGCAAGACGGAGATCGCCGTGAACCTGGCCGTCAACGGCGCGGGCCAGGGTCTGCGCACCCTGGTCATCGACCTGGACAAGGTCAACGACTATTTCCGCATGTCCGACCGGGTGGCCCTGCTGCAGGAGAAGAAGATCAATCTGGTCTCCCCCACCTTTGCCGGCCAGGGCATCACCCCCAGCAGCATGTCCGCCGCCGTGGCCTCCGCCTTTACCGACAACTGGGACCTGGTGGTCTTCGACGTGGGCGGCGACTCCGCGGGCGCCCTGTCCCTGGGCCGCTATCACCAGGACTTCGCGGCCTTTGACGGGGAACTGTGCGTCTACGATATCGTAAACGTCTTCCGCCCCATGTCCGAGAGCCCGGAGAAGATCCTGAAGCTGATGCACGACATCGAGGGCTTTGCCCGGCAGCAGGTCACCGGCTTTGTGAACAACTCCAACCTGCTGACCTATGCCAGCGCCAACGACATCCGCCAGGGCTACGGCGTCATCAAAGAGGCCTCGGACATGAGCGGCATTCCCGTGGTGCACACCACCGGGCGGAAGGAATATCTGGAGGAGTTCCTGGCCGACGGCCGGGACCCCAAGTATATCGGCGAGCCCATCGCCCTGGAGACCTACATGCACCGCAGTTGGGAGGCCTTTACCAAAGAGGGCTTTTAAGCGGGGAGGCAAGGCATCATGGAAGAAATTCGCAGGCAGGCGGAGGCCGCCGTCCGGGAACTGTTGGAGATCGCCGGGCTGCGGGCCGGGGACCTGCTGGTCATCGGCTGCTCCTCCAGCGAGATCGTGGGGCAGCGCATCGGCAAGGGCTCCAGCATGGAGGCCGCCCAGGCGGTCTACGCGGGCATCGCCCCGGCGCTGCGGGAAAAGGGCATATTGCTGGCCGCCCAGTGCTGTGAGCATTTGAACCGGGCTTTGATCGTGGAGCGCAGCACGGCGGAAAAGTTCGGCTATGAACCGGTGAACGTACAGCCCTGGGCCCACGCGGGCGGCTCCTTCGCCACCACGGTCTGGGAGAGCATGGAAGCCCCTGTTGCGGTGGAGCATATCCGCGCAGCGGCGGGCATGGACATCGGGGACACGCTGATCGGCATGCACCTGAAGGAGGTGGCCGTGCCGGTTCGCCTGTCTGTCAAGCGGATCGGCCAGGCCAATCTGGTCTGTGCCCGTACCCGCCCCAAGTTCATCGGCGGCGAGCGGGCCCACTACGTGGACGCGCTGAAATAAGCTGCATTTATATAGGTAAAAGCACCCGGCGGGGCGGTTCAAAAGGAACCGCCCCGCCGGGCTTTTCTATCATTTATATTTATCCATCGCAACTTTTGTTGCTTTCAGAATTTCGGTGAAAATCTGTTTCTCCTGCGTCGTACAGGTGTCAAACAAGGCTTGCAACTCCGCATCGACCCGGCCACCTGCCTGCGGTTGGTCAAACAGGAGATCGTCGGTCTGCACTTGTAAGGCCCCCGCAATCTCCACCAACACCGGCAAACTTAACTTGGTGTTTCCTGTTTCAATATGGCTCATGTGCGGCACGGAGATGCCGACCCGTTCGGCCAGCTGCTCCTGGGACAGCCCTTTTGCCTTACGATACCTCCGAACCCTTTGCCCGATCTGATAATAATCCACCCCGGCCACCGCCTATACAGTTAATTTTTACTTGCATTGTATAAGCAGAAATGCTATACTTAAATAAACTGTATAGGCTATTATATGTCTATATGCATAAAAACATGAACGGAGGGTGCATCATGAGCAGAATGATTCACTGCAAAACCTGCGGCGCGGAAATCGCAGCGAATGCAAAAACCTGTCCGGCGTGCGGGGCAAAAAACAAAAAACCTATATTTAAGCGGTGGTGGTTTATTGCACTTGTCGTTATTATTATCCTCATCGCTATAGGAGGCCATGGGGGAGCCAAACCTATGGGAACACAGCAGATTGGTACGGTAGGCAGCACAAAGTCAAATGAACAACCTACGCCAGAGCCAAAATCCATATATGGCGTGGGTGATATTCTCCAGGATGGCAATATGCAAATCGTCTACGTTGCCAGCGGCGATTATGTCTCTGACAATGAATTCATCCAGCCTAAAGACGGGAACAAATATATTTTCCTTGATTTTGCTTTCATCAACACTGGCACGAGTGACACTGCCATATCATTTTACAGCTTTGATGCATATGCGGATGGATATTCTGTTGACATGTTCTATGGTGCAGATGATGATCTTTCTGCAACACTTTCTGCCGGACGATCCACTACAGGTAAAATCTATTTTGAGGTACCGTCCGACGCGAAGGAAATCGAAGTAGAATACAGTCCAAATGCATTTCTTGACCGCAAAATCAAGTTCATCTATGAGGGAAACCAGAATTCTGGTTTTGTTTTAGAGCCAAACACGACCCGCACAGACGGCGCCATCAGCGTTGGTGGAATCTATGAATCAAGCGCGCTTCGTATTTCTTATCTTTCCTGCGAAAAATATGTGAGTGACAATATGTTTGTTCAGGCCAAGCCCGGTTACCACTTTATTTCTCTTGAATTCGAGTTTGAGAACCTCGGCGACTCTGATAAATTAGCAAGCTCGTTTTCCTTTGACTGCTACGCAGATGGAATGGCCTGTGACTCAACGTTTATCCGTGACGACGATCTGCAAGCAACTATTTCTGCAGGCAGGAAGGCAAAGGGTACTGTCACATTTGAAGTCCCTGACGCCGCAGAAGTGATTGAAGCGGAGTTCAATAATAATGTGTGGACCTCAGACCGTGTTGCATTCACAATAAAATAAAAACCTACAAAAAAACCAATCCGGCGGGGCGGTTCAAAAGGAACCGCCCCGCCGGGCTTTTCTCAAAACTCGATTCTCAAATCTCAAAACTCACTCAACCGAGATCATGTAATAGTAGACCGGCTGGCCGCCGTCCACCACGCTGACCTCCGCATCGGGGAAGTTGCCGGTGATGGTCTCCGCCGCGGTGTCGGCCTCTTCCTCGGTCACATCCTCGCCGTAATAGACGGTGATGAACTCAGGGCGGAAATCGTCAAAGGCCCAGCTGAGCTCCTTGAACAGGGTCTTGATGTTGGCATAGCTGCCGATCAGGCTGCCGTCCAGCAGAGCCAGATACTCGCCCGCGTGGATGGCGTGGCCGTCAAAGTCCGAATCCCGCGCCGCGTAGGTGACCATGGCGGTATGGACATTGCCGATGGCGTCGCCCATGGCGCCGACCAGAGATTCCTCCGGCTCGTCCACCACGAAGTTGAGCATGGCGGAGACGCCCTGGGGGATGGTCTTGGTGGGCAGGACGATCACCTTTTTCTCGGTCAGGGGCACGCACTGCTCCGCCGCCATGATGATGTTCTTGTTGTTGGGCAGCACGAAGACTGTGGAGGCCGGGGTGCGGTTCACCGCCTGCAGGATATCGTCGGTGGAGGGGTTCATGGTCTGGCCGCCGGTGACGATCTGGTCCACGCTCAGATCCCGGAACAGATTGGCGATGCCCTCACCCGCGCAGACGGCCACCACGCCGTATTCCTTCTCCGCCGGGGCGAAGACGGGCTCCTCCGGCTCCTCGCCGGTTACGGCTGTGGCGCTTTCCATACGGCTGAGTTCCCTGTCGATCTCTTCCAGATCGTCTGTAGACTTGGACTTGCGCCCGGCCAGCAGATCCAGGGCCTGCAGGCGCATGTTCTCGATCTTTGCGATATCCAGCGCGCCGTACTTCTGAGACTCGGTCAGGGCGCTGCCGGGGATGTCGGTGTGTACGTGGACCTTGAAGATCTCATCGTCGTCGCTGATGACCAGGGAGTCGCCGATGCTGTCCAGATACAGGCGCAGAGGCGTCAGGTCCACATCGGGGTCGTTCTTGCGCACCACATAGACGGTGTCGAAAATGTTCTGCTCCGGGACCTCCACCTCATCGGCGCCCCAGGCGGCCTCCGTGGGCTCGTCGACGGTGATCGCCTCGGCGGAGGAAGTGACCTCGCCCCGCAGAGAGGCCAGGATCGCCTTGAGGATGATCACATAGCCTTTGCCGCCCGCGTCCACCACGCCGGCCTTTTTCAGCACCGGGTTCAGGTTGATGGTGTCCTCCAGGGCCTCTTCGCCGGCCTGGATGGCGCTGACCAGAGTGTCCTCCAGCGTGGCGCCCGCGGCGGCCGCCTTGACGGCGGCGGCGCTGGCCAGGCGGGATACGGTCAGAATGGTGCCCTCGGCGGGCTTCATGACCGCCTTGTAGGCGGCCTCCACCCCGTCGGACATGGCGCCGGAAAACTCTGCCGCCCCTGCGGTCTCCGTACCCTTCAGCCGGCGGGAGATGCCGCGAAACAGCAGGGACAGGATAACGCCGGAGTTGCCCCGGGCACCCCGGAGCATGGCGCCGGCCACGCAGTCCGCCGCGGAGGCGACGGTGTCAAAGCTGCGCTTGCGCAGCTCGGACGCGGCATTGTTGATGGTAAGCCCCATGTTGGTGCCGGTGTCGCCGTCGGGCACGGGGAAGACGTTGAGCTCGTTGATAGCCTGGACGTTGGCGTGCAGCGCCGCATCCGCGCAGAGGATCATCTCCTTGAAGGCTGCGGCGTCAATATAATCTCTCATATGAAAAGACCTCTTTGTCTGTACGTATTGGCAGGAAGCACAGCTGCCTCAGATGATCGTATCGATGTATACGTCTACGCTCTTCACCGGCATGCCGGTGGCCTTGGACAGCTTGTAACTGACCTCATTCATGATGCTGCGGGCCACGGCGGAGATGTTCACGCCCTGATCCACGCCGATATGCAGGTCCAGAGAAATGCTGTCATCATCGTTGAAGCGCACCTCCACGCCCTTGGACATGGATTCCCGCCGCAGAAGCTGCAGGGGGCCGCCTTCCTTGCTGCGCCCGGCCATACCCTTCACGCCAAAGCACTTGGTGGCCGCGTCGCCCGCCAGGTTGGTAAGCACCTCGTTGGTGATGCTGATCGTACCGTTTTCGTTTACAAGATTTACCATAGATGAAAATCTCCTTTCCGTAGGATCGTCCTATGGCATCGATCTGCGCTGCAGGCATACAGACCGATTGTAAAATTATATTACAAATAAAAGAAAAGCACAAGGGAAATTTAACGGCTTTTTCCCTTGGTTTCCTGACTTTTCCAGTTTCCCGTCCCTCTGGAACGGCCTTTTCCCGTCATTTCGGTCAGATCGCAAAAAAATTCCCTTTTTTATGATTCTTGTCTGTTTACATCTTGCCAAAAGAATGTTAAACTTAAGCTGTCCAATAGCGCGATTCGACCGCTGCGGCGGGAGCTCTTTCCCATGCTGTGGCCGAAACGCATCAAATCTTTTATATGGAGATGAAGATAGACATGCAGAGACACATGAAGACCATGGACGGCAATAACGCGGCCGCCCATGTATCCTATGCGTTTACCGAAGTCGCAGCGATCTACCCCATCACCCCGTCCAGCCCCATGGCTGACTTTGTCGACCAGTGGTCTGCCGCGGGCCGCAAGAACATTTTCGGCAGCACCGTCAAGGTGCAGGAGATGCAGGCTGAGTCCGGTGCCGCCGGTGCCGTTCACGGTTCCCTGAACGCCGGTGCCCTGACCACCACCTACACCGCCTCCCAGGGCCTGCTGCTGATGATCCCCAACATGTACAAGATCGCAGGCGAGCTGCTGCCCGGCGTGTTCCACGTCAGCGCCCGTACCCTTGCCAGCCACACCCTGAACATCTTCGGTGATCACAGCGACGTTATGGCCTGCCGCCAGACCGGCTTTGCCATGCTGGCCGAGTCCAACGTGCAGGAAGTCATGGACCTGTCCCCGGTGGCCCACCTGGCCGCCATCAAGGGCCGCGTTCCCTTCCTGAACTTCTTCGACGGCTTCCGCACCTCCCACGAGCTGCAGAAGATCGAAGTCTGGGATTACGAAGATCTGGCCGACATGGTGGACATGGACGCTGTCCAGGCCTTCCGTGCCCGTGCGCTGAACTCCGAGCATCCCACCATGCGCGGTTCCCACGAGAATGGCGACATTTTCTTCCAGAACCGTGAGGCCTCCAACAAGTACTACGACGCGGTGCCCGCCATCGTCGAGGAGTACATGGGCAAGATCAACGAGAAACTCGGCACCGATTACCAGCTGTTCAACTACTATGGCGCCCCCGATGCCGACCGCATCATCATCGCCATGGGCTCCATCTGCGACGTGGCCGAGGAAGTCATCGACTATCTGACCGCTCAGGGTGAGAAGGTCGGCCTGCTGAAGGTGCGTCTGTTCCGTCCCTTCTGTCCGGACAAGATGCTGGCCGCCATCCCCGCCTCCGTCAAGAAGATCGCGGTCCTGGACCGCACCAAGGAGCCCGGCGCCCAGGGCGAGCCTCTGTACCTGGACGTTGTCACCGCGCTGGCCACTGCCGGCAAGACGGATATCTCCGTCATCGGCGGCCGCTACGGCCTCGGCTCCAAGGATACGCCTCCCGCCTCCGTCTTCGCCGTGTACAACGAGCTGAAGAAGGCTGACGCCAAGCGTATGTTCACCCTCGGCATTGTGGACGACGTGACCAACCTGTCTCTGGAAGAGGTCGCCGCCCCCAACACCGCCGCCGAAGGCACCATCGAGTGCAAGTTCTGGGGTCTGGGCGGTGACGGCACCGTCGGCGCCAACAAGAACTCCATCAAGATCATCGGCGACCACACCGACAAGTACGTACAGGCCTACTTCCAGTACGACTCCAAGAAGACCGGCGGCGTGACCATCAGCCACCTGCGCTTCGGCGACAAGCCCATCAAGAGCCCGTACTACATCAAC
>CACYXE010000019.1 GCA_902778275.1 Oscillospiraceae bacterium
ATTTGCCGCGGCTTCCGTACTCATAAGCCTCATGCCGCAGGAAGAGCAAAAAACTGCATTGTCCGGCAGCGACGCCCCACAATGAATACAGAACATTTCCATTCCCCCTTCGTGGCAGGTCTTTTGCAAAATAATTACAATTTGTTGGAAACATTCTACCATAGATACGCGTTTCCCGCAATGTGGGCGGGAAGAATTTTTAACTCGCGGTTTTGGAGCTATACCCATAACGAAAAATGAATCCCTGCCGTCCGGCAGAGATTCATTTTATTTATTATCAGTTCATTCTCCGATCGCTTGGTCGGGAAGGATATCGGCATTCATCGCAGCTCAAAAGTTCCTGTACTTGGCTGTGCGGCCGAAGTAGCGCAGGGCCTCCTCGTCACTGGCGTGAAAGGTGAAAAGCAGCTGGTCTGTTGTAAAGTCGATCCAATCCCGATCGGTAAAGTAGCCCCGCAGATTCTCTACATGCTTCGTCCAGCCGCTGAGAGAGTAGTTCCAACGCTGGGTATCCCGTTCCATCTCCGGCTCCACCGTCGCGGTAAAGCGGTCCACCAGCTCCAGCACATGCTCGTTGGAGAGCACATCCCGGCCCAGCTGGGCATAACGGCTGAACACCTTGTCCCGAAATTCCGGGTTCCCGGACAGGTTCCGGATGATCGGCGGTATGTCCGCCCCCGCGTTGTTCACCTCTGTGAGCATTCCGTAGAAGCTGCCGCCGATCCATTCAAAGGACCAGTCCAGATCGTAGAAAACGAAATCCCAACGCCCGTCTCCCTCAAAGGAACGGTACAGGCGCAGATTGCCCTGGGTGTCGGTATTGGCGCAGTAAGCCTCCAGCAAAAACCAATCGATGAGGCTGTCCATGTCGATCTGTTCACAGATGTACCGATAGGTATCCGGGTCGTTCATGTCGCCGGTCCAACCCAGCTTCACCAGCGGGTAGAAGGGCGTATTCGTGTTCACCGGGCATCTGTTGGCCTCCACGCTGTCTTTTCCCACACCTGTATGGCTTGCGTAAAACTGGCGCGTGATGCCCTCTTTCAAATTGTACAGGCCCCAGTACTGTCCATTCACATACAGGGCACAGTATCGGCTGGCCTGGGTGTAGACCGCGTCGCTGGCTTCCAGGCACAGGGCCTGGCACAGCTCATTGCGGAAGAAAGCCCGGGTATAGTCCTGCCCGGCCCGGATGGACAGCTCGTCGATGGGGACGGCTCCGTTGCCGAAAACATCGCAGCTCAGCTCCCCGCCGTAGCGGCCCGAGAAGTTCACGTTCATGCTTTTTTTCGCGCGGGACAGGCTGGTCCAGCCTGCCAGCTCCCACGCCCCGTCCTGGTTGAAGATCTCTTCCTTCCCGTCGTAGAAGGACAGATTGACCGGGACGGTCGCCCCCTTCAGCGCGGCATTGTAGATCATCAGCCAGCGGCCCGGCGTGTCTGCGGCCAGGCTCAGCACCGGCACGGTGTGCCCCTCGTTCATGATATAGCTGAAGCTGGCCGGGCGGCTGGGCACCGCCCCCTCCTCCAGGGCGACGGCCCGAATGACGCAGGTCTGACCGACGGAGATCGGGCCCTCGTAGTGAGCCGATTCCCGTGTCGGCAGGCTGCCGTCGGTGGTGTAATAGATCTCGCCCGTGCTGAGCAGCTCTATCTGCAGCGATTCCGTATCCTCATAGACGCCGGGCAGGGTCAGCGCCGCGGGTTTGCCGGAGACGCGCCGTGCCCCGCCGGCGTTTTCCATTCCGGGGCTGGGCTCGGTGAAGTAGAAGAAGCCCGTGCCCTCCGGGCTGCGGCCCATGCTCCCCTCGACGGGGATCTCATGGAGGCTGACCCAGTCCGCCAGTGTACCGGCGGGATCGAAAAGATACAGCTGCTCGCTGACGGCATTCAAAGAAAAGCCGGTGTTGGTCCGAGAGATATCGTCATCCTCATCGCAGCGGATGACCAGCAGCCCGCCCGGCTCCAGCGTCTGTTCGGGAAAGGCCCAGCGCTTCGGTTCATCCGGATCGTCGCCGAGGGTCCAGCCGGCCAGGGCAAGGGGCGCCGACCCATTGTTGCGCAGCTCCACCCAGTCGCACAGGCTGTGCTCCACAGAGTGTGCCTCGTTGGAGACCATGACCTCCCAGATGCACAGCTCCCCCGGTGTTTCCCGTTCCGCCGCGTATGCCTCGTACCCGGCGGTGTTGTTTTTATGTCCGGGGCTGATCCAGGGCGTCTCGGCAAAGCCGCCGTCCTCCTGCCGGATCAGGGAACAGTCCGCCCCGGTATCCTGGCACAAAGCCTTATCCTGCACCTGGCCCGCCGGGTCTACAAGATAGAGCGTCTCCTCCGGTGAGAGGGAAAAACCGCCCGGATCCAGCGGCACCAGCAGCACGCCGTCCGGCTCCAGACTTTGTTCCGGGAGGGTCAGGCCGGTCCCGCCCTGCCTGTCTGTCAGCTGCCAGCCGTTCAGATCCAGGGCTTCGCCGGAGCAGTTCTCCAGTTCTGCCCAGTCCGGGAAAGCAGGAGCCAGGACGGAGGCCTTGTTCTTGACCATCAATTCCGAGATGCGAAGCAGCCCGCTGTAGTTTACGGCGGGCTCCGCTTCCGGCGTCGGCTCCGGATCAGTCAGACCGACCCTTCCGCAGCCGGCCAGCACAAGGCACAACAGCAGAAAGAGCGCAATTTGCTTCATTCTCTTTTTCTGGAGTTGAATCATATTGTTCCGTCCATTAAAAAGGGATCGTCTCCATGTCATCCGTGAAAAGCAAGGTAAATAATTAAGCACTGTACCGCTCTTCCATTTTTTTCAAAAAATATTTAATAAAAGGGTTTACAAAGCGAAATATATATGGTAAATTAAAAACGATAATGAGAATTGTTCTCAATTTGGAGGTGCTTCATGGATATCGTCCGAAAACACAGCAAGAAGCGGGACGCTATTCTCGGCTACCTGCGCGAGTGCAGCGATCACCCCAGCGCAGATCAGGTTTTCCGCGGTCTCAAGCCGCTGCACCCCGAGCTCAGTCTGGGGACGGTATACCGCAATCTCGGGATCCTTGCGCAGGACGGACTGATCTCTTCCGTGGGACCCGTCAATGGGCAGGAGCGCTACGAAGCCCGGACCGATCCCCATCCACATTTTGTGTGCCGGCGCTGCGGCCGGCTGTTCGATCTGGATCTCCCGGATCTGATCAAAGAACTCTACAGCGAGATCGAAAGCGCCATGGGCTGCGTCCCGGAGGGCTGCGCCCTCACGATCACCGGGCTCTGCCCGGACTGCGCGAAGGGCGAGACAGAGGCGCCGGACCCGGACGCTGCGGTACAGCAGACGCCCGCCGTGAAGAAATGGCTCTGCTCGGTCTGCGGGCATGTGCATATAGGCAGCGCACCCCCGGTGCTTTGCCCCGTCTGCAAGGTGACGTCTTCCCATTTCCGAGACGCCGCCGAGGCCGTCCAGGAGGGCGCATCTCCTGTGCTTTTCCCCGAGGACATCGATGAAAAGAAGCTCCGCCAGCGTCCCGCCCGGAAGACCCGCAAATGGGTATGCTCCGTCTGCGGCTGCGTCCACGAGGGGCCCAATCCTCCGGAGCTCTGCCCCGTCTGCAAGGTCCCGGCCTCCAACTTCAGGGCCGCGGACTGAGCCGGCTGCCGCTCAAACGGAGACGAAGGTGTCCAGCGCGGTGATGAACTGCATCGGGGATTCCAGGATGCAGACGTGGCCGCCGGGGATCACAAGCTCGATGCACCGGCCGCCTCTGCTCTTGTACTGTTCCATGAAGTGGCGGGTCTGCTTCACCATCGGCTGCGGCGGATAGGCCTTTTCCCCCGGATAACCGGGGATCATTCCGATGCGGCCCAGGTTCCCGAACTCCAGCATGGAGTGGTCGCTGACTATCTGGTCATCGTCGCCGCGGATCCAGAGGACGGGCGGCTTGGGGTCCACATCGAGAAAGTCGTCCAGCCGGGCGTACTTGGGACTCATCGTATTCAGAACACCCTTGTCGCCGGCCACCACATAGGGCCATTTCCAGGCGACCTGGTAATTGCCGGGATAGTATTCGTAGCCGATCTTCACGCTGGAGATGGTCTGGATAAACTCCTTCTCCCACTCCTGGTTCATCCGGAACGGCGCTTTGAACAGATACTTGTTCATCACGTCCCGGATAAACGACGAGTCGCCGACCATTCCGGAGAAGGTCAGCATGGGATTGGCGGTGCCTGCGCCGGAGGCGGGCCGCCAAAAAGAGGCTTCCGAAAGAAAGCCTCTTTTTGGTGCGGGTATGGGGATTTGCCTGCATTTTTCGCTTGCGGGAGACGCGAAAAATCACAGACTTCATCAGTACGCAATAATTACAGGTTCGCATGGGGTAGTGCAGGAGGGGATGGGCTTCCCCTCCTGCCAATTTGAGCGAAGCGGATCTTTGCCCGCCGGAGGCGGGCCGCCAAAAAAAGCTTCCTTTCGGAAGCCTTTTTTTGGTGCGGGTATGGGGATTTGAACCCCAACGCCTCTCGGCACAAGAACCTAAATCTTGCATGTCTGCCAATTTCATCATACCCGCGGATATGGAAAAAGCCTATCGCTTTCGCAATAGGCTTTTTATGGAGCGGGCAACGAGGCTCGAACTCGCTACCTCCACCTTGGCAAGGTGGCGCTCTACCGGATGAGCTATGCCCGCGTCAGCAGTAGCTATTCTACCACAAAACGCGAACTTGTCAAGAGCCATTCAAAATTTCTTCCGACGGCTCAGCGGTCTCCTCCGCCCCCGCTTCCGGGGTACCTTCCGGCTGCGCCAGCAGGGCCTGATAATGCAGCGGGCCGTCGCAGACCGGGTAAGCCGCCGTATCCCACCGGTAACTGACCCAGGCCTCTTCATCCCGCAGCAGAAAGCCGCTTGGCATTCCCTGGGCCTGGCAGGCGGTCAGATCCACATGATAGCTCTTCTCGTCCAGCTCAATGATATTCCAGCTGTGGTTTTCCCGGTTCTTCTGTCCGTATACGATCTGGCACGGCACCTCAAGCCGGCGGCACAACTCCACATAGGCAAGGGCCATGCCCTCGCTGTCGGCCTCCTGCCCGACCAGAGCCGCATAGGCGCTGTGGCCCTGGGAGTCCGCAGCGTAGACACAGTTATCCACCAAATAGTCCGCCGCCAGCAAGGCTCTGTGCGCAGGATCCAGCATCTCCGTGTCCACATCCCGGAAGGGCTCCAGAGCCAACAGCTCCGCGCGTCTGGCCTCCAGCTCCTCACCGGTCATGCCGTAATCCAGCAGGATCTCGTACAGCCGCTGACGGCCGGAGCCGCTGAACATGTTCACACTGACCTTCGGCTCCGCCGGCGCGCTGGCGGGATAGCTGCGGTAGATGCGGCCCACCAGGATCTCCATCTCCTCGGCACTGTAAAAGCTGCGGGTGATGAGGACCACCAGCCGCCGGTTCCCCGCCTCCATGGCGGAGCGGATGATGTCCTCAATGCCTGTGGAATACTGCATCTGCCGGATATCGGCGGCGTTCAGCGCAGCCGGACTGTAGTGGATGCTGATCTCAGCCTCGTAGTGGTTTACGATCTTGGACAGCTCATAAGAGATATTGTCCACGCAGTAGGCGCAGAGAGCGTCCTGGGTGCGGACCTGCCAGCAGGCGCTGGCCATATCCGCCGCGGTATCCCCCTGGTAGGCCGCGTCGAACTGGATCGCGCCGTTGTCCTCACCTGAGGACACCAGCCCCAGCAGCGCGGCTTTCAACTCATTCAGATCGCGCACGGTGATCTTATCCTCCCGGGACACATTGTCCTGCACCGGCGGGACGTAATCGCTCACGACCACGTATTCCTTGTCGAACACGCTGCCGCAGCCGCAGAGAAAACACACTGCGGCCACGAGACAGATCCTGATGAGTCGTTTCTTCATAAGTCTTTACCTGATCTCCGAAATGCTTTCAAAGCCTTTGCCAAACACATTCTTCACGTCCGCGACGATGAAAAACGCGTTCTCGTCGATGCTCTTCACCAGGCGGCGAAGCTGGGCGATCTGGTTGCGCTTGATAACGCACATGATCACATGCTTCTGCCGGTGGGAGTAGGCGCCCTCTCCTTCCAGGATCGTAACACCCCGCTGGATGGGGCCGGATATGATGCTTTGGATCAGATCCTCGCTGTTCTCACTGATGATGTAGCACAGGGAAGAGGTGTCGAAGCCGTACAGCACCAGGTCGATGACCTTGCTGACCACGAACATGGCGATCACCGAATACATGGCACTCTCGTAATTGCCCAGCACCGCAGCATAGATGACGATGATCAGGGAATCCATGATCAGGATCATAGTGCCGAAGTTGATCTGGGAATAGCGCTGGCGCAGCATCTTGGCCACGATATCGATCCCGCCGGTGGTGGCGCCCACGTAGTAGATAGCGCCGAGCCCGGCGCCCTTGATCACGCCGCCGATAACGGCACCCAGCATGGGCTCATCTGTCAACACGATGCCCGTGGTGGCCAACAGGTCCACGAAGACGGAGGAGATCGCCACGCCCGCCAGGGAACCCAGCATGAAGTCCAGGCCAAAATGCCGCCATGAGATCGCAAACAGCGGGATGTTGAGTATGATCACCATCATGCCCACAGGGAAGCCGGTGAAGGTATTCAGGATCATGGCGATGCCCGTGATGCCGCCGGAGACGATGGCATTGGGATACATGAAAAACTGAAAGCCCACCGCGTAGATGAAGCCGCCTGCCAGGATGATCAGATAGTTCAGCAGCGTTTTCAAAATCTTGCGATCCATTTTACTCCTCGATCAAAGACAGCTGTTCCTCGCCCCTGTCTTCGGGCTTGAGCAGAGCCCCGGCCGCCGGCAGAGAGTGGGCGCGGTAGCGGCTCACATTCCGGATGCGGGTCTCCTTTACGGGCGCCGCCCCGGTCAGGCTGCGCTTGGCCTTCAACGCCATCACGTTGACGCCCTGGGCCGTGCGGCTGGTCTTGGTCTGCAGCAGGGCGCTGTTGAACACCAGGGCACGGTCATCGCTGGCAAAGCAGGCAATCTCCATCTCATCATGCAGGACGATCACCGCCTTCAGCGGGCTCTTGTCCGAATAGGCGTTGATGAGCTTTTTCCGGTTGGTCTTGGTCTCGTAGGCGGACAGCTCGATCCGGGCCGCCTTTCCGTTTTCAAATACCAGCAGCAGATTCTTACTGTAGTCCCCCGGATCCACCATGGCCAGGACGCGCTCTCCCTCGTCCATCCGCAGCTCGGTGGGCAGGTATACGCCCAGGACCGAGGCCTTGCTGTCCTCAAAGTCGTATACATGGGCCTTGTAAAGCTGCTGCCGGTCCGTAAAGATCAGCAGATCCCGACGGTTGGAGGACTCAAAGCTGTCTCGCAGGCCGTCGCCCTCCTTGTATTTCTGCTCCCCGCTCATGCGCAGGGACTGGGCGGTGATCTTCTTGAAGTAGCCCTCCCGGGAAAGGAACAGGGTGACCGGATAGTCCTCCACCTGCTCCGTCAGGTCGAATTCCTCCACCTCGTCGGCGTAGACGATGCCGGTCTTGCGGGGGATGACGTACTTCTTGTTGATCTGTTTGAGCTCGTCGATGATGATGCTGCGGATCCTGCGCCGGTTGTTGAGCGTCGCTTCCAGCTCTTCGATATCCTTCTCCAGTTCATCGGTCTCGGCAGTACACTTGAGGATATACTCGCGGTTGATGTTGCGCAGCTTGATCTCCGCCACATACTCTGCCTGGACCTGGTCGATACCGAAGCCCATCATCAGATTGGGCACGACCTCGGATTCCAGTTCGGTATTGCGGATGATGGCGATGGCCTTGTCGATATCCAGCAGGATCTTTTCCAGACCCTTGAGCAGGTGCAGCTTGTCCTTCTTCTTGGCCAGCTCAAAGTAGACCCGGCGGCGGACGCACTCCATGCGCCAGGCAGTCCACTCGTCCAGGATCTCCCGCACGCCCATGACCTTGGGATTGCCGGCCACCAGAATGTTGAAGTTGCAGGGAAAAGCGTCCTGCAGAGTGGTCATCTTGAACAGCTTCTGCATGAGCTTGTCCGGATCCACGCCGCGCTTGAGGTCGATGGCCAGGCGCAGGCCGCCCAGATCCGTCTCGTCCCGCATGTCGTTGATCTCCCGGATCTTGCCGGTTTTGATCAGCTCCGCCACCTTGTCGATGACGGCCTCCGAGGTGGTGGTATACGGGATCTCGTAGACCTCGATGATGTTTTCCTTTTTCAGGAAGCGCCAGCGGGCCCGCACCTTGACGCTGCCCCGGCCGCTGCGGTATATGTTCTCCATCTCCGTGCGATCATAGATGATCTCCCCACCGGTGGGAAAGTCCGGGGCAGGCATGGTGGAGAGGATATCGTGATCCGGATCCCGCAAATAGTTTATGGTGGTCTCGCATACCTCGTTCAGGTTGAAGCCGCAGATCTGGCTGGCCATGCCCACGGCGATGCCGGAGTTGGCGGAGACCAGCACATTGGGGAAGGCCGTGGGCAAAAGCGTCGGCTCCTTCATGCTGCCGTCATAGTTGTCCGCGAAATCCACGGTATCCTTGTCGATATCCCGGAAGACCTCGCCGCAGATGGCGGAGAGCTTGGCCTCGGTATAACGGGAGGCCGCGCAGGACATATCCCGGGAATAGACCTTGCCGAAGTTGCCCTTGGAGTCCACAAAGGGCGTCAGCAGCGCCTGATAGCCCACGGAGAGACGGACCATGGTCTCATAGATGGCCGCGTCGCCGTGGGGATTGAGCTTCATGGTCTGGCCCACGATGTTGGCGCTCTTGGTGCGGCTGCCGCTGAGCAGGCCCATCTTGAACATGGTGTACAGCAGCTTCCGATGAGAGGGCTTGAAGCCGTCGATCTCCGGAATGGCGCGGGAGACGATGACGCTCATGGCATAGGGCATATAGTTGGTCTCCAGGGTTTCGGTGATGGGCTGTTCCAGCACCTCTGCCCGCAGGCCGACCACATCCGGATTATCGTATTTTTTCTTTTCCTGTACTTTTTTCTTTGCCATATTACTTCTTAACTTTCTTTCCCGTTATCAGATTCCTGCGGCACTTGGGGCAGCTCTTTACCGCCAGCACCCCTCCGAAGATGCGCTTGCCGCAATAGGGGCAGCGGCAGTATTTATAGATCACAAACAGGGCCGCGGCGATCATGGCGAAGGCCGCGATCACCAGCACCCACTGGGCGGTGGAGTTCTGCGGTACCAGCAGCGCAGACGCGAGTCCCAGGACGATGACCAGGATCAACAGGTATTTCACGATCTTCTGACCGTATTCGAAGGTTCTGTCGTAGCGTGCTTTCATGGCCGTCCTCCCCTCAGGATATATCCGCCAGGTCCAGATACCGGGCGCCGAACTCCGCGATGTGGTTCTTCCGCCCCTCCAGATTGTCCCCCAGCAGCAGGTCGAAGACCTCCGCCATCCGCTCCGCATCCTCGGGCACAACCTTGATCAGGCGCCGGGTCTCCGGGTTCATGGTAGTCATCCACATCATGTCCGGATCGTTCTCGCCCAGGCCCTTGCTGCGGTTGATGCTGGCCTTGGCGCCGTTCAGGCTTTCGATGATCTCCGCCTTCTCCCGGTCGGAATAGGCGAAGTAGGTCTTCCCCTTGCTCTCGATCTCATACAGCGGGGATTCGGCAATGTACACGTAGCCCTCGCGGATCAGCGTGGGCACCAGGCGGTAGAGCATGGTCAGGATCAGCGTGCGGATCTGAAAGCCGTCCACGTCAGCGTCGGTGCAGATGATCACCTTGTTCCAGCGCAGGCTGTTCAGATCGAAGCTGCTCAGATCCTTGGTGTGCTTGTCCCTGACCTCCACCCCGCAGCCCAGCACCTTCATCAGATCGGTGATGACGTCGCTCTTGAAGATACGCACGTAGTCCGCCTTCAGACAGTTGAGGATCTTGCCGCGCACCGGCATGATGCCCTGGAACTCCGCGTCCCGGGACAGCTTGCAGGCGCCCAGAGCGGAGTCGCCCTCCACGATGTAGATCTCCCGCTGCTCCGGGTCCCGGCTGCGGCAGTCCACGAATTTCTGGACCCGGTTGGCGATGTCGATGCTGCCGGAGAGCTTTTTCTTCATACCCTGCCGGGCCCGCTCCGCGGTCTCACGGCTGCGCTTGTTGATGAGCACCTGCTCCGCGATCCGGTCCGCCTCGGGCTTGTTTTCGATAAAGTAGACCTCCAGCTGGGATTTGAAGAACTCCGTCATGGCCGTCTGGATGAAACGGTTGTTGATGGCCTTCTTGGTCTGGTTCTCGTAGGAGGTCTGGGTGGAAAAGCAGTTGGTCACCAGCACCAGGCAGTCCTGGATGTCCTGAAACTTGATGGAGCTTTCGTTTTTCTGGTATTTCCCGATCTGCTTGATGTAGCCGTCAATGGCGGAGAGAAAGGCGCTCTTGACCGCCCTGTCCGGCGCGCCGCCGTTTTCCAGCCAGGAGGAGTTGTGGTAATACTCCAGCGCAGTGGTCCTGTTGGAAAAACAGAAAGCGGCGGAGATCTTCACCTTGTATTCGGGCTTGTCTTCCCGGTCCCGCCCTTTGCGCTCGGTGGAGATGAAGCTTGGCGCGGTAAGCGTCGGCTCCCCGGCCAGTTCCTTCACATAGTCCATGATGCCGTCGCTGTAGCGGAAATCCCGGGTCTCGAATTTGCTGCCTTTCTGCAGGCGCAGCCGGAAAGTGACGCCTGCATTGACCACCGCCTGGCGGTGCAGCACATCCTCAAAGTATTCCACCGGGATGTCGATATCGGTAAAGACCTCCAGGTCCGGTTTCCAACGGATGGTGGTGCCGGTCTTCTTCCGGTCCGCGGGCTCCACCTTCAGCTCCTGGCCCTTCTTGCCGGTCACCTTGCCTTTTTTGAAATGCAGGCTGTACTTGCTGCCGTCCCGCCACACGGTCACGTCCATATACTCGGACGCGTATTGGGTGGCACAGGAGCCCAGGCCGTTGAGGCCCAGGGAATATTCATAATCGCCGCCGTCGTCGTTTTTATACTTGCCGCCGGCATAGAGCTCGCAGAAAACCAGTTCCCAGTTGTAGCGCTTCTCGGCGGGGTTCCAGTCCAGCGGGCAGCCGCGTCCAAAGTCCTCCACCTCGATGGATCTGTCTTCAAAATAGGTGAGCGTGATCAGATCGCCGTGGCCCTCGCGGGCCTCGTCGATGGCGTTGGACAGGATCTCGAATACGGCGTGTTCGCAGCCGTCCAGACCGTCCGAACCGAAGATGACCCCCGGGCGCTTGCGCACCCGGTCCGCCCCTTTCAGCTGGGAAATACTGTCGTTTCCGTATTGCTCGGTGGTTTTGCTCATACAGGTACCCTTTCACTATATCTTGTGTTCATATCTGTCATTCTTTAACTGATATAGTTTAACACCCGGTGTCAAATAAAGCAAGAACAAGGGCGCTTCATAGCCGTTTCAAAAAAGTTACAGCGTAGTAAGCGTCCCTGTTTCTGCATATAATCAAAGGGCGGACCGCACTGCAGTCCGCCCCGCGGCAGGATATTCTCCCACACGGGAAACCTCTCCGGCCGCTTGACATTCTTTCGTTTTGGATGTATTCATATAATGATTTATATGAATTTCATCCGCGGCTGTCTTTCTCTCGCCGCCGAAAGGCTGTCCGGGAGATAGTATGTGCCGTTTTGTCCGCTTTACAACGGAAGCTTTTTCCGCTGATTCTATGGAAAGGGATATGCTCTATGGACACCATTTCCGCCATTTTGATGCTTGCAGCCGCCTTGATCCTGATCGTGATCCTGGTCAAGGTGCTGGCCGCGCCCATCCGCCTGCTTTTCAAGCTGGCCATCAACGCGGCCCTGGGCTTTGTGATCCTCTTCGTGGTCAACTTCTTCGGGGAGTTCATAGGCGTCAGCCTGGGCATCAATCTCATCAACGCCCTGATCGCCGGTTTTCTCGGCGTACCCGGGGTGATCCTGCTGGTGCTGATTTCACTGTTGTTCTGATTTCTCACGAAAAAGGAAAACGCCCTGCCGCTTATGAGATAAGCGGCAGGGCGTTCATCATATTCCGTCACAGGGAACTGTTGCTGACAGAAAGGATCTCCGGGTGGCTTTCCATGAAATCCTTCATCTCCGCGTAGCTGATCTCCGTGCGCCGGCGTATGGTCAGATCGTAGTCTGTGGTCCCGTCCTTTCTGCGTGTGATCCTGCTGTTTACGGGATGGGCCTTCCACCGGTCCAGCTGCTCCGTCAGAGAGCGGTTGAATTCATGTCCGTTCTCCACCGTGAAGTGCAGGCGGCTGGTGGCATAAGCGTCCGTCCAGGCAGCGAAGTGATACAGCATCCACTGCAGCAATGTCACCAGAACAGTGGCGGCCAGCCCAACGATCCACATACCGGCACCCATGGCCAGGCCGATGGCGGCTGTAGCCCAGATACAGGCCGCCGCGCTCAGGCCCTTGACGATGCCTTCGTTTTTGAAGATCACACCGGCGCCCAGGAAGCCGATGCCGCTGACCACCTGGGCCGCAACGCGGGCGGGATCGGCGCCCCGGGTCCCGCTGAGAGCGGCACCTCCCACATTCGTCAGGTCCACAAAGCCGTATTTCGAGATGACCATGATCAGGGAAGCCGCGCAGCACACGATGATGTGCGTGCGGATCCCGCCCTCTTTGAAATGCTTGCTGCGTTGGTAACCGATGGCCGCTCCGCACAGGCAGGCCGCCACAAGCCGAAGGCAAAAGTCCAGCTGCTGCAGCATACTGAACTGGCTGTTGAAGTATTCGAAAAAAGTCATTGCTCCCCGCCTCCTCTGCAAATCGAAATCTCTATCCCGGAAAGAGTTCCGCCAACACGCCGGGCAGCTCCGCCAGGTCGTGGATAATGAAATCCGGCGTGATGTCCGGCCGCGGATCTTTGTTCCCGGGGTTATACCAGCAGGTCCTGATCCCGGCGTTGATGCCGCCGCGGATATCCGAGCTCAGGCTGTCCCCCACGATGAGGGCCCGTTCCCGGTCAAAGCCGGGGATCTGCGCAAAACAGCGTTCAAAAAAAGCCGCCGTGGGTTTTTCATAGCCGATTTCCTCGGAAATGAAGATCTTCTCAAAATATCTGCCGATCCCGGCGCTGGCGATCCTTCCGGCCTGGACGCTGCCGGTGCCGTTGGACACGATGTACAGAGCGTAGCTGCCGCAGAGATCGTCCAGCAGTTTCTCCGCGCCGGGCATGAAGTAATGGCCGATGGAGAGATTGCGCTCGTACAAATCCCGTGTCTTTTCCGCGGAACGATCCAGTCCCAGCTCCTGAAACAGGATCTCGAAACGCCGCAGCAGCACCTGCTCCCGGGTCAGCAGCCCCTCCTCCAGCAGTTCCCACTGCTGTTTGTTGATCTGGCTGTAGCGGGCTATGGTCTCCGGCGCCGGGTCCACCTGCATTTCCCGCAGGGCCTTTGCCAATGCCAGAGCCTCCGCCTTGTGAAAATCCAGCAGGGTATCGTCGATATCCAGCAAAACCGCCGGTTTGGCGGCAAACGTTTCCTTAGTCATGGGGCGTTCCCGCGTTCAGTTCCCGGATCGCATCGGCGATCTCCCAGAAACGCATCCCCTTGGACGCCTTCACCAGCACCGAATCCCCGCGCCGCAGCAGCAGCGGCAAGCGGGAAAGCAGCTCCTCCCGGCTTGCGAAAACATGCCCCTTTTCCCCGGCGCCCCGGCAAAAGGCCTCGCCCAGCGCGCCGTAGGACCAGACCGCGTCCGCGCCCTTATCGGCGGCATAGCGGCCGACCTCTTCATGCATCTCCGGGGAGCGCTCTCCCAGTTCCAGCATATCCCCTAAAATGCAGATATGCCGTCCTGGCAGTTCCATCAGGGAATCGATTCCGCACTTGGTGGAATCGGGATTGGCATTATAGCTGTCGTCGATCAAATGCAGAAAGCCGGTATCGGCCAGGGCCGCCCGATGCCCCACGTTCTCAAAACGCGACAGGCCATGGACGATCTCTTCATCGCTGAGCCCCAACAGCATCCCCACCGCGGCGCCCTCCATGGCCGCATAGACCACATGTCTGCCGAAGGCCGGGATCGTCGCCGGGATCCGGCGCCCTTCGTACAGGAGCACACAACTGCTCCCGCCATCCTCCGTCATGCGGATCTCCTCCGCCCGCAGATCACAATGAGGCCCGAAGCCCACACGAAACTTTCTCTGCCTGCAGGGGAAGCCGTCCAGACGGGGGTCATCCCCGTTGACCACGATCACCGCGTCGTCCGGCATGAACTCCAGCATTTCCGTCTTGGCCCGGAGCACGCCCTCCAGGTCGTGGAGAAATTCCAGATGCGCATGGCCGATGACCGTGAAAACGCCAATGGTGGGCCGGGCCATCCGGGCGAGAGCGCGCATTTCGCCAAAGCCGGAGATCCCCATCTCCACCACCGCCGCCTGATGCTCAGGTCCGATGCGGGACAGGGTTATGGGCACGCCGATCCGATTGTTCAAATTGCCCTCGGTTTTCAAAACGGAAAAGCGGCTGGACAGGACGGCGGAGATCATCTCCTTGGCCGTGGTCTTGCCCACGCTGCCGGTGATCCCGACGATAGGGAGGGCCAGCCTCTGCCGGTAAGCGGCTGCGATCCGCTCCAGCGCCTGCTGCACATCGGGCACCAGAAGGACGGGGCGCGTCTCCCCCTCCGGCAGCCGCTCTGCCAGACAACAGGCGGCGCCCTTGTCCAAGGCGGAGGAGATATAGGCATGCCCATCGACCCGCTCGCCCTTGAAGGCGACAAAGAGATCGCCGGGGCCGACCTTGCGGCTGTCGATCACGATCCGTCCCAGCTCAGTATTTTCAAAAGACGCGCAGCTGATTCTGCCTCCGCAGGCAGCCGCGGCATCGGAAATGGTAAATCCACGCATGTTCTCCCCTCCATTGATTGAAGTATAGCATATGGCCATACGTTATGCAAAAATTATTTCCTTTCGTACCTTTGCAAAAAAGTAGTGCAAGTGGGAAAAGAGTGTGCTATAATAATTTTGTTATGCTGAAATGACCGCGCACTGCGAGTTTACGATATACGAGGAACACACTATGAATTACATCGTGATGGACCTGGAGTGGAACCAGGCAATGAGCTCCAAGTCCTCCGTCTTCAACAAGCTGCCCATCCACCTGCGGGGGGAGATCATCGAGATCGGCGCTGTAAAGCTCAATGAGGATATGAGCGCCGGTGAGGAATTCACCATCGACGTGAAGCCCGTTTACTTCAAGCGTATGCACTATAAAGTCAAAAAGATCACCGGCTTTGACAAGGATCGCCTGTCCCACGGCGTACCTTTTGCCGACGCGCTGGAGCAGTTTCGCAAATGGTGCGGTGAGGATGTGACCTTCCTGACCTGGGGCTGCGACGATCAGGGCATCATGGAGCAGAACATCATCATCCACGATCTGGACTGGGATTGGATCTCCGGCTGGATCAATCTGCAGCTGATCTACAACCTGCAGACCGGCGGCGACAAAAACCAGAAGTCCCTGGCCAGCGCCATGGAGCACTTCGGCATCGAGCAGACCCGCATCGCCCACGATGCTCTGGGCGACGCCTACAACACCGCCCTGGTCAGCACCCATCTGGATATGAACGAGGGGCTGCGCATGTACCCCGACGCCGGACGCATCCTGGCCGAGCGGATGCCCAACTACAATCCGCCCGCCGATAACGCCGGACCGGACGCTTTGCTCCACGAGAGCTTTTCCGGCTTTGAGAGCAAGGCTGCCGCCTTCGCCGACGAGCGGGTGGCGGAGCTCTGCTGCCCCGCCTGCGGGCAGCGTCTGGCGGGAAATCGCTGGATCAATCAGGGCGACCAGCGCTATATGAACATCTTCACCTGTGAGAACGACGGTCCCTATCTGGCCCGTGTCAAATTCCGCAAGAATGCGGACGACAACAGCTGGGCCGCCAGCAAGCTGGTCTATGAAGCGGACGGCGCCATGCAGGAGTTCTACAAGACCAAGTCCACCCAGGCGCGCCGCCGGGGCCGCGGCCATTCCTCCCGGAAGAACCGCCCAGCAAGCAAGCTGTAAAGCCTTGCCGAAAGAGAGTGCACTATGAAAAAAATCATTGCCCTGCTGTTGGCCGCCGTCATGCTGCTGAGTCTCAGCGCCTGCGGGAAAAAGAAGGCTGCGGAGGAGGCCGAGGAAGCCCCCGCTGCCGCTCCGTCTGACGCTGTAATGGAAGTCAAGATCTCTTTGAGCAATCTGTACCAGTATTTTGAGTACAAGGAGTACCCCAGCGCCGTACGGGGCGAGGAGGACACGAGCATCATTTCCGCCGTTCAGGTCTCCTACGGTCTGGCCCTGCGGGAGGGGTATACGGCAGCCAAAGAACCGGAGTATCACAGCACCATGCAGGTCACCTTCGTCGCGGACGGGGTCATCAAATCCGGGGACTTCACTGTGGATTTTGATACGCTGCAATACAGCGGACCGGAATACAGCGTCCAGCGGGAGACGGTCTCCGAGACGCTTGATTTCTGGCCGGAGGGCGACCGGACCTTCATCTGGGCCTTCGGCAACTACAGCAAGAGCAACATCCTGTACCTGGAAAACTTCCAGGTCGTAAGCGCCTCAGGCACTGTCTACCTGCGGGCCGCCTGAACGAAAAGAGAAATCCCCGGAGTTCCATCCGGGGATTTCCTGTATCCTTTGGAGACTGTATATGGAACTGTACTTTGCCCCCATGGAGGGCATCACCACCTGTCTGTACCGCCGCATCCACGCGGAGATATTCCCCGGAACAGACCGCTATTACGCCCCTTTCCTGGCGCCGGACGGACAGGGCAACTGCCGCAGCAGCAGCCTGCGGGACATCCTCCCGGAGAATAACGCGGACATCGATCTGGTGCCTCAGATCCTGTGCAACCGTCCGGAAGCCTTTCTGCGGGTGGCCAGGCTGTTGGCGGACATGGGCTATCGGGAGGTCAACCTGAACGTGGGCTGCCCCTCCTCCACCGTTGTCCCCAAGCACAAGGGAGCCGGCATGCTTCTGGACCTGAACTCTTTGGACATTTTTCTGGCGGAGGTATTCAGCCGCTGTCCCCTTCGCATCTCGGTCAAGACCCGCCTGGGAATGGAAAGCGCCGCGGAGTTCCCCGCCATTCTGGAGATCTACAACCGTTACCCCATCCACCAGCTGATCATCCACGCCCGGGACCGGAACGGGATGTACAAAAGTGAGCCGGATCTTGCCGCATTCGCCGCTGCTTACCGGGAGAGCCGCGCACCCGTCTGCTATAACGGGAACCTGTTCTCCCCCGCGTCCCTGCAGACGGTCCTCGCCGCCGCGCCGGAGCTGAACGCCGCCATGCTGGGCCGCGGCGCGGTGACCGACCCGGCCCTGTTCCGCAGGCTGCGCGGCGGCGCGCCCCTCTGTGCGGAAGAGCTGGCCGAATTCCTTCGCCGCCTGGAGGCCGCCTTCTTGTCCGCCGGGATCCCGGAACACTATGCTCTCGCCCGGCTCAAGGAAATCTGGTTTTATACCATCCACATGTTCCCGGGCAGTCCCAAAGGGGCCAAGGCTATCAACAAGGCGCAGAGCCTTGCGGATTATCATGCCGCCGCAGATCGGCTTCTGCAAAATAATTTTTCGCCAACTGCCGCATTTTCAGGATAAAAGGCTTGACAATTCTTTTTGATTGTGTATAATTAAATTGTGCTAAATCAATTTGAATTTTTTACGGAGGCAACACGATGAACGTTTATGATTTTACCGTCAAGACCCGCAAGGGCGAAGAAGTCAATTTGGCCGATTATAAGGGCAAGGTGCTGCTGATCGTCAACACCGCCACCGGCTGCGGCTTTACCCCCCAGTACAAGGAGCTGCAGGAGATCTACGACGCCCACAAGGACGACGGTCTGGAGATCCTGGACTTCCCCTGCAACCAGTTTGCCGATCAGGCTCCCGGTACCGATGAGGAGATCCATACCTTCTGCACCGGCCGTTTCGGCATCACCTTTCCCCAGTTCGCCAAAATCGACGTGAACGGCGATGACGCCATCCCCCTCTATCAGTATCTCACCGAGAACACCAGGTTTGAGGGCTTCAATGGTCCCTCCGGTCTGATACTCTCCGGCGTGGTCAAGAAGATGGACAAGGATTACAAGAACAACGGCAGCATCAAGTGGAACTTCACCAAGTTCCTCATTGACCGCGAGGGCAATATCGTGGAGCGTATGGAGCCCACCATGTCCATGGAGAAGGTCAAGGCCCAGGTCGAGAAGGTCCTGTAAGCTCTTCCCTGTATATAGCAAGCCGACTGCTTTTCGCAGCCGGCTTGTTTTTTGTCATATGCTGTATTTTTTGGAATACTCCTGATAGAGCTCGTCAAAGCCGTGGGAACGCAGTTCCTTCAGATCCAGCAGATAGCCGTGGGCGTCGAATTCGTTGGCCTCCAGCTCGATGATGGCGATGGCGATGTTGGAACAGTGGTCCGCCACACGCTCGAAGTTGGTGATGATATCGTTGAACACAAAGCCCTGGGACAGGGAGCAGATCCCATCCTTGAGGCGGGTCACGTGACGGCTCTTCATCTCGTCGCACAGCACGTCGATCCATTCCTCCAGAGGCTCCACCTTATATGCGATGTCGATATCGTCCTCAACAAAGGCCGCAATAGCGGTGGCCAATATTTCGCGCAGGGCCGCGCCGAGGATCCGCAGCTCCTTATCGCCATGTTCGGAGAAGCTCACCTTTTTCTCATTGATCTCCTGGGCCACTTCCGCGATATTCATGGCGTGGTCGCTGATACGTTCAAAGTCGCTGAGGGTGTGGAGGTACTTGGATACGTTTTGGTTCTGCTGCGTGTCCAGTTCCTGGGTGTTCAGCTTCACCAGATAAGTACCCAGCTTATCCTCATAGCGGTCTACCAGGTCCTCCGTCTGCTCCACCTGCATCATGCCCTCATCCGTAAAGTGCTGCATCAGATCCAAAGCCTGCAGCAGATTGTCCCGGGCGGTCTTGGCCATGGAGTTGACCGTCAGACGGCTCTGCTCTACCGCCAGGGCCGGATAACTCAGGAAGCGCTCGTCCAGGCGGTCCAGATCGCCGGCAGCCGCCCGCTCTTTTTCGCTTTCGCGAAGCAGTGAGGAAATCATGCGGATCATGGGCTTTTGCAGCGGTACAAGCAAAACAGCCGTCGCCACACGGAAGATCGTATTCAGCGCCGCGATGCTTACCGTACTCATGATGTGGTTATCCAGGCTGAAGTGCAGGGCGGCATCCAAGATATAATAGACCAGGCCGATGATCAGCACGCCCAGGATCTCGATCACAAGATAGGAGAAGGCCGCCCGCCGTCCGTCCACCTTGGCGCCCAGCGCCGAGAGCAGCACAGGTACGGAGGAGCCGATGGCGATGCCCAGGATGATGGGCCAGGCCACGGAGAAGGTAACCGCGCCGGTCATGGACAGGGCCTGCAAAATACCCACAGCCGCAGAGGCGCTCTGCAGGATTGCGGTGAAGGCCGCGCCGAACAGGATGCCCAGCACCGGGTGGGCGAATGCTGTCAGCATTTTCAAAAACTGTGGGCTTTCCCGCAGCGGGGACACGGCCCCGCTCATGCTGTGCATGCCAAACATCAATACGGCGAAGCCCAGCAGGATATCGCCCACATGGCGTGTGCGCTGCTTTTTGGAGAACATGCGCATGATAATACCAATGACCGAGACGAGGGCCGCCAGGGTCGATGTGGACAGAAGCGAGACCCAGCCGGTCCCCTCCAGGCTGGAGAGGCTGACGATCCAGCCGGTGATGCTGGTGCCGATCAAAGCGCCGTGGATCACCGAGACCGCCTGGCCCAGCTTCATCATGCCGGAGTTCACAAAGCCGACCACCATAGCGGAGGTCGCGGAGGATGACTGGATCACCGCTGTGACCACGGTTCCCAGCAGCACGCCGCGCAGCGGCGTCCCGGAGAGCCGATAGAGGATCAATTCCATTTTGCTGCCGGCGACTTTTTTCAGGCCGTCCCCCATCAGGGTCATGCCGAACAGGAACAGCGCCACGCCGCCCAGCAGTGAGATAATGTCAGAGGCTTGCAGTAAAATCCCTCCCATCCCATGGTATCACCGCCAATATAACATATCCTCCGTTCTTACACAATTGGACAAGCACACAGAAAAATGGAAGACACCGGGGCCTGTTTTTGTTCTTCCTGCAAAAGGCCGATTGCAAAAAACGGTTACATGCGATAGAATTAAAAACGGTGATAGCATGGATGTTGCAATTCTTTACGAGGACACGGCAATTTTACTCTGTGTAAAGCCCGCCGGCGTTGTGTCCGAGGAGGGCGGCATGCCCGACCTCCTGCGCAGCGAGACCCGCGCCCGGGATATCTACTGCGTACACCGGCTGGACAAAGCCGCCGCCGGACTGATGGTCTATGCCAAGACGCGGGCGTCAGCCGCCGCGCTCTCCTCCACGATCGCCGCCGGCGGTCTGGAAAAGGAATACATGGCCGTCGTCCAGGGCGCCGCGGAAGCGGAAGGGAGCATGCGCGATCTGCTGTACCACGACGCGGCGAAGAACAAGACCTATGTGGTCAAGAGCCTGCGCCGGGGCGTCCGCGAGGGGGAGCTTTCCTATCAAAAGCTGGCGCAGACCGAGGCGCTCAGTCTGGTCCGCATCCGGCTTCTGACCGGGCGTTCCCACCAGATCCGGATCCAGTTTGCCTCCCGCAAGCTGCCTCTGGTGGGCGACAAAAAATACGGCAGCCGCTATCGGGATTGCCCCCTGGCCCTCTGGTCGGAGCGGCTCAGCTTCCGGCATCCCGTCACCGGGGAGATCCTGGACTACCACATCTCTCCGCCCAACGCCTGGCCCTGGAATACATTTGACATGGAATAGAAAGGGAGCCCTGCTTATGCGATACATAGAAGTCATCGTGGATACCCCGCCGGAGGCGCTGGATCAGCGCTGTGAGGAAATGGCGGAGCTGGGCGTGGGCGGCTTCGTCATTGAGAATGAGGCGGACTTCCGGGACTTTCTGGAAAACAACCGCCAATACTGGGACTATGTGGATCAGGAACTGACCGAGCAGTATGCCGGGGTCAGCCGGATCAAGTGCTATCTGACTGACGACGAGGACGGCCGGGAGACCCTGCGCCGGATCCGCGCCGCCTACGGGCGTGTGCAGATCGCCTATGTGGAAGACAGTGACTGGGAAAACAACTGGCGGGAATTCTACAAGCCGCTGGAGATCGGTGAGAAGCTTGTGGTGGTTCCCGAGTGGGAACCCATCCCGGAAGGAAAACGTCTCCCTCTGCGGCTGGATCCGGGTCTGATCTTCGGCACCGGCAGCCACGCCACCACCCGTATGTGCCTGGCTGCTCTGGAGGATCATGCCCGTCCCGGGGTCCGGGTCCTGGACCTGGGCTGCGGCAGCGGCATTCTGGGCATTGGGGCACTGGTACTGGGTGCGGACAGCTGTCTGGGCTGTGACATCGATCCCAAGGCGCCGGACGTGGTCATGGCCAACGCAGCCCTCAACGGTATTGGCTCCGACCGTATACGGGCCTGCGCCGGAGACATTTTGTCCGATGCCTCCCTGCGCCATTCTTTCGGCGGCGGCTATCAGCTGGTGCTGGCCAATATCGTTGCGGATGTGATCATCCCCCTGAGCCCTTATGTGCAGGATTTCATGGCGCCGGACGGTGTGTTCATCACCTCCGGGATCATCGATGGCCGCCAGGATGAGGTCCGCGCCGCCATCGAGCGGGCGGGTCTGCGCGTCACCGGCCACCGCTGTGAGGAAGAATGGCACTGCTTTACCGCGGTGCGTGCGTGACGAAGGAGGCTCCTGTGAACGAACGCAAGTCCTTTCTTGTTCTTGGCATTATCGCTTTGACCTTTGGAGCCACCGGTATGACGGATATAGATGAAAGCAGCGGCCTGGTTTTTTCCCTTGTCTTCACGGTCGCCGCGCTCGTCCTGCTCGTCCTGTATTTCCGGGCCGCGCTGCGCCGCACTACGCCAAAACGCATCACCATTCCCCTGGTTTGCGTCTGTCTGTTCTTTGGCGGCATGGGACTGTCGGACATCGGCAAAGATCCCTTCGGTGTGGCTCTGGGTCTTGCTGTAGCCCTTCCGCTGCTGCTGGAGATCCTGTTGCGTCTGCGCAGCCGGAAATTCCCGGAGCCGATAGAGCGAAAAGCGGCTCCGGTCCGATATGAATCGAAGCCGGAACCGCAGCCTGCGGCGAGACCGGTCAAGATCTGCCCCAACTGCGGAGCCCCCGGCCGGGGCGACATATGTGAATACTGCGGCGGCCCCATTTGAGGCCGCCGCAAGCTGTAGACAAAGTACCGACAGCTTGTGGCGCAAAAAAGGAAACTTCCAAAGAAGTTTCCTTTTTTGCGTAGATTGTACGTGAAAGGGGGCTCCCCGCCCCCCTTCACAATCCCCCTTACTTGTCCAAGCCAGCCTGTAAGGAGTTTGTCTGCAGTCTGCGGCGGGATCCGTTCCGGATCCCGCCGGTTTTTCTGCTTTTTATCCGCCGTAGATATCGATCAGATCCATCAATACCACTTCGATCTCCAAGGTCTCACCGTTTCGCCAGATGGTGAACAGCATGGTATCGCCCACCTGCAGCTCGTTCTTGATATCATTGATCTCCCCAGTGGTCTTGACCGGGGTGTGGTTGACTTCCAGGATAATATCGCCGATCTGGATCCCCTTGGCCTCCGCGTCGGAGCCCTTGCTCACATCGGAAATATAGACGCCCTCCGGGAGTTTGTAGTGATTTGCCGCGTTTTCGGGGATGGCACCGACCGTGATGCCAATGGCCGGACGGCCGCGCATCTCACCATAGCGTGCGATGGAATTGACCACGCTCTGAACGGTGGCGGAGGGGATCGCAAAGCCGATGCCCTCAATACTGGAATAAGAGGAGCGCATCTTCATATTGGTGATGCCGATGACCTGGCCGTACATGTTGAACAGCGCGCCGCCGGAGTTGCCCTCATTGATCGCGGTGTTGGTCTGCAGCAGGGTCATGCTGTGGCCGTTGTATCCGATGCCCCGCTCAATGGCGGAAATGATACCGTCGGTCAGAGTGCCGCGGAAGGTCTGTCCGAGGGGATTGCCGATGGCCGCCACCCGATCGCCCACCATCAGACTGCTGCTGTCGCCGAAGACCGCGGCGGGCAAGCCCTTCGCGTCGATCTTCAGCAGGGCGATATCATTGATAGAATCCGCCCCCACCAGCTTTGCCTCATACTCGCTGTCGTCATAGAGCATGACGGTGGCACTGTCACAGTCATCGATCACATGGGTATTGGTCAGGATCAGGCCGTCCTCGGAAATGATCACGCCGGTGCCCCAATAGTAGCCGGCTCTTCCCTCCCGATAGCCGGAGATGGCCACAATAGAGTCCGCGCAGCGCTCATACAGCTGCTGCAGATCCAGTTCTTCGCCCTCGGCTTTCTCCAGTGACAGTGTGAAGTCCGGGAACAGCTCGGAACGGGGGATGTCGATCCGGGCGATATCGGTCTCGATCCCGGTATAGAAATTTTCAAAGAAATCTTTCCAGTCGTCAGGCAGCTGTTCGTCTCCCCAATCCTGGGGATCGTCCGGCAGCTTCTCCTTCCCGGAGCCGCCGAAGATCAGCGAGCTGCCCACGATCAGCAGCGCCACCAGCCCGACGATCGCCAGCACGTGCCAGGACTTCCAAGCCTTTTTCTTTTTCTTGATCGGTGCGGCCGAGGCGCTCCGTTCAGGTTCCTGCTGAATCGGAGCGTACCAGCTTTCCGTATTGTACCAGTCGTTTTTGTTCATTCTTTATCCCCTGTCGTTTACTCCGCCAATGTCAGTGTGAACACAAATTCCGTCATGCCGTCCTCACTGCGCACGGCGATATCCTCATCGTGGCTGTTGATGATCTCCTTGACCAGATACAAACCGAGCCCCACGCCGTCCTTGTCCAGGCTGCGGGACCGGTCGGACTTGTGGAAACGGTCAAAGATAAAGGGCAGATCATCCGCCGGTATCGTCTCGCCATAGTCCTTGATGGACACGTAGGCCTTGCCGTCGTCCTTGTAAAGGCGCAGCGTCAGGCAGCTGCCGGGCGCGGCGAACTTCACCGCATTGTCCAGCAGATTGTAGATGACCTGGGTAATGGCGTCCTTATCCGCCCGGACCATAATGTGGTTGTCCGGCAGCTGAGGATCCACATCCAGGTTCTTTTTGGTGGCTCTGCTCTCAAAGCTCAAAAGCGTCTGCAAAATCAGCTCCGTCACATCGAACACATTCCGCCGGCTGGGGTCAGCCGCCCGGGCCCTCGCCTGGGAGACACCCAGCATATCCCGCACCAGGCGGGACAGCCGCCGGGTCTCATCCCGGATGGAACGCAGGTATTTTTCCTGGTTCTCCGGCGGGATGGTCCCGTCCAGGATCCCATCTGCAAAGCCCGCGATGGTGGTCATGGGGGTACGCAGCTCGTGGGAGATGTTGGCGATGAATTCGCTCCTGCGCTTTTCGGCCTGTTCCAGGGAGTCGGCCATCTTGTTGAAGGAGTCGATCAGCGCGCCCATTTCGTCCTCAGGGTCCTCGGTCTGCTTGACGCGCACAGAGAAATCCCCCCGGGCAAATTTCCGGGACGCCGCCGCCATCTCGTCCAGAGGACGGGCCATGTGCTTGGTGTACACAAGGCTGGCGATCAGCGCCGCGCCGAACACGCCGGCGGAGATGATCAGCGCCATCATCAGGAAGGTGCTCCAGCCGCCCAGCATGTTTTGGATCTCGTTGGTAACAAAGGCAAAGCCCAGGACCGTACCGTCTCCCACCGCCTCGATGGGGACCGCCGCCACATAGCGCTGTCCCTTGTACATGCCGCCCAAGGTGCTGAGCTCATCATAGTTTTCTTCCGTCACCTGTTGGATGACCTCTTCCGGGACGATCATACCCAGATGGCCGCACACGGGCGCCTGATCCGAGCAGGACACGATCTTTCCTGAGGGGTCCGTAATAAACACGTGGTTTCCCGTGGACTTGCCGATGGAGCTGATGGACATGCTCAGCACCCAGCTGGTCAGCGAATCGTTTTGGGCCACGGCGGAAGCCGTACGGGCCACCTCGTGGGCGCTGTCCTCCATATTGCTGCGGTACTCGGTGATCACATAGCTCCTGCCGATGGCCATAAAGGAGAAAGCCACGACCATAAAGCAGATGGTGACCAGCGCCGCCGTCGCCACGAAGTTGCGCAGATAGATGCTCTTCATCTCAGTCCAGCAGTTCGAATTTGTAGCCCACGCCCCAAACCGTCTTGAGGCTCCATTTCTCGGAAACGCCCTCCAGCTTTTCCCGCAGGCGCTTCACATGAACGTCCACGGTCCGGGAGTCCCCGAAATAATCGAAGCCCCAGACTTCATCCAACAGCTGGTTGCGGGTAAAGACCCGGTTGGGCGAGGAGGCCAGATGGTAAAGAAGCTCCATCTCCTTGGGCGGCGTGTCCACCTTCTTCCCGTCCACGATCAATTCATAGGAGTCCAGGTTGATCACCAGCTTATCAAAGCTCAGCTTCTTCTCCACGGGCGCGTCCGCGTCGGTGCGGCGCATGACCGCGTGCACCCGGGCCAGCAGTTCCTTGACCTCAAAGGGTTTCGTGACATAATCGTCCGCGCCCATCTCCAGGCCGTTGACCTTGTCGCTGGTCTCACCCTTGGCTGTCAGCATGATGATGGGGGTGGAGGACTTTTTCCGGATATCCCGGCAGACCTGCCAGCCATCCTTCACCGGCAGCATGATATCCAGCAGCACCACGTCCGGCTGGAACAGGTCAAACATGGACTCCGCCTTGCCGCCGTCCGCTGCGATCATGATCTCAAAACCGTCTTTTCCCAAATACAAACGCAGAAGCTCCGCAATATTGGGGTCGTCTTCCACGATCAGAGCGCGTTTGCTCATCCGTATCTCTCCTTTTTTCTCAATGATCTCAATGAAATCATTATACTGCATGCCCTACCCAAAAGGTGAATATTTTGTAAAACCGATTATTGAAAATCCAGCTTCTCCAGCTCAAGCAGCGCCAGGATATACACCTGCAGCGCCTCCAGGAAATACGCCTTGCTGGCGGCCTCATCCACGCCGTGGATGGGCCCGGCAAAATCCGGCTGGGGCCGTTCCGGGTGCTCCGGTCCGAAGGAGACCGCGTTGGGGAACATACGGGCATAGGTGCCGCCGCCGATGGTATAGGGCACCGCCTGCTCGCCGGTGATGGCATTATAGGCGTCGATGCACACCTGCACTGCGGGATTGTCCAGTGGCATGTAGAAGGGCGTTTTGTCGCTGTCGATCACGACCTGGGCTGCGCCTTCCGCCTGCTGAAGCAGGATGGTCCTGAGGTTTTCCGCGCTCATGGTAGTGGGGTAACGGCAATCAAAGACCTGATACAGCCGTCCCTCCTCAATGCCGATTACCGTACCCACGATGGTCAGCGGCTCAAACACAGAGTCCGAAGCGGCGGCCCCGACGGCGCTGCCGTCGCTGGCCGCGTGGAGTCTGGAGAGCAGGCGCAGGAAGCGTTCTTCCCTTTCATCCCCCACCTGGTTTTCCAGAAGATACTCCACCAACAGTCCCACCGCGTTGACGGTCCCTGCCGGGGCAGAGGCGTGACCGCCGACGCCGTTGGCCGTCAGCTTCCAAAGCCCCTGCCCGGTCTCCTCCGCCGTGACCCTCTCTGTAGAAGAAAGCCGATCTGCTTTCACCAGGGCCTCCGCCTTGTCCGGAACGGCGTTGGCAGCCACACCGCCCTTCAACTGCAGGATGTTCCCCTGCATGCTGTCGGACAGGATCCTGCCGTGGCAGATGCCCTTCTCCCCGTTGCACAGTGGGAAATTGGCGTCCGGGCTGAAGCAGAACAGCGGTGCGGGATAATGGCTCAGATAGTACCGCACATCGTTCATATGGGTCTCTTCGTTGACACCCAGCAGCGCCCGCACCGGGTAGCGCAGAGGGACCTGCCGGTCCAGCAGATATTTCAGCGCGTACAGGCAGAGCACACTGGGGCCTTTGTCATCCATGACCCCGCGCCCGATGATGTATCCCTCTCGCTCCCGCATGACAAAGGGGTCTTCGGTCCAGCCCTCGCCGGTGGGGACCACGTCCAGATGAGTGATGGTGGCAAGATACTTTTCGCCCTGTCCCAGGGCGGCATAGCCGATCATGCCCTCACAGTCCACAGCGTCCAAACCCAACTCCCGGGCGATCTGCAGCCCCAGCTCCAGGGCTTCAGCCGGTCCCTTGCCGAAGGGCGCGCCAGGTCCAGGCTCCCCCTCCACGCTGTTGACGGCCACCAGCCGGGCAATATCCCGGAAAATACTCTGCTCGTTCTCCTGTACAAAGCGCTCGATATCTCTACGAAGTTCCTCGTTCATACACGTTCTCCTCCCCCCGCCGCAAATCCGCCGCGGAAGCAATATATTGAGCTGTTTTTGCTCCTATGCACTATATCATTCTCCCCGTTCTTTTGCAAGCAGTCCGACGCAGACGACAAACCGGCGGTCCTGAGACCGCCGGTGCTCACACTGTTTTTGTTTATTTGTCTTTGGCCGCCTTGAAATCCGCTTCTGTGCCGTCGCGCAGCCGCTTGATGTTCGCTCTGTGCTGATAGATCGCCAGCACCATGGCGCAGATCGCCAGGATCAGTTTCGGCGTGCTCACGTGGAAGATCAGGCAGGCTACTGTGATCGCTACAGACGCGCACAGGGAACCGAAAGAGACCTTTTTGGTCAGGAAGGCCGCGATCAAAAACACCACAACGATAAAAACGAATACGCGCCAGTCAATGGCGATGCCAATGGCCGCGCCCACGGAGATCCCTTTGCCGCCTTTGAAGTCATGGAACACCGGGAAGCAATGCCCTACGATGCACGCGATGCCGGATACCGCCAGGCCGATGTCTCCCAGCAGCAGCTTGCCCAACCACATGGCGATCAAGGCCTTCAGCATATCCCCGGCCAGGGTCATCACCCCTGCTTTCATGCCGAAGACCCGGGCCATATTGGTGGCGCCCGCGTTTCCGCTGCCATGGGAACGCACGTCGCTGCCCATCACATTTCGCGACAGAATAACCGATATACTCAGGGACCCCAGCAGGTAGCCCACAACGATCACAAGCAAGTATTTCAAAATGTTCATTTCGCACCTCGCGAAATACTACAATTTTTTGAAGTTGTTGCCAGATATTATATCCCACTGAAAGGCAGAATGCAAGGGAAACGGCCAACAGTTTATAGTTTCTTCATACTTGCCAGGTTCTTCATTTCCGTCCAGGGGTACTGCTCCGGCGGCTGCCGGGTAAAGTCCATGGCCTGTTCCGTACCCGGATGGGAAAACCGTAGTCTCCAGGACCACAGAGCCAGGGGGCAGGGATCTTCCAGCATACTGTACTTTCGTTCCCCCGCCAGCGGAAGCCCCCGGTGGGCAAACTGGCAGCGGATCTGGTGCGTGCGGCCTGTGTGCAGCAGGATCTTTACAAGGCTCAGCTCCCCGGTCCTGTCCAAGGTCTCATAGTCCAGCAGCGCCTCCTGGACGCCCTTGCCGGGCTGTTCTGCCACAAAGGTCATTTTCCGTGCCTTGTCCCGATAGAGCAGATCCCGCATGCTGCCCCGGTCCTCGGTCCGTCCGTGGACCACGGCCAGGTATTCTTTCTGAAAGCGTCCCTCCCGGATCTGGGCGGACAGAGCTGCGGCGGCGGACGCATTCCGGGCCAGGACCATCAGCCCGCTGACCACCCGGTCCAGGCGATGCACCGTGCGCACGTCGGCCTTCTCGTCGCCGAGAGTTTCCCGCACAAGAGACGGCAGTCCCCCGGGTTCATCGGTGGACAGTACACCGGCAGGCTTGATGCATACGATCAGGTCCGCATCCTGATATACGATCTCCATATCAGCCCTCCCTTCGGGTCCATTGTACCACAGCTTTTCCGCTTTGCAAACGCCCCTCTCTGTGGTACAATGTCACCCGGCAACGCACGGCCCCCGGGTCTGTCCGGCAGCTTACAGGCGCCGGCCTTTGCCCGCAATTCATTTGTTTACAATCAGTTCATAATATTTCCATCAACCGTTAATGCCCGAGGCAGGGAAACGGTGTAAAATATATTGTTCATTCTATTTCCCAGCATCCCACCAGAGCAGGAGGATCCCCCATGGACGAGCAGAAAAGAAGAGACGATGAATTATTTGCCGCGCTGAACCGCTCCAAGAAGCAGAAGCGCCGCAAGCGTTTGCTGACGGCATTGGCGATCACGGCGGTGATCGTGATCATTTTGCTGATCGTGTTTGCCAATCTGCGTAAGCGTGTTGAGGCAAACATCGCCGCCGATGCGGATGAAGTGCTTCGCTACGAGGTCGAATACGGCAGCGTCAGCACCACGGTCAGCGGCTCCGGCACCATCAACGATGTGGACACCGAGACGATCACCGTGCCCGAGGGCGTGGAGATCGACGAGGTCCTGGCCAAAACCAACACCCATGTGAGTCAGGGCGACGTCCTGGCCACCGTAGATATCCCCTCCGTACTGAGTACCATGGCGGATGTGCAGGACGCGATTGCGGAGCTGGATACCCAGCTCCAGGAAGCCAGCAATGCTGCCACCAATGCCTCCGTTACCACGGGCGCCACGGGTCGCGTCAAGCGGATCTACGCGGAAAACGGCTCCGATGTGGCCGCCGTCATGTATGAGCACGGCGCCATCGCCCTCCTGTCTCTGGACGGCTATATGGCCGTTGATATCGACGCCTCTTCCCTCTCCGCAGGGGATGCCGTAAAGGTGATCCGTGCCGACGGCAAGGAGCTCAGCGGCCGGGTGGACACCCGCTCGGACCTGCAGGCCACGATCCTTGTCACCGACAACGGGCCGGAGCTGGATGAGATCGTCACGGTCTGCAGCGCCGAGGGCGAGAAGTTGGGCAGCGGTGCGCTCTATATCCACAACGCATTGGCCGTCACCGGCTTTAACGGCACCGTCAGTCATGTGGCTGTCCGGGAGAATCAGTCCGTCTATGCGGGCGGTCTCATCTGCAGCTTGAAGGATACCTCTTACAGTGCCCGCTATGACACCATTCTCAAGCAGCGGCGGGAGAAAGAGGACGATCTGCGGCAGCTGCTGGCGCTCCGGCAGAGCGGCGCCCTGCGCGCCCCCTTCGACGGGACGGTATTGACCGTGGATTACGGCAAGGACGAGAGCGCCGAGACCGACACCTCGCAGTCTAACAGCTCCATGGGGATGGGCCTCTGGGGCTTCTCTTCCGATTGGTCTTCCTTCTATGGTTCTCCCTCCGCCGGCGCTGCCCCTTCCACAACAGCAGACAGCGATACCGACGGCGTCACCATCGTCACCATGTCCCACGATGAACGGATGAGCGTGGTCATCAGTGTGGATGAATCCGATATCCTGGCCCTGCAGAATGGCCAGGCTGCGGAGGTCAGCATCGAGTCCATCGGCGATCAGAAGTACACGGGCACCGTAACCGAGGTGGATAAGACCGCCAACAGTTCCTCCGGCGTCACCTCCTATTCCGCCGAGATCAGCTTTGACAAGGGGCCCAACATGCTCAGCGGCATGACCGCGGAAGTGGTCATCCGTATCGAGGGAACGGAGGACGTGCTGATCGTACCCACCGACGCAGTCCACCGTACCAGCGCCATCTCCTATGTCTATACCGAGTACGACGCCAGCACCGATACATACGGCGGCATGAAGACCATCGAGACGGGCATCTCCAACGATGACTTCACGGCAGTCACTTCCGGGCTGGAGCTTGGCGATGTGGTCTACTATACCGAGCGGGAGACCGGCTTCTTCTTCGGTTTCCCCGGTGCGGGCGGCAGTTACGGCGGTCCCGGCAATTACAGACGCTGAGGGAGACTGCCATGATCGAATTACGAGACGTTTCCAAGATCTATCAGATCGGCGACGAACGGGTCCGGGCGCTGGATCATGTGAATCTGCATGTCCATCCGCATGAATTTGTCAGCGTGATCGGGCCCTCGGGCAGCGGCAAATCCACACTGATGAACATCATCGGCTGTCTGGACGTGGCGGACGCCGGCCAGTATCTGCTGGACGGTATGCCCATCGAGGCCTATTCCGAAAACGACCTGGCTCAGGTCCGCAACAAGAAGATCGGCTTTGTGTTTCAGAGCTTCAACCTGATTCCCAAGCTCTCCGCGGAGGAAAATGTGGAGCTGCCTCTGATCTATCAGGGCGTCAAGCGCGGCGAGCGCCAGGCCCGTGTCAAGGAGGCGCTGGAGCGCGTGGGACTGGAAAACCGGGCAAAGCACCTGCCCACGGAGCTCTCCGGCGGCCAGCAGCAGCGGGTGGCCATTGCCCGGGCGCTGGTCACCCGGCCCTCCCTGATCCTGGCTGACGAGCCCACCGGCAACCTGGACTCTCACACCAGCCAGGAGATCATGGATATGTTCAAGGAAATGCACGAGCAGGGCAACACCATCGTGCTGATCACCCACGACAACGACATTGCCAAGCAGGCCAGGCGCGTTATCCACATCCTGGACGGCAGATTGACGGAGGTGAATCTCTGATGTTATCTCTGAAAATGGCGCTGCGCAGCATCGGTGCCAACAAGATGCGCGCCGTTTTGACCATGCTGGGCATCATCATCGGCGTCATGGCCCTTGTGGTCCTGGTCAGCCTGGTCACCAGCGCCACAAGTACCGTCACCGACAAGGTCTCCAGCCTGGGCAGCAGCCTGCTCACGGTCACCGTCTCCGACGACAAGGGGAAGCCCGTTAAGCTGGAGGATCTGCGCCGCTGGGTGGATAAGGAGGACAGTGTCGCCGCCATCGCCCCTTATGCCACCGCCAGCGTCACAGGCAAATATGCGCTGAACAACGGCAGCTTTACCGTTTACGGCACCACCCCCGATTATTATCAGATCAACGGCCTGCAGCTGCTCATGGGCCGCTTTCTGAAAAATACCGATATCGACAACAGCAGCCGTGTCTGCGTCATCGACGAGCAGACCGCGGAGGATCTGATCGGCTATGCCGACTGCGTAGGCGAAGTGATCTCCCTGGATGGGCAGAAATACACCGTGGTGGGCGTCATCGAGACCGAGGAGATGTCCATAACCTCTCTGTTTCTGGGCGGCACCATGACTGCCTATATCCCATATACCTCTCTGATCCGCCTGTCCGACGATACCGGCACCACCATCGGCAGCTTTTATATCGGCGCGGCCGACGGCTATGTGGTCGCGGATGCGGAGAGGGACATGAAGCAACTGCTGCTGGAGCGTTTCGATGAGGATGAGGACGCCTTCAGCATCTCCTCCGTAAACCTGATCGAAGAGGCCATGAGCAGCATCTCCAACGTGCTGTCCATCCTGCTGGGCGGCATCGCCGCCATCTCCCTGATCGTAGGCGGCATCGGCATCATGAATATCATGCTGGTCACCGTCACCGAGCGCACGCGGGAGATCGGCATCCGGAAAGCCATCGGCGCCAGCAGGCACACCATTCTGCGGCAGTTTCTGATCGAAGCGGTGGTGCTGTGCATGCTGGGCTGCGCACTTGGGATCTTCATCTCCTGGGGCATCCTCCAGATCGGCTCCGCCATCGTGGCCGGCACTGCCATGACCTTCCGCCTGCAGGGTACCGTGGTCATTCTTTCCGTGCTGTTTTGTTTCATCATCGGCGTGGTATTCGGCCTGTACCCCGCCAACAAGGCGGCGAAGATGAAGCCCATCGACGCACTGCACTATGGCGGCTGAGGGGAGGAGAACCATGAAGTCAAAAAAGATCAAAAAATATCTCCCCTGGGCCATTCTCGCCCTGGTCGCCGTATTTCTGGCGGTCCTGCCCGCCGTTGCCCGCTCCCGCGCGGAAGAGGCGAAGGTCAGTATCCTTTCCGCCAAAGCCGAGACCGGGGACTTGGTCAACACCCTGGCCGGCGGCGGCACGCTGGCTGCCCAGGAGGCGGAGGACGTGCGTCTGCCCACCGACGTGGAGGTCACGCGCTTTCTCGTCTCCAACGGGGATCTGGTGCGGGAGGGAGACCCGCTCGCGGAGATCGACCGGGTCTCCGCCATGGCCGCCGCGATCCAGGTCCAGGATGCGCTGGACAGTCTCGCCCAGGATCTGACCACCGCCGCCCAGGAGGAGCTGGCGCTGACCATCACAGCCCCTACCGCAGGCCGGATCAAGGCGGTCTACGCCCAACGGGGCGACGATGTGAAAACCGTCATGCTCCGAAGCGGCTCTCTGGCCGTACTCTCCCTGGACGGTCTGATGGCCCTGGATCTGAGCGATGACGCGGACCTCACGGTGGGTCAGAGCGTGACAGTCCGGCTCTCGGACGGCTCTGAATATCCCGGGCGGGTGGACACCGTCCAGATGGACAAAACCGTTGTCACCCTCACGGACGACGGCCCGGGCCTGGGCGATACCGCTGTCGTCACCGACCTGGACGGACAGCTCCTGGGCAGCGGGCAGCTCTATGTGCATAACGCCTGGGATGTGATCGCTTCCAGCGGCACGGTGGTCTCCGTAAACGCACAGGAGGGCGGCCGTGTGTATAAGGACTACGGCCTGTTCACGCTCAGCGAGATGGAGCATTCCGCCGAATATCAGCAGCTTGCCGTGCAGCATCGGGACTATGAGGAGCTGCTGACCGATCTGTTTCGGATGTATCAGGACGGCGTCATCAAGGCCCCCTGCACCGGCTATGTATCCGGAGTGGATAAGGAGATCGCCACCAACATGAGCGCCCATGGCAGCTATACGATCCGATTGCTCGCCGAGGAAGCACCGGAGCCCGCCTTTACCTACGAAATCGTTTTGGTCACCCGTGTGGATGAAAAGGGCAATCTCATGGGCAGGACCAGTCCATGGCCCAACGACATCAACGACCCGACCCAGCTGAGCATCCTGCTGGCCTCCGCCAGCACTTTTCTGCAGAGTGCAGAAGAAGTGCCCGTAAGCATCAGCGGCGCGGAAGGACTTGCGGGCCAGCCCCAGCCGGGCGATCTGTTCGTTATCTCCTCCAACGGTGAGGAGAGTCAGACCATTTATGTGGGAAATGTGGGCGACATCTCTTCGCTCCTGCCCACTGACATCACGATTCCCGATATCTTCACGATCCCCTCTTTTGATTTTTCCGGCTTTGCTTTCCCCGGCGCCGCCCCCGAGGAGGAAGAAGAGCTGTTTGATCTGGACGGCAGCACGCTATGTTCCATCACCCCCAATGAGACCATGACCATCACCATCTCGGTGGATGAGCTGGACATTCTCCAGTACAGCACCGGCATGGAGGCGGAAATCACCGTGGACGCTCTTCCCGGACAGAGCTTCCGCGGTGTGGTCACAGAGATCGGCGGTGTGGGCGCTAACTCCGGCGGCAGCAGCAAGTACGATGTGGAGCTGACCCTGGACCGCAGTCCGGACATGCTGGAAGGGATGAACACCTCGGTGGTCGTGTACAAGGACTCCATTACCGGATTGCTGATCCCCGCTGCGGCACTGAACAATATCGGCTCCCGCACCTTTGTCTATACTGCCTGCGATGCGAAGACCAAGCAGTTGAGCGCGCCGGTGGATGTGATCACCGGCTCTTCCGACGGGAACCTGGTGGAGATCGTCTCCGGCCTCACGGAAGGCCAGACGGTCTGGTATGCCTATTATGACAGCCTGTCCGCCGATCCCGTCCACCCCTCTTGAGACGGCGCCGGGCCGCAAAGCCCGGAGTCTTTGAGGAAAGGAGAATTGACCGCATGAATCTTTTTATCTGCTATGACCGCTGCAGCACCTGCAAAAAGGCCGAGGCCTGGCTCCAGGCGCAAGGCGTCCTTTATGAAAAACGTCCCATCAAGGAAGAAAACCCGAGTGCGGAGGAACTGCGCTTCTGGCAGCAGAAAAGCGGGCTGCCGCTGCGACGCTTCTTCAACACCAGAGGTCTGCTCTATAAGGAGCTGCAGCTGAAGGACCGGCTGCCGGGCATGGGCGAGGAAGAGATGCTCTCCCTGCTGGCCGCCGACGGCATGCTGGTGAAGCGGCCCCTGCTGATTACGGACGACACCGTTCTGGTGGGCTTCCGCGAGGCGGAATGGCATGCGGCTCTGCAATAAGGCAAAAAAACAGGACCCTCTTTCCCGGGAAAGAGGGTCCTGTTTTCTGTATCCTGTTCAGATAAAATGGATGACCCCGAAGGTGAAGGCGGTCATAATGGCTGCCGCAATGCATACGCCGGCAAAAATCACCGGTACCGCCCGCCGCAGGCGCATATCCAGCAGCGCCGCGACCAAAGCGCCGGTCCAGGCGCCGGTCCCCGGCAGCGGGA
>CACYXE010000020.1 GCA_902778275.1 Oscillospiraceae bacterium
CGTCGCCGCAGACCTGATCCAGATGCTCGCCGCAGGCCCAGGCGTCGATCACTGCGGAATCCATCCGCTGCAGGCCCTTGACCTTCTCGGCAGCGAGCTCGGAAAGCAGACCTTCCCCGGACGCGCCCTTCAGCATCAGATGTACAAGCTCCCCCAGATAAACCCCGGCGGTCATCTTCTCAAAGGCCTTTTGTCCGGGGTTGTGACTCTCTTCATCCAGCAACTGGTCAAAACGGCCTTTTTTCATGCCGTCATACATACCGGATTCCAGATTGATGATCATGCTGCGTTCACTGTCCGTGTGGAGCTTTCCGATCCGATTGGCCGGCAGCGAACAGCAGGTATTGGTCCCGGTGCCGCTGACCTGGCCCACGAAGCCGTCGTAGGCGTCCCGGTCCAGGACCGAAGATCCGCCCAGCAAAACCGCCACCGTGTCGTTGAGGATCACGACCTTTTTCCCGCCGTGGCCGCGTCTCTCCAGCTCCGCTATCAGAGAAGCGCCCAGGAGCTTTCCTTCACAGCCGGTGACAACGACCTCCTTGTCGATGGCGATCACCCGGCCGTCCATCTCCGGCGTGATCTCCGCCGAATAGGAAAAGCAGAAGCCGATCCGGTCCGTCTTATCGATGATATCCATCAGGCTGTCAGCCGCGAAAGAGACGAACTCCTCCCAGGTCACCGGGCGCTCCACACCGGGCATCTTCCACTTCCGGACAAATTCCTCCCGGTATGTGCCCTCTTCAAAAGTGACCAGGGCCCGGCGGTAATTGGTACCGCCCGCGTCGATGACGGCTACCGGCTCGTTTTGCGGGATACGTCCATGCCCGCTCAAATAGGTGGGGATCATCTGCAGAGAGCCCCCAAGCCCGGCGAGCCCCCTCTCCATCTCTTCACACATGGCGGCCGCATCCCGGGCAGGGACGATCTGTTCCGGCTCCATTCCGTATTTTTCCAAAAATGCCCTGACTTTTGCAGTGCTCATACCGTACTCCCGTCAGAAACAGCAGGCGGTGCATGCCGCCTGCTGTATTCGATTCCTTTGCTTATTTTCCTTCCGCGGCAGCGCTCTCGTCTTTGGAGGCCTCCACGATACCGGCGGCCAGACCGGCAAGCCCCTGGATCTCGCTGGGGATAATGATCTTCGTTGCACGGCCGTTGGCGGCGGAGGCAAAAGACTCCAGCGCCTTGATGCGGATGACCGCGTCTGTGGGGGCCGCAGCATTGATCAGGCGAATGCCTTCGGCTGTGGCGGTCTGGACCTTCAGGATAGCTTCCGCCTGACCTTCGGCCTCGAGGATCTGCTGCTGCTTCTTGGCGTCGGCCCGCAGGATGGCGGATTCCTTCTCGCCTTCGGCCTCCAGAATGGCGGCGCGTTTTTCGCCCTCGGCGCGGAGGATGGCTTCACGGCGTTCACGCTCGGCCTTCATCTGCTTCTCCATGGCGTTCTGGATCTCCTTGGGCGGCAGGATGTTTTTCAGCTCCACGCGGTTGACCTTGATGCCCCAGGGGTCAGTGGCCTCATCCAGGATGGCCCGCATCTTGGTGTTGATGATGTCACGGCTGGTCAGACACTGGTCCAGTTCCAGATCGCCGATGATGTTACGCAGCGTGGTTGCGGCCAGATTCTCAATGGCCACCATGGGCTGCTCGATGCCGTAGGTGTACAGCTTAGGATCGGTGATCTGGAAGTAGACCACCGTGTCGATCTGCATGGTCACGTTATCCTTGGTGATCACGGGCTGGGGCGGGAAGTCCGCCACCTGCTCCTTCAGGGAGACGATCTTGGCGACCCGCTCAAAGAAGGGCACCTTGATGTGGAAGCCCACACCCCAGGTCTCTTTATAAGCGCCCAGACGCTCGATCACATAAGCCTTGGCCTGCTGCACGATGCGGATGTTCCGGATCAGGATAAAGGCCACCAGAAGGATCAGAACAATAATGACAATTGACATAATGATTCTCCTTTACATTATATTGATTCCTGTTATTGATTTTTTTCAAGCGGGGTCACGATCAGCTTGACGCCCTCGATCCGCAAAACGGATACCACATCGCCTGTGTCTGCTTTCACACCGTCTTCCGCCATGCGGGCGGACCAAACCTTCCCTTCCACCGCTACGGCTCCCGTGCCGGCAATGTTATCGATCTTTTCCTTGACGATGCACTCCCTGCCCACGAGCATATCGGCATTGGTGGGTACGACCTTGGCGTTGATGTATTTCTTTGCCAAGGGTCTGGTCAGGATCAGTGCGGCGACGGAAACCAGCAGGAACCACAAAACCTGCAGCCAGAGCGGCGCCCCCAGCAAAGCCGAGATCAGCGCGGCCAGCGCACCCAGCGCAAACCAGATCGAGACCAGGCCCGGTACGATCGCTTCCACGATCAGCAGCACCACCATCGCGATCAGCCACAGGACAGGCATGTTGACTAAAACACCGTCTATATAGGTCATGTGGATCTCCTTCCTTTCATAGCTTTTCCAAAGTTTATTATATAATAATGACAATTATTTCGCAAGGGCTTTTGTCCGAAAATAAAAAGCGTAATATTTTCACACTTTAGCTCTTTACATTTTTGAATTGCTGATGTAACATAAGCTTGTACTGAAAACCACTGTATTCAGGAGGGCGGCATGAACAAGCTTCCTAAAAAACCACGCAACGAGACCATGTACAGGGCGATCCTTTCGCTGGAGACGCTTGATGAGTGCATGAAGTTTTTCGATGATCTGTGTACTGTTACCGAGCTCATGGCCATGGAGCAGCGCTATCAGGTGGCCTCCTGCCTTGACGACGGTATGATCTACAACGATATCCTGGCGGAGACCGGCGCCTCCAGCGCCACCATCAGCCGGGTCAACCGCTCCCTGCAGTATGGCCGCGGCGGCTATGAGATCGTCTTCTCCCGGATCAAGGAGAAAAAGGAATGAGCAGCTATGAAGCGCTGGCTTCCTGGTACGATCAACTGACGGGCGATGTGCCCTATGAACAATTTGCAGATTTTTACGAGGCGGAGTTCGCGCGCTGCGGCGGTGAATTCCGTCTTCTTCTGGATCTGTGCTGCGGTACCGGGACGCTGACGGCGGAGATGACCCGGCGCGGCTATGAGCTGATCGGGGTGGACGCCTCTGTGGACATGCTCATGCAGGCGCGGGACAAGTGTGCCGCATTGGAGCCGCCCCCCTTGTTTCTCTGCCAGCAGGCGGCTGAGCTGGACCTCTACGGCACCGTGGACGCGGCCTACTGCTCCCTGGACGGGATGAACTATATCCCGCCGGAGGATCTGCCGGAGGTCTTTCACCGGCTCCATCTCTTTGTCCGTCCCGGCGGCCTCGTAGTATTTGACGTACGTTTGCCGGAATGGTTCCGTTCTCTGGACGGAGAGATTTTCGTGGATGAGCGTCCGGATCTGCTTTGCCTTTGGCGGGCGGAGTACGATGAGACCCTTGGCGCCGTTCGCTATGGGATGGATCTCTTCGAGCGGCAGGGGCGGCTCTGGCGGCGCAGCGGTGAGGAACACGTGGAGTATGCCCATGAACCGGCTTTCCTGAAAGAGCTTCTGGAGGGGCAGGGCTTCGGCCGGGTGCGTCTGCAATCCCGCTGCCCACAGGGCGACACGGGCCGCTTGTTTATCATTGCCGTAAGGATGGAGGATCAAAATGGATAAGATCATTCGCGCCACCGCGGGCGATGGCAATATCAAAATGGCCGTCATCACTGCCAGGGATACCGTGCAGCGCGCCCGGGAGATCCACGGCTGCTCCCCCACCGCGGCCGCGGCCCTGGGCCGTACGCTCTGCGGCGCTTCCCTTTTGGGGGAAAGCATGAAAGAGGAAAACGCCACGCTGACAATCCGCATCAACGGCGGCGGGCCCATCGGCAGCGTCGTGGCTGTCTCCGATTCCTCCGGCTACGTGCGCGGATATGTGGAAAACCCCGGCGTACAGCTGCCGCTGCGGAGCGACGGGAAGCTGGATGTGGGCGGTGCTGTTGGCCGTGACGGTATGCTTACCGTCAGCCGGGACCTGGGGCTGCGGGAGCCCTATATCGGGTCCACGGAGTTGGTCAGCGGGGAGATCGCCGAGGACCTGACCGCCTACCTGCTGGAGAGTGAGCAGGTGCCCTCCGCCTGCGCCCTGGGCGTGCTGGTGGATACCGACCGTTCCATCAAAGCTGCCGGCGGCTTCATTGTGCAGCTGATGCCCGGTGCTCCGGAGGAAATGATCGACCGGCTGGAGGAAAACATTTTTCTGATGGACCAGCTGACCACCGTCCTCAGCGAGGACGGGACCGACGCGCTGTTTCAGCAGGTCCTCAAGGGCTTTGATTATCATCTTGTAGGCGAAGCGGAAGTGGGCTACCGCTGCTGCTGCAGCCGCCAGCGGGTGGAGGAGGCGCTCAGCTGCATCGACGATCGGGAACTGCTGGAAATGATCGGCGAGGCCAAGCCCATCCAGGTCAACTGTCAGTTCTGCGACGCGGACTACCGCTTCACACCGGAGGATCTGAAAGCCCTCTTGGAGCGCAAGCGGAACTTGGAAAAAAATTAAAAATGCTTATTGACAATTTCGGAATAATTTAGTATTATTACAAAGCTGTCATGCGGGAGCATAGCTCAGCTGGTTAGAGCACCTGCCTTACAAGCAGGGGGTCACTGGTTCGAGTCCAGTTGTTCCCACCATTCAGTTTATACGCCTCTGTAGCTCAGTAGGTAGAGCAGCGGACTGAAAATCCGCGTGTCGTTGGTTCAACTCCGACCGGAGGCACCACCCCGCTTCTGCGGGGTATTTGCGGGCATAGCTCATCCGGTAGAGCGCCACCTTGCCAAGGTGGAGGTAGCGAGTTCGAGCCTCGTTGCCCGCTCCAAAAAAATATTTGCGGGCAAAAGCCCGCAAATATTATATGGCGCCATAGCCAAGTGGTAAGGCAGCGGACTGCAAATCCGCGATTCCCCGGTTCAAGTCCGGGTGGCGCCTCCAAAAAGACACGCTCAGCGTGTCTTTTTTAGGATATACGCCCTGTATCGTTTGAGGTATCTCTATGAACAAACAATCCAAAGCATTCGGCCCCGGGCTCATCATCCTGGCAGGTATTTTCTGGGGCAGCATGGGACTCTTCGTCCGTACCCTGCGCCGGTACGGCTTCAGCTCCATCCAGATCACTTCCGTGCGTCTGACCTTCGCTGCGGTCTTTTTTGTTCTGCTTGTGCTGTGGAAGGACCCAAAGGGCTTCCGCATTCGTTTGAAAGACATTCCCCTGTTTTTGGGGCTGGGGATCGTCAGTGTCCTCTTTTTTACCGTCTGTTATTTTACGGCCATCGATATGATGCCGCTGTCCACAGCGGCCATCCTGCTTTATACCTCCCCCATTTGGGTCATGCTCCTGTCCATTCTGGTGTTCAGGGAAAAGCTCAGCGGGCGGAAGCTGCTGGCTCTGATCCTGGCCTTCGGCGGCTGTGTGTTCGTCTCTGGCATTTCCGGCGGCGGTTTGAGCGCGGAGGGGCTTTTGGTCGGCCTCGGCGCCGGACTTGGATACGGACTATACAGTATTCTGGGCACGATCGCCCTGCGGCGGCACTCCCCGTTCACCGTCACGGCCTATACCTTTCTCATTGCCGCTGTGGGTTCCTGGTTCATCAGCCACCCCATGGACATCCTGTCCAGGCTCAGCGCTGCGCCGTCACCCGTCGGGCTGTTCTTTTTCTTCATTCTGACAGCGCTGGTCACTGCGGTAGTGCCTTTCCTCTCCTACACCTTGGGTCTGCAGACGGTAGAGGCCAGCAAGGCCGCCATCCTTGCCACCATAGAGCCGCTGGTAGCCACCGTGCTGGGGATCCTGGCCTTCAACGAAGCGCTTACTCTGAGCGCTTTTCTGGGGATCCTGCTGATCCTGAGCGCTGTCGTGATCCTCAATCTCCCCGGCCGAAAGGGAGATCAAACATAAGGGACAATGCCCGCGGCTTCCGCCTCGGGCATATTTTGGCAATGCGCGTTTATGGAAAATTAAGATTTACTCTCTTTTCTTTTGCCATTGGGTGCTGTATAATACCCGCCGAGGAAGGAGGATGCAAATGCGTAGATCTATCCGAATACTGCTTATAATTTTGTGCATCATCTTTACCGGTATACTCGCTTACAGCGGCTACCAGCTATACGATATCATGCATACCTATAAAGTCTCTGAGACCATGTATAACAATCTCAGCGGTCAATACGTCTCCGACGCCGCCCCTGCCCCGTCTGCCGATCCCGTTTCCCCTGCCGCTCAGGAAGATTCTCAGGTCCAGCTTGAACGCTCCCCCATCCAGGTAAATTTCGATTTGCTGCTGGAGGAGAACAGCGAGGTGGTCGGCTGGATCTATGGGCCGGGTACCGTGATCAACTACCCGGTCGCCCAGGGGCAGGACAACGAACACTATCTGTATAATTTCATTGACGGTACCTATACCGGCACCGGCACGCCCTTTGTGGACTGTTTTTGCGAAAAAGACTTTGCCGGACAAAACACTGTTATCTATGGACACCATATGAACGACGGCTCCATGTTTGCCTCTCTGAGCAATTACCGTACCGAGGGCTACTACGAGGAGCACCCTGTTCTCTATCTGAATACCCCCACGCAAAACTACAAGATCGAGGTCTTTGCCGGATATGTGACCGATGCGGAGTCCGATTCCTATATCCTGGGATTTTCGGACGAGGGAGATTACCTTCGCTATCTGGCCGCCATGAAGGCCCAGTCGGACTTTGATTCGCCGGTGGAGCTCAGCAGCAGTGACCGGATCGTCACCTTGTCCACCTGTTCCTATGAATACTTTGACGCCCGCTATGTGGTGCAGGGCAAGCTGGTCCCCATCGGGTGACTGTGTCAAGCCGGAAAACGTTTTCAAAACCGTATAAAAGCCGCAAACACCTGTTATTTCGGGCGCTTGCGGCTTTTCTGATTTCAAACTTAAGAAAGCTTAAGATGACATACCGGGCAAAGCGGAGTATAGTATAGGCAGACAGAAGGGCGGCTTGTCCGCTTCCGGCAGCTGCCCACAGCAAAAGACGCGATATTCAATTTGAGGTGAAACCAAATGAAGAAAACAGGAAAATCCTTTTTGAGCCTTCTCTGTGTGCTGGTCCTGATGCTCCAGCTGGCGGGGGGCGCGGCCTGGGCGGACAACACCTCGTCCGTCACCGGAGAGGAAACTCTGATCTATTACGCCTATGCTCCGGCTCCGACCGATGACGATCCCCACGCTGTCGCGCTGATCACCGACGAGAACCTCCAGGAGCTTCTGGATGACGAGAGCTTCTCTGTAAAGCTCGGAGCGGACGCAGTCTCCTCCGGCAGCGAAGTGCAGCTGCAGGAGCTTGTCAGCGAGGGTTTGTCTATCACCCCGCCTGAAGATCACTATATTTCCACGCTCAGCCTTCGCACAAACGAGTCGGGAGGCCCCTCGGTGAATGTAGAAGCCGAAGCTTCCGCATCCTCCCCTGCCGTCACGGTAAACGACAAGTGTCTCCTGGATGAGGACGGCAACTATGCGGATGATCTTTTCTCCGCTTTTTCTGATTATGATGTCTCCTGCTTTGTGCTGGACATCGTCTTCGCACCCATTGATCAGGACGCAGGCATTACGGTCCGCTGCGATCTGAACGGGGTCTCCGGAGATATTCCGGATGATAACGGCGGATATGGCAGCGCCTTCCCGGTCCCGTATCTCACAGAGGAGCAGAAGACCGAAGCTCAGGAAAGCGGCATGGTTTTTGACGGCTGGGATCTCCGCTATGCCAACGGTACCCATACCCTCGTGGCCGAAGGCGACGAGATCCTGCCCTATGCGGATTGCACTTTGACAGCCAAGTGGGCAGTCGGTGTAAGCCCGCAAAACAACGATCCCGGGACGGAGGATGAAATCTATAGCGTCACCGTCTCCAACGACGGCAACGGCACCGCCTCCGCTTCCCCCACTTCCGGCGCTTCTGACACGGAAGTCACCCTCACCGCCACTCCCAACGACGGCTACCGGCTCAAGGAATGGCAGGTCGATGCCGGCGGCGTGACCGTTTCGGACAACAAGTTCACCATCGGTACTGCGGATGTGGAAATCAAGGCGATCTTTGAGGAGATCCCGCCCGCGACCTATAGCGTCACCGTCTCCAATGACGGCAACGGCACCGCCTCCGCTTCTCCCACTTCCGGCGCTGCCGGCACAGAAGTCACCCTCACCGCCACTCCCAACGACGGCTACCGGCTCAAGGAATGGCAGGTCGATGCCGGCGGCGTGACCATTTCGGACAACAAGTTCACCATCGGCACCGCGGATGTGGAAATCAAGGCGATCTTTGAGGAGATCCCGGCAAGCAGCCACACCGTCACCTTTGACGCCAACGGTCACGGGACCGCTCCCGAATCCCAGTCCGTAGCCAACGGCGGCAATGCAACAGCTCCCACCGCTCCCTCCGAGGAGGGCTATACCTTCGGCGGCTGGTATACCGAAGCCGAGTGCACCAACCTCTTTGATTTTGATACCTCCATCACCAGCCCCATTACGCTCTACGCCAAATGGACGGAAGAACAGCCTCTGACGCCTACAGAACTGACCATCGAAGCCGTGACCGCCCAGAAAACCTATGACGGCACGCCGCTCAAGGCGTCTGAATACAATGAAAATGGTTACACCAACGGTTACAAGATCCCCGGGCTGGAGGGCTATACCGTTACCGGCCTGACAGTCACCGGTGAGGCCACGAAACCCGGCGACGCCGGCATCACCCACGTGGACGCCAGTGCGATCAAGATCACTGACAGTTCCAACAACGACGTCACCTCGCATTTCGCTGTCAAAACCACAGACGGCAAGCTGACCATCACCAAGCGCAGTCTCATCATCACCGCCATCAGTGACTCCAAAGAGTACAACGGTCAGACCATCAAGGCCAGCGAGCTGAGCAAAAAAGGCTTCAGCGACGGCTACAGCCTGGGCGGCGACGGTCTTGTCTCCGGGCAGATCCTCAGCGCCATCACCGTAAACGGCGAAGGCAAGGACGCCGGCAACTACACCACCAGCATCGACAAGCCCGCTGAGATCACCGTGAGCAACGGGAACGATGATGTGACCGACTGCTACAACATCACCACGGAGAACGGCAAGCTGACCATCACCAAGCGTCCCATCACCATCAGTGCTATCAGCGGGCCCGTCCCTGCCACAGGCGAGACCATCTATGCCAAGAACTACAGCGGCAACGGTTATACCAGCGGCTATAAAGCGGAAGGCCTGCTGGAAGGCCACAAGCTCCAGGGCGATTTCGTCACCGGCAGCGGCAAGGAAGGTGAATTCGTCACTGATATCGACGCCTCCAAGGTGAAGATCCTTGACGGCACTACTGACGTGACCGCAAACTATAAGATCAAGACGGTGGCCGGCAAGATCCGGATCGTGGCCAAGGACAACTCTCAGACCCCCATCACCGTAACCGCCTCCGCCAGCAAGGTCTACGACGCCACGCCTCTGACCATCAGCAACAGCAACATCAAGGTGACCCAGGGTACCCTTCCCTCCAACTACACGCTGGAAGCCAGCTTCGGCCCCACTACCAGCATCACCGACGTTCAGAAAATCTCTGTGAGTCTGAGCAATGTAAAGGTGAAGGATGCCAGCGGCAAGGATGTGACCGACCAGTACAAGATCACCACTGTCTCCGGCACCATGGAAGTGACCAAAAAGCCTCTGACTCTGACCGCCGAATCCGCCAGCAAGACCTATGACGGCAAGGCGCTGATCAACCGGAACGTCCGGGCCACGGCGCTGGCCAGCAAGGACCATGTACTGAACGTAGAGTATGAGGTCACCAACAGCGACGGCAACGTGATCAAAAACGGCGCGGTCAATGTGGGCACCTATACCAAGCGCATCACCACGGTCACCATCAAGGAGGGCAGCAAGGATGTGACCTCCAACTATGCGATCACCAAGGTGGACGGCAAGCTGACCATCACCGCCGGCACCACCACCAAAAACAATTCCAGCCAGCCCAAGACCGGCGACGACCGTCATGTGGGCCTCTGGATCAGCATTCTGGTCGCCTCCGTCGTTCTCCTTGCACTGATCGTTTACGTCCTGATCGTGCGCGGGAAAGCAGGCAAGTCTCCCAAGGCGCCCAAGGCCCCCAAAAGCCAGAAAAAAGCAAACCGGAAACCGTAAATGAAAAGTCCGCGGGCAGCAAGCCCGCGGACTTTTTTACGGCGACGACAAAGGCAGCACCTTGCGGTGCTGCCTTGTGTTTTCTTAATAGTAGCGCTTGTTCTTGTTCTTGCGGGCGGCCTCGGACTTCTTGCGCCGTTTCACGCTGGGGCTCTGATAATACTCTTTCTTTCTCAGATCCGCCAGAACGCCGGACTTCGCGCAGCTGCGCTTAAATCTCTTAAGAGCGTTGTCCAGAGACTCGTTCTCCTTGACGTAGATTTCAGACATTTATTTCCCTCCCTCCAAATGCGCCTTGCGGTGCTTCAAGGGCCAATGAATTGGCTGTTTAACAGTCATATTATAACGGTTTCAGCGCCGCTTGTCAACAATCACTTTGCAGGTTTCAGGATCAAATTGATCAGCTTGTTCTTGACCACGATGGTCTTGATAAGCTGCATGCCTTCCATCTGCCGCTTGATCTTATCCTCGGCGCAGGCAGTCTGAATGACGGTCTCTTCGTCCGCATCGTTGGGCACGGTGATGGTGGCGCGGAGCTTGCCGTTGACCTGGACCGCCATCTCGCGGACCGCGTCCACAGTCTTCGCCTCGTCATATTCCGGCCAATCCATCTGCATGGCCATCTTGCCATACTTGGCGGCAAAGCCGGTCTGCTCCCACATTTCCTCGGCAATGTGCGGTGCGAAGGGGCTCAGCAGCAGGATCAGGTTTTCCAGATCGCCCTTGGTCAGGCCGTTGGCGTAGAACTCGTTGACCATGGTCATCAGCGCGGCGATGGCGGTGTTCATCTTCAGATTGTCGATATCCTCGCCGACCTTCTTGATGGTCTTGTGGATGACGGCCTCGTTCTTGGGTGTCACGCTCAAATCGTCCTTGGCCAGATCCAGCAGGTTCCAGCAGCGGTCCAGGAAGCGCTTGGAGCCCTTCACCGCCTCGTCAGACCAGGTGGCCGTCTTCTCAAAATCGCCGATGAACATGATATAGACACGCATGGTGTCGGCGCCGTAGGCATTGATCACATCGTCGGGGTTGACCACGTTGCCCAGAGACTTGGACATCTTCACGGAGGGGCGCAGCGCCTGGCTGCCGTACTTCTCGATCAGGGCCTGCTTCTCTTCCTCGGTCTCGGCAAAGCCCACGTAGTGGGGATTGCGGCCCAGGATCATGCCGTGGGAAGTGCGCTTGGCATAGGGCTCCTTGGTATGGACCACGCCGATATCATACAGGAACTTGTGCCAGAAGCGGCTGTAGAGCAGATGCAGGGTGGTATGCTCCATACCGCCGTTATACCAGTCCACAGGACCCCAATACTCCTCGGCCTCCTTGGAGACCGGCTCGTTGTCGTTGTGGGGATCCATATAGCGCAAGTAGTACCAGCAGGAACCGGCCCAGTTGGGCATGGTGTCGGTCTCCCGCTTGGCGGGTCCGCCGCAGCAGGGGCAGGTGGTGTTGACCCAGTCGGTCATCTTGCTCAGGGGAGATTCGCCGTCGTCGGTGGGCTCATAGGACTCCACCTTGGGCAGCAGCAGGGGCAGCTCGCTCTCCGGGATGGGGACCCAGCCGCACTTGGGGCAGTCCACCAGGGGGATGGGTTCGCCCCAATAGCGCTGACGGGTAAAGACCCAGTCGCGCAGCTTGTAGTTGGTCTTCTCCACGCCGTAGCCCTGCTCCACCACGTACTTCTTCATGGCGGGGATGGCCTCCTTCACGGTCATGCCGTTGAGAAAATCGGAGTTCACCATGACAGCGTTCTCATCCTTGGAGACAAAGGCTTCTTTGGTGATGTCGCCGCCCTTGACCACCTCGATGATGGGCAGGCCGAACTTGGTGGCAAACTCCCAGTCGCGCTGGTCGTGGCCGGGCACGCCCATGACGATGCCGGTGCCATAGCCCATGAGCACGTAGTCGGACACGAACATGGGAACGACCTTCCTGGTGACGGGGTTGGTCACCTCGATGCCTTTGAGCAGCACGCCGGTCTTGTCCTTGTTCAGCTCGCCGCGCTCAAAATCAGACTTGCGGGATGCGGCCTCCTTATAAGCCTCGATCTCGTCCCAGTTTTCGATCTGATCTTTCCACTTCTCCAGCAGCGGATGCTCGGGAGAGATGACCATATAGGTCACGCCGAACAGCGTATCGGCACGGGTCGTGTAAACCGTGACTTCATCGGGGGTATTGGTCTTGAAGGTGACCTCGCAGCCGGTGGAGCGGCCGATCCAGTTCTTCTGCTGGATCTTCACGCGCTCGATGTAGTCCAGATCGTCCAGATCGTCGATCAGGCGGTCGGCGTACTTGGTGATGGCCAGCATCCACTGGCTCTTCTCCTTGCGCACCACCTCGCTGCCGCAGCGCTCGCACACACCCTCGACCACTTCTTCGTTGGCCAGGCCGCACTTACAGCTGGTGCACCAGTTGATGGGCATGGTGGTCTTGTAGGCCAGGCCCTTCTTGAACATCTGCAGGAAGATCCACTGGGTCCACTTGTAGTACTTGGGATCGGTGGTATCCACGCAGCGGTCCCAGTCAAAGCCATAGCCCAGCATCTTCAGCTGGCGGGTAAAGTTGGCGATGTTCTCCTTGGTGACGATGGCAGGGTGGATGTGGTTCTTGATGGCATAGTTCTCCGTGGGCAGACCGAAAGCGTCATAGCCGATGGGGAAAATGACATTGTATCCGTTCATGCGCTTTTTGCGTGTGACGATATCGATGGCCGTAAAGGGGCGCGGATGGCCCACATGCAGACCGGCGGCGCTGGGATACGGGAATTCGATCAGTCCGTAGAACTTGGGTCTGGGATCGCCGGTAATGGCGGCGTAAGGCTTGACTTCTTCCCATCTGTCCTGCCATTTTTTCTCAATGGCAGCAAAATCATATTTCATAGGTATCAATCCCTTTCATCATTTTTGTTTGTCCGGAACGCCCCTGTAATCAGGGGCTCGGAAGGGATGAGAGGGACACCACCTCTGCGTCGCTCCACAGACGCTCCAGATTATAGAACTTGCGGGCCTCATCGGTGAACACATGCACGATGACACAGCCGAAGTCCATCAGCACCCAGATGTCCGAGCGCAGGCCCTCACGGCGGATGGGCGGCTCCCCTGCTTCGGAAAGCTGCTTGTCTACTTCGTCCACCAGGGCCTTGATGTGGGTAGAGGAGGTGCCGTTGCAGATGACAAAGTAATCCGCAAGGACAGTCTGCTCTGCCGTTTTCAGGATGGTCACATCCCGCGCCTTCTTTTCTTCCAGCGCTCTTGCGGCAATGGCCGCGATCTCAGCGGGTGTAAGCATATCGTAGCCTCCTTAATATTCCTGGCTGTACCATTGGTACGCCTCACTGGTGTCCTTATAGGGCTCTGCCCCATGGCTGCGGATCTCCTCCAGACTCATCTTGAGCCCCAGCGCCATAGCGGCGTTCAGATCCTCATAGCAGAGCTCCCGCAGCTTTTCCACGCCGGGAAAGTCCCGGGTGGGTTCGATATAATCCGCCAGATAAATGATTTTCTCCAGCATGGTCATATCCGGCTTTCCGGTGGTGTGCCAGCGGATCGCCTCGCAGATCTCGTCCGAGACGCCGAACAGGTCCTTTGCCAGGACCGCGCCTGTCTTGGCGTGCAGGAGCTTCGGGTTGCTGCGTTCTGCGTTGTCGCATATAATACCATATTTTTCACACAAGTTCAACTGTTCCTGATGATCCAGTTTCTTGGTGATATCATGCAGGATTCCGGCGGTAGCCGCCGTCTCCGGGTCCTCGCCCCAGTGCTTGGCCAGCATCACGGCCTCGCTCTCACAGCCGGCCACATGGGCGATCCGCTTGGGGCTGAGATAGGCATAGGCCTTCTCCCGCAGCCAACCGAGCTCCGGCAGCGCGTCGTAGTAGCCGTGCTTGATGATGCAGCTGTAAACCCGATCGTCCAGCTGATCGGCACACATCCGCAGCTTCAGCCGCTCCCGGATGTCCCGGGACTGCATGGGCAGCGGTTCGTGGAACAGGAGCCGGATCCTCGCGCCGTAGCGCTCGGTCAGATAGCCCGCATGGGCACGGAGCTTATCCTCTTCCAGCTCATCCCGCGCCAGGACCACCAGGGTGCAGCAGTGCAGCAAATGCTCGTAACGGTACCACTCCTCAAAGCTCAGGAGCATATCCGTCCCCATCACCAGCAGCAGCTCGTCGTCCGGGTACTGCTCGCGCAGGAGATCCACGGTGTCCGCCGTGTAGCTCCTGCCCTCGCGCTTGAGCTCCATATCCGAGATCTGCGCCCCGGGCACATCCTGAAAGGCCAGCTCACACAACTCCATACGCTGCCTGGCGGTGGGGCTCCCCTCCGCCAGTTCCTTATGGGGCGGGATATTGTCCGGTATGATCAGGAATATATCCGGCGACAGCTCTTTATATACCGTCATGGCGACTTCCGCATGCCCCAGATGGGGCGGATTGAAGCTGCCGCCGTAAACTGCGATCTTCATGCTTTCTTTTTATCCTTTACCAACGCAATCTTCGGCTCCCGGGCGTTGCGCTTGAAGAGCACGAACTTGGTGCCGATCACCTGCACCTGCTCGGCCCCGCAGGCCTCGGACAGGGCGTCGCACACCTCTCTGGGGGAAAGCTCGCAGCTTTCCAGCACCTTTCCCTTGACCAGTTCTCTGGCCTTCAGTGCGGCGTTGACAGAGGCGATCAGATTGTCGGTGATGCCGCCCTTGCCCACCTGAATGATGGTATCCTCCGCTGCGGCAAGGCCGCGAAGCTGAGAGCGTTGTTTGCTGGTAATTGCCATAAATCTCTCCTTATTGCTTGAACAGGGCGGTCACAAAGGTCTCCGCCTCAAAGGGGATCAGATCGTCGATCCCTTCACCTACGCCCACATACTTTACCGGCAGCTTCAGCTCATTGGCGATGGCGAAGACGATGCCGCCCTTCGCAGTGCCGTCCAGCTTGGTCAGCACGATGCCGGTCAGGCCGGAGGTCTCCAGAAACTGCTTGGCCTGGATCAGGCCGTTCTGGCCGGTGGTGGCGTCCAGGACCATCAGAGTTTCCACATCCGCCTCCGGCAGTTCCCGGTCGATGATGCGGCGGATCTTGCTCAGCTCGTTCATCAGGTTCTGCTTGTTGTGCAGGCGGCCTGCGGTGTCGATGATGATCACATCCGTGCCCCTGGCCTTGGCAGCGCAGATGCCGTCGTATACCACGGAGGCCGGGTCGCTGCCCTCCTCGTGGCGGACGATCTCCGTCCCGGCCCGCTGGGCCCAGATACCCAGCTGCTCCGCCGCCGCGGCACGGAAGGTGTCACCCGCCACCAGCAGCACGTTCTTGCCCTGGGCCTTCAACTGAGAGGCCAGCTTGCCGATGGTAGTGGTCTTCCCTACTCCGTTGACGCCGACCATCAGGATCACGGAAGGCTTGCTGTCCAGCTTGAGGGCGGTATCGCCCGCGTCAAGCAGCTTACTGAGCACCTGGATCAGGCCCTTGCGGGCTTCATCCCCGCGGCGGTAGCGATCCTCCCAGGTCTTTTTCCGCATGAGATAGACCACCCGCTCCGCTGTGGCGGCGCCCACGTCGGACAGCACCAGCAGCTCTTCCAGCTCGTCGTAAAAGTCCTCGCTGTCCGGGGCATAGTCCTGAAACAGCTCTTCCAGATCCTCCAGATTGTTCCGGGTCTTGCTCAGGCCCGTAAAGATCTTATCAAAAAATCCCATGGATCTTACTCCTCTATCGTCTTCTTTGCCTCTTCCAGATCCAGCTCGATCACGGTAGAAATGCCCTTTTCCTGCATCGTGACTCCATAGAGCAGGTCCGCCTCCTCCATGGTACCGCGCCGGTGGGTGATCACCAGGAACTGCGTCTTGCCAGCCATGCGGCGCATATACTCGGCAAAGCGGGTCACGTTGGCCTCGTCCAGAGCGGCCTCGATCTCGTCCATCACGCAGAAAGGCGTGGGCCGGACCTTCAAAATGGCAAAGTACAGGGCAATGGCCACGAAGGCCATCTCGCCGCCGGAGAGCAGGCTGATGTTGGACAGAGCCTTGCCGGGCGGCTGGGCTTTGATCTCGATGCCGCATTCCAGCACATTGTCCTCATCCTCCAGGGCCAACGCCGCCCGGCCGCCGCCGAACAGCTCCTGGAAAGTCTCCCGGAAGCACCTGTCGATCTCCTGGAAGCGCGTCAGGAAGACTTCCTTCATCTCTCCGGTGATGTCACCGATGATCTCTTCCAGTTCCTTCTTGGCCTTCTCCACGTCGTCCCGCTGCTCAGACAGGAACTGATAGCGGGTGTTGATCCGGTCGTATTCCTCGATGGCGCCGATGTTGGGCGTGCCCAGAGCGCTGATCTGACGGCGTAGATCGTGGATCTCCTTGTTGGCCTTCTGCAGGTTCTCCACGGGCTGACGCACCGCCGCGGCGGCGCTGTGGCTCAGCTCGTAGTTGTCCCACAGCTTGTCCAGCAGCTGCTTTTCCTCCATATCGGCGGCCAGCTTCTTCTGCTCGATGCGGGCGGCCAGCCGCTCCAGCTCCAGGATCTGTGCATTGCGCTCCTGGGTCTCTTTCTCCGCCCGGGTGCGTTTGCCCTCCAGCTCCAGCTTCTTCTGACTGATCTCCGCAATTTCCGCGCGGATCCCGTCGCTCTTCTGCCGGATCTCCGCCTGCTGCCGCTCTTTTTCGCCCAGGCGGCTCTTGAAGCTCTCGATCTGCCGTCCGGCGGCTTCCAGGGCGCGCTGCCGGGTCTCACTGTCACCGGTCAGGCTTTCCAGCAGCAGAGAAAACTGCTGCGTGGAATTCTTCGTGGTCTTCCACTCCGCCTCAAAGGAGGCGCTGCGGCTGCGAAGCTCCGCCTGATCCTCCAGGGCCATGTCCAGCTGATAGCGGACAGCCGCCAGGCCGGACCTGGCCTGGGCCAATTCGGCCGCGCACTTCTTTTCCTGCTCGGCACTGCGCGCTCTCTGCTTTTTCAGTTTTTCCAGCTCATTGGCCCGGGACAGGATGCCGCTGTTTTTGGCGCTGCTGCCGCCGGTCATAGAGCCGCCTGCGTTGATCATCTGACCATCCAGGGTCACGATGCGAAGCCTGTTGCCGTTGGCTTTGGACATGCGCACCGCGTCGCCCAGGGTCTCAGCCACGACGGTCCGTCCCAGGAGATTGGCAAAGATCTGGTCATACCTGGGATCAAAACGCACCAACTCATAGGCGATGCCCACGAAACCCGGATCCCGCTCCGGCGCGTCCTTCATGACGCTGCCGCGAATGGTGTCCACCGGAAGGAAGGTAGCGCGCCCGGCATCCATACGCTTGAGCATTTCAATGGCCTGGCGGCCGTCGTTCTGGGTGTCGATCACAATATTCTGAGAGGCGGCTCCCAAGGCCGTTTCGATGGCCAGGGCACATTCCTCATCCGCCCGCAGCAGATTCGCCACCGGACCGTGGACGCCCTTGAGATTGCCGCGCTGAGCCTCCCGCATCACGGTCTTGACCGCGCGGGAATAGCCCTCGTAATCCTTCTCCATCTCGCCGAGCATGTTGATGCGGGAATCCATGCTCCGCCCCTCAACTTCCAGCGAGGTGGCCTGCTGGCTCAGCTGCTCGACCATGGCTTCCCGGTTCTTCAGCTTCATCCGGCAGCCGTCCAGAACATTGTTGTTCCGGGCTGTCTCCTGGGCGAGGTCAGCCAGTTCTTTCTCGATCTCCGCAATGCGGCTCTCGCCCTCGCCGATGCTGGCACGGATCTCCTCCGCCCTGCGGTCCCGCTCGGCGATATCTCTGCGCAGACGTTCCAGCTGCTCTGTACTGCTCTGGACATTGGCCCGCAGCACCGCAGCCTCAGACTCGCAGGCGGCCGCCGCCGTTTCCGAGGCAGACAAGCGCTCCCGCGCCTGCTCGCTCTCCACATCCTTCTGATGCATCCGCTCGGTAATGCTGCCGGAGGAGGCATACAGCGCCTCCAGAGAGGCCTTGGCCCGTTCCAGGTCCTGCTGTGCCTGTGTAAACTCCTGCTGAACGCTGTCCGCCTGTGCGCGCAGCCTGTCCAGCGTCGCCATCCAAACAGAGATCTCCTGCACACGCAGCTGATCCCGAAGCACCAGATAGCGCTTGGCGGTCTCCGCCTGCTTTTGCAGCGGGCCCACCTGCAGCTCCAGCTCCTCGATCTTATCGTTGATGCGCAGCAGATTCTCATCGGTCCGCTGCAGCTTGCGCTCGGCTTCCTCCTTGCGGTAGCGGAAGCGGGAGATGCCCGCCGCCTCCTCAAACACCTCGCGCCGGTCGGTGCTGCGGCTGGAGACGATCTCGGCGATGCGGCCCTGGCCGATGATGGAATAGCCGTCACGCCCCAGGCCGGTATCCATCAAAAGGGAGTGGATGTCCTTGAGGCGGACGGATTCTTTGTTGATGAAATACTCGCTGTCACCGCTGCGGTAATAGCGGCGGCTGAGCATGACCTCACTGCCCTCATAGTCGAAGATATGAGCGGAGTTGTCGATGATCAGCGACACCTGGGCAAAGCCGAGGGCATTGCGCTTCTCGGTACCGCCGAAGATCACGTCCTCCATCTTGGAACCGCGCAGAGCCTTGCTGCGCTGCTCGCCCATGACCCAGAGGATGGCGTCCGCGATGTTGGACTTGCCGGAACCGTTGGGGCCGACGATGGCGGTTATGTCTTTTTCAAATGTGAGACGGGTCTTGTCCGGGAAAGACTTGAAGCCCTGGATCTCCAACGCACGTAAATACAAATGACTGACCTCAATCTGAGAATTTGAATTTTTTAGCAATAACTAAATAATTATACCGTATCTTTTGTTATTTTTCAATGGAAATCACACAGATTTCCCCGCTTTTTATGTTTGCCGGACGGACTTTCAAAGTCTCCAGCCCAAACGCGTCACACAGCTTTCGCACATTCTCCCTGTGCTGCCCCACCATCTGGGACAGGTTTTCCGGCGCGACGCCCAGGATCACCCTGCCGGAAGCGCCGTTCTCCCTCAGAAGAAGCTCTGCCTTTTCATACAGGATCCGACTTCTGACCAGCTCTCCGAGGGCGGGGTGATACGCCCCGGCAACAGCTGCGCCGCCGGAGAGCTCCTCCGTGGGATTGAGTCCCAGGCGGATCACCGGGATCCCCGCCTGCTGAAACAGGGGCAGCAGCTTCGCGCAGACCCGCACGGCGTCCTCCACGCTGTGTTCCCGATAGCGCCCGCTCTTCCACAGCGCATACAGCGCCGTGTCCCGCACGATAACGGTGGGATAGATCCGCACCCCGTCCGGCCCCAGGGCGATCAGCCGCCGGGCCGTCTCCATGTCTTTCTCTTCATCGTCTCCGGGCAGCCCGGTCATCATCTGCAGGATCAGGCGAAAGCCCTTGTCCTTGATGAGCCGTGACGCCCGCTCTACGTCCGCCGCCGTATGGCCCCGTCCGGAAAGGCGGAGCACCTGCTCGTCCATGGACTGGGCCCCAAGCTCTATGGTCTCCACGCCGTATTCCCGCAGCCGCCGGAGCACGGTCTCATCAATGGCGTCCGGGCGGGTGGACAGGCGGATCGCATCGATCTCTCCCCTGTCCAGCGCATCCCTGGCAGCGGCCAGCAAAGCCCCCTGCTCCGCCGTGGGGATAGCTGTAAAACTCCCCCCATAAAACGCCAGTTGCCGCTTTGCCCCGGTACGGGGCAAGGCGGCTGCTTGCTTGATCGCTTCTCGCACGGTCTCGGCTGTGGCCGGCCGCGCCGCGCCGGAAATACGGTTCTGATTGCAGAACACGCAGGCGTGGGGACAACCCAGATGGGGCACGAACACCGGGATGACAGACTCTCTGGCGCTCATGCCTGCAAGGTCTCCAGGGCCTGTTTGGCGGCCATCTGCTCGGCCTCCTTCTTGGTGCGTCCCGTCCCCTCGCCGGCGCTGACGCCGTTGACGCTCACCCGGAAAGTGAAGCGCTTATTGTGGTCCGGGCCGCTCTCGCCGATGAGCTCATAGGCGATATGCTGATCCGCCTTGCGCTGCACCAGCTCCTGCAGAACGGTTTTATAATCCTGGCTGCGGTGCTCCTCACTGATCTCCGCGTCCTTGAGCACCCGACTCATGATAAAGGACTTGGCCTGCTCCAGACCGGCGTCCAGGTACAGGGCGGCGATGATCGCCTCCACCATATCCGCCAGGATGGACGGCCGCTCCCGGCCGCCGCTGCGCTCTTCGCCTTTGCCAAGGCGCATATATCGGCCAAGGTCCAGGGCCAGAGCCACCTTGTGCAGACTGCTCTCACATACCAGCTCCGCCCGCAGGCGGGTCATGCTGCCCTCGGGCAGGGCAGGCTCATAGGCGTACAGAAACTCCGCCGTGGTGAAGCCCAGGATCGAATCCCCCAGAAACTCCAGGCGCTCATAGCTCTCACAGTCCCCATCGTGCTTTTCGTTGGCATAGGAACTGTGGGTCAGCGCCGTTTCCAAAAGCCTGGGGCTGCGAAATGTGTATCCGATTTTCTTCTCAAGATCCCCCATGGTTTACTCGGCTTTGAGCTTCATATAATCGATGTTTTCGGTGATATCCCCGATGATCCCCGACTCAGCGAAGGCCTTTGCCTGCCGCATGGCGGCGAAAAAGCTGGCCGCGTTGGAGGAGCCGTGAGCCTTGATGACCGGCTTGCTGATCCCCACCAGCGCCGTGCCGCCCACCTCGTTCACGTCCATGGATTTCTTCATGGCGGCCAGATCGCCCTTCAGCGCTGCCGCCGCCAGCTTGTTGACGGTGCTCTTATAGAACACGCCCTTAAGCTGGGTCATGATGTACTTGATGACGCCTTCGGTCCCCTTGAGCAGGACGTTGCCGGTAAAGCCGTCGGTGACCACCACGTCCACCTCGCCGGAGAACACGCCGGTGCCCTCCACATTGCCCACGAACTTGATTCGGCCTTCCTCGTCCGCCTTCTTTAGCAGCTCGAAGGTCTGATGCTGCAGGTCGCCGCCCTTGGTATCCTCGGTACCCACATTCAGCAGGCCCACCCGGGGGTTGGCACAGCCCATGATCTTCTTGGCATAAAAACTTCCCATAAAGGCAAACTGGAGCAGATACTCGGCGGTGCACTCCACATTGGCGCCGCAGTCGATCAGCATCACGCCATGCTCACCCGCGGGCAAAACAGGGGCCAGCGCCGCACGGCGGATACCGCGGATGCGTTTGACCGTCAGCGTCGCGCCGGTGAGCAGCGCGCCGGTACTGCCGGCGGAGACCACCGCGTCGCCCTGGCCGTCTTTCAGCAGGGACAGGGCCACAGCCATGGAGGAATCCTTCTTGCGGCGGGTGGCGGTGCTGGGGTCATCCTCCATGGTGATCACCTCCCGGGCGTCCACCACCTGGATATCCGTGCAGTTTTCCGCCTGCAGGCAGGCGTCCACCTCTTCCTTGCGGCCCACCAGGGTCACATCCACGCCCAGCTCGCGTTTCGCGTACACGGCGCCCTTTACAATCTCCCGGGGGGCGTTGTCGCCGCCCATTGCGTCAACGATGATTCTCACAGTCGAATACCTCCCTTTCCAGCAATGTATCTATGATCGCCAGTGAACGCTTCGAGATCTCCGCGTTCTTGTTGCGCTTTCCCTTGACCCGGTGGTCCAGCGGGGTGATGATGCCGAAATTGATGTTCATCGGCTGAAAATCGCCCACGCTGCCGCCGGAAATGTACAGTCCCAGCGCGCCGATGGCCGTCTCCTGGGGGAAATCCACCGGCGGCAATCCCAGCACCCGGGCGGCCGTCTCGATACCCACCAGCAAGCCGGAGGCGGCGGACTCCACATAGCCCTCCACTCCGGTCATCTGTCCGGCGAAGCTGATGCGGGGCTGGGAGATCAGCCGGTAATAGCGGTCCAACAGGCCGGGACTGTTCAAATAGGTGTTGCGGTGCATGACGCCGTAGCGCACAAACTCCGCATTGCGCAGGGCTGGGATCATGGAGAAGACCCGCTTCTGCTCGCCCCAGGTCAGGTGGGTCTGGAAGCCCACCATATTGTAGATGGTACCGTCGGCATTGTCCCGCCGCAGCTGCACCACGGCGTAATTCTCCTTCCCGGTGCGCGCATCCTTCAGACCCACAGGCTTCAGCGGTCCGTAGCGCAGGGTGTCCACCCCCCGGCGGGCCATGACCTCCACCGGCATGCAGCCCTCGAAGACCCCGGCGTCGTCAAAGCCGTGGACCTCCGCTTCCCTGGCGTTCACCAGTTCGTTTACGAAAGCCAGGTATTCCTCCTTGTCCATGGGGCAGTTTACATAATCAGCCGTCCCCTTGTCGTAGCGGGAGGCGAAAAAGGCGCTGTCCATGTCCACGCTCTCCAGGGTCACGATGGGGGCCACCGCATCATAAAAGTGCAGGTCGCTGTCCGGGCAGAGGGCGGCGATCTTCTCCGCGATGGCGTCGCTGCTCAGAGGGCCTGTGGCCACGACCACCTGCCCCTCCGGGATTTCGGTGGCCTCTTCCCGGACGATCTCAACCAGGTCGCAGCCCTCCAGCTTCTCGGTGATATAGCGGGCAAAGCCCACACGGTCCACCGCAAGGGCGCCGCCTGCGGCCACGCGGTTTAAGTCGGCGCTCTCCATGATCAGCGAGCCCATCTTCCGCATTTCCGCCTTCAGCAGTCCAACCGCGTTGGTAAGCTCGTCGCTGCGCAGAGAGTTGGAGCAGACCAGCTCCCCGAAATACTCCGATGTATGGGCCGGGGTCATTTTCACCGGCTTCATCTCTACCAGGCGTACGGGGATCCCCCGCTTGGCCAGCTGCCAGGCGCATTCGCTGCCCGCCAGGCCCGCGCCCAGGACTGTGACTTTTTCCATACCTTATCCCTTTGTTTTTGCAGATTTCTTTGTGGCTGTCTTTTTTGCCGCAGTTTTCTTCCCCGCCGACTTTTTGGCGGCGGAAGCGGCCTTCTCCTCCGGGGTCTTTTTCTTGTAGACCCGCTTGTCCTCGGGGACAAAGTTGGGGCAGGCCTCATTGATGCAGAAGGACTTCAGGGGGCCGCGGCCGCTGTGCTTGAACATGGTCTTGCCGCAGGCGGGGCAGAAGTCCTTGGTGGGCACATCCCAGGTGATAAAGCCGCAGTCGGTCCCCCGTTCACAGGCATAGAACACATAGCCCTTTCGGGAGGTACGCTTGAGGATGCGGCTGCCGCACTTGGGGCACTTGCCGGGCATCTCCACCACGATGGGCTTGGTAAAGGTGCATTCCGGGAAGCCCGGGCAGGCGAGGAAGTGGCCGAACTTGCCTTTCTTGACCACCATCTGCCGTCCGCAGACCTCGCAGAATTCGTCGCTGAGCACGTCCGGCACCTTGATCCGGACGCCGTCCATGGCGCTCTCCGCCTCTTTATATTCTTTATCGAAATCCTCGTAGAACTCGTTGAGGACCTGCCGCCACTGGACCTTTCCGCTTTCGATCTCGTCCAGCTCGCTCTCCATGTGGTTGGTGAACTTCAGGTCCACGATATCGGCAAAGTGCTCCTTCATGAGTCCGGTGACCACTTCGCCCAGGGGTGTGGGCCGCAGGTACTTGCCCTCTTTGATCACGTAGTCGTGGGAGGTGATGGTGGTGATGGTAGGCGCGTAGGTGGAGGGGCGTCCTATGCCCTTTTCCTCCATGGCACGAATCAGCGTGGCCTCCGTGTAGCGTGCGGGGGGCTGGGTGAACTGCTGGTCCGGCACCATCTTGTCCAACACCAGCCGCTCCCCTTCGCTGAGGGAAGGCAGCGGATTTGCCAGCTCGTCGCTCTCCTCGTCCCTGGCCTCCTCGTAAACCGCGGTATAGCCCGGGAATTTCAGTTCGGAGTAATTGGCCCGGAAGGTATAGCCCGCGGAATCCACATCCACAGACACATTGTCATACACGGCGTTGGCCATTTGGCTGGCGGTAAAGCGGCCCCAGATCAGCCGGTACAGCCGGTACTGCTCCTGGGTCAGGCTCTTGCGCACCAGCTCCGGCGTCAGGTTCACGTCCGTGGGCCGGATGGCCTCATGGGCGTCCTGGGCCCCGGCCTTGGTCTTGAAGCGGCGGGGCTGCGCCGGGCAGTAGGATGCCCCGTAATGCTCGGTGATAAAGGCCCGGGCAGAACTCAGCGCCTCCTCGGACAGACGGAGGGAATCGGTACGCATATAGGTGATGAGACCGATGCTGCCCCGGTCGGCGATCTCCACGCCCTCGTACAGCTGCTGGGCGATGGACATGGTGCGCCGCGGGGTCATGTTCAGGCGGCGGGAAGCCTCCTGCTGCAGGGTGGAGGTGATGAAGGGAGGCGCCGGGGTGCGCTGCTTCTCGCCGCGCTTGACCTGGCTGACGGTAAAGGGCGCGTCCTGCGTGGCCGCGATCACCGCCTTGACCTGCTCCTCGCTTTTCAGCTCCTGTTTCTTCTCGCCCCTGCCGTAAAAGCGGGCGGTAAAGCTGCCGCCCTCGGGACGGGAGAGGAAAGCGTCCAGCAGCCAGTATTCTTCACTGACGAAGGCCTTGATCTCTTCTTCCCGATCCACCACCATTCGGGTGGCCACGGACTGGACACGGCCTGCGGACAGACCCGTCTTCACCTTGCGCCACAGCAGCGGAGAGAGCTTATAGCCCACGATCCGGTCCAGAATGCGGCGGGCCTGCTGGGCGTCCACCAGATCCTGGTCGATGCCGCGGGGGTGCTGGATGCTCTCGGTGACGACCTTCTTCGTGATCTCGTTGAAGGTCACGCGCTTGGCCTTTTCGTCCGGCAGGTCCAGCAGCTCCTTCAAATGCCAGGAGATGGCCTCGCCCTCCCGGTCAGGGTCCGTCGCCAGATAGACTGTCTTTGCGCTCTTGGCTTCTTTTTTCAGCTGTGCGATCAAATCCGCCTTGTCCCGTACCGGAATATACTGGGGTTCAAAACCATTTTCTATATCTACGCCCATCTTGCTCTTGGGAAGATCCCGCAGATGCCCCATGGACGCTGTCACTCTGTAATTACCACCCAAATACTTTTCGATCGTCTTTGCCTTTGCGGGGGATTCGACAATGACCAGATCCTTTGCTTTTGCCATTCTGCTTCCTCACTTTTTTGCAATATTCAATGCGATGCGCCTGCCGGCCTCCCGCCGGATATAGCCCTTGATCTCCAGGATCGTCAGCTGGGCCAGCACCTTCGCGGTGGGCAGGCCGGTGGCCTCGATGATATCGTCGATATGGCTGGCGCTGCGGTCGATCGCCGTTACGATCTTCAGCTGGTCCTCCGTAAGTCCGGACAGCTGTTCCGCCAAGTCAATATATCCTTTGCCCTCCGGCTTGTCAATGGCTTTTTTCGCAGCCGCTGGAGCCGTGGTCGGTGTCTCCGGCGCATCTTCCTCCGCCGGATACTGCTCTCGGCCGTGGCGGAGCTTGTCCGGGTACAGCGCCTCAAATTCGTTCAATACTTCCCAGCCGGTGGTCACCAGCTTGGCGCCCTCCTTGAGAAGGGCAAGGGTCCCGGCGCTGTTTTCCGCGTCGGCGTTGCCGGGCACGGCAAAGATCTCCTTCCCCTGCTCGGCCGCCTCATTGGCAAACAAGCGGGTACCGCTCTTCTCCGGAGCCTCCACCACAACGACGCCTACGGACAGGCCAGCGGCGAGACGGTTGCGCTCCCGGAAAAAGCTGCGCAGCGGCTCTATTCCCGGCGGATACTCGCTGACCAGTGCGCCCCGGGCCGCCACCTGTTTTGCAAGATATCCATGCTCACATTCATGGGGCGTGCCCAGCACGCCCACGCAGCTGCCGCCTGCCAGCAGCGCGCTCTCCGCCGCAGCGGCGTCCACGCCGTTTGTCAGCAGGGAGACCACGATACCGCCGTCTCTGCTGATCTGCCATGCCAGCTCCTTGCCCATCTTGACACCGTAAGGGCTGGCCTTGCGGGTGCCGATCACTGCGATCAGGGCGTTCTCATCCACCAGGGGCAGGCTGCCCTTTACATACAATACCACAGGCGGCGCGTAGATATTCCGCAGCCGGTTGGGATAGGCCGCGTCCTGCATGCTGATGATCTGCAGTTCCTGCTCCCGACAGGCGCTCAGGACGCCGTTGACCCCGCTCATATCCCGCGCCTCCAGCAGGGCGGCCTCACGGGTGGAGACGCCGGGCAGGGACTTGAACTCTCCCGCCGGTGCGAAGAACGCAGCCTTGGCGTCCCCATAGCGTTCGATCAGCGCCAGCCGGGCCTTGGGGCTCACCGGCACAGAGGAGAGCCAGAGCCAATATTCCAAAGAAGCCATGCGCGTCCTCCTATCTGCTCATTTCCCACATACACACCGCCGCAGCCACCGCCGCATTCAGGGATTCGCTCTCCTGCTGCATGGGGATCAGCAGCTTATCCCGGCATACATCCAGCAATTCCAGACTCAGTCCCCTGCCCTCGCTGCCGATGGCCACCGCAGTATGCCGCAGATCCAGGCTGCGGATATCCTTCGCCGCCGGGTCCAGGGCCGCGCCGTACAGGGGCAGCCCCATTTCATCCAGCAGGCCCTTCACATAGGGCAGCTCCATTCGGATGATCTTCTGCCGGAAGATGGCGCCCATGGTGGCCCGGACAGTCTTCGGATGATAGGGGTCGGCACAGTCTCCGGTCAGGATCACCGTGTCGATCCCGAAAGCGTTGGCCGTACGAAGAACGGTCCCCACATTGCCCGGGTCCTGAACGTTCTCCAGCACGATGGCGTTTCGCATCGCGCCCGGCTTGCCGCAGCCGCGGATCCGCACCGCAAACAGCGGCCCGGGGCTGTTTTTCATGGGCGAGGCAAAATCGAAAAGATCCGCCGGGGCCGCATATTGTGCGGCATCCTCCAGGCCGGGCAGCGCCTGTTCCCGCTCTTTCCACAGCACAGAGGCAACAGAAGCGCCGCAGGACAGGGCCTCCCCCAGGAGCTTGTATCCGTCGCACAGGTATTCGCCCTTTTCACGCCGGTAAGCGGCGTCGGCAGCGAGCATACGCAGGTGCCGGATATATGCGTTTTTCCGGGATGTGATCTTCTCCATATCGCGCCTCTGCATAAAACCTTCAAAATTTCTAAATATAATAGTATTCTACACACAATTATGGCGTTTGGCAATACCCAAGAACGGCGATTTTTCCTTGACAAACCGAGTCCAAACCCTGTATTCTGATAAATGGACAAAGTCCAAGTCTGGTAAAAGGAGGAAACACCATGGATAGTGGAAGTAACGGCGGCACAGCAGCGGGCCGAAGTATTGCGGCCGGAACTGCACTGCCTGTGTGTTTCCGCCGAAACAAGTAAATAGCGACTTTGGTCTGTCTGTGTCGGGCTTCCAAATCTGAAAACCAACAAGAGGAGGAAAACCGATGGCAGAACGTTTAGTAACCATGGAGCATACCCTCAGGGTACTGCTCGAAGGAAAAAAGTATTCCACGCTGAAGGATGTCCTCATCACCATGAACGGTGCCGACGTAGCCGCCGTTTTTGAGGAGATCGATCCCGTTGGCATTCCCAAGCTGTTCCGTCTGCTGCCCAAAGAACTGGCGGCGGAAACCTTCGTGGAGATGGAGCCGGAGGTGCAGGAGCTGCTGATCCGCGGCTTTTCTGACGCGGAGCTCCACGATGTGATCGAAGAGCTCTATGTAGACGACGCCGTGGATCTGGTGGAGGAAATGCCCGCCAACGTGGTCAAGCGGATCCTGGCCCAGGCGGATCCCCAGATGCGCCGGGAGATCAACGATCTGCTGCGCTATCCGGAGAATTCCGCCGGCTCGATCATGACCACGGAATACGTCTCCCTGCGCCCCGGCATGACGGTCGCCGAGGCCATCGCCCGCATCCGCAGGACTGGTGTGGACAAGGAGACCATCTACACCTGCTACGTGACCCGGGACCGGAAACTCCTGGGCACCGTGTCCGTCAAGGATCTGCTGCTGGCCGCCGATGACGACGCTCCGGTCACACAGATCATGGACGAGAACGTGATTTCCGTCAACACCATGGACGATCAGGAGAAGGTCGCCCAGATGCTCTCCAAGTACAATTTTCTGGCCCTGCCCGTTGTGGACAACGACAATCTCTTGGTGGGCATCATCACCTTCGACGACGCCATGGATGTTCTGGAAGAGGAGACCACGGAGGACATCGAAAAGATGGCCGGCATGCTCCCCTCGGATAAGAACTACCTGCGCTCCAACGCCTGGGATCTGTTCAAGCACCGGATCCCCTGGCTGGCACTGCTCATGGTCTCGGCCACCTTTACCGGCATGATCATCACCGGCTTTGAGAGCGCCCTGGCCGCCCAGGTGGTGCTGACGGCCTTTATTCCCATGCTCATGGACACCGGCGGCAATTCCGGTTCCCAGGCCTCCGTCTCCATCATCCGCGCCCTGTCCCTGGGCGAGCTGGAGTTTGCGGACCTTCCCAAGGTAGCCTGGAAGGAGATCCAGACAGCGGTCCTCTGCGGCGCCACCCTGTCGATCCTGTGCTTCGGGAAGATCATGCTGGTGGACCGGATGCTGATGGGCAACACCGATATCACCGTAATCACGGCTTTTGTGGTCTGCTTCACCATGGCGATGACGGTGCTGGTGGCCAAGCTCATCGGCTGCAGCCTGCCCATGTGCGCCCAGAAGCTGGGCTTTGACCCGGCGGTCATGGCCAGTCCCTTCATCACCACCATTGTGGACGCCCTGTCCCTGCTGGTCTATTTTGGTATCGCCAACGCGCTGCTGTTTTAGTCGGGCAGCATAAAAATGAGGATATCCGATTTGTGTTCGGATATCCTCATTTTCTATTTGGAATCGATATCAGGCCGTTTTGCCCAGCTGTTCGGTTTCATAGTCCAGCACCCGACGGAACTGGGTCTCATACAGCTGCCGGTAAGTGCCGTTCAGCCGCAGCAGTTCCTCGTGGCTTCCCTGCTCGGCGATGACCCCGTCCCGGACCACCAGGATCTTGTCCGCCTTCAAAATGGTGGACAGCCGGTGGGCGATGACGATGCTGGTGCGTCCCTCCATGAGCTTTTCCAGAGCGTCCTGGATGGCGCTCTCGGAGATGGAGTCCAGGGCGGAGGTGGCCTCGTCCAGAATCAGGATCCGGGGATCCTTCAGGATCACACGGGCAATGGACAGCCGCTGCTTCTCGCCGCCGGAGAGTTTCAGTCCCCGGTTGCCCACCACGGTATCATAGCCCTCCGGCTGACGGGCGATGAAATCGTGGAGATTGGCGATCCGGCAGGCCGCCTCGATCTCCTCCCGGGTGGCGTCTTCCCTGGCGTAGAGCAGGTTTTCCCGAATGGTGCCGTTGAAGAGATAGGTGTCCTGGGTGACCACGCCGATGTTCTGCCGCAGATACTTGAGATCGAAGTCCCGCACGTCCACACCGGCCACCCGCACGCTGCCGCCTGTCACGTCATAAAGCCGGGGCAGCAGGTTGACCACCGTGGATTTGCCTGCGCCGGAGGGGCCCACCACCGCGTACATCTGCCCGGCGGGCACGGTGAAGTGAATGTCCGACAGCAGGGGCTTGTTCGGATCGTAGGAGAACGCCACGTGATCATATTCAATATCCCCGTCGGTGATCTCCGGCTTCTCGCCGTCCGCCTTCTCCACAATGGGATTGGTCATGTCAAAGTAATCGAAGATGCGGGTGAACAGGGCCAGGGACCGGGTAAAGTCCACATGGATGTTCAGCAGGGACTGGACCGGCCGGTAAAGCCGGTTGATCAGGGCAACGGTGGCGGTGATGGTGCCCACCGTCAGACCGGTGTCGCCCCGGGCCATGATGAGAAAGCCGCCGGCAAAGTAGATCAGCAGCGGGCCGATCTGGGTAAACATGCCCATGATCACGTGGAAAAACTTGCCGCTGCGCTGCTCCTTGAGCTGCAGGCGGGTCACTTCTTCGTTGACGGAGACGAAGCGCCGATACTCCGCCTCTTCCCGGGCAAAGAGCTTCACCAGCAGGGAGCCGCTGACCGACAGGGTCTCGTTGACCAGCTGGTTCATCTCGTCGTTCTTGGCCTGGCTCTCGGTCAGGATCTTCCAGCGGCTGCGGCCCACGGAACGTGTGGGCAGGATCAGCAGCGGGGTCACCACGATGCCCACCGCAGCCAGCCGCCAGTTCATGGTAAACAGCGCCACCAGGGTAGTGACCACGGTAGCGATGTTGCTGACGATGCTGGTCAGGGTCCCGGAGATCACGGAGCTGACGCCGCTGATGTCTGTGTTCATCCGGGTAATGATGTCCCCCTGCTTCTCCGAGGTGAAGAAGGCGTGGGGCATATGCTGCAGATGATCGTACATCTGGTTTTTCATGTCAAAAATGATGCGCTGGGAGATCCACGCGTTGATGTAACTCTCCAGCACGCCGATGACCTCGGAGGCCGTCAGCGTTGCAAAGGCGGTCAGCAGCAGCTGGACCAGCAGACGCAGATCCCGGCCCACCAGGGCCTGGTCCACGATGCGCCCCGTGATGATGCTGGGCAGCAGCCCCAGCACAGCCGACAGCAGGATCGCCGCAAACACCAGCACGAACTGGAACCAATAGGGCTTCAGATAAGAGAGGATGCGCAGCAAAAGCTCCTTGGAAACCTTGGGCATCGTCTTCTTCTCTTCGTCCGTCAAAAAGCCGCGAGGGCCAAAACCTCTTCCGGGTCCGGGCATAGACAACACTTCCTTTCCCTGTCCGTATCACATTCCTTTCTCCGGGCCTGTTGCCCGGCTGTCTCCTCAGAAAGCGCAGATCTTTCCGCGCCGATGGATTAGACGCATCTGCCAGAAAAAGGTTCCCATAATCCGGAAAGCGGCGGGAGGGTGAATCGCTCGCCCTCCCGCCGCAGATGATGAAGTTGTCAACACAAAAACTCCAGGCCCTTCGAGCCGATGTTGTCTTCCGGGACCTTTGCCTTTATTTCCGTCTGTCACCTCTATGGGTACTCAATACTGGGGATCTGCCAGGGTCCACAGATATTGGGCCTGTTTTGACGTACCGTTATATTCATCCGTAGCCTCCGGGACGTGTACCGCCGCGTTAGCCGCCAGCACATAGGGCGCCACACCGTAAGCGCACTCGTAAAGATATGCCTCCTCGGAAAACAGCAGCCAGGCCATCTGCATGTGGTAGTCGCTGGTGACCAGCAGCAGATTTTTGACCTGCGGATATTCCGCCATCAGGATCTCACAGCTGTACTGGGCGTTCTGCCCGGTGGTCATAGCCCGGGTCTCCACGATGAGCCGATCCGGGTCGAGCCCCTTTCGGATAAACCAGTCGGCCATGGCCTGGGCCTCGGTCATCTCCTTGTTGTCCAGTGCCGTGCCGCCTCCCGTGACGATCACATAGGCGTTTGGGTAGGTCTCGGCGCAGGACATGGCCAGCTCGCAGCGGCTGATCAGTTCCGGGTCCATGGCGCCGTCCGGCAGCAGCTGAAAGCCCAGGGCCACGATGGCCAGACTGTCATCCTCCGGCAGCCCCGCCGGTACCGCTTCAGAAATCTCCAGGTCGTTGTTCACGTAGACCCAGGTCTCCATGATCCGCTCCCAGGCGGTGCCCAGCGCCGGATCTGCCGCTTTCAGTTTTTCCAGATCCCGGCGGACGGTGTCCATCCCCTCCGACTGCAGCTGTCGATAGGTGTATACCATATCGCTGACGATCTCATAGGTGGTTTTGTTGTAGCCGCCCGCGCCGGTGGGCACGGGTGCCGTCGTGTTCACCGGGGTCGGCGTCGCCTCGGGACTCAGCTTTTCCTCAGCCTCGTCCGGCGGTATCGGCTCCGCTTCCGTCGGCTCCGGAGCGGGCGTTCCCCCAGGCAGAGTGGCCGCCTCCTCCGGTTCCGGGAACGTCGTCTGAGCAGGAACATCTATCGGCGCAGGCATTTCCCCCTCATCTGCCGCGCCCGGCCTGGTCCGGAGGATGCGCAGCAGCAGCAGCGCTGCCAGCAGGAGCAAAAGCGCCGCAAAAACGATGGCCCTGCCGCGCCCTGTATTTCTTTTTTTCGTGCTTCGCTTCATAGGGCCTCCATGTGTTTCCTCAGGAAAACAGCGCCGGTCCCCCGGTGCTGTTTGTTCGCCGGGGCAGACGATCCGAAAGCCTGTGCTTTCGGCCCATACTTTCCCGGCCATCTTATCATTTTGTCCCCGCAAAAGCAATCTCTTTTGCAAGGTGCTTTGATACGGCAGCAGCTGCCTGTCCGCCGCCCGGCCCGAAAGAAAACAGGACTCCGCTTTTTGTGCGGGGTCCTGTTCCATGATCTCAACTGTCCGTCATCCGAATAATCCCAGATAATCCAAAGTACTGTCCGCCCCATAAGATTCCGCGCTTACTGTCACCATGTATTCATCCACAACATAGAGCACCTGTCTGATATACACAGGCTCTTCCTCTTCCACGGCAGTGAAGCAAACACACACCGATTCCTCGATCGGGAATTCGTCATACTCCTCATCCACCGCAAATGTGATATCATTGCAGCCCTGCGCTGCCAGCAGGCCAAGCGCGGAATATCCCTGTACCGCCGCAAACTCCTCCGGCAGCAGGAGATACAGGAGCTCCTTCACTTCTTTCGGAACAGGAGACACGACCACACTGATCGAATCGCCGGACTTGGTCCTGGCCAGCAAATCCGTCCAGCTCCTTTGATCCTGCGGGGCCCGTCCCATCTCTCCGCCAAAGATGCCTGCGCTCTCCGCGCGTTCGTCCGCCGCAATGGTAAAGGCCTTCGGCAGTCTGCATTCCAGCTGCAGGGATTCGTTGCTGTAAGCGTTTCCCTTGATGGTCCCGGCTTTTACAAGGGGCTCGGAAGCCAGCCCCATGGCGCTTTCCACAGCCCGGGCATAATCAGCTTTCTCCGCAGCTGTGGTCTTCGCCTGTTTTGAATACGGGAACGGCTTTTCTCCCAGCTTCACGTCGCCGCAGAGAACAATTTTCTCCAGCCGCTCACAGGAATAAAACGCCCTGTCTGTGATCTCGGAGCCGGAAGCGCAGACGATGGTCTGCAGATCCTCGCTGTAGCTGAAGGCGCTCTTCTTCAAAGCCGCATGCGGCTCAACGAAAAGTGCCCGCAGATCCTCACAGTAGGAGAAGCAGTCCCCTTCCACCACGGCCCCTTCCGGGATCGTCATCGTCTGCGGGAGTTCAGCATATTCAAAGGCGCGGCCCCGAATGGTGATCCCCTCCGGCAGGCTTATGGAATCCGTGATCACACAGTATTCAAATGCCCGGCCGCTGACGTTGATCCCCTCCGGGATAGTCAGGCTTGCCATCTCATAATAGGAAAAAGCCTGCATGCCGATCTCAGAGACTTCATGCCCGTCAAGCGCATCGGGGATCTCAACGTCTGTCTCCTCGCCTTCGTAGTCCACGATGACAGCCGTGCCGTCGTCCAAAAGCTCATAAGAATAATCGCCGCTTTCAAACACCTCTTTCGGCTGTTCCCAATACTCCTGGGCGGAAGCCCGGGGAAGTCCGATCAGCCAAACTGCGGCCAGCAAGATGAAACAGAAACTGCAAAGGGTTCGAGAGATCTTTTTCATGGTTTCATTCCTCCTGTCGGATGTTGTATGAAAGAGAGGGGATTTTGTAATCCGCATTTACGAAGCGGCCCTCTTCCGAACCTCTCTCAAGAGTTCTCTCAACTCAGAGCATACCGTATATTCAAGGAGCCTGGCGGGGATATCGATGTCGATCAATCGACCGATCGGTTTCTCGTATTCCGGCAGTTTGACCAGGACCCAATTATCGGCAAAGCGAATATCGATCCCGCAGTATTTTTTATGCGCGCAATAAAGCATGATCCGCAAATACGCCGTGGGGATGATAAAATAGTAGATCATGTACAGCATGTAAGCAATCAGCGCAAAGAGCGGCAGCGCCTGTAACAGGATCACGGTTTTCCCCTCCTCTCCCTTGCTCCTGAATGGGGATTATATCTCGCTTCGCCGGATCTTCAGCCGCTCGCAAACGACGGAAATGGATTTCTCGCTGTATCCCTTTGCCTTCGCCAGCTTCAGATTTTTTTTCGCGCCTGTGAGGTCCCCCAGTTTCCCGAGGCAGAGGGCGTAACTGCCGTAAGCGACGGCTGTATCCCCGGGTGTTGCCGACAGCGGGTCCGCCTCAATGATGGCGATACCCTTTTCGTAGTTCGATTTGGCTTCCTTATACTGCTCCAGAGACATGCAGAGCGTTCCGATATTCACATACACGATGGGATCTCCCGGATCCAGCGCCTCCGCTCTCTGATAGTATTCTCTGGCCTTCTTCAAATTGCCTTGTTTCCAATTCGCTCGCCCCAAACGGAGCATCAGGGAGCAATCGTCGGCCGTGATCTCCAGCCCCTTCAGCAGCGTCCGGAGCTCCGCCGGGGCGTCTCCTTTGGCGGCATATTCATCCGCCTCCGCAAAGAGAGCCGTCAGCATAAGGGCGGCCTCTTCAGGGCTTATCGTCCCCTGATCCTCCCGGGTATAGAACCTGCTGCCGCAGTGCTCGCATACATATTCGCCGTTTCGGATCCTTTTCAGGGAATTGCTTCCGCAGGACGTGCACACCGTCGGCGGCATTTCCCTCCCGGACGGGCGGTCATTTGCCGCGGCTTCCGTACTCATAAGCCTCATGCCGCAGGAAGAGCAAAAAACTGCATTGTCCGGCAGCGACGCCCCACAATGAATACAGAACATTTC
>CACYXE010000021.1 GCA_902778275.1 Oscillospiraceae bacterium
CAACGCCACCGGCTGCTCCTCCATCTGGGGCGGTCCCGCGGCCACCTCTCCCTACACCGTCAACAAGGAAGGCAAGGGTCCCGCCTGGGCCAACTCCCTGTTTGAGGATAACGCGGAGCACGGCCTCGGCGTGTACCTGGGCCAGAAGAAGATCCGCGACGATCTGAAGGCCAAGGTGGAAGAGATGATGGCAGCTCCCAGCTGCTGCGCCGAGCTGAAGGAGGCCGCTCAGGCCTGGCTCGACACCTATGACGACGGCAACGCCAACCAGGCGCCTGCCAAGGCTCTGATCAAGACGCTGGAAGAGAGCATCACCGGTATTGATGACTGCATCGCCTTCCTGGGCTCCGACATGGGCAAGCAGATCTACGGCGACGCACAGCCCGCCGCTCTGGCCGCTGCCGAGGCCGACAAGGCCGCCGGCATTACCGTCTGCACCTGCAAGGCCTGCCGGCTGGGCGCTGAGATCCTGGCCAAGAAGGATTACCTGAACAAGAAGTCCATGTGGATCTTCGGCGGCGACGGCTGGGCCTTCGATATCGGCTACGGCGGCGTTGACCACGTGCTGGCCTCCGGCGAGGATGTGAACATCTTCGTGTTCAACACCGAGGTGTACTCCAACACCGGCGGACAGGCCTCCAAGGCTTCCAACATCGGCCAGGTCGCGCAGTTCGCGGCTGCCGGTAAGGAACTCAAGTCCAAGAGCCTGGCCGAGATGGCGATGACCTACGGCTATGTGTATGTGGCGCAGGTGGCCATGGGCTCCAACCAGGTCCAGACCCTGAAAGCCATTGCCGAGGCCGAAGCCCACAAGGGCCCGTCCCTCATCATCGCCTACGCCCCCTGCGAGATGCACAGCATCAAGGGCGGCATGGAGAACTGCCAGAAGGAAATGGACAAGGCTGTCAAGTGCGGTTACTGGAACCTGTTCCGCTTCAACCCCGACGCCGAGAAGCCCTTCTCCCTGGACAGCAAGGCCCCCGCTGGCGGCTATCAGGAGTTCCTGATGAACGAGGCCCGTTACAGCCGGCTGACCCGCGAGTTCCCGGAGCGCGCCGAGCGCCTGTTCCAGGCCTCCGAGGAGAACGCCAAGGCCCGTTACGAGCACCTGATGAAGCTGAAGGCTCTCTACGAGTAATCCCTGAATCCAGGCAAACAAGGCCCGCCACCCGGCGGGCCTTTTCTATAGCCAATATGAAAATCGCCCGCTGCCGTCTGGCAGCGGGCGATAACAATTTGAAAGGGAACGCTTAGAACTGCTTATCGTAGTTGTCCTGGATGGCGCGGACGATGGTGGAGAGCACATCGCAGGTGGGCGTGGGGATGCCCAGTTCCTTGCCGTACTCGGCGATCTTGCCGTTGAGCACGTCGATCTCGGTCAGGCGGTGGTTGAAGGCGTCCTGGCACATGGAGGGATAGTAGTCACCGATGTTGGTAATGATGTCGTTGTGGTCGTGGGCGATGAACTCGTCGGCGTCCAGGGCGGTGCCGCGGGCGGTGGCGACGGCGCAGGCTTCACGGATCACGTCGTGGAACAGCTTCTGGCCGGCGGGATGGGCCTCGACCTCACCGATCTTCAGGCGCAGCACATAGCAGACGGTGTTGACGGTGGAGTTGACGATGACCTTTTTCCAGATGTACTTGTAGATGTCATCCTTGCGCCAGTAGGCGTCGCAGCCGCCGGCGCGGTAGCACTTCTCCATCTCTTCGCAGACGGCGTCCACGCGCTCGTTTCTCACGATGCCGCCGAAGTTCATCTGCACGCCGCCGGCGGGGGTGGATACGCAGTGGCCGGGGCCTCTCAGCGCGGTGCCCAGAACGCCGGAGCCGACGATGCAGCGGCCGCGGTCGTAGAACTTCATCAGGTTGTCGTCGTTGCCCAGGCCGTTGATCAGGGAGACGGCCACGGTGTCCTCGCCCACCACGGGCTGGGAATCCTGGATGGCCTGGACCAGCTGGGTGGCCTTGGTCATGTAGATGATGGCGTCGACCTTGCCCTCGGCCGCGGCGGCAGCCTCGGCGGAGGTGTAGGTGCGGAAGCCTTCCAGCACCTTGGTGATGTCGTGATACTCGCCGCCCTCCTGGAGGTGGATGGTGAAGGTCATGCCCTCCTCGGCGATCTTCTTCATATGCTCTTCATAGCGGTCGATCAGAATGATGTCAGCGCCGCCGTTGCGCAGGTAGGAAGCGAAAACGCTGCCGGCCGCGCCGGAACCGTACATGGCAAATTTCATTTGAGTATTCTCCTTTTTTATAATTTGAGCTGCCCCTATTGTATACCCGGGGCAGGCAAAAGCACAAGACTTTTTTGATCCTCCGCACACAAGCTTTCACGAGCCCCGAAGGGCTCGTGAAAACAGTATGTTGGAAGCAGGATCACTCCGCCTTCTTGCCTTCGGCCTCCAGCTTCTTGATCTTGGGGATGCCCCAGATCAGCGCCGGCAGGACGACTACAAGGAGAGAATAATATCCGTCGTAGCCGTAGACCTTGGTGGTGATGGTCGTCAGACCCAGCAGAGAGATGGAGAAGCAGATGGCGATGGCCAGAACCGCGACCAGAACGCGGCGGAGGGTCTCATTCTGGATACCGGCAATGAATTCTCCCTCGCTGTCAAACTTGGCGAGCTTGGGCGCGAAGCGCTGAACCATGGTGAAGATCAGGGTAACGCAGGTGGAGACGAACGCGCAGAACAGCAGCACGGAGAAGATCACCAGCAGCCAGGTGGCGTTCTGAATCAGGGTAAGGACGGTCTGGTTGGGAATGCCGGTGGCGTTGGTAAAGCTCTCCAGGCCGGACCCGGCAAGAGTGCCGGCAGCGTTGAGTTCGCCGGCTTTGGCCTTCAGGGCGGCGAGCAGCGGATACCACTTGCTCAGCATGAACGCGGACAGCGACAGCGCGATGCCGTTCATCAGCCAGCCCAGGATGCAGGCGCGCTTGGTGCCCGTGGTGCCCATCTCATTGGAAGCGGCGATCATGGGCGGGATGGACACGCACTGGAAGGCGCAGTACACAAGCGTCGCGCGGAAGATGGAGAAGCCCGTTTGCGGCGTGTAAGGAACAAGGCTGACGCCGTACTGCTCGGCGAGGGCATTGATCGTGCTGGCATTGGCGATACCGAAGATAATGATCAGAGCGGTAATGATCATAATGGCGACGGACAGCACCGTGGAAGCCGCGGCAACCAGCTTAACGCCAAAGATGCTCAGCAAAACAAGAAGAGCCACGATCAAGAGGTTGAAGATCACCTTCATTGCGCCAACATAGGGAATATGCAGGAAGTTTGCAAGCACTTCGCCGGCGCCCGCAACGGCGGCGGCAACAGCGGCCAGGATGATAACGATGTAGAAGATCTCAAAGAAGATCTCCATCCAGGGCTTCGGGTACAGGGCAGAGAACGTGTCCTTATAGTTGTCGAACCCGTTCAGTCTTGCGAACTTGAGCATGATATTCATGACGAACGCAAGCAGACCCATGGAAATCAACGGGAAAATCAGCGAGCCTAAGCTGCCGAACTGGGCAAAATATCCAATGATTTGGTTACCAGAAGCAAAGCCTCCGCCCACGTGGGTACCGAACCATATGGATGCGACAGTGAAGCCTATTGCCCATGAGTTTTTCAGTGCCTTTTTCTCCATACTTACACTCCTTTTCTTCTATAAATCTTCTTTTTGCTTTTTTTCGGCGGCGTGGATCGTCAAAACACAAACAAAAAAGCCCGCGCTCCAAAAGGCAAGCTGATATCTGTCTTCCTGATGCGCGGGCAATTTCACAAGCTGTACTCATCCTAATGCTGTTTGCCGGGTCTATTCAGTTTCGGACGTCTCGGGCCTGGATCCCGCAATTCACGCCTCCGTTATGCTATGCATAAATATACCATCTGTCTGAACAACTTGCAACCATAGATAAATATTTGGCATAGTTTATGGGCAGGCTTCACATATTAAACAATTATAATTTCCTTTTTTTGTCAAAGCCGCTCAAAGCCGTCGTGCGTTCTGCGTTTTTCCCTGACCTTTCCCTGGCGCAGATTGCTGACCATGATCCAATTGTAGAGCACCAGCATACCCGCCGCCGCGGCCAGCATCAGCTGTGCGCCCATATAACGCTCATCCGCCAGGGCCATCATGCACATCACCGCACCGAACATGGCGCCGAACATGCTGCGCCGGACATTGGGGGTTCCAAAGGCAAAACCCGCCATGCGGAAGAAGGCCAGCATGGCCGCGACAGGCGTAAAGATATCCACCGCATAGGCCCAGGCCACACTGTTGATGGCGTTTTCCCGATAACTGACCAAAAGCCACATGGCGAACATCAGCACCGGCACCATGGACAGCAGGCACAGCAGGCGCGTGTCCTGCCGCGCTCTGTTGGCCTCCCCCAGCAGCAGGGGGTAGGAGATGCCGGTCAGCAGACCCAGCGCCGCAAGGGCGCGCTGCATGCCCACATATTTATCCACTTCGCTGGCGGCGAACAGCAGGACGGCACCCAGGCCCATGAGTACGCCCAGGCCGACGCGGGCGATCTGAAACAGCTTCCCCTCGTTGTGCAGCGCCTCGCCGAATTCTGTGGGCAGATAGATATTCTGCTCCTGGAAGCGGTTGAGAAAACGCAGGAACACGTAGGCCGCGGCAGCCAAAAAAGCCAGCAGCAAAAAATGGAATACGCTCCTGTCCGCAAGTCCCAGCTCATTAAAGGCCAGCTGGTCCTGGAGCCAGCGCAGGAACACCGCGAAAGCCCCGCCGCCTACCACATATAAACTGATCTCTAAAGCCTTTTTCTGCATAAACAAGCTCTCATTTCCATAAAGATAACACAGGCGGAGGCCAGAGGAGACCGCCTGTATGCTGATTCTAATCTTATTTATATATTCAGTCAAGTGGATTTCGGAGGGGACTGTGTGAAAAAGACCGTTTTCCTGGCATACCTGGCGCTGCTGCTGGCCTTTCTCCCCTATCTGCTGCGCACGGGCAGGGCCGCCGGGGAGGAGGCCGCAAAACCCGGCCCCACAGCAGCGGCTGTTTCCGCTCAGGAGCCCTCGCCGATCCCGGCGGGTCCTCCGTCGGCGGCCTCCGTCCGGGTGCTGATAAACGGCGCCGTCGAGGAAATGGACATGCAGGGCTATCTGACCGGCGTGCTGGCCGCGGAGATGCCGGCGGACTTTCAGCCGGAGGCACTGAAGGCCCAGGCGGTGGCCGCCCGGACCTATGCCCTCTACTGTGCCGCGGCCGGCAAGCACGGCGATGCCGACGTGTGCACGGATTTCAACTGCTGCCAGGCCTGGCAGGATGACGCGGCCTTGCGGGAAAAATGGGGTGCGGACTACGATGCGCATCTGCAAAAGCTCCGCCGGGCGGTGGACGAGACCGCCGGGCAGTATCTCAGCTATGAGGGGCAGCCGGTCTTTGCCGCCTTCCATTCCTCCTCCGCCGGGGCAACCGAAGACTGCGGCCAGGTCTGGAACCCGCGGCCCTATCTGGTCAGTGTGTCCAGCCCCGAGAGCGCGGAGACCGTGCCCGGCTATGTGAGCGAGCTGGTCTGCGCGCCCCTGGATTTTCGGGACGTACTGCTGTCCGCCTGTCCGGAGGCGGACTTCAGCGCCGCGCCGGAGAACTGGCTGGGTGCAGTACAGCGGGATGAAAGCGGGCGGGTAGCGGAGATCACGCTGGGCGGGCAGCCCTTTCGGGGCACCGAGCTGCGCAGCCTCTTTTCCCTGCGCTCCACCTCCTTTGCCCTGGAATACACAGACGGCCATTTTGTGTTCACCGTCACCGGCAGCGGCCACGGCGTGGGCATGAGCCAGTATGGCGCCAACGTCATGGCCGCCCAGGGCGCGGACTACCGGGAGATCCTGGCTCACTACTATCCCGGGACAGCACTGGTACAGTAAAGGACAGGGCGATTTCGCCCTGTCTCCAAGCTGTCGGCAATATATCGACAGCTTGGAGCGCAAAAAAAGGAACTTCCGTAAAAGTTCCCTTTTTTGCGGTGATCGTATGTGAAGGGGGACTCCCCGTCCCCCTTCACAATCCCCCTTGCTCGTCCAACCCGGCCTGTATGGGCTTCGTCTAAAGTTTGAGGACAGGGCGATTTCGCCCTGTCCTTTTTTCATCCTTTTTTGTCATAGGTGCAGAAGCAATAGCGCAGGCCGTCTTCCTCCAGCCATTCCCCCTGCTCCGTGCAATCCCAGTCCTCCAGACTGTCCAGATCCGGGAAGAAGCTGTCCGAATGGGGGGTCAGCTCGATCTTGGTGATATGCACCCGGTCCAGATAGGGGAAGAACTGCCGGTACACGCTGGCGCCGCCGATGACCAGACAGCGCTCCTGCTCCGCCGCCGCGGCCAGGGCCTCCTCCGTGGAGTGGACCACCTGGGCCCCCTCGATCTGGATGTCCTGCCGGGTGACGACGATGTTGTGCCGCCCTTTCAGGGGCTTGCCGCCGGGAAAGTCCTCCAGGGTCTTCCGACCCACGATCACCGCCGCATTGCCCGTCACCTGCCGGAAATGGGCCCGGTCGGCCTTCAGCACCACCGGCTGGGTCCCGTCGCTGCCGATGCCCCAGTCGGCGTAAACCGCTACGATGGCTTCCATAAGCTCACACCGCCACCGGGATCTTGCCGTTGAAGTCCGAGTACTGGTAGTTCTCGATCTTGAAGCTGTCCCTGGTGAAGTCGTAAAAATCCTTGACCGCCGGATCCACGAGGAAGGTGGGGGCGGGCTTGGGCTCATTCTGGATGAGCTCCCGGATAACGGGCACATGCCGGTCGTAGATGTGGGCGTCCGCGATCACGTGGACGAATTCGCCCGGCTCAAAGCCGGTGACCTGGGCGATCATCATGGTCAGCACCGAGTACTGCACCACGTTCCAGTTGTTGGCCGCCAGCATATCCTGGGAGCGCTGGTTCAAAATGGCGTTGAGCTTGTTGCCGCTGACGTTGAAGGTCATGGAGTAGGCGCAGGGGTAGAGCGCCATCTCGCTCAGATCGGCAAAGGTGTAGATGTTGGTCATGATGCGGCGGGAGGCGGGGTTGTGCTTCAGATCCCACAGCACCTTGTCCACCTGGTCCATGTCCCCCTCCGGGTAATGGTGCTTGACGCCCAGCTGATAGCCGTAGGCCTTGCCGATGGAGCCGTTTTCGTCGGCCCAGGCGTCCCAGACCCGGGTGCGCAGCTCGTTGACGTTGTTGCTCTTGGCCTGCCAGATCCACAGCAGCTCATCGATGGCGGACTTCCAGAAGGTGCGCCGGATGGTGAGGATGGGGAATTCCTGGGACAGGTCATAGCGGTTCACGATGCCGAATTTCTTGATGGTGTGGGCGGGGGTGCCGTCCTCCCAGCGGGGGCGGACCTCACGGTCCGTATCCCAGATGCCGTTTTCCAATATGTCCTTGCAGTTTTGGATGAAGATCTCGTCTGCTCTGCTCATATAAACACCTCGTTTTTCCCGTATAGTCGCTGTCATTTTACCACAGGAACCGCCCTTTGTCTATCGGAATAGACTGATATGGAGGTGATGAACATGCGATTTGCCGTAGTCGGCGGGGACCGGCGCTCGGCGCTGCTGTGTACGCTGCTGCTGCAGGACGGCCACAAGGTACATAGCTACGCCCTGGAGCAGGCGCCTCTCCCCGCCGAGATCCCGAAGGACGACTGTCTGCAGGCCTGCGTCTACGCCGCGGACTGTGTGATCCTGCCTGTGCCCGCCCAAACCGGCGGGCTTTTGAATGCGCCGCTGTCGGGCGAGAGCCTGTCCGTGGACGCGTTGATCGGCGCCCTCTGGCCGGGACAGCTGCTGTGCGGCGGGCAGCTGGGCGACGACTGCTGCCGGGCCGCCCAGCGGGAAAAGCTCCACGTGGCGGACGTCATGCGGCGGCCGGATTTCGTGGCGGGCAACGCCGCGCTGACCGCCGAAGGGGCCATCTCCCTGCTGATGGCGGAGAGCGAACGCTCCATCCGGGACAGCCGCGCCCTGGTGCTGGGCTTTGGCCGCATCGGCAAACCCCTGGCTTTGAGTCTGGCCGCGCTGGGGGCCCAGACCGCCGTGGCCGCCCGCAGCGGCGCGGACCGGGCCCTGGCCGCTGTGCTGGGGCTGAACGCCCTGGAATACCGGCAGCTGGAGGGGCTGATCGGGGACTTTGATTTCATTGTCAACACCGTGCCCGCGCGCATCCTCAGCGAGGCGGCGCTGTGCTGCGTATCGCCGGAGGCGGTGCTGCTGGAGCTGGCCTCGCCCCCGGGCGGCTTTGACCGGCGGCTTGCGGAAAACATCGGTCTGCGCACGCTCCATGCCCCGGGCCTGCCGGGGCGCTACGCCCCCTACTCCGCGGCGCTGCTGATCCGGGCGGCGGTGTACGGGGCCATCCGGGAATTGGAGGAATGACCATGGCGGAAAAGAAGATCCTGGGCCTGGCACTCTGCGGGTCCTACTGCACCTATGAAAAGCTGTTCGCTGCGGCGGGCGAATTGGCGGAGCACTACGAGCTGATCCCCATCATGAGCGAGACCGCCGCCGAGACCGACAGCCGCTTCGGAAGGGCCGCGGAGCATATCAAACAGCTGATGGACCTCTGCGGCAGGCCGGTGGTGACCACCATCGCCGAGGCGGAGCCCCTGGGCCCTGCCCGGCCCATGGACGCGCTGCTGATCGCCCCCTGCACCGGCAACACCCTGGGGAAGCTGGCCCACGGGATCACCGACAGCGCCGTGCTGATGGCGGCCAAGGCCCACCTGCGAAACGGGCGGCCGGTGATCCTCGCCCTGTCCACCAACGACGGGCTCTCCGGCTCGGCGGAGAACATCGCGCGGCTTTTAAACCGCAAGCATATCTATTTCGTTCCCTTCGGACAGGACGATCCGGTAAACAAACCCTGCTCCCTTCAGGCGGACTTCACCCGCCTGCGCCCCGCCGTGGAGGCGGCCCTGGCCGGGCAGCAGCTGCAGCCCATTCTGAAATAAAAAAGGGCGGCTCGTGCGAGCCGCCCCTTGTTTTTCCGTGTTTTGTTTTACGCCGCTTTGTAGTACCACTGCTTATACAGCTTCACCACGCCGGCCTTCCAGCACAGCAGCAGGGCGATGGCGGAGCCCACCGCGGTCTGCAGCACCTGGAAGGGGAACTTGGCGACGGCGTAGGCCGGGGTGCTGTAGATGAAGGCGCGGCCCAGCGTGTAGCCGGTAAAGCATAGGATCCAGCCCAGGATGGCGCCCACAATCGAGGCCGCCACGGGCTTGTTTTTCAGGGTCCTGTGGGCCACCAGGGAGATGACCACCGCCTGCAGGCCGTGGGTCACCAGGGACACGAACATGGGCGTGGGGTAGAACAGCATGTCGCCGATGAAGGCGCCCACGCCGCCCACCAGAAAAGCGCACAGCGGGTCCAGCAGCACCGCCGCCGTGACGATGATCGCGTCGTTGAGATACATATGGCCGCCGGGGACCGGCACACTGAGAACGCTGGTGCTCATGATGATGTTCATCGCCATCAGCATCGCGGTAAAGGTGATTTTCTTGGCGTTCATCCGGGATGCATACATGATCCAGACCTCCCTTGACAAATTCTGTAATTGCATTATAATAGAGAACTGGACTTATTTCTATCGCCAGTTTGAAAGTTTTTTATAAGGCCAGTTTGATCAAGAAGGGTCTGAACCCATGAAATACCGCATTGAAAAACACGCCGGGGAGAGCGCCTACCTGCAGCTGTACAAGCAGCTGCGGCAGGATATCGTCGGCGGCGTCCTGCCCCCCGGCAGTCGGCTGCCCTCCAAGCGGCTGCTGGCCGAGGAGCTGGGGATCAGCGTCATCACCGTGGAGCACGCCTACGCCCTGCTGGTGGACGAGGGCTACGCCGAGTCGCGGCCCCGCAGCGGCTATTACGCCGCCTTCGGCGGGCTCAGCGGCGGCACGGCTCCCCGGCGGGCGGCTCTGGAGGAGATGAGCGCCGAGGCTGCCGGGCGCACGGAGGACTTCCCCTTTTCCGTGCTGGCAAAAACCATGCGCGCCGTGCTGGCCGACTATGACCGGCGCATCCTCATCAAATCCCCCAACGCCGGCTGCCCGGAGCTGCGCGGCGCCATCTCCGGTTATCTGGCCCGCAGCCGCGGTCTGGACGTGGCCCCGGAGCAGATCATCATCGGTTCCGGCGCGGAGTACCTCTACGGCCTGGTGGTGCAGCTGCTGGGCCGGGACCGGCTTTTCGCCCTGGAAGACCCATGCTACGAGAAGATCCGCCGGGTGTACGAGGCCAACGGCGCTGCGTGCCAGCTGCTGCCCATGAGCGAGGACGGCATTTTGAGCCGGGAGCTGGACGCCTGCCGGGCCGGGGTCTTGCATGTGACACCTTTCCACAGCTACCCCAGCGGCGTCACCGCCAGCGCGGCAAAGCGGCACGAATACGCCGCCTGGGCCAGGGAGCGGGGCGCCTTCATCGTCGAGGACGACTATGACGCGGAGTTCGCCTCCCTGACCCGGCAGATCGAGACCGTCTTTTCCCTGGCTCCGGAGCGGGTGCTCTATCTGAACACTTTCTCCAAAATCCTGGCCCCCTCCATGCGCACCGGGTTTCTGGTGCTGCCGGAGCCTCTTTTGGAGGATTACGCCCGGAAGCTGGACTTCTATTCCTGCACCGTGCCGGTTTACGATCAATACGTCCTGGCGGAATTCATCAACGCCGGACACCTGGAACGCTACATCAACCGCCGCCGCAGAAAACTGCGGGAGAAAAACCGATAGGGAGGACCTGCCATGCTGTACTTTATGAGCGACTACACCGAGGGTGCGCATCCGAAAATTCTGGACCGCTTCCGGGAGCAGAATCTGATCTCCATGCCCGGCTACGGCGACGACGAGGCCAGCGCGGCCGCGAAGGAGAAGATCCGGGCCGCCTGTCATCGGGACGATCTGCAGATCGCCTTTCTTGTGGGCGGGACCCAGACCAACCTGATCACCATCTCCACCATGCTGCGCCGCTATGAGGCGGTGGTGGCGGCGAAGACCGGCCATGTGAGCATCCACGAAGCCGGGGCCATCGAGTACACCGGGCACAAGGTCATCGAGTTGGAGGGGACAAACGGCAAGCTGCTGCCCGAGACGCTCTCTGTCTATCTGCAGGGCTACCACGCCGACGGCAACCGGGAGCATATGCCCTTCCCCGGCATGGTCTACATCTCCCACCCCACGGAATACGGCACGCTGTATACGAAGGCGGAGCTGGAGGCCCTGTCTGCCATCTGCCGCGGCTACGATATCCCCCTGTATCTGGACGGCGCCCGCTTGGGCTACGGGCTCATGGCCTATGATACCGATGTGAGCATCGACGACATTGTCCGCTGCTGCGACGTGTTCTATATCGGCGGCACCAAGGTGGGCGCCCTTTGCGGCGAGGCCCTGGTCTTCACCCGGCAGAACATGCCCGATCACTTCCTGACCCTGCTCAAGCAGCAGGGGGCCCTGCTGGCCAAGGGCCGTCTGGTGGGCACGCAGTTCGACGTGCTGTTTACCGACGGTCTCTACTGGTCCATCAGCCGTCACGCCATCGACATGGCCATGGCTCTGAAGGCCGTGTTTCAGGAAAAGGGCTACCCGCTCTATATCGACTCTCCCACCAATCAGCAGTTTGTGGCGCTGACCGACGAACAGATGGAGCGGCTGGGGAAGGATGTGGCCTTCAGCTTCTGGGAAAAGCTCCCGGACGGGCGCACGGTCGTGCGCTTTGCCACCAGCTGGGCCACCCGCCCGGAGGATATCGAAGCGCTGAAAGCCCTGTTGTAAGAAAGAAGGGTCCCCGGATGCGATGCATCCGGGGACCCTTTGGCTTTTGGGAGGGATCAGATCTCGATCTTGGCGCCCATGAGCTTGGCAAACTCCTTGACGATGGCCGTGTCGCCGGGCCAGGCGGGAGCGGTGACCAGGTTCCGGTCCACCACCGCGTCGGTGACGGGGACTTCCACATAGGTGCCGCCGGCCAGGGTCACGTCAGGACCCACGGCGGGATAGGCGGTGGCCTTGTAACCGGCCAGGACGCCGGCGGCCGCCAGGACCTGCGGGCCGTGGCAGATGGCCGCAACGGGCTTGCCCGCCGCGAAGAACTCCCTCACGATCTCCAGCACCCGGGCGTTGAGCCGGATGTACTCGGGGGCGCGGCCGCCGGTGATGAAGAGGCCCTCGTAGTCCTCGGTCTTCACGGCGTCAAAATCCGCCGTCAGAGCGAAGTTGTGCCCGCGGAGCTCCGTGTAGGTCTGCTCACCCAGGAAGTCGTGGACTGCGGTGGCCACCGTCTCGCCCGCCTTTTTGTCGGGGCAGACCGCGTCCACCTGATAGCCCAGCACGCCCAGCGCCTGGAACGGTACCATGGTCTCGTAATCCTCGGTGAAGTCGCCGCAGAGCAGCAGTACTTTCTTTGCCATTGGGTATTCCTCCTTGAAAAATTTTTCGTATCGGGATGCTTTTATTATAGCATCGCCGTCCGGGAATGGCAATCGCATCCTGTACTTACGCACGAATAAACCGGCTGTGCCCGCCGCACAGCCGGTTTATTCGACTTCGATGACCGTCAGGGTCTCCCCGTCCACGGTGAATTTGACGTTTTTCCCCGCGAAATCCAAGCCATAGACCCGCGCCGCGTCCTCCTGATAGCGGGGCCGTGGGTCATTGGCCAGCACGCCTGTCAGCGCCGGACGCTTCTCCGGCGGGATCCGCTCCTGCGTGCCGGGGGCATAGACCACCGACAGCGTGGCCCCCGGGTCCGGCGCGAAACCGGAGGCGGCCTCCGGGCGGCAGTCGGCATAGGGCACGTAGGGCTTGATGTCAAAAATGGGGGTCCCGTCCACCAGGTCGGCGCCCGCCACGCGCAGCACCGGGCCCAGCTCCGGGTCCGTCTCCACCCCCAGCAGGCGCACGCAGCTGAGCCCCAGGGCGTTGGGCCGGAAGGGCGAGCGGGTGGCAAAGACGCCCATGCGGACGTTTCCGCCCAGCCGGGGCGGCCGCACCGTGGGAGACCAGTCCTCCCGCAGCGCTTTGGAAAATTGCCAGATCAGCCAGATGTGGGAGAAGCCCTCGATGCCCCGCAGGGCTTCCTCCCGGCGGTATTCCGGCTCAAAGACAATGCGCCCCTCCAGAGCCTCCACGATCCCCGCCTGACGGGGCACGCCGAATTTTTCCGGCAGATCGGTCCGAATATGGGCGATGGGCCGGATCACATAGTCTTCCATAGGCTTTACAGCATCTCCTGCAGCAGCGTCAGTGCCCGCAGGGAAATAAAGTTGATGAGCATATGCAGCATGATGCTGCCCCAGATGCTGTTGGACCGCTCATAACAGCGGCACAGCAGATAGGTCACCGGGATGTACTGCAGCAGATACAGCCAGCTGATGGGGTCGTTGAGAGCATAGCCCCAGACGTGATAAAAGGCAAAGGCCAGGATGCTGATGATATAGGCCCAGGTCCGGTTGTAGCGGCGCAGCAGGCCGAACAGTCCCGCCCGGAACATCAGCTCCTCCACGATGGGCGCCAGGAAGACCGCCATGGCCTCCACCATGCCGAAGCCCTGTGTGGTCATGTCGATGACCGCGTTGTTGTTGGGATTGGCGGAGGTAAACTCCACCGCGGAAAAGTTGGAGATCAACCCCTCCGCCAGACTGAGCAGGCCGCTGAGCAGCAGGTTGAAGCCCAGCATCAGCCCGTAGCAGATGATGACCTCCAGCAGGATGTACAGCAGGTTGTCGCACAGGGGGTCGAAGTCCCGCCGCAGAAAGCGCCCGGCGCAGACCAGCATATACAGCACGCCCACGGCGTAGCAGATGAAATTGATCTCCGCACTGCTGAAGCTGTCGCCCAGCAGCCGGGTCATCAGCCAGGGCAGCAGCAGGACGTGGATGGGCAGATACACCAGCGCGGCGATGGTCTCCGCCCGGCTCATCCGGCTGGTAAAGGGGTTATCGACTCGCCGTTTGATCATCAGCCTCTCGCTTTCTTCTGCAGGTCAAAGAGCAGGTTCATGGCCTCGATGGGTGTGAGGGTGTTCAGATCCGTATCCCGCAGGATGCGGCGCACCTCGTCCGCGCCGATGTCGGCAAAGCTGATCTGATCCTCCTCCTCAGCCGGCGCCGCCGGGGCGGAGACGCCGTCCCGTTCCAGCTCCTTCAGATAGCTTTTGGCCTTGTTGATCACGGTCTCCGGCAGGCCCGCCAGCTTGGCCACCTCGATGCCGTAGCTGTCGTCCGCAGCGCCCCGTACGATCTTGCGCAGGAAGACCAGGGTCCCGCCCTGCTTCTTGGCGGTGATGTTGTAGTTGCGTACGCCCGCGATCTCCCCCTCCAGAGCGCTCAGCTCATGGTAGTGGGTGGCAAACATGGTCTTGGCCCCCAGCTTTCGCTTGTCGGCGCAGTATTCCAGCACCGCCCGGGCGATGGCCATGCCGTCAAAGGTGGAGGTGCCGCGGCCGATCTCGTCCAGGATCAGCAGGGAGGCGGCGGTGGCGTGCCGCAGGATATTGGCCATCTCATTCATTTCCACCATGAAGGTGGACTGGCCGGAGGCAAGATCGTCCGAGGCGCCGATGCGGGTGAACACCCGATCCACCACGCCGATGGTGGCGCTTTTTGCAGGGACGAAGGAACCCATCTGGGCCATGAGCGCGATCAGCGCAGTCTGGCGCATGTAGGTGGATTTGCCCGCCATGTTGGGTCCGGTGACGATGGCCACCCGGTCCTCGGCGTCGTTGAGATAGGTGTCGTTGGGGACGAAGAGCACGTCCTTCAGGGTCTGCTCCACCACGGGATGGCGGCCCTCGATGATGTGCAGCTGCCGGGAGGCGTCCACCTCCGGGCAGGTGTAGTTGTTGCGCACGGCCACCTCGGCCAGGGAGCAGAGCACGTCCAGCCGGGCCACCGCCTCCGCCGTGGCCTGAATCCGGTCCACCTTGGCGGCCACACTGTCCCGCACCTGGCAGAAGTACTCGTATTCCAGATCGTTGATCCGATCCCGGGCAGTGAGCAGGGTGTTCTCCAACTCCTTCAGCTCCTGGGTAAAGTAACGCTCGTTGGAAACCAGGGTCTGCTTGCGGATATAGTCCTCCGGCACGTTCTCCAGCCCCGCCGAGCGCGGCACGTCGATGTAATAGCCGAAGACCTTGTTGTAGCCTACCTTGAGCTTTTTGATCCCGGTGCGCTGGCGCTCCCTGGCCTCCAGCTCGGTGACCATCTGGGCGCCGTTGTCCCGCACGCTGCGGAGCCGGTCCACTTCCTCGGAATAGCCCCGGCGCAGGATGCCGCCTTCCCGCACGGAGAAGGGCGGATCGTCGCAGATGGCCCGGTCGATCTCAAAGCGCATATCCTCCAGGGCGTCCATGGCGCAGATCTCCCGCAGCTCGGCGCACTGGAAGGGCGACAGCAGCTCCTTCAGCCGGGGCAGCGCCGCGGCGCAGTTGGCCAGCGCCCGCAGATCCCGGCCCCCGGCGGTGCCGTAGACCGCCCGGCCCACCAGACGCTGCATGTCGTTGATGTCCCGCAGGGCCAGCATCAGCTCGCTCCGGGCCACATTGTCCTTATACAGCTCGCTGACCGCCGACAGGCGGCGCTTGATGGCCACCACCGACAGCAGCGGCCGCTCCACCCAGGAACGGAGCAGCCGTCCGCCCATGGGCGTCTTTGTCTTGTCCAGCACCCAGAGCAGAGAACCGCGCTTTTCCCCGCTGCGCAGGGATTCCGTCAGCTCCAGGCTGCGGCGGGTGGTCCAGTCCAGCTCCATATACCGGCCGCCGTAAAACACATCCAGCCGGTTGATGTGGCTCAGATCGAATTTCTGGGTGTCGGCAATATACTGCAGCAGGGCGCCAGCGGCGCAGATGGCGGCCTGGCCGTCCCCCAGCCCGCTCTGGTCGATATCCGTAAAGCCGAATTGCTCGCAGACCCGGGCGGCGGCGGGCAGATATTCGAACAGCTCTCCGCCCTTTTCCAGCATGGCGTCCAGCCGCTGGCGGAGGAAATCCACGACGGCGCCGCTGTCCTGCGCGCCGGGGGACAGCAGGGCCTCCCGGGGGGAGAAGCGGCCCAGCTCATTGAGGATGTGATTTTCCGCGTCCACGCCGAAGGCCGCGCAGCAGAATTCGCCGGTGGAGATATCGCAGAAGGCGGCGCCGCCCTTGCCCGCGGCCAGGTACACCGCGCAGATGTAGTTGCTGCGCCCCTCCTCCAGCATGGAGCTCTCCGTCACCGTGCCGGGGGTGATGATGCGGATGACCTCCCGCTGCACCAGGCCCTTGGCCAGGGCCGGGTCCTCGGTCTGCTCGCAGATGGCCACCTTGTAGCCCTTGGCGATCAGCCGGGCGATATAGGCCTCGGCGCTGTGGTAAGGCACGCCGCACATGGGGGTGCGCTCCTCCGGATTCTCGATGGCCCGGTCCCTGGTGGTCAGCGCCAGGTCCAGCTCCCGGGACGCGATCTTGGCGTCCTCGTCGAACATCTCATAGAAGTCCCCCAGGCGGAAGAACAGCAGGCAGTCCTGATGCTGCTGCTTGATCTCCCGGTATTGCTTTTTCATGGGCGTAAGCTCAGCCATGCTCTCTCGCTCCCGTTTCTCTCTCTTGTCTCAAACTTATTGTTTCTCTGCCAGCTCGCCGTACAGGGCCCAGGTGTTGCTTGCGGTGATGGTCACGTCCACGAACTGCCCCACCAGGGCCGGATCGCCCTTCAGGTGCACCAGCCGCCCGCCGTTGGTGCGGCTGGACAGGTTGTAGGCCGGTTTCCCGGTCTCTCCGTCCACCAGCACCCGCAGGGTCCTGCCCTCATATTCCCGGTGCTTTTCGCCGGAGATGCGGTTGGCCACCTCCATCAGCTGGTCAAAATGCCGCTGCTTGTCGGCCCGGGTATAGGGGTCCGGCATGGAGGCCGCGGGGGTGCCCACCCGCTTGGAATAGATGAAAGTGAACATGGCGTCGAAACGCACTTCCTCGCACAGGGACAGGGTTTCGGCAAAGTCCTCCTCGGTCTCGCCGGGGAAGCCCACGATGATGTCCGTGGTCAGCACCAGATCCGGCATGTACTGCCGGGCCAGGGCCACCTCTTCCAGGTATTTGGCCCTGCTGTAGCTGCGGTTCATGGCCTTGAGCACCCGGTCGCTGCCCGCCTGCACCGGCAGGTGGATGTGGTGGGCGCATTTCTCGCATTCGGCCATGGTTTTGAACAGCTTCTCCGTGGCGTCCTTGGGGTGACTGGTCATGAAGCGGATCAGAAAATCCCCGGGGATGTCGTTGACCATGCGGATCAGGTCGGCGAAGTCCACGCCGCTGTCCAGGTCCTTGCCGTAGGAATTGACGTTCTGGCCCAGCAGGGTGATATCCTTGTAGCCCGCGGCAACCAGCTCCCGCGCCTCGGCCACCACGTCCTCGGGTCGGCGGGAGCGTTCGCGCCCCCTCACATAGGGCACTACGCAGTAGGTGCAGAAATTGTTGCAGCCGTACATGATGGACAGCCAGGCCTTCACGCTGCCGTCCCGCCGCTGGGGGATGCCCTCCGCCACCGCGCCGTTGTCCTTTTCGGTGGCGAAGACCCGCTTGCCCCTGGTCATGACCCGCTGCAGCAGCTCGGGGAAGCGCCACAGCTCATGGGGACCGAAGACCAGATCCACCACCGGGTAGGACATTTTGATCTTCTGCGCCATATGCTCCTGCTGCACCATGCAGCCGCAGACGGCGATGATCTGATCGGGCTTGTTCTTCTTGGTGTGGTTCAAAGCGCCCACGTTGCCCAGCACCCGCATCTCCGCATGCTCACGCACCGCGCAGGTGTTGACCACGATCACATCCGCCTGAAATTCATCCTGGGTGAAGCTGTAACCCATCTCCGCCAGATAGCCCCGGAGCTTCTCGCTGTCGGCTTCGTTCTGCTGGCAGCCGTAGGTATCCACCATGGCCAGGGGCCGCCGTCCGTCGGCGGTGACCCGGTCAAAGATCTCCGCGCAGATGGCCTGCTGGCGCCGGATCTCCTGTATATCGATTACTTTTCTTTCGTAAGGCATAGTCTCTGTCCTTTTTTCAAAACTCTCAGCATTCGATTTTAACATAAAATCTATGGAACTTTCAACTGAAATCCTGTATAATAATGGAGTTAACGAGATCGGAGGATTTCATATGCCTGTTATCAATATACTCTCCCCCCACGTGGCGGACATGATCGCCGCCGGCGAGGTGGTGGAACGCCCCGCCTCCGTGGTCAAGGAGCTGATCGAGAATTCCTTTGACGCCGGAGCAAAGAACGTGACCGTGGAGATCCGCGGCGGCGGCGCGCCCTACATCCGGGTGACGGACGACGGCTGCGGCATGGCCCCGGAGGACGCCGGGATCGCTTTCCTGCGCCACGCCACCTCCAAGCTCCACGACGAGGGCGGTCTGGAGGCCATCGCTACCATGGGCTTTCGCGGTGAGGCGCTGGCCGCCATTTCCGCCGTGTCCCATGTGGAGCTGCGCACCCGCCGCGCCGGGGATCCCGCCGGGACCTTCGTGGAGCTGAGTGCCGGGGACATCCAGGAGATGGGCCCCGTGGGCTGCCCGGAGGGCACCACCATGATCGTGCGGGACCTGTTCTTCAACACCCCCGCCCGGCTCAAGTTCCTGAAATCCGACCGGGCCGAGGCCTCCGCCTGCATCCAGGCGGCGCTGCGCTGTGCCCTGGGGCGGCCGGAAGTCTCCGTGCGTTTTCTGCGGGACGGGAAGGAGGAGTTCTTCTCCCCCGGCGACGGACGGGAGGATTCCTGCGTCTATACCCTGCTGGGCCGAGATCTGGCTGCCTCCATGCTCCCCTGCAAGAGCGAGGAAGATGGGCTGCGCCTGTCCGGCTACGTGTCCTCGCCCGCCGCGGGTCGCGGGAACCGCAGCGCCCAGTACTTTTTCTGCAACGGGCGCTTCATCAAATCCGCCCTGCTGCAGGCGGCCCTGGAGCAGGCCTATAAGAACACCCTGCTCACCGGACGTTACCCGGCCTGCGCGCTGTATCTGAACATCGGCTACGGCAGTGTGGACGTGAACGTGCATCCGGCCAAGCTGGAGATCAAATTCTCCTTTGAGAAAAAGGTCTTCGACCTGGTCTACAACGCGGTGCGCCTGGCCCTGGAAAACGAAAACCGCAGCGCCCAGGTGGAGCTGTCTCCCTCTACCCGCAAGGTGACGGAGCCCCGGCCGGACTTTTACCGCAGCATGAGCGCCGAGAGCTTCCGCGCCAACGGCTATTCCGTAGGCCGAAGCGGCCCTTCGCCCTCCGGCCCGCCCCGCAGGGAAGCGGCCCCGCCGCGCCCTGCGAATCCCGATACCCTGCGCTTTCGCAGCGACAGCATCCCTTACCAGACCCGCATGGATCTGCCCCGCCCGAAACCGGCGGTTTTCGAGTCCAAAGCAGCTGATATGACAAGCCCCGCGCCCATATCTTCCGGATATGGTGTTGAAAAAGATGTTCAAAATGTTGAAAGCCTGACCGTCCCCGACCACAAAATACTGGGGGAGGCCATGAAGACTTACATTCTGGTGGAGCAGGGCGAGTCGCTGATCCTGATCGACAAGCATGCCGCCCACGAACGGATGAACTTCGACCGGCTCAAGCAGCTGGAGCATCCGATCCTGTCCCAGGCGCTGCTGGCGCCCGTGCCGCTGCGGCTGAGCCCGGAGGACGCGGAGCTGATCGAGCAGAACGGGGCTCTGCTGGCAGAGCTGGGCTTCGAGATCGACGCCCTGGGCGATACCGACTACGTGGTCCGTTCCGTGCCCGCGGACATCGACCCGGCGGACGCCGCCGGAGCCGTGGAGGAGATCTGCGAAAAGCTCCGCCGGGGCAAAGCGCCGGACGCCGCCGGCGCCCGGGATGAGATCCTGCAGACCATCGCCTGCAAGGCCGCCATCAAGGCCGGCTGGGACACCCGGCAGGAGGAGCTGCAGCGGCTTGTGGACGCGGTGCTCTCCGGCCAGGTCAAATACTGCCCCCACGGCAGACCCGTTTCCGCCGTGCTGACACGGCGGGACCTGGACAAGATGTTCAAACGGATCGTATGAATACCTTCGAAAAGCCCCAGGTGCTGGTGGTCGCGGGCCCGACCGCCACGGGCAAGACCTGCCTGGGTATCGAGCTTGCCCGCCGCTATGACGGAGAGATCGTCTCCGCCGATTCCATGCAGGTCTACCGAAGGATGGACATCGGCACCGCCAAGGCGGACGCGGAAGAGCGCGCCGCGGCGCCCCACCACATGCTGGACGTGGCGGAGCCCTGGGAGGACTATTCCGTCTCCCGCTACGTGGAGGAAGCCGGGCGCTGCTGCGACGGGATCCTCAGCCGCGGCAGACTGCCTCTGATCGTAGGCGGCACGGGCCTTTATATCGACTCCCTGCTGGCCCGGCGGGATTTTGCCCAAAGGGACACGGGCAGCGACAGTCTGCGCGAAGCCCTGAGCGCCGAATACGACCGTGTCGGGGGCGAAGCCATGCTTTCGCAGCTTGCCGCCTTCGACCCGGAACGGGCCGCCAGGCTCCACCCGGCGGACAGGCGGCGCATCGTCCGGGCCATCGAGATCTACCGGCTCACCGGCGTCACCATCACCGAACACGACAGGCAGACCCGTGCCAAACCGCCCCGCTATCGGGCCGGGTGGATCGTGCTGAGCTATCGGGACCGGGCGGCGCTATATGCGCGCATCGACCGGCGGGTGGACGCCATGATCCGGGCGGGACTTTTTGACGAGGTGGAGGCGCTGCTGACCCAGGGCCTTTCCGCCGACTGTACGGCCATGCAGGCCATCGGCTACAAGGAGGCCGTGCTGGCGCTGCGGGGGGAGATCTCCCGGGAGGCGGCGGCTGATCTGATCAAACAAAACAGCCGCCGCTATGCCAAGCGGCAGCTGACCTGGTTCAAGCGCGCCTCCGACGCGCTTTGGATCCTCTGGGACGGCGAGCCGGATTTTGACGAGGCGCTGCGCCGGGTGGAGCAGTATTTCCACCTGGACTGAACTTCTCGCCTCCCGCCGCTTTTCGACCGAAAGCGCAGCTTGCTCCGCGCTATCATAGTGTATCTGCAAGCGCAGACACACTACAAGATAGAAGGAGTAAACAAACATGCAGAAATCGCAGAATCTTCAGGATCTTTTCCTCAACCAGGCCCGCCGGGACCGGCTCCAGGTCACCATGTTCTTGATGAACGGCTTTCAGATGCGCGGCATCGTCCGCGGCTTTGACGGCTTCACCGTGGTGCTGGAATCGGAGGGCAAGCAGCAGCTGATCTACAAGCACGCCATCTCCACCATCGTTTCCCCGAAGCCGCTGAGTCTGGATGCAGATACATAAGCGTCCGGACAGCTTCCTTCTGCGCGCCGTGGCGACACTGCTGTTTCTGGCTCTCTGCGCCTGGCTGGGCGCCGGGCTCTACCGGGTGCTGACGCCCGCTCCGGGCACGGGCGCCGACGCGGCCGCAGCGGAAGGCGCCGCGGCGGTCACGCTGCACGGCGTCGCCGTCCGGCGGGAGCGGCTGCTCTGCTGCCGCCGCCGGGTACGCGTCGCGGCGGCAGACGGCAAACGGCTGGCCGTCGGCGGTGAATTGGCCGTAACGGCTGGGGGCAAGGCCCTGTATGCGGACAGCTCCGCGGTCTTTTTCACCGATTGGGACGGACTGGAATGGCTGGCTCCGGAGTCCCTCGCCGGTCTGGACGTAGCGGCGGCGGAAGCGCTGCTGGCAGCCGAACCCCGGGACAGCGCCGGAGTTTACGGCCGTCTGGTCACGGGCGCGGACTGGTACTTCGCCGCACTGACCGGGGACGTCCTGCCCCTCGCCCCCGGCGGCCGCTGTCTGCTCCGCTTTCAGGGGCTCGACCGGGCGCTGCCCGCCCGCCTGCTTTCCGTCAGCGAAGCATCCGGCGGCCGGCGCGCGGTCCTGCTGCGCCTGACCGAGGGCGGAGAAGATTGTCTCTCCCTGCGCAAATGTGACGCGCAGCTGCTTCTTTTTCGGGAAGCGCTGCTTAATCAAGAGAAAGAAGGATAAACTATGAGTATCGCCGAAAACGTAGCCGCGGTAAAAGCCGGGATCCGCGCCGCCGCCGTCGCCGCGGGCCGGGACCCGGCCTCCGTGCAGCTGGTGGCCGCCACCAAAATGAACGACGCGGACCGGGTGCGCCAGGCCATCGCCGCGGGTGTGGATATCTGCGGGGAAAACCGGGTGCAGGAGATGCTGGAGAAAAACAGGCAGGGCGCTTACGAGGGCGCGCCGCTGCATTTTATCGGCCACCTGCAGAAGAACAAGGTCAAGCAGGTGGTGGGGCTGGCTTCCCTGATCCACGGGGCGGACAGCAGGGAGCTGCTGGAGGTCATTTCCCGCACGGCGCTCAACCGGGGCCTGGTACAGGACGTGCTGCTGGAGGTAAACATCGGCGAGGAAGCCTCCAAATCCGGTTTTCGGCCGGAGGAGATCCCCGGGGTGTTGGAATATGTTTCCACTTTGCCCGGACTGCGGGTCCGCGGACTGATGGCAATTCCTCCCATCTGTGCTTTCCCCGAAGAAAACCGGCCATTTTTTTGTCGAATGGAAAAGCTTTTTGTTGACAATGGCGAAAAAAAATACGATAATGTATCTATGGATTTTTTGTCCATGGGCATGTCCGGCGATTATACCGAGGCGGTTGCCTGCGGCGCCAATCTGGTCCGGGTCGGGACTGCGATTTTTGGCGCGCGAGATTATTCGAAATAACGCGTATTGGATATAGATTTATTCCGCTGCACATTATAGCTTGGAGGCCAGAACATGGGGTTCCTGGATGAACTGAGAAAACTTACACAGCCAATAGACGAGGAAGACGATTTTTACGATGACGCCGACGACAGTCTCAGTCAATCCACACAACCCAGCGAGGCCCAGATGGTCCTTGAGAACACCTTCGGCGCGGAAACCGGCGGCAAGCCGGAGCCGGCCGGCGCCCCTAAGAAGCCCGCCAAGACCCAGGGCGAGGGGGGCGGCATCTTCAGCGGCCGCGGCTCCAAGAAGGCCGGCAAGGCCAAGCCGCACCGGGAACGCACGGTGGATTGGGGCGGCACCGAGACGCAGGTGATCCTCTTCAACCCCAAGACCTTTGACGAAGCAGGGGACTTGGTCAACCAGCTCAACCAGGGCCGCAGCGTTGTCATGACGCTGGAGGGCGTCCCCACGGAGAACGCCCGACGCCTGCTGGACTTCCTGTCCGGCATCGCCTACGCCCTGCAGGGCAAGATCACGCCCATCTCCGCGAAGACCTATTTCGTCACCCCGCAAAATGTGGACATCGTGGGCGCGCAGAGCGAGCAGCCCGACAGCGACGGCCAGTACTTATAATTTTGCAGATACAGAAATCTTTGAAAGGTGGATTTATGATATGATTACCGCACAGGACATTCGCGAAAAGGCATTTGAAAAGTCCCGCCTGGGCAACGCCTACGAAGCTTCTTCTGTAGACGATTTTCTGGAAGAGCTGGCGGACGACGTCGCCGCTTCTCAGAAGGAGAACGCCGTTCTCAAGAGCAAGATGAAGGTCCTCGTAGACAAGATCGAGGAGTACCGCGCCAATGAGGAAGCGCTGAACATGGCGATTTTGTCTGCTCAGAAGCTGGCGGTCCAGATCGAGAACGAAGCCCGTCAGCGTGCCAGCGCCATGCTCGCCGAGGCTGACGAGCAGGTCAAGGCCAAAGTCGGCTCCATTCAGGAAGCGACCGCTATTGAAGAGCGCCGTCTGGCTGACGCCAAGGCCGCTACCGCCAAGTTCTTTGAAGGGATCCGTGCCCTGTGCAATCAGCAGCTGCAGAACCTGGATACGATCAGCGGGGAGCTCCTTCCCGATGCGCAAGCCTATGCAGCTCCCGCCGCCGATACTGTCGATGAGGCGATCCGCAGCATTGAGAGCAACGTGGCCAATTACCAGCCCGATCCCGCTTTCAATATCGACGTGACCCCCGCAGAGGAGACAGTGGACGACGTGCTCAAGAGCTTTGAGAGCACGCAGCCTTTCACGGTCTGAGGCCTGACCGTTCATAACACCACGGGGCGAGCGCAGCTGCGCGCGCCCCGCTGTTTGGTATTTTGAGGGATTTTTTAAGGCCGGGATCCCGGCCTTTTCCTGCCCTCAGGAACCGCAGATATTCCACAAAACAGTAGGAGACAGAATCATGTCAAAGGATTTTAACGCCACCTTAAACTTACCGAAAACCGACTTTCCCATGCGGGCCGGTCTCCCAAAACGGGAGCCGGACATGCTCAAGCATTGGGAAGAGCTGGACGTTTACAACGAGCACCTGAAAAAGAGCGAGGGTCTGCCTCTTTTTAACCTCCATGACGGCCCTCCCTTCTCCAACGGCGATATCCACATGGGTCACGCCCTGAATAAATCCCTGAAGGATTTCATCAACCGCTCTTACATGATGCGGGGCTACCATGTGCCTTACATCCCCGGCTGGGACAACCACGGCATGCCCATCGAAAGCGCCATCATCAAGGAGCAGGGCCGTATCCACAAGACCCTGAGCGTGGCCGACTTCCGCTCTGCCTGCAAGGCTTACGCGGAGAAGTATATCCAGCGCCAGATGGACGGCTTCAAGCGTCTGGGCGTGGTGGGCGACTGGGAGCATCCCTACCTGACCATGAACCAGGGCTTCGAGGCCGACGAGGTTCGCATCTTCGGCATGATGTACCGGAACGGTCACATCTACAAGGGCCTGAAGCCGGTCTACTGGTGCGCCCATGACGAGACCGCCCTGGCCGAGGCCGAGATCGAGTATCACGACGATCCGGTCACCACGGTCTATGTGAAGTTCCCCATGAACGACGACAAGGGCAGGCTTTCCCATCTGGACAAGAGCAAGCTCTTCTTCTTGATCTGGACTACCACCACCTGGACCCTGCCCGGCAACCTGGGCATCACCCTGAGCCCCAAGGACAGCTATGCCATCGTCAAGGTCCCCAACGGTGAGATGTACATCGTGGCCGAGGTCCTGGTGGAGCAGGTCATGGCTGTGGGCGGCGTCCGTGAGTATGAGATCGTGGAGACCCACGAGGGCTCCTTCTTCGAGTACATGCTGGCCGATCATCCCTTCCTGCCCAAGACCAGTCTGCTGATGCTGGCGGACTATGTCACCATGGATTCCGGTACCGGCTGCGTCCATACCGCCCCCGGCTTCGGCGCGGACGACTATGTGACCTGCTTGCGCTACGGCACCGAGATGGTCGTGCCTGTGGACGACCAGGGCCGTCACACCGAGTACGCCGGCAAGTACGCGGGTCTGGGCACCGAGGAGTCCAACCCCGTTATCATGGCCGACATGAAGGAGAGCGGCATGCTCTTCGCCAGCGAGGACGTGATCCACAGCTATCCCCACTGCTGGCGCTGCAAAAAGCCCATCATCTTCCGGGCCACCCCGCAGTGGTTCTGCTCGGTGGATTCCTTTAAAGACGAGGCCATCCAGGCCTGTGAGAACGTGCGCTGGCTGCCCGCCTGGGGCAAGGAGCGCATGGGCGCCATGATCCGTGAGCGCAGCGACTGGTGCATCTCCCGCCAGCGCCGCTGGGGTCTGCCCATCCCCGTGTTCTACTGCGATGACTGCGGCAAGCCCGTCTGCACCGAGGAGAGCATCGAGGCCGTGGCCCAGCTCTTTGAAAAGGAAGGCAGCAACGCCTGGTTCGACCGCACCGCCGCCGACATCCTGCCGGAAGGCTTCACCTGCCCCCACTGCGGCGGCAAGCACTTCACCCAGGAGACCGACACCCTGGACGGCTGGTTCGATTCCGGCTCCACCCATTTCGCCGCTATGCAGCGGGATCAGGGCTTCTGGCCCTCCACCATGTATATCGAGGGCGGCGACCAGTATCGCGGCTGGTTCCAGTCTTCTCTGCTGGTGGCTGTGGGCGCCCTGGGTAAGGGCGCGCCCTACCGGGAATGCCTGACCCACGGCTGGACCGTGGACGGCGAGGGCAAAGCCATGCACAAGTCTCTGGGCAACGGTATGGATCCCTCGGAGATCATCCAGGAGTTCGGTGCGGATCTGCTCCGTCTGTGGGCGGGCTCCGCCGACTATCACGTAGATGTCCGCTGCTCCAAGGAGATCTTCAAGCAGCTGAGTCAAAACTATCTGAAGTTCCGCAACACCGCGCGCTACTGCCTGGGCAACCTGGACGGCTTCGACGCCAACGACCTGGTCAAGCCCGAGGATATGGAGGAGCTGGACCGTTGGGCCATCACCAAGCTCAATACCCTGATCCGCAAGGCGGAGGACGCCTACAAGGATTATGAGTTCCACGTGGTCTCCCATCTGATCAACGACTTCTGCGTGGTGGAGCTGAGCAGCTTCTACCTGGACATCATCAAGGATCGCCTCTACTGCGAGGAGAAGAACGGTCTCAAGCGCCGCAGCGCCCAGACTGCCCTGTACCTGATCCTGGATACCATGACCAAGCTGTTCGCACCGATCCTGGCTTTCACCTGCGATGAGATCTGGCTGGCCATGCCTCACCGTGAGGGAGACGATGTGCGCAACGTGGTGCTCAACTGCATGAATCAGCCCTTCGACGCCTACGAGCTGAGCCCTGAGGCGCTGGCTCGCTGGGACGATCTCATCAAGCTGCGCAACGACGTCAACGGCGTGCTGGAGACGGCCCGCGCTTCCAAGCGCATCGGCAAGCCTCTGGAGGCCGCCGTCACCCTCTATCCCACTGACGACGCTTCCCGTGCCTTGGTCAAGAGCGTTTCCGACATGAACCTGGCGGAGCTGTTCATCGTGTCCAAGTGCCTCATCGCCGAGGATGAGCCCCAGGGCGAGGCCGCCGCAGTGGGCCAGGGCTCCAACTGCGCGGGCCTGACCGTCTCCGTGGTGGAGGCCCCCGGTGTGAAGTGCCCCCGCTGCTGGATGCATTCCGAGCAGGCCGATCCCGAGACCGGACTTTGCCCCCGCTGCGCGGCGGTGGTCGCCAGGCTGTAAGTTTCCGGCCCTGTAGTATGCACACAACGCCGGGTCCCCGGTGTTGAAAAATCCCGCGCTGCGGCTGTGCCCGCGGCAGAGAGGAGATTTCTATGTTATATGCAATCGTTGGCCTGTTGGTCGTCATCGTTGACCAGTGGGTGAAGTACTGGGTCTCCGGTGCCATCAACCCGGAGTCCACCGGTGAGGCCTTTATTCCCGGGATCCTCAGTCTTGTGAACGTTCACAACGACGGCGCGGCCTTCAGCTTCCTGGCCGGGAGCAATGCCCGCATCCCCTTCATCATCATCACCGGCGTCTTCATCGTCGCGGTCATCATCGCGCTGGCCACCAAGTTCATTTCCGGGAAGTTCGCCCGCTGGTGCCTGGTCCTGGTCACCGCCGGCGGTCTGGGCAACTGCATCGACCGTGTGATCTATGGCTACGTGCAGGACATGTTCAAATGCGAGCTGTTCAACTTCCCCATCTTCAACGTGGCGGACATCTTTATCACGGTCTTTGCCATTCTGTTCGTCCTGGCCGTCCTGTTTGAACGCAGGACCGTCTACGACGATTATGAAGATGAGTTCTCCCTGGAGGACGACGAGGAAGACGATTACGAGGACGAAGAAGATCTCCGCGCCGCCCGCAGGGCCAAAAAGGTTCAGAAGCGGGAAGCCCGCAAGGCCAAAAAGGCCGCGCGCTATGACGAAGACGAGGAGGACGAGGAGGAAGAGCCTGTCCGTCCGGCTCGCAAGTCCCGTAAGGAACGCGCCGCGGAGGAGGAAGAGGAGGCTGCGCCCGCCCGTCCGGCCCGCAAGTCCCGCAAGGAGCGTGCGGAGGAGGCTTATCTCCAGGCCCAGGCCGAAGCGGAAGCCGCCCGCAAGAGAGCGGAGGAGGCCGCTGCCGCTGCCGCCAGGCGTAAGCCTGCCCAGTCTCCGCGCCGCACAGGCCGGACCCAGACGCCTGTCACGCCCGCAGCCAGCGTTCCGACCACACAGTCTGCTGTCAGGCCCGCGGCTCCCGCCGCCAAGCCTGCCGCGCCCAAGCCGCAGGCCCCCGCCAAGAAGCCTGCGCCTGTCGCTGCGGAGGAGGATTTCTCTCTGGACGACATCCTGGCGGAATTCAAATAATAAAATGGAAGAAGATCAACTTCTGATCACAGCAGAGGAGAGCGGCGACAGGATCGACGCTCTCCTTGCGCGCAATATAGAGGGTTTGTCCCGCAGCCAGGCCCAGCGTCTGCTGGAAAGCGGCCTTGTGCGTATGGACGGGGCTGCCGTGCGGAAGAATTACCGCTGCATCGCGGGGGACCGCTTTGATGTGACGCTGCCCGCAGCGGAAGATCTCCCGCTGCTTGCGCAGGATCTGCCCCTGGATGTGGTCTTTGAAGACAGCGATGTGATCGTCGTCAACAAGCCCCGGGGCATAGTGGTCCATCCGGCCCCCGGCCACCCGGACGGGACCCTGGTCAACGCCCTGCTCTTTCACTGCGGGGACACTCTCTCCGGCATCGGCGGGGAGAGACGGCCCGGCATCGTACATCGGATCGACAAGGACACCTCCGGGCTGCTGATCGCGGCCAAAAACGATTTTGCCCATCAGGCCCTGTCCGCCCAACTGGCGGACCGCAGCCTCTCCCGGATTTACGAGGCCGTGGTCCGGGGCGGCTTCCGGGAAGACCGCGGCACGATAGACCGGCCCATCGGCCGCCATCCCACGGACCGCAAGCGCATGGCCGTCACCGAAAAAAACGCCCGCCCGGCGGTCACTCACTGGGAAGTGCTGGCGCGCTACCAGGGTTATACCCATGTGCGCTGTCGGCTTGAGACCGGGCGTACCCATCAGATCCGGGTGCATATGGCCAGCATCAGCCATCCTCTGCTGGGGGATTTCACCTATGGGGCGCCCTCGCCGGAAAAGGGGCTGGAGGGGCAGTGCCTGCACGCCCGGGAATTGAAATTCATCCATCCCCGCAGCGGCCAGTCTGTCCGGCTGGTCACGCCGCTGCCGCCCTATTTCACGGAAGTACTGTCCCGCCTGGGACCGGTTATCGGATAAGGAGGTTTTTTCATGACAACCAAAGATGTTTCCCGTTTGGTCGTACTGGCCGCCGTGGTCATTATCTGCGTTTCCGTTTTGTTCAAGCTGATCACCGGCGCCATCAGTATGGTCAGCGCTCTGGGCAATGTGATCCTGGGTGTGGTGGTAGTCGTCGCCCTGGTGGTGATCGTGGTCTGGATGTTCGCGTACGCCAAGAAAATGGGGAAGAAAAAAGACGAATGATGCAGAAAGCGCCCGGAGTTGCCTCCGGGCGCTCGCTTTTCCGTTTATCAATAATTCTCTTCTCTGAGCTCGAAATAGGCCTGGGGGTGATTGCAGACGGGGCATACCTCCGGGGCCTTGGTGCCAACGACCAGGTGGCCGCAGTTGCGGCATTCCCAAACCTTTACGCCGCTCTTTTCAAAGACTTCCTTGGCCTCCACATTGGCCAGCAGCTTGCGATAGCGCTCCTCGTGATGCTTCTCGATAGCGCCCACGCCGCGGAATTTCTCCGCCAACTCGGGGAAGCCCTCTTCCTCAGCCTCCCTGGCCATGCGCTCATACATATCGGTCCACTCGAAGTTTTCGCCCTCGGCCGCGTGCAGCAGGTTTTCCTCGGTGCTGCCCAGTTCGCCCAGCTCCTTGAACCACAGCTTGGCATGTTCCTTCTCGTTCTCTGCGGTCTTCAGAAAGATCGCGGAGATCTGCTCGTAACCCGCCTTCTTGGCTACGGAAGCAAAGTAGGTATATTTGTTGCGGGCCTGGGACTCCCCGGCAAAGGCCTCCCACAGGTTTTTCTCAGTCTTGGTGCCGGCATATTTATTCGCCATGATCGTATTCTCCTTTCAACTGGTGTAATATTTCCGTACGGCGGAAGCTCTTTCGGTATGAGATCGCATCATCCGCCGTATTATGCGGCTCTGCGCCTGCCGATAGTGTACCATATTATCCCGCAAAAGAGAAGTCCTATTCAAAGGACTTCTCTTTTAAAAAACCATTTAAAAAAGCAGCGCCGCTCAAAAGAGCGGCGCTGTGTTGGCATTGACCTATCTTCCCGGTCCGTCTCCAGACAAGTATTGTCGGCACTGGTGAGCTTAACTTCTGTGTTCGGAATGGGAACAGGTGGACCCCTCACCGTTAAAAACACCAACTTTATTCAGGGACTGTACCCTGAAAACCAAACAGAGGAGGGGGAGCAAGGTTTGCCTGCATAGTTTTGTAGGTCAAGCCCTCGGGCTATTAGTACCGGTTGGCTGAACATGTTACCATGCGTACACCGCCGGCCTATCAACGAAGTAGTCTTCTTCGGCCCTTACTCCTAATGGATGGGAGATCTTATCTTAGGGGGAGTTTCACGCTTAGATGCCTTCA